>JBBQAQ010000016.1:0-75707 GCA_038316435.1 Bacteroidales bacterium | reverse complement strand
AAAATGCTGGTAAACTTCTTAAATTCTGGAGAACTCAGAAGCTCCCTGTATTTCATGTGAAGCATAACTCTTCCAATCCAAATTCAATACTTTTTAAAGGAAAACCGGGTAATGAGTTTAATGAATTTGTCATTCCTTTAAAGGATGAACCTGTTATCGAAAAAAATATTAACAGTGCATTCATTGGCACTAACCTGAAAGAGCAACTCGACGTTTAAAAGTCTGGTCATCGCAGGACTCACAACTGATCATTGTATTTCAACATCAGTGAGAATGGCCGGTAACTTTGGATATCAGACTTATGTTGTTTCAGATGCTACTGCTACATTCGATAAAGTTGGTCCCGATGGAAAAAAGTACTTAGCTGAAATTCTTCATCAAACTCAGTTGGCCGGACTGCACAACGAATTCGCCATAGTTATAAAAACAGAAGCTTTATTGAAAGACATGGGGCAGTAATCTTTTTTTATAAAATGAATCTATGAAAAACTGCTCAGTTTCACTTTTAAGTTGCAATAAAAATGAGGCTGAAAACTACATTCCTATGTCTGTTCCTTCTTGAAAAATAAATCCATCCTGATTTTATCAGTTCCTATAAAATGAAAAGTGGTCAATGTCGATTTTAACTTGACATTCTGAAGATAACTAACGTACCTTTACGCAACCCTTTTTTCTTTTTCTTCATCTTATTATAAAATCCATAAAATTGTATAGTATGAAAGCCACATTTTTTACACTTATAGCACTGCTGACCTTCAGCATTCCTGCAATACCACAAACCGATCCTGCATCGGGCTGCAAGGCAGATTATAATTGGAAGGTGAATTATGAGATAATGATGTTTGCCCCTGGAATGGCAGTAAATTTTTACGATCAGTCCTACAGCGATGTTGAAACCTGGCTGTGGGATTTTGGCGATGGCACAGTTTCCGAAGAACAGAATCCTATGCACATTTTTACCTTTTTATATGGAACGCCCTCCGGAACCAATGCAAATGGTGTCTTTGTTCCTAAAGTTTGTCTTACCATAAAAACAAAAGATGGCTGCATTTCAACCGTTTGTAAAGCTCTTGAAAACTATTCCGACACCGTAATTTATCCCGATAGCTCATGCTTTGCATATTTTTACCCCTACCGTAATGATACAATGATCACTATTCCTGAGGTAATTCCATATTCGTTCAAAGTATCCGTTCCTGAAAATACTCTTTCCTACCATTGGGATTTTGGCGATGGCAACTTTAGCGAAGAAGCCAATCCTGTCCATGCTTATAATTTCATGGGAGGAATGTACAATGTTTGTCTCAGTATCACTACTTCTGACGGTTGTGAAAGCTCATATTGCTCCCCTGTCTACGTTGGATATAAGGATACTCTTATCGATCCTGCATGTCAGGCCCAATACACTTATTATGTTATGGAATCTTATCCTGAACAATATTCTTTCCAAGATATCTCCATGGGAAATGTAAGCTTATGGTACTGGGATTTTGGCGATGGCACTTTCTCCAATGAGCAAAACCCTTTTCATACTTTTATGAAGAGAAATGATTCTCTCGATGCCTCAGGTTACCTCGGACCACCAATTGCAAATTATTACAAAGTTTGTCTTACAACAGTTAGCGACGATAATTGTAAAAGCGTTTATTGCGATTATGTTTACATGGGAGGAGTGATCGATACTTTTTATAATGATCCTTGTAAGAACTTCATTTCTATAACCACCTCAAACACACTCGGTGGAAACTATTGCAACGGAACTGCCAGCGCTAGTCTCGTTGACGCTGCCGGCAACAGTATTGAAGTTGTCGATTATTATTGGTCAACCGGCGAAACCGGACCTTCAGCAACCGGACTTTGCGTTAATTCACCATATTATGTAAGTATCACAGGTATTGACGGATGTCAGCTCGTTGGGTCTTTTGCAATAATTGACTATAACCAGAATATTGATCCCTTTGGATACTGGAAAATTTATGGCAATGGTTCATATTACGATCTTAATTATGCTGTACCCGATTCAAACTACACCTGTAATTGGGTATTCAGCGATGGAACTACCATGACAGGCGAAAATGTAAAATATGGTTTCGAGGGAAATACTGAAAAATACGTGACCTTAAATGTCCTGGATCAATCTGGAAATTTGGTGTATACTGAACAGATAGCATTAAACCAGTCTACAGCAGTAAAGGATTCAAAAGTTCTGGTTGTAAACCTGTTCCCGAACCCTGTTTCAGATGAGCTACATTTTCAGTTCAGTGGGAAAGCGAACAAAAATCTTATAGTTGAGATTTATAATTCATTGGGACAAAAAAGGCTCAGTCAGACATTTGACGACATTTCATCCAGTGAAATAGTGTTAAATGTAAAATCACTTGAAAGCGGAATCTATTATGCCCGCGTACTGGGAACTGGAACTAGCCCTGTAAGTTTGAGTTTTGTTAAATAGAAAATAAGGTTTAGGTAGTTTAATCAAGTTAAAGGCCGTCACTTCATTGTGGCGGCCTTTTTTGCAAAGTTTATTCATTTTTGCTTTTGAAAAGATACCTTTCCTGATGGCTCTTTTAAACTATTTTAAGTTACGTGTTTTCAGCATTTTGATTCCATTCTAACTTAATCCCTTTAGGGTTTTAATATGGATAGAAAAATATGGATGTTATAGCTTTGTACAAAACTATTTTGATTCCCGTGTCGATAAGTAACTTAATCAACCAAGAAATTAAGGAGCTTATTTCTTTTTAGCTTTATAATTCATCAGATAACCAATGCATCCGAAATAATCATCTGTAACCTGAGTGTCGGTATTGAGAGCCAAAACCGATACTTCAATCATGATTCGTCTGGTGGTTTCAATGCTCAATTCAATGGTTTCAGAGTAATCGTCTTTTTTACTGTCGTAAATCAGATCTCTTGTTTCTGCATCCAGTAAAACATAATGAACCGGATTAAAAAGCTCGGTGGCGCAGAAAATCAATTTATAGTCACGCTCACCGTAAAAGATTACATTGTAAACTAATTTATCTCCAACACCGATTACATTACTTCTGGATTGTCCATCGATTTTAAAACCTGCTCCGGGGTATTGCATGCAGGTTCCATAAAGATGGAACTTATTACAGCTTTGACTTAAAACTTCTGGAGCTGAAAATGAAATTAAAAGTAAACTGATTCCTATATATGATAAAATTTTCATGGCTTTCAATATCAATGGTTTGAACTAAAAACTAACAATACTCTTTCTTATTTTCCCGACCTGACTTTTCATTTTATTAAAGTCATCTTTGGTAATCTTACTTTCAGAACCTCCTCCAACTGTTATAGAACCTTTCTTATTCTGGGTTACAACTGTTTTTGAAGCCCTTGTTTCCAGTTCATTAAAAATAAGCGAAATTTGATTCAGGTAATTAATAATTATACTGTTTTCCTCGGCAGAAGCAGAACTTTTAGCTTTATCAAGCAGATTTTCCATCGGATATTTCATATCTGTGAGTAATTGAAGTGCTTTATTATCTTCTGAATACTCTTCAATAGACCCGAGTGCAATATGCAAACACTCTACATAAGCTCCTGCAGATAGCTGTGCAACGGTAATTTCACGACCACCGGTTTCAAGAAACTCGAGCATATTTGCAAAAGCCTCATTCGAAATCGATACAAGCGAATCAATTTTCCCTGCATTTGATTTTGATCGTGTCAGCAGTGACTCAAAAATGGTTGAAGAAATTCCGACATCAGTACTTAATGATTGGATCGATTCAAGGTATTTAACCGTTTCGCTGGAACGCTCAAAAAGAGCTGAATAGGCCATATCTGTAATATAAACTCCGAGATTCAAAGCCTGAGCTTTGGAACCGATATATTTATCTTTATTATCGGGATCGTTTAATAATTCAGGATTATAGGGAATGTCTGCATTGTAAAAACGCTCCAAAATTTCACCCGGCGAAGGAAGTAAAAATACTACAGATGCATAATATTTTGCATTGGGATCGGATGTGTCGGCAAGAGCTTTAGTCTGATCCTTATTGTTTTTTGGCTCCACATTTTTACATGAAGTGAAATTAATAACAACAGCACTTATTAACAGTAACCATAGGAACTTCTTAATATTACTCATAGTATTGGGAATTAAGTAATTTCATTTTTCATCCTGTAATTATCAAAACTGGAAAGTTTTGCAATTTATTTATTTTTGATTCAAATCAATATGTTTTTTAGTATCGATGCTAAAATAAGAAATAATACCACCAAAGCAGAAATTTAACCCGAAAAAATTACCTCTTACTTTTTTTATCCTGAGTTTTTGATAGTCTTTTCATTGTCTTTTTTAGCAAATCGGTTGCCAGTGTAACATAAAGAAAAGCAGTCATGATCCATAAAACCATGGTATTAAACCATATTGTCTCAATCTTATATGGACCGATTCTTTTGCTGCCTGCATAAAACTGTGCTCGTCCATATTTTGAAAGTGGTTCCTGATAAACAGGTGAATCTTTTCGGATAAAATTAGACCCGGTTTCAATGATCTTGGCCATTTCATTGGTATTCAATACCATATCAGAAACACTTCTGTTAAAATAATTTGCCTTAAATAGAATAAGATCATCATTCGACATTCCTTTTTCTCTCAGGTTTTCAAAAATCTTATCTTTTTCAACTATCAGGGAATTTGTTTTGCGTGATAGCTGACTGCGACATTGGTTTAAGTACTCTCTTATCGCCGGTACATTAAGTATTTCTTTACGATTAGTATCCCTCGTCATCAATTGTTCCATCTGAAACTTAAAACTCAGCTTTTCAATTGAATTCTGTATTAAAAGGGATGCTTTGCGTGTCTTTGAGATTTTTGCAGTATCCTGGACCATCCTCTCGTAATCGTTCACTTTATTGATGAGTGCCGGTATCAGAAAATTCAATTCGTATGATAAATTTGCAGATTCGCGGTCAACTTCATAAAAATTCTTCTGATAGGCATTGTTCCTGAACTGATTAACCATCAATGCTTCATAAGCCCAGCGCGAAGCCATTACATCTCCAACAACAGGCACAAACTTGCTGGATGCAATGCTGTAATGCATCTTGTCATATTTAACTATCACACCGGATAAGAGAATGAGAGGAACTAAAATGAAAGGAATTGTTATATAAATTGCAATAACCGATTTGAGAGCCGAGGAAATATTTAATCCAAGCATCACAGCAAAACAGGCTGTGGAAAACAGAACAATCCAGTAATTGGCTGTCATTCCTTTAATATCGAGAATCTGATTGCCTATAAGAACAAAAATGATCATCTGAAGTGATGATAGAACAAACAGGAAGGTAACTTTTGAATTTAAATATGAAATCCTGCTTAAATTCAAAAACCTTTCTCTTTCAAGAATTCGGCTGTCTTTTATTATTTCTTCAGCGGATATAATAAGTCCGATAAATAAAGCTACAATCACACTCATAAAAATGTATGCTGGAAGATTCACATTATCAATAAACTGATATTCATGCAAATCTCCGGTGCTCCCACTTACATATTTGGTAAAAAAGCCAAGGATTACAGCCAGAATAGGAGAAATAAACAAAGCAAATAATGAATATTGAACGTCAGCCAGCTTACTGAAAAAATTTCGCTCACTGTAGGTAAAAAACTGTTTAATGCGATTGGGAGTTTTGAATCTTGAGGCGGGAATCTCCCTAACTGTGTTTCCAAGATTCACATTGCCCTGAAGATTGGCAAGAAACATTTCATACCATTTCTCTGGTAGAATTATTCTATCGTTGGTATATTCCCCAAATTCATTAACCTGCTTGGCTTCTATAACTTTTAGAAGTTCATCTGGTTGTACATTTCCGCAATATGGACATTCAATTTCTGAAGCATCAATCCGTGTGGCAATATCTTTGAGGTAAGAAAACGAATCAAGCGGATTTCCAACATAAATGGGATAACCTCCTTTATCCAGAATCAGAAGCCTGTCAAGCATCTTAAAGATTTCCGAAGAAGGCTGGTGAATATTGATTATAACTATTTTCCCCTGAAGTGATAAGTCATTTAATAACTGCATCACATTCTCGGAATCAGTTGAAGATAAACCTGTTGTGGGCTCGTCGGCCAAAAGAATAATAGGCTCTTTTATAAGTTCTAGAGCAATATTCAGCCTCTTGCGTTGCCCTCCGCTAATGAACTTATTCAGGGGAGATCCAACCTGCAGATCCTTAATATAAAACAAATCTAGATTGTTAAGGTATTTTACAACAGCATCGTGGATTTCGGCATCGTTCAGATCACCTAAACAAAGTTTCGCATTGTAATACAAATTCTGGTAAACTGTGAGCTCCTCAATAAGCAGATCATCCTGAGGAACGTATCCAATAAATCCCTTAAGCAGACCGGCTTCAGAGTGTAATGAATTCCCATTTACAAAGATATTTCCGTTTTCCAGCTTGTAACTCCCATTTAAAACCTTGAGCAAGGTTGATTTTCCGGCGCCAGAACCACCTATGATTCCTATCAGATCGCCCGATTCAGCCGCGAAGCTAAAACGATAAATTCCATTGTGGCTTTTTGGGAAACGAAACTCAATATTTTCAGCCAATAAGGATATCTGAGTGAATGTTTTTGTTTTAAGAAAAGCAGTCTCAATATCACTATAATAAATCGGGCTGATTAGTTCATTTTTCAAAGCAGCTCCCTTTGGAAAAATATAAATATGACCCGGGAAAACAATATTGTTAGTCAATTCAATTCTTTCAAATCCAGTATAATAAAACAGGATAAGATCAGATTGTTGTACTTTTAAGAAAAAGAATTGTCCATTTAGTTTTTCCTTGCGTAAATAATTGATTTTGGAAAAGCTAAAAGAACTTATATCGCTCACAACGAGGAGTTTATCCCGTTGCGGAACGTTATAAAATTTCTCCGAAATGAAAACTTTACAATTATTATACTCTTCTTCATTTATTCTCAGATACTCAGCAATTGTCTTCACCATATCACTTATCGTCTGCCTGAAATCCTCGGAAGAATCAGAATATTCCTCGAAATATTTGGAGAATTGAATGAGGCTAACAATAATCAGATATTTACCTCGTACATGCAAGCCCTGATTTATCTCGGTACAAATGGATAAAACTTTAACGGAAAGAGAGGAGGTACGTTTCGATTCTTTCATCCCCTCCAGAGCTATAAGTTTACTAATCTCCCTATCAAAAATAACCAAAGACTGATCAACAATTTTCTGATTGAATTGGGTTTTAAGATAGGAGTACACAAAGTTTCTGGACAGAATTATTGCAACGTCTTTATTGATGCTTGCAAGGATTGCAAACAATTTCATTAAAGCTGTTAACATCGATTCGGTCATTCTCTGCTACTTATTTAATCTTTGGGAATATCATTTTTGTCGATACTTTTTCATCGGAGTTCATTTGAATGACTATCGACCCGCCATGTGAAATCATAATTTGTTTTGCCAGTATCAGTTCAATGCCTGGTGTAAAGTCAGTTGACTTTTTATCCTCTGAAAAAAAGGAGGAAATATTATCAATCTGGTTTTTTGAATATGAAAACCCCTGATCTGTAATCTCAAGATAAACCTCTTTCTCCGTTTCTCCCGATGAAAGATTTATAATCCCGCTCTTCTCTGTATGTTTTAGGGAATTCATTAACAAAGTATTCAAACAGGCCATCAAAAGTTCTGATTCGCCACTGACTTGAAGATCAGTCGCGGTTTCAGATAATTCAACTCCGGTCTGGAATTTATCGAGTAAATTTTTATTTTCAAGTACACAGAGTTCCATCAATTCCCTCAGTGAAACAATTTTGCCTTCGAGAACTAATTTGCTTTCGGCATTCAGCCTTGAAAGTTGGTTAGCAGCAAATGAAAAACTTTCGAGACGTGAAACAGAAGTATCAAGATAAAAAAGCAATTCATTTAAATCATTTGACCCGATCCGATCCTTAAGCATGTGAATGGCACTCATTATCTTATTTATAGGGGATCGGATCTCGTTTGTCAGGATGTTCAGGTAACGAGTTTTTGATTTATCGAGATCCAGAAGTTTGATATTTGCATTTTCAAGTTCCTTCACCATTTTTTTATTTGAAATCCTTAAGTTGTAAACTTCAATGGCTTTATTAATCGACATCTTTACAACCTCAGGATCAAATGGCTTATTAAAGAAGCCATATATTTCTCCCTTATTTATTGAATCAACTACTGTTTTGTAATCAGTATAGGCAGTAAGAATAAACCTCATGATATCAGGAAACTCATTCTTTACAATTTCCATGAGTTCTGTACCTGTCATTCCCGGCATACTCTGATCGGAAATCAATACAGAAAAGTTCTTCTGTCGAAGCAATTCTAATGCCTCCTTTCCTGAGTTTGCTAATGAAACATTAAAGTCATTATTAAATGTGGCTTCAAATAAGATCAGATTGGTTTCAATATCATCAACATACAGAATATTAAGGCTATCCGCAATGTGTTTTTCCATGATCATTGATTCATTAATGTAAAAGGAACCTATTTAAGAATCATTAAAGATCCGATTTTTAGCTTTTCAGCAAAAAAAAATTTTTGTTGACTAATTTAGATAGAATTTTGATAAAATATATTTTTTTTGCTATTAATCTCATATATTACCTCCTGTAGCTCTTAATGAAAAATTAAATTAATAATATTGGAATTTAAGTTCGAATTGTATTTTACTAGAAGTCCCTTCTTAATTAGAATTATTATGAATAAAATCTTATACTCATTTTCACTGATACTTATAATTTCTTTTTATGCTGGAGATATGCTTGCGCAATATGACACCTCGGTTGTTTCTGGGGTCACAATAAAAGTCCCTGTAAAAGAGAAAAAGAAGAATTCTTACATTTTTCTTACCGGGGGATTTCAAAACCCAACCTGGTATAAAGTGCCAGTGATTCCTGAGTTCCCGGTTAATATGGTAATTAAGGGGAGCAGCGTTAAAGCCTCCGGCTGGTTTGCAGGGTTCGGTATCATGAAAAAAAGCAAAAAGCATTTTGAAGTAGGATTACTTGCCGATTTTTATAAGACTACAATTCCGGTTGCATATTCAGGGCAGAGAGCAACGGGTGAATGGGTCACCACGCAGACACCAGATTCAAGTTCTTTTACCGATGTTTTCACAACAGATATGAAGCGCGTTTCAGAAGTTATTTCAATAAGAGCATCCGTTCGTTATAAAATTCCTGTTGGGAAAATTCAATTCTGGGGAGGCATTGCTCCCGGAACCTATTCATGTAAAGTTTACTTTCCAGAGGGAGCATTTGATAAATCTCAGAAAACCTATGTTCAAACCACAGCCGGTATTAGCTTCCAAACAGGTATCAATTTTATTGTCAGAGATAAACTTGGAAAAGATATGCTTCGATTTACTTTTTATTCAGATTTTTCAAGTCCTAAAATTGAAGAAAAAATGGCGGGGCTTATCAAGCCAGATTGGATCTACAAGAATACAGACCGGAATTATGCCATTAGCCCGGTAAGATTCGGATTTGCTATTGGTTTTCATTAATTGACCAAATAGTTCATTTTAAATAAGTTTTGACTTAGCTTTGACGTAAATTAATCCTTATGCCATGCAAAAAACCTTAGTCTTTGAAAAGACAAACAATTCTCCGGCAGTTCTGATGGATGCTGAGAAAGGGATTTTCAATATCAGTGGAACATCCTTTCTGGAAGACACTGTTTCATTTTATATCCCGGTGATGAAATGGATTGAGGAATTTTATCTCGATCCTAAAGATCTTACAATTAATGTGGAGCTTAGCTATTTTAATTCATCAGCAGCAAAAATTATAATTACAGCACTAAAAGATCTCAAGTTAATAACAAATAAAGGCTGTAAGCTCACAGTTAACTGGATATACACTGATGATGACGAAGATATCCGCGATTCAGGTAACGATTTTTCAAAACTCACTGGAATCGATTTCAACATGATCGAAAAACAGTAACCCCTCTACAAGTATTCTTTGAAAAACCAGGCGCGTATTCCTCAAAAAAAAAGAATTCCAAAACGCCCTGAAAGGGCTATATACCCTAACCCCGGGCACCGTCCGGGGTTCACACACGCCTAGGCGGCGCTGAGTGACGCTCAGAGTAGTCGCGCTGGCAAGAGTCAACCTCAACCTCAACCTCACTCAACCTCTATACCACCCTCAGTATCAAACGTTCTCCGCAATCCAACTCCCAACCTCAGAAGTCTTGAATGACTTGCCTTCTGCAATATCAACGGTTACAACCCCGGCGACCATCGACTTATCCACAGCATCCCTAATAGCTTTCGCTTCCTTCTGCAGATCAAGTGATAATTCGAGCATCATAGCTGCTGAAAGAATAGTAGCAATAGGATTTGCTATATCTTTCCCTGCTGCCTGTGGATAGGAACCGTGGATGGGCTCAAAAACGCTGGTATGAATCCCAACGGAAGCAGATGGAAGTAATCCAAGCGATCCAGTAATAACACTAGCCTCATCTGAAAGTATATCTCCAAACATGTTCTCCGTTACCATAACATCAAACTTTTTGGGCCATTGAATAATCTGCATGGCGGCATTATCAACAAACATATAATCAACAGCAATATCTTTGTAAGAAGGTTCCATTTCCTGAACTGTTTCTCTCCACAAACGGGATGTCGCTAAAACATTGGCTTTGTCAACAACAGTAAGCCTTTTGTTTCGTTTGGCTGCGTATTCAAAACCGAGTTTTGTGATGCGTATTATTTCTTCTTTTGTGTAGGTGCAGGTGTCAAAAGCTTTGGTGAGATCTTCGGATCTCCCTCTTTCACCAAAATAGATACCACCGGTTAACTCACGGATTACAACGAAATCTGCTCCCTCTACCAAATCAGAACGCAGAGGCGACTTATGAATAAGTGATTTGAAAGTTGTAACCGGACGGATATTTGCATACAATCCAAGCTTTTTTCTCATTGCCAGCAAACCTTGTTCAGGCCTCACTTTTGCTTTCGGATCGTTATCGTATTTCGGATCGCCGATAGCCCCAAAAAGTACAGCGTCTGATTTCATGCATAGATCAAAAGTCTCATCAGGAAAGGGATTCCCAACAGCGTCGATGGCGCAGGCTCCAACCAGTGCTTTTGTAAAATGAAAGGTATGATTGTATTTTTTACCAATCGATACAAGTACTTTTATTGCCTGTTCAATAATTTCAGGCCCAATACCATCACCGGGAAGAACTGCAATTTTAAATTCCATTTTTTTATTATTATGTGTGTTATTTAGACCATAGACAATGGACCATTGATCATGGTCATTCAAACATTATCTAAGATTTATCGTCCATCGTCTATCGTCTATCGTCTATTGTCTATTGTTCATTCTCAATAATATTCAACATCTTCAATGTTCCCTTAATTGCAGCCACCGTCTGGTCGGAGTCAAGTCCACGCGTTTTGATGATCCTGCCGTTGTAATCCCAGGTTATCATACATTCTACTAAGGCATCGGTTTTTCCTCCCGGGGGAATCGAAACTACGTAATCAGACAATACTGGGCGTTTTTTTTCCAGCTTATCGTATATTTTCCAGAGAGCTTTCATGAATGCATCATATTGTCCGTCACCTGAGGCTGTTTCCTCGTAGCTTTCGCAATTAATCTCTATGCTGAGAGTTGCCATCGACCGCAAACCCTTGGCAACAGCCAGAGAATAGTTCTTGAGTTTTATTGTTTGAATAACTTTTTCACTTTTCAGAACATCAGAAATAATATAGGGAAGGTCTTCTTTTGAAACGGTTTCTTTCTTATCTCCGAGTTCAATAATCCTGTCAGTAACCATTTTCATTTCTTCCTTACTCAGTTCTATGCCAAGTTCTTCAAGATTCTTGATAACACTAGCTTTTCCCGACATTTTCCCCAAAGCATATTGCCGTTTTCTTCCAAAACGTTCTGGGAGAAGATCGTTGAAATATAAATTGTCTTTCTGATCACCATCAGCATGAATTCCGCTCGTTTGGGTAAAAACGTTTTCTCCAATTAAAGGTTTGTTCTCAGGAATTCTAACACCGGAAAAGGATTCAACAAACTTCGAAATCAAATAAAGTTTATCCTCCTGCACCGACATCTCATATTTAAAATGGTCTTTAACAATTCCGATTACACTTGAAAGAGGCACATTTCCTGCTCTTTCACCTAATCCGTTAATTGTAGTATGAATGCCCGAAATCCCTGCTCTGATTGCCGAATATGCGTTTGCTGTTGCAAGATCGTAATCGTTGTGGGCATGAAAGTCGAAACTAAGCTTAGGGTAACGGGTTTTCATGTCGAGGCAGAAATTATAGGTTTCTTCATGGTTCAGAATCCCCAAAGTATCAGGAAGCATGAATCGATCAATATTTTCATGCTGCAATCCATCCAGCATTTGGTACATATATTCAGGGGATGAGCGCATTCCATTCGACCAGTCCTCAAAGTAAATATTCACGCGAATACCCATATTTTTAGCAGTCATCAGAACGCCCTTAATATCTTCAATATGTTGTTCGGGTGTTTTGCGTAATTGCAGCTGGCAGTGTTTAAGCGAACCTTTTGTAAGAAGATTGATCACTTTTCCTCCGGCATTTTGAATCCACTTTAAGGAAATATCTCCATCAACAAAGCCCAGAACTTCAACTTTCTCAATGTACCCATGTTCTATGGCCCAGCTGAAAATCATTTTTGCTCCTTCATATTCTCCATCTGAAACTCGTGCAGAAGCAATCTCAATGCGGTCGACCTTGAGATCTTCAAGTAATAGCTTAGCCATGGTAAGCTTTTCCGTTCCCGTAAACGACACTCCCGAGGTCTGTTCCCCGTCACGAAGTGTGGTATCCATTATCGTAATTTTCATGGTCATTTCATTTTAATTTTGACTCTCTACAATGCAAGCCCAAATCATTCAATCATCCAATTAACAAATCGTCAATTTCTTCCCTCAAAAGCCTCAATCTTATCTTTCCTGCTTACCAGATAGTCGATATCTTCATATCCGTTTAAAAGGCATTCTTTTTTATAGGGATTGATGTCGAAATGCTCTTTTTCCCCGCTTGCTTCTATGGTAATTTCCTGATTAATCAGGTTAATATTGAGTTTTGCTGACGGATCTTTTTCAATAGCTTTGAATATTTTTACAAGAAATCCTTCAGAAATCTGTACTGGCAAAAGACCGTTGTTTAATGCGTTTCCCTTGAAGATATCAGCAAAGAAACTCGAAACAACTACTTTAAATCCATAATCATGAATTGCCCATGCAGCGTGCTCACGGCTTGAACCGCTACCAAAATTTTTTCCTCCGACAAGTATTTGTCCTGAGTACTTTTTCTGGTTCAACACAAATTCAGTCTTTGGATTATTTTGCCCGTCATATCTCCAGTCTCTGAAAAGGTTCTCTCCAAAACCATCACGAGTAGTGGCTTTCAGAAAACGTGCTGGAATGATTTGGTCTGTATCCACATTCTCAATAGGCATAGGAACTGCAGAGGAACTGAGGGTTATAAATTTTTCGATTGACATCTGTTTAATTTTTAAGATTTTGATTTGCGGAATTTAGTAATGACAAATCTAAATTCCAGCTTACTTCAGCATTGTTCTTGGATCAACGATTTTACCGGCAATAGCTACTGCAGCTGCGGTTAGCGGACTTGCCAGCATTGAACGTGAGCCCGGACCCTGACGGCCTTCGAAATTCCGGTTTGAGGTTGCCACAGCAAGTTTTCCTGCGGGTATTTTATCGTCATTCATAGCAAGACACGCAGAGCATCCGGGTTGGCGAAGCTTAAAACCTGCTGCTTCAAGCACAGTAGTTAAACCTTCAGCAATTGCCTGTTGTTCCACTTGTTTTGAACCCGGAACAATCCATGCTGTGATGTTATCAGCTTTTTTTCTGCCTTTAACAAACTCTGCCACTTCACGCAAATCTTCGATCCGACCGTTTGTACAACTTCCCACGAAAACATAATCAACAGTTTTTCCGATAATTGGCTCATCCTGTTTAAATCCCATGTAATCAAGCGCTTTATTGAAAGTAACCAGATTTCCGGCTTCAATATCCTTTGCTGATGGTATTCTTGAGCTTATTTTAGCTCCCATACCGGGATTGGTGCCGTATGTGATCATGGGTTCGATATCTGCCGCATCATAGGTTAGTTCAACGTCGAATACTGCGTCTGCATCCGTTTTCAGAGTTTTCCATTTCTCAACAGCTTTATCGAATTCGGTTCCTTTTGGTGCAAATTTACGTCCTTTGATATATGCAAAAGTAGTTTCATCAGGGGCAATAAGTCCACCTCTGGCGCCACTTTCAATGCTCATATTGCAAATGGTCATTCTGCCTTCCATCGACAGACTTCTGATAGCCGATCCGGCATATTCAATAAAGTAGCCTGTGCCACCGCTGGCAGTGATTTTAGCAATAATATAAAGAATGATATCTTTCGCAGTAACCCCTTTTCCGGTTTTCCCTTCAACGTTTATTCTCATCTTCTTGGGTTTCGGCTGCATGATGCATTGTGAAGCAAGTACCATCTCAACTTCAGATGTACCTATCCCAAAAGCAACACTGCCAAAGGCTCCGTGAGTGGAAGTGTGACTGTCACCGCATACAATGGTCATTCCGGGCTGTGTAATGCCAAGCTCTGGTCCAATTACATGCACAATTCCCTGATAAGGATGATTAAGACCATAAAGCGTAATGCCATGGCGGTTGCAGTTTTCAGTCAGTTTTGCGACCTGAAATGCCGAAAGCTGATCTTTAATTGGTAAATGCTGATCAACCGTGGGAACATTGTGATCAGGAGTTGCAACTGTATTCTGTGGGCGAAAAACGCTCAGTTTTCTGTTTTCAATTCCTGCAAATGCCTGCGGACTTGTTACCTCATGAATCAGGTGCTTGTCAATGTATAAAATACTTGGTCCGCCAGCTATCACTTCAATTACGTGCGAATCCCAGATTTTGTCGAATAATGTTGTGCCTGCCAATTTTTTAAATTTTGAATTATCAGTTACCCGTTTTAATTATTTCTTTTTTAAGGCTGCAAATGTACAAAAAAACTTAGATATTTTGATCAAAATCCCCTCAATCTGATTGCAAATTGTCAGAATTAGGGTCGTTTTATTTAAAAATATGTTCAAATAATGGGGTGCTTGTTTTAAATTGATATTGATATCTTTTTATTAACATTTAAAATTAATCCATATATAAGGTCATCAAAATTTGAATTTCCAAAATGGAAAAAAGCCTGCAATACCTTGCCAAAAACATAACTGCCCTGTATAAAGCAATTTTAAAAGCAATTAGTTCAAAATACCTGAAACAATTTCTTACACCATTAACTTTCTTTACATATACGATGCATTGGCGATAAGTCTTGCTTATTATTTGAAGCATATTAAACACAGAAGCCGTTTAATAAGCAAATCAAATTCTACGCATTCCTTTGTTCCCTTGCAGTATTCTGCGTTTAAAAATACCCGCCAGCATCCCTCAAATTTCACATCGATAGCATATCTTTGAAGCTAAACCCAAAAAATTGAAATATGGCTGAACAACGCTTATACAGGAAGTCGGAAGAAGTTGCCAATGCAATCTCTCACCTAGGCGGAGCCTTACTTTCAACAGCGGGTCTGGTGTTGATGATTGTGTTTTCAGCACTTCGCGGCAATGCCTGGCACATCGTAACCACCTCAATTTACGGCGCTACCTTAATTTTATTGTATTTCTCTTCCGGAATGGCTCACGCATTGAAGGAAGGCAAAGCCAAAGAGCTGTTTTTTGTTTTTGATAAGATATCAATTTTTTTGCTGATAGCAGGAACCTACACACCTCTTTCCTTAGTAATTCTTCACGGAGCTTTTGGCTGGGTAATTTTCGGACTCGAATGGGGAATGGCGATTGCTGGCATTGTTCTGACCTTCACCCGCGTTGCGAAATCAGACAGCAGAGTGAATTATATTTTTCTGGCTTTATATGTTGCTATGGGATGGCTAATGGTAATTGCAATTGTCCCTATTTTTAATTCCATGCCATTGGCAGGAGGTCTTTTAATTCTCGGGGGAGGATTGTGCTATACCATCGGAATTATCTTTTATGCAAAACTCCAGTTTCTATACCACCACCTGGTATGGCACCTATTTGTAGTTGCCGGCAGCCTTTTGCATTTTTTAGCTATCTTTCATTACGTGATCCCATCAAAATAATAGGAATCCGACAAGTATCAGATGATAAGCTTAATGCATTAAGAATACGTCTTGAATATCAACTATTTAGCGATGTATTTTTTATATTGCATGCTTTCCTTTTTCCACTTCACCTCATCCATTTCATTTGCAATAAACCATGAAATCAGAAAATTCACCTGAATCCCTTGCAAAAACGCTTCTTTACTGAAATTCTGATTCATGTCATCGAAAGGGGAGTGGTAGACTTTCTTCTCCCATTTTTCATAAGTTTTTAATCCCTTTATTTTTGGATCAACAGCATCCATCCCTCCAAAAAGCAATAATGAAGGTATCCCTGCACTGATAAATGAAAAATGATCGCTTCTCTCGAAATACTCGTTTTCCATAGAGTTTGTTGTGTCTTTCTTAAGATTCAGATTATCGGCTGCAAAATCGACAGCTTGCGATAAATTCGACATTTTATATCCCATGGGAAGAATATCTTTTGCCTCGAAAATACCTCCTGCCATATCCAGACTCATATCTGCAACGATCTTGCTGGCAGGCACTGTAGGTTTCTTTGCAAAGTAATTCGAACCAAGTAAACCTTTTTCTTCTGCGGTAACCCATAGAAACATTATAGAACGTTTTGGAGCTTCGGGCATCTGCTTGTAAGTTTCAGCAACCGACAAAAGTGTTGCAGAACCGGATGCATTGTCCCATGCACCATTATAAATGGAGTCCTTTTTAATCGCTTTTCCTATACCCATATGATCAAGGTGAGCTTCAATAATCAGATACTCCGAACTTAAAGTTGGATCAGAACCAGGAAGTATGGCGGCTATATTTTTACAGGAAACATTTTTGGTGGTAGCTGTATATTTTACCTGAAGGCTGGATTTAAATACAAACGGCTTAAAAAGCCCTTTATCCATTGCTTTGGTAGTTTCCTTAAAACTTATCTCGTTAAATTTGAAAATGTCTTTGATAAAATCTTTTTTCGAATACAAGAGGAGATTCGACCCATAACCAAGCATTGGATTGTTGAGGTCAGCATCCTGATAATCAAACCATGGTGTTTGAAAAAATTTGTTCAACTGACTAAAAATCAGATTTTGAAATATTCCCAGATTGGTATAGAAGATGAGTCCGCTAACTCCTTTTTTCTCCAGGATTTTTATTCTCTCCAGAGGATTCACATATTTCCTGTATTTCTGTTTATCAATATTTTCGGGAAGTCCAATAGAAATAACTACTGTTTTACCTTTTACATCAATTCCTTGAAAATCATTAATCCCTAGTTCAGGAATTTCCAATCCATAACCAACAAACACCAATTCTTCGTTCCGATTGACGTTTGAGGATTTAATATTTGGTAAAACAGTAATGTTTTTGCCGTATTCGCCGTCTAAATTTTTGCTCCCGTCTGAAAAAGAAATAGTTACAGACTCCTTATTCATTGTCCTGCTCTCAAAGTTAATTGGTTGAAAGAATGTGCCATCAACACCACCGGGTTTTAAACCTATTTTTTCAATTTCCTTAACAATATAATCTGCTGCAAGAGCATACCCTTTACTTCCTGTTTCTCTTCCTTCAAAAGCATCTGAAGAAATCGTGCTTAAATGACTAAAAAAGCTTTCTGTTTTTATCGATTTGGCGAGATTTATAACTTCATTCTGCCCTGATTGTGAAAATACAGTTGCAGTTATTAAAAGCCCTGTCAGGCAAAGTACAGTGGTTAATTTCATAAAGAATTTCATTATAAGTTGGAAAACAAAAGTAAAGAAAAAACTGTTAATACTTTTAATAACAACTATCTTGTCTCATAAAACACATGCTATGAACTTGCAAAGTTTTTTCGTATCAGGTCTGATTATAATTGTTTTATCTGGGTTTCTTATCGTGGGAGTTTCTTCCTGTCGGCATGAAGACGATATTCAGGCTCTGCCCGAAATTTGCTTCGAAGCCGACATTCTGCCTGTTTTTCTGAACAGTTGCGGAGATTGTCATTTTGGGGATGATATTGATCTTACTACTTATGCTGGAATAATTCAGAATATTGTCCCAGGGGATGCAGGTAAAAGCAAGTTATATAAAGCAATGACCAACACATGGTCCTCTGAAATGATGCCTCCCGATAGACCTGTTTCACTGCAAAACAGAACAAAAATCAAACTTTGGATCGAACAGGGTGCTAAAGAAACCTGCCCATGAAAACTTTCATTTTAATCATTCCTGTAATTTTGGACGTATTCTGATTTAAAACTAATCCCATGAAGTATCTTTTTTCAATCTTTGTTTCTCTCACTCTGTTAAGTGTTTCCTGTTATTATGATAGTGAAGAAAGCTTGTACCCTGGAGAGTATCTGGGAAACTGTGATACCACAAATGTCACATATTCTTCAAGTATTTTCCCTTTACTGGATAATAACTGCCTGAGTTGTCATTCTGCAGTTAGCGCAGATAGCAAAGGCGGAGGCACCAGCCTTGAAGGCTATCAAAATGTTTTAAATAATAAACAAGCTTGTCTTAGCGCAATAAAGCATATAGGCGATAAGCCTATGCCAAAAAATTCTGCTAAACTTAAAGATTGCCTAATTCAGCAGTTTCAGATTTGGGTGGATGCCGGAGCTTTGGAAAATTAGTTTTCCCGGAATGTTAAGCCGACAGCACCCTAAATAAAGCCAAAACAAAAACGATTTTCGAAAATATATAAAGTTTAAGTATAATGAACAAAGCAAATTTTTTTATTCTTGCCATTCTGTTTTCAGTAAACAGTTATGCATTTGCCCAGGATGATCTTCTGAATATGCTTGAAGATGGTGCAGAGCCTGAGATTAGTTATACAACTGCAACATTTAAATCCACCCGTGTATTAAATGGTCAATCAATCGAAAGAATGCGCGAAAAACAATTGGATTTCCGCATTTCGCACCGCTTTGGGCGTATCAATTCCGGAGCTTACGAACTTTGGGGACTGGATCAATCGAATGTGCATTTTAGTTTAGAATATGGACTTACAGACTGGCTAATGTTTGGCGTTGGAAGAGGTACTTATGAAAAAACCTTTGATGGGTTTTCGAAAGTGAGTCTGCTTCGGCAATCTAGTGGTGCCAGAAACATGCCAGTTTCACTGTCACTATACGGTTCTATGGCTTTGATGGCTGTTAAGTTTTCAGACCCTGAAAGAACCAATTATTTCTCGTCAAGAATGTCATATACCTATCAGATGCTGGTTGCAAGAAAATTCGGCCCTCGGTTATCAATGCAATTAAGCCCAACTGTTGTGCATAGAAATCTTGTGCTCACCGAAATGGATCCAAATGATACCTACGCTATTGGCATGGGTGGCAGAGCAAAACTTACCAAACGCCTGAGCTTAAATGCTGAGTATTTTTATGTGTTAAATCCAATTAATAATTATCCCAGTTCACAAACATACGATCCATTATCAATTGGTATCGACCTTGAAACAGGCGGTCATGTTTTTCAGCTAATGTTCACCAATTCACTTGCCATGATTGAAAAGGGATTTATTACCGAAACAACTGGGAGATGGGGAAAAGGCGATATTCATTTTGGCTTTAACATTTCCAGAGTGTTCTCATTTAAAAAGGCAGTTAATGAAGAGAAGTGAACCTTTGCTTGAAAAAAGTGTTTCATGTTTATAATAAATTACAAAATAAATCATCGATTTCAATCCAAAAACATGAAAAACATATTGTTAATTTCAGCATTACTGATTCTAAGTATTAGTTTGAATGCTCAACGTTACACTACAAAGAATGGTTTTGTAGGATTCTAT
This sequence comes from Bacteroidales bacterium, assembly GCA_038316435.1. GTDB lineage: Bacteria > Bacteroidota > Bacteroidia > Bacteroidales > JACJXF01. The sequence continues at coordinate 55,713 of JBBQAQ010000016.1, read as the reverse complement.
TCTCACACACCCATGGAAGATATTAAAGCAGATAACAATCAGGTTGCCAGTATCATAGATATTACAACCGGTGATGTGGTTTTCCTCATTAACAATAAATCTTTCATTTTTGAAAGAGCTTTAATGCAGGAACATTTTAATGAGAATTACATGGAAACTGAAAAATATGGCAAAACAACTTTTAAAGGAAAAATTGCAGACATTTCCTTCGTAACATTATCAAAACCAGGAATTTATAATGTAAAGGCAGAAGGTAAAATGGATATGCACGGAGTAGTCAAAACAATTGCAGTTTCCGGAACTATTGAGGTGACTTCTGATGGACTGATTGCAAAATCTACATTTCAGGTTAAACCTGAAGATTACGGTATTATTATCCCCAACCTTGTAAGAGAAAAAATTGCAAACGAAATGCAGGTCACAGTTAATATAAAATATCCAAATCCTATTAAATAGAATTAGATTAACCTGATTATCAGAACATTAAAAATTTAATACAAATGAACTGTCCTGCATTCACAAAATCGAAGCATTTCCGCATATTCGCAATAATTATATTGGTTGCAATTGTGACAGGTGTTTCCTGGGGTTTTTACCAATTTATGCGCAAACCTGCAGATCTCAAAAATGTAAAGGCTGAATATGTTCTTAATTCTGGTGAGCTTTATTCAGCATTTGAAAAGGATGAAGCCGCTGCAACAGCCAAATACTCAGGACACATCATTGAGATTACTGGAAATGTTGCTCAGGTTGAGTACGGTTCAATCGATAGTACTTTAAATATCACACTTAGGCCTGACGATCAGTTTTCAGGTGTAATCTGCACTTTTAGCGGGAAAGATGATAAAAATATTATTAAGAATGCCATTGGCGAACAAATCACTGTGCGCGGAGAATGCTCCGGCATGCTTCTCGATGTTTTGCTGAATAATTGTGTACTAGTCGAGAAATGATTTATCTGATTCTTGGCTGATTTGATATTAATAATTGCTCAACGGTACTAAAAAGTCATAGTAAATGTGGTTTCTACATCCGGGTCAGATTGGGCAGTGATTGTTCCTCCATGTAATTTCAGAATCTGTCTGGATAAGCTAAGCCCAATCCCCGAACCTGAAGGTTTTGTTGTGAAAAACGGGATAAAAATCTTATCCAAAACTTCTTTAAGAATCCCAACACCATTGTCGTAAACCTGAATTGTAGGCCTTCCTCTTTTATTAAGATACGCTCGCAACTCAATTTTCGGTTCGTTTCTACCTTCCAGGGCATGCGAGGAATTCTTGATGAGGTTGATCAGTACTTGTTCAATAAGCTGTTCATCCATTGAAATTTCAAGTGATCCCGGTTCAAGACTGGTGGTAAGATTTATATGATGTTCACTAAGTTCTTCTTCCATTAATCTCCCAATAGTAATAAACAACTCAGAAACTCTGGTAATCTTGAAATTTGGCTTCGGAATACGGGTGAGATTTCGGTAGGTATTTACAAAATGTAATAGTCCATTGCTACGCTTGTTAATAGTCTCAAGTGCCAGTTGAATCTCGTTTACTGTCTCCATATCCATTCCTTCATTTTCTTCCCTGGTTTTATTGAAATCCTTCATCATTGTTTCAAGGGTTGAAGAAAGGCTCGCAATAGGGGTGATGGAATTCATAATCTCGTGTGTTAGAACACGAATTAGCTTTTGCCATGCCTCAGTTTCCTGTTCTTCTAATACATTCTGGATATTTTTAATAGTAGCCAGAATAATTACCTTATTTTTAATTTTAAACTCGGTGGCATTAATTGCCAGTTGAAGCAAATCGTCCTCATCCTGTACTTTTACAAGTTTGTTCTCGCCGGGCTTTATATCAAGCAAAGTTTGAACCAGAGCTTCACTAAGAGGAGCAAGTGCTGTGATATTCTTTACCGACCCAAGCTGAAACAACTTTTTGGCCGATTTATTGATCATCTCAATGTTCCCATCATGCTGATATGCAATAATGCTCACATCAATATTCTGGACAATACTTTGCAGATAATGAAAATGCTCTTCCTTCTCGGATCTTACCTTCTGGAAATCGTTAATAACATCATTAAATGCCTTATTCAGCTCATTAAATGATGATCCCATGCCTTCAATCTGAAATGATCTTGTAAACTCCGAAAAGCGAATTGATTCCAGAAAGCTTGCCAGATCACGATTTGTCTTGTCGACATACCTATAAAGCGAATAGAACTGAAGTGCAATAATCAGTAGCAGCAATACCGGTGTGATATGGGTCTCCCTTTCTAAAAAAAAGAAAAAAAGAAATACAGATAAAGCAAAAAGCGATATCCTTAAAATAAGATTGAATCTGAAATTTTTATAAACCATGTTTTTCCATTCTTCGGTAAAGTGAAGTCCTCGTGAGGCCCAGATCCTGAGAGGCTTGTGAAATATTACCCTGATACTGCTTCAGTACTTTCTGTATGATCGTTTTTTCAATATCATCCAGATTATATGTATTGAGTTCAAACTCACCGGCTTTCTTTGAATTACTGTTAAGGATAAAATCTTCCGGAGTAAGCATATCTCCATCCGACATAATCACAGCTCTTTCAATGGCATGTTGTAATTCCCTTACATTCCCCGGCCAGTGGTACTGTTGTAACTTTTTGAGTGAAGAAGAAAGTAGTCCGCGTACGTTTTTCTTATATTTTTTCGAGTAAATCTTAATGAAATGTTCAGCCAACAGCAACTGGTCTCCGGTTCTGTCGCGCAAGGGTGGTAGGTGAATTTCCACTGTATTTATGCGATACAAAAGATCTTGCCTGAACCTGCCTTCGTCAACGTCTTTGTGGATGTCATTATTTGTAGCGCATATAAGTCTTACATCAATCGGGATTGGTTTATTAGCACCCACACGGGTAACTTCGCGCCGCTCAATGATGGTAAGTAGTTTTGTCTGCATCTGGGGAGTAAGATTCCCGATTTCATCCAGAAATAATGTCCCTCCTGAAGCAATTTCAAAACGTCCCTGCTTCATCTGTCTTGCATCGGTGAAAGCACCTTTTTCATGCCCGAATAATTCTGACTCAAAAAGGGTTTCGGCGATGGAGCCCAGATCCACACTAATAAAGACCTCATCCCGCCTGTGAGAATTTCTGTATAAAGCCCTGGCAACAAGTTCTTTACCAGTTCCGTTTTCTCCTAGAATCAGAATATTAGCATCCGTAGCTGCTACTTTTTTAATGGTATTGAAAACCTTGTTCATTTCTTCAGAGTTTCCAATAAAATCAGTAAAAGGCTGATCAAGTACAGCGCTAATCTGTCGTTGTTTTTGCCTCAGTCCTTCAGCTTCAATTTTTGAACGGCGTAGCTTTAGTGCCGAATTAATTGTTGCAACTATCTTTTCGTTTTGCCATGGCTTTAACACAAAATCAGTAGCACCTTCTTTTATAGCTTTTACAGCTTTTTCGGCATCTCCGTATGCTGTAATAAATACAACTACCGCTAGTGGGTCAATAGACAGTATCTTTTGAAGCCATTGGAAACCTTCTTGACCGCTGATGGCGTCTTTGGTGAAGTTCATATCAAGAAGAAAGACATCCCAGTCTTCTTCTGCCATCAGACTCGGTATCTTTTCAGGATTGCTGATGGTTTCGACCCGCTCCGTGCTTGTTTTTAAAAGGAGACGGAGAGCGAACAGGATATCTTCATTATCGTCAACAACAAGTATTTTTCCTGATTTCTGATTCATTTTACCTATTTTGAATTAAGTTTAAAACGATTATTCAATATTACAAGTTTTTTTTGAATGTTCGAATCCGTACGATTAATGTTACATAACCGAACACTTTAATGGGATGAACAATCCGGAATTATTAGGTTAATATTCAAGAATTCAGTAATATATGGCTTTTGGCATAATCTGTGTAAAATTATAAGACAAAAATAGTGCGCTCATGAACGGTATGGATAAAAAAATTGAAAAGAAAAAAGGCCTTAGTAAGAAAGTTATATGGATTTTGCTGGGTTCACTTGCCCTTGTTTTTATTGCTTTCAATATTTTTTTCGGTGATAAATCTTCAAAATTGAACGTGGAAATCGGAAAAATAACTATTGAAGAAGTAAAAAAGAATATTTTTCAGGATTACATTGCCGTTCAAGGAGTTGTGGAACCTATTCAAACAATTTTTCTTGATGCTGTTGAAGGAGGTAGAGTGGAAGAAAAATTAAAAGAAGAAGGAAGCATGCTTAAAAAAGGCGATGCTATTATACGCATGTCAAATAATAACCTTATTCTCGAAATTTCAAATAATGAAGCTGCTGTTGCTAGAGCAGTTAGTGAACTCAGAACAGCGCGACTGATGATGGATCAGCAAATGCTCAGTTCAAATATTCAAATTCTTGAACTCACTAAACTTGTAAACAAGGAACGCCGGGCATATAATAAGAATCAGATTCTTATTAAGGAAAATCATATCTCAGAGGAGGAATTCCAGCAATCCAAAGAAGATTTCATGACTTCAGAAAAACTTCTTGCCTTATATGTTGAAAACCATCGTAACGACTCATTGTACCGTGGTGTTCAGGTTAGTACCCTCGAGGAATCTGTTATAAGAATGACCATTAACATGGATCTTACCCGTAAACGACTCGATAACCTCAATATAAAAGCTCCGGTAGACGGCGAATTAGCAACTTTGAACCCTGAAATCGGCGAAGTTGTTAACTATGGAACGCGCGTTGGAACTATGAATATTCTTGATTCATACAAACTTAGAGTAGAAATTGATGAGCATTATATTGCACGGATCGACAGAGGACTTATTGCCGCATGCGACTTTGCAGGCAGACCCTATCCCGCTAAACTTGTAAAAGTATACCCTGAAGTTCAGAATGGCAGATTTGCAGTTGATATGCTCTTTACTGACACTGTTCCCGCTCAGATAAGGATTGGCCAGACTTCCAGAATTAAACTTGAACTTGGCGAATCGCAGCCGGCTAACCTTCTTTCAAAAGGAGGCTTTTATCAAAGTACCGGTGGGCAATGGGTATACGTTGTTGACCCATCAGGTGACTTTGCAGTAAAAAGAAATATCTCCATCGGTCGCCAAAACCCCAGGTACTATGAAGTTCTTGATGGATTGGCAGCAGGGGAGAAAGTAATTGTTAGTAGTTATGATAGCTTTGGAAATGTTGATAAACTCATTCTTAAGGAAAAGTAATTACTTGTGTAAAAAGATTTTAAAGAATATTAAACTCTATTACCATGATAAAAACAGTTGAACTTAGCAAGATTTTTAAAACCGATGATGTTGAAACTACCGCTCTCAACAAGGTTAGTCTGGAAATCGCCACAGGGGAGTTTGTCGCCATTATGGGACCATCCGGATGCGGAAAATCAACTTTGTTGAACATCCTTGGACTTCTTGACAATCCCTCAGGCGGACAGTTTTATTTCAATAACACTGAAATTTCAGGCTATTCGGAGCGTGGAAGGACAAATCTGCGTAAATCAAATATTGGTTTTGTATTCCAAAGTTTTAATCTTATTGACGAACTAAATGTTTTTGAAAATGTTGAACTCCCGCTTCTATATCAACGGGTATCCTCATCCGACCGTAAAAAAAGGGTTTCAGAAGTTCTGGACCGAATGAAAATATCTCACAGAAAAAATCATTTTCCGCAACAACTAAGCGGTGGTCAGCAACAACGTGTAGCTATTGCCAGAGCTGTAGTGTCAAAACCTTTACTGATCCTCGCAGATGAGCCCACAGGAAACCTCGATTCTGCAAATGGCGAAGAAGTTATGAATCTGCTTTCGGAACTCAATCAGGAAGGTACAACCATCATCATGGTAACCCACTCAGCATCTGATGCAGATAAAGCGCATAGAATAATACAATTGTTTGACGGACATATCGTTACAGAAAATATTAAGCAAAAAGTGTAGATTTTTGGTTTTGCCCGCTGAGAAATGAGTATTACTTGTCATTAAGTAGTATAGATTTCGGTTAATTTAATCCGGACAGCATTATAAGATAATCTAATCTTCAAAGTATGAAAGATCTGTGTGTACCCATACCAGGATTCGGCGAAAATGAATTTGCGCAGATTACCCTTAATTTAGGGGGAAATAAGCAAGCAATTGACTACAGAGTTGAATCGTTTCCCTGGGATAGCGAAGAGGATATTAATCCCGGAGGCGATGGTGTTTCACTTTCCCTAGCCAGAATTGAACGACTTAAAAAATGTATTAAAAGTTACGATTCTGCTTGGGAACTGATACAGATATTTACTCCATCAGAAAATGCGAAAAGTATTTAGGCTTTATCGGAAAAAGAAATAATGCATACACAGTAAAATATAGATAAATCACAGTCAAATGAGAATTAAGATAATTTTTATTGTTTTCTTATCGATAGTAAGTTCAATAAACTCAAACGCTCAACTCAAGGAATTCTGGAGCCTTGAAAAGAGTATCAATTATGCCATCGAGAATAATATCCAAATTAAAAGACAGGAATTGCAATCCGAGATTGCATCCAAGGATTTTACTCAGTCATATTTTAATTTCACTCCCACATTAAATGTTGGACTCGAACATTCTATAAGCGCAGGTCGCGCATTGAATTATGATCTATACCGTTGGGAAAACCAGCAGCAGACATTTGGTTCCTTGGGAGTTAGGAGCGAACTTACCTTGTTTAATGGTTTACAGAATCTGAATACAGTTGCCCAGCGCAAATACTCCTTTCTGAGTAGTCAGGCTGATCTGGAAAAAACAAAAAACGATATCACATTGCTCATTATGAACTATTACCTACAGGTACTTTTTGATGAGGAATTGCTGGAAGTTTCGAAAAATCAATATGAAGTTACTCTTTTGCAGGTTGAGAAAACAAAAAAAATGGTGGATGTGGGTAATATTGCAATGGGGCAATTGTACGAGATACAGGCTCAGGCTGCCTCCGAGAAATTAATTTATACCGTTAAGGCAAACACACTTCAATTATCAGTTCTTGATCTTGCTCAGCTACTCGACCTTGATTCAATTGGAAACTTTGCTGTTTTACACCCTGAAAACCTTAATGTCGAGAGCTTCCTTCTACCGGCTACATTCAATGATGCACTTGCAAATGCATTACAGAATATGCCGGAAATCAGAAGCTCAGAGTATAAAGTTAAAAGTTCAGAGAAAAATCTTTCAGTACAACAAGGAGAAAGAAGCCCTGAAGTGTATCTGAGTGGTGTGTATTACTCACAATACCAGAACGGTTCTTTCAATCCAAACGATTCAACTTTTGTTTATCCAATGATCGATCAGCTTAAAGATAAGCGATATAGCCAGATTACTTTAGGAGTTAGTATTCCGATTTTTAACCGATATCTGACCCAGACATCTATCAGCAAAGCCAAAATTTCGCTTGAAGATTCCAAATTGTTTCTTGAACAACAGAAACAAGCCTTATTTAAGAAAATTCAGCAGGCTCATACCGATGCACTTGGAGCATTTGCGAAATACCAGTCTGCACTGGAAGCCGTAAAATCTAACCAAGAAGCTTTTAATTACTCACGTCAGAAATATGAGGTGGGTCTAGTTAATGCTGTGGATTTTAGTGTTGCGAAGAACAGCTATTCCAAAGCCCGTTCTGATCTGGCACAGGCTAAATATGAATATATCTTCAAAGTTAAAATTCTGGATTTTTATTCGGGGAAGGCTATTGCTCTCTAAACTCTGGTTCAGGATAAGAAATCTGAACTAGTAAAGTAGTTTTTTACTTAAAGTATTAAATACGTTTCTTTTTTGCCTTTAGGTTAACTTTGTTCCTAAAAGCAATTGACGATACTTTATTCGCTGATATAAAAAATAAGCATAATACCATGAACAGCAGTGCAGCTGAAGCATTGTTTCAAAAATTAGCAAGGTATGCTAACGATTACAAGAAGGCAAAATGTTATTTAGTTCAAATTTTAGCAAAAGGTAGTTTTTGCGAGTTATGGAAAAGCGAAATTAATGGCAAAGAATATAGCCACAGCAGAGTTTACAGAATTTCAGGATTACGCCAATATCCTTTTTTGGGGACTAAGTCTAAAACTTCTTTTTTGCTTTGCGGGTATTTCGCACCAGGTGACTTTGGAACATTACAATCGAATAATTCTCCCTTTTTCAGAGCATCCAGCAAATTATAAACTTTCTTGTAAGAAAGAGGATATTCGTATGTGACTTCAATATCTTTTCTAACACCAACTAGAAGAATTCTTTCTCTCTTTTGTGGAACATTATAATTTATTACTTTCAAAATTTTAACTGGAACCACCTTATAACCGATTTCATCTAATATTGAAATCATTCCTTTTAAAGTTTTACCGCTATCATGGCTTATTAAACCGCGGACGTTTTCACCTATGCAAATAAGTGGGTTCACTTCCTTGACTACCCTTGCAAATTCATAAAACAAAGTTTCTCTCGCATCTGAAAGCCCTAGTTTTTTACCGGCATAACTAAAGCTTGGCAAGGAAAATCACCAGTAACCACATCAACTTTATTATGATAGTCTTTAAAATTAAATGATTTTATACCACCCTCCATTACTTTCCAGTTTGGACGATTTTTACGAAGTGTTTGACACGCCCAAATATCAATCTCATTTAAAGCTACACATTTTAATCCTGCTTTTTCCATTCCAATAGCTAAACCACCAGCACCAGCAAATAATTCTATTACCGAATAATCCTTATGTGGTTCAGCATAATTTGAAACATTTTCGACTATATTTTGCCTCATAAAATCAGCAAACAAGGTTTCAACTTGCTCTCGTTTGTAGACACGATAATTGCTAATAGGCTCTCGGATGGCATTCAGCCTTCCTTCTCGATCCCATCGCCTAAGAGTTTCTTTGCTTTTTCCAATTAGCTCAGAAGCTTCTGCCAGTGTTAAATATTTCTTTGTAACCATGTTGCTTAACATAACAATGGTTACAAAATACAACTATAGTTGAAAAGAACAATTCCTAAATTTAAAAAGTATGCTACCTTAATTATCGAATGAGATATTCCACTTACTGACTTTGCGCTGGGTATCTTTGGCGGAGGAATTACATTTTATTTCGACTGATCCATTTTGATAAGTCATTATAATTTAGTTATTTAGCGGGAGAATAAAGCAAAATGATTAAGAAAGATATTCAGTTGACGGTTTTTAGGTATGATAACTTTAATGAATTGCCTGAAAAAGAACAGGAACTTATTATAAAAGCGCGTGAAATAGCTTCTAAGGCTTACGCACCTTATTCCGGCTTCCACGTTGGTGCTGCGGTTCTTCTCGAAAATGGTGAAATAATTACCGGCAATAATCAGGAAAATGCTGCCTATCCTTCGGGTTTGTGCGCTGAAAGAACTGCCGTTTTTTATGCAAAGTCACAATATCCTGACATAGCAATTCTTTCAATTGCAATTACAGCAAGTGTTAACGGAAAGTTTTTAAGTGAGCCGGCTTATCCATGCGGAGCTTGCAGGCAGGTATTACTTGAAGCCCGCAACAGAAGCGGTAAAACCATGCAAGTAATTTTGGCGGGAGATGAAATAACAGAAGTTTTAAGTGATGCACGTGATCTTTTACCTCTCCCTTTTGAAAACCTCAAATAATTTAGAAATTGCTTAATTTGCTGCTTACAATTTCATGGGATTTACAAGCTTGAATATCATACTTTAAATACCTTATACAAGTCGTTCTCCGGGAATCCTGCCTCAACAAAAATTTCTTCTTTTCTAACGGGATGAATAAATCGTATACTCCTTGAATGCAGGCTTATGCCACCATTTTTATTTGATCGGGCGAATCCATATTTTAAATCCCCCTTTATCGGACATCCGATATATGCCAATTGAGCTCTTATCTGATGATGTCTGCCTGTATGCAGCTCTATTTCAAGTAGATGGTAATTATCCGAAGATGCAATCAGTTTATAATGCAGACTTGCAAGCTTCGAATCCGTTACTTCTTTAGAATGAATGAAAGCTTTATTTTTCTGAGTGTTACGACTGATATAATTCTCAAGTAATGCCTCGTCTTTTGCCGGCTTTTCTTTAACAATAGCCCAATATTTCTTTTGAATTTCACGGCTCTGAAACATTTCATTCATCCGTGCAAGAGCTTTACTTGTTTTGGCAAATACAACCACACCGCTTACCGGACGATCGATTCGGTGAGCCACGCCTAGGAAAACCTGCCCGGGCTTCTGATCCCGCTCTTTTATAAATGCTTTGATCTGCTGTTCAAGTGATTCATCGCCGGTTTTATCTTCCTGCACAATATCCGAAACTCCTTTATTAACAATAATAAGGTGATTGTCTTCGTAAAGTATTTCGGGGGATTTGAACATGCGATTGCTTATGGAGAATTAAATTACCAGAATTAAATTTTAGAAAAAGATTCCCTAAACTGAAACCACGTAAGCATTTTAAAAATATTAATACTGTTCTCTCTCATTCGGGAAATCCTGAGATCTTACATCAGTAATGTAATTCTGAATGGCTCCGAGCATTTCAGCGTGCAAATTATGATACCTTCTGAGAAAACGTGGTGAAAACTCCTGAGTTATCCCAAGCATATCGTGAAGTACCAGTACTTGCCCATCTACATATCGACCTGCACCTATGCCAATAATTGGAATTTTTCTTTCTTCGGAAACCTTTTTTCCCAGCAAAGCAGGAATTTTCTCAAGTACCAAAGCGAAACATCCGGCTTCTTCCAGAATTGCCGAATCCTCAATAAGTTTATTTGCTTCCTCAGTTTCCGTGGCTCTGACAGTATAGGTTCCAAATTTATGTATTGATTGCGGCGTAAGTCCCAAATGCCCCATTACCGGAATACCTGCACTTAGAATACGTTCAACAGATTCCTTTATTTCGCTTCCCCCTTCAAGCTTCACCGCGTGTGCGCCTGTTTCTTTCATGATGCGAATAGACGAATGAAGAGCTTCGATCGAGTTGCCCTGATATGTTCCAAATGGAAGGTCAACCACAACCAATGCTCTGCTAACAGCTTTGACTACGCCAGAAGCATGGTAAATCATTTCATTCAGTGTAATTGGAACGGTGGTTTGGTTTCCAGCCATAACATTGGAGGCAGAATCTCCAACCAGAATAATGTCAATACCTGCCTGGTCAAGAATTCTTGCCATGGAATAATCATAACCGGTGAGCATCGCAATCTTCTCACCCTTGAGCTTCATTTCATTAATAACATGTGTGGTAACTCGCTTAACGGAACTATGTATAGGCATTTTGTTTGTTTTAAAGGGATACAAAGTTTAAATAAATTTAAATTATATCCTATGAGAAGCCCGTTTTTTACTTATTTCTGACTTTTTGTCACATTTAAAAATATGAATACTCTGTTTCCCGGTTAATCATGAAGCAAAACTGTCACGATTTTGCGGGATTTAATAAATGGCATAAGTATTGACAATATTAAACGAAATCAGAAATCAATATTTAAAATAATAATAAAATGGGTAAAATTATTGGAATCGACTTAGGAACAACTAACTCCTGCGTTTCCGTTATGGAAGGCAATGAGCCGGTAGTAATTCCAAATTCCGAAGGAAAAAGAACCACTCCTTCCGTAGTGGCATTTGTTGAAAACGGAGAAAGAAAAATCGGTGATCCTGCTAAACGACAGGCTATTACAAATCCTGAAAAAACCGTTTTTTCAATTAAAAGATTTATGGGTGAGACCTTTGACAAGGTGACCAAAGAAATAAAAAGGGTTCCATATAAAGTAATTAAAGGCGAAAATAATACTCCCAGAGTATTAATTGACGATCGTAAATATTCCCCACAGGAAATTTCAGCAATGATCCTTCAGAAAATGAAGAAAACTGCTGAAGATTATCTTGGTCAGGAAGTTACGGATGCAGTTATTACTGTTCCTGCATATTTCAGCGATTCACAGCGTCAGGCAACTAAAGAAGCCGGTGAAATCGCTGGTCTTAATGTAAGGAGAATTATCAATGAGCCTACAGCGGCTTCACTTGCTTACGGTCTTGATAAACGTAACCGCGACATGAAAGTGGCCGTTTTTGACCTTGGTGGCGGTACTTTTGATATTTCTGTTCTTGAACTTGGTGATGGTGTATTTGAAGTAAAATCCACAAATGGTGATACACACCTTGGTGGGGACGATTTTGATCAAACCATTATCGACTGGCTGGCAGAAGAATTCAAAAAAGACGAAGGTATTGATTTGAAAAGAGATCCAATGGCATTGCAGCGTTTGAAAGAAGCTGCTGAAAAAGCAAAAATCGAACTTTCCAGTTCTTCCAGCACCGAAATTAATTTGCCATATATCATGCCAGTTGATGGTATTCCAAAGCATTTGGTAAAAACTCTCACACGTTCTAAATTCGAAAGTCTTGCCGATAGCCTCATTCAATCTACTGTTGAGCCTTGCAAAAAAGCGCTTAAAGATGCCGGTATGACAGCTTCAGATATCGACGAGGTAATACTTGTTGGTGGATCAACCAGAATACCTGCAATTCAGGCAATTGTAGAGAAATTTTTTGGAAAAGCTCCCTCTAAAGGTGTAAATCCCGATGAGGTAGTTGCTGTTGGTGCTGCAATTCAGGGTGGTGTGTTAACCGGAGAAGTAAAAGATGTTCTTCTTCTTGACGTTACTCCTTTATCTCTTGGTATCGAAACTATGGGTGGAGTATTTACAAGACTTATCGAATCCAATACAACTATCCCTACAAAAAAATCGGAATCATTTACAACTGCTTCCGATAATCAACCATCAGTTGAGATTCACATTCTTCAGGGTGAACGGCCTATGGCAAGGGACAATAAGACTATTGGACGATTCCACCTTGATGGAATTCCACCTGCTTCAAGAGGTATTCCCCAAATTGAAGTTTCATTCGACATTGATGCAAACGGAATTCTCAACGTTCATGCAAAAGATAAAGGTACTGGCAAAGAGCACAGCATCCGCATCGAAGCATCTTCAGGCCTGAGCGATTCAGAAATCGAAAAAATGAAACGTGAAGCTAAGGATAATGAAGAGACTGATAAAAAAGCACGCGAAAAAGTCGACAAAATGAATGCTGCCGACAGCCTTATCTTCCAGACTGAAAAGCAGTTGAAGGAATTTGGAGACAAAATCCCTGCAGATAAAAAAGAAGCAATTGAAACTGCGGCTAAAAATCTTAGGGATGCTCATAAATTAGAAGATTTGGATGCCGTTGACAAAGCAACCGAGGAATTGAATAAAGTGTGGTCAGCTGCGTCAGAGGAAATGTATAAAGCAAGTCAGAGTCAGGGTCAGAGCGCTCAACCGGGTCCGGAAACTGAAAATGAGTCGGCCGGTAAGGAGAAAAAGAAAAGCGATCAGGAAGTTACTGATGTTGACTTTGAAGAAGTAAAATAAAGTCGATTAAAAGCGATAATTAAAAATTGGCAAACCGCAGTAAACACATGTTTTACTGCGGTTTTTGCTTTAAAAAAAATTATTGAGCTTGATATTTTATTACGATCCTGAAATTTGACATTTCCCTTTTTATAGAAATTTGTATCATTCAATGACTAAATGTGTGCCGTTTAAGCCCAATATGACAAGTATAGCAACTGCACTTTCAGCCAGCCGGAATAACATAACTGATTATTGTCTGTTTATTGAAGAAGCCGGAATGATAGCACAACTGCGGGATTCTACCAGAGGAATAAGGGGGTTGGGGAAGGTGGATAAAATTTATCTTGACAATACTAATTTGATTTACAATTTAGCAAACGATAAATCAAATGCAGGAAACATAAGAGAAACGTTTTTTCTGAATCAGCTTAGAGTAAAGTATGACGTAATAGTATCCCCTGTTGCTGATTTTCTGATTGGTGATTTCACTTTATCGCGATAATGAAACACATCACCATCAATCGCTTGCGAATAAATACGAATATCTCGTGTGCATAAAGATTCAATCAGGAAACCAAAAGTATTAAAGTCGTTCAACAGCCCATCCAGATTTGTTCGCAACACTGGTGTGCCAAGCATGCTGTTTTTCTAAAAGGTGCGAGAGCAATCTCAAGTCCTTACAAAGCCGGTCGACCAGAATTTGATAGCTGAAGGCAAGGGTGTTTACGGCGACGTATAATCTGAAGGAAGCCACAGGCAAAAGTTTGATATAACGCACAGGAAGCGGATATAAGGTCAGTCCACTTGGGAAACCGAGCCATGAATCGGGTCGCCCAATAGTCGAACAGAAAGTGGAAGGATAAATCCGATATATCAGACGGAAAGAGAAACAGATTACCTTGGGAGATCTTTGCAAGATTCCATAAAATGCATATTTCAACCCATTATTATTATCTGTCTGGCACAAAGCTTGCTTGTATTTCGTAATTTTGGAAATGTATTCATCATGATTTATTAATATTCTATAAATGAAATTCATCATTACAATAAGTTGCTTCCTTAGTTTTTTACTGATCAATGTTACTAAGGCTCAGGATAAAAATTTGAACCAGCTCGATAAAGCAGGAAAAAAAACAGGTATTTGGGAAACCTATCATGAAAATGGTAAGGTAAAATCACACGGAACCTTTGTTGACGGGCATCCGGTTGGTGAGCTGACAAGATATTATCCGGGAGGTATACTTCAGGCAGTCATGAATTTCGATGAGACCGGCAAAACATCATTTGTGAAGTTTTATTATGAGGCCGGCCACTTGGCTTCTGAAGGGAAGTATATTAATCAGCTTAAAGATTCAGTCTGGAACTATTTCTCCAGTTATGATAAAAGAAAAGCTCTGAGTGAAACCTATATTCTTGGTAAAAAAAACGGAAAAAGTTATAAATATTATGCAGACGGAAAGGTTTCCGAATACCTGGAGTGGAAGAATGATCTGAAGGACGGAAAATGGGAACAGTACTTTGAAAACAGTCAGATAAGGCTAACAGGAAACTATGAAGTCGGTTTACTTCATGGGAACTACATCTGCTATAATCCTGACGGGAGTACGTCAATTACAGGCTCATATAAAGCCGGCTCTATGGATGGAAAATGGACCTATTTTACTGACGCAGGTGAACCTGAATTTACAGTTGAATATGTTGATGGAAGAATGCTTCCAAATCCTGAGATGGATAAACGTATTGAGGAGTTTTCGAAAAAAGTCAAGGACTCTATCGGCAACCTTGATGATATTGATTTAGAGGAATATAAGTAACAATCTGCCTATTTGTTTGTTTAATTCTTTGAACCCTTTACTGAATGAGATTCATATTGATTATATCATTCTTTTTGCTACTCCAGTTAAGCGCATTCTCACAAAAGCTTTCTGACAACACCTTTTGGTTATCACTGAAAGATAAGAAAGGGAGTTCCTTTTCCTTAACATCGCCTGAAGCGTTTCTTAGCGCCAAATCCATCGATCGCAGATTTAAACAGAATATTGCAATTTTAGAAGAGGACCTCCCAGTTTCTCGGCTATATTTAGACAGTCTGAGCAATCTAGGTCTTACCATTCTTGGTAGTTCACACTGGTTTAACGCAGTTATCATTGAAAGCAGTGATACTCTGTTGCTAGACACTCTTGACCATATTTCGTTTGTTTCAGAATTCAACTATAAAATCCCCAGAAAAAAAGCTGTTAAAAATAGCAGGGGAGCTTCTGAAAAGCATAAATTTTATGAAGTTGCAGATTCCTTTATTTCCCTTGATTATGGTCTGGGGTATAGTCAGATATCAATGTTAAAAGGCCTTTCCCTCCATTCAGCAGGCTTTCTTGGTGACGATATCCGTATTGCTGTAATCGATGGCGGATTCTACCATGCCAATACCATTGCGGCCTTCGATAGTTTATGGATGGATGGGAGAATGTTGGGATACATGGATTTTACACGTTCTGGTCCTGATTTTTACAGCACCGCAAGCCATGGGATGACAGTGCTTAGCACAATGGCAGCTAATTTACCGGGAGATATGATTGGTACTGCTCCAAATGCTTCATATTATCTTCTGAAATCTGAGATAGTTGAATCAGAAACTCCCTTGGAAGAAGCATTGTGGGTACTCGCAGCGGAATTTGCCGATAGCGCTGGTGTAGATATAATCACAAGCTCTTTGGGATATTCCGAATTTGATGATCCTGCTTTGGATTATTCATATGTCGATATGGATGGGAAAACAGCATTGGTAACCAGAGCGGCTGAAAAAGCATTCAGTAAAGGGATGATTGTTGTAATCAGTGCAGGAAACTCTGGGAATAAATCCTGGAAATACCTTACTGCACCTTCCGACGGGCCAAATGTTCTGGCAATAGGTGCTACCGACACATCTGGTCGTGTTGCAGCCTTTAGTTCCAGAGGGCCATCTTTCGATCAACGGGTAAAGCCTGATTTGCTTGCCGTTGGATATAAAACGATTGTTGTAAATGCTTCAGGTGATCTCGTTCAGGGATATGGTACTTCATTTTCTGCGCCTCAGATTGCAGGGATGATGGCCTGTTTATGGCAAGCAGCACCTGAAAAAACTAATGTAGAGCTTATATCGGCTGTAAGAAGGTCGGCTTCTCATTTCTATAGTCCAAATGATTCGGCAGGGTATGGAATTCCGGATTTCAAAGTTGCTTTGATGCTTCTGAATAGCTCAGATGATAAGTTACCATCGGATCATCTGAAGGTTTTTCCCAATCCAAATTCCGGTACATTTGAAATTTATTCTGATAAGCTTAGCACTTCATTTGTGAAAGTTAGTATATACAATCAGTTAGGAGAAATCGTATTTTCAGGGGATAAATCTTTCCCAGGTGGATATTCCGCTATTACTGAATTGGAAGGCTACGGATCCGGATTTTACTTTATTGTAGCTGAATCAGGAGGGAAAAAGTATAAAAACTCTTTTGTAATATCAAGGCAATGAAGATTGAAAGCATAAGCCTTAGCCAATTAAATCTAAGAATAAAAGCTTCTATCCAAAAAGCCTTTATTGAACCTGTTTGGGTAATTGCTGAAATCAGTGAGATGCGAATGAACAGTTCAGGGCATTGTTATCTTGAATTGATTGAAAAAGCAGAGGATGCGGAGCAAACCCTCGCTAAAATCAAAGCAACCATCTGGTCGTTTACCTACAGAATGCTTGCTCCATATTTCGAAACTACAACTGGCTACAGGTTAGCAGCCGGATTAAAAGTTCTTATCAGGGTTCAGCCTGAATTTCATGAAGTTTATGGTATTAGTCTGACGATCAAGGATATTGACCCTACGTATACACTTGGTGATCTGGCAAGAATCAAACGTGAGATTATCAGAAAACTTCAGAATGAGGGTGTGATTGACATGAACCGGATGTTGTCGTTTCCGCAAGTTCCTCAGCGAATTGCTGTTATCTCCTCAGAAACGGCAGCAGGATATGGGGATTTTATTGATACACTTCATCAAAATTCATACGGATATTATTTCAATACTGAGCTTTTTCAGGCAATTGTACAGGGAGAAAGGGCTGCGGAATCTATCATCAGTGCCCTGGACAGAATTTATGATCGCGAAGAAGATTTTGATGTTGTTGTGCTGATCAGGGGAGGGGGAGCTCAATCGGATCTGGAATGTTTTAATAATTATGATCTGGTTTATCATATTACTCAATTTCCATTGCCTGTTGTTAGTGGTATTGGTCATGAAAGGGACGAAACCATCTGCGATATTGTTGCGCATACTTCGGTAAAAACACCAACGGCTGTTGCAACATTTCTGATCGATGCAGTCCATGAGTTCGATAATCTATTGGATAGATATATTGAGCATCTTTCAGAAACGGCAGGTAAAATCATTGATGAAGAAAAAGACAAGATATTTCAGCTTTCCCAGTCGACGGTTTTTCTGGTTCATGAAAAACTGAGTAATGCGAGTAATCACCTGGTTACAACATCGAAGAGGCTTAGTCTTCTGAATCAGCAGTTTACATCCCGAAAACATGATGGCTTGGCAAACTACAGATACAGACTTGGATTGGATTGCAACAGTCATATAAAATCGGCTTTTGCACAACTCGATAATACCAGACTCAGATTCCACCGTAGTATGCTTGTGGGTCTAAAAGACAAACATGAAGAATTGACATCCATTGAAAAAACACTCGAATACATCAGGCCTGAAAAAGTTCTGAAGAGAGGGTACTCAATTAGTTCTTCCAAAGGAAAACTTATTAAAATTGCAAGTGATCTTAAAGAAGGTGATGAGCTGACAACACTCTTTTATGATGGATCGGCGATAAGTAAAGTCAGTAAAATAATCAATAAAAAATAAAATGGCAAAACAGCAAGTTAAGTATTCAGAAGCAATCGCCGAAATTGAAGAGATTCTGGAATTAATTGAAACTGGAGAACTTGATGTGGATGAATTAACAGGGAAAGTCAAACGTGTATCTCAGTTAATACAGATTTGTAAGTCGAAGTTACAAGCTGCCGACGATGACATCAAACACATATTAAGTCAGGATAATTCAGGTGACGAAGATTAATCACAACTTCCACCTGCATCCAGATCGAACTCCATTTTAGTTTCAAGGTACTCCAGTACATGCTCTATTTCCAGTGCGAAGCCGACGCGGACAGTAGCATTAAGAAAGAATTCCTTTGCAATATGTTTTATCTGACTTTGGTTTGCGTATAGAACTTGTGCCAGATCAACATCAAAGAAATTCGATTTCCCTTCCTGCTCCTTCAAAACTTTAAGGTTCGAATCAGTTATTTCCATCAATTCTTTGTAGGATTTCACAAATCCACTTTCCTTATTCATAACTACACCGATTACTCTGCCTGACTCCACATCGATAAGGGGAGCTCCTGAATTACCTGGTTTAACGGTTCCGTCATACTGGATAAACCCCAATCCTTTGCTATTGGTATAATGTGAGGAAATAATCCCTGTTTTAAGGGCCATGTTCCTGTGTTCGGCCTGATAGCCTATAACTGCTATTGTGCGACCAATTTTAATATCGCATGACTTACAAAGCGTGAGTGACGGAACTTTTTCAAATTCAGGGAAATCAGCAGGAATGATGCAAATACCTAGTTTGTCGAATTCTCTCTGATTAGGCAGCAGTTCCAGTAATTGCGAGTAGCTTAGTTTTGCCGTTGCATAATCCGTGGCACCATCATCCAATAAAAAGCGAATCTCGATATGTTCAGCATCCTTAACATGATAAATCATATCATCTGTAACTATCTGATTTCCAATTTTAAAGCCAGAAATAGACATTACTTTTACATTCGAATGGCTATAGAAATCGATGGCACAAACCGCTCTGCAACTCTTCTGCCAAATTTTTGTGTACATAATTTAAAACTTAGGTTAATTTAAAGTATTTACTGCTTACTCCCTAAAACCCGAAATAAATAACACCAAAAAAGGCACTTTTTTACAAAATAATTTGATTTTTTTTTCAATTCCTATACTTAACCCTTTTTAATATCAACAAATTCAATGGATTGGACCCTAAACCGGTAATTTTAACAGGGACGAAACGAACTACCCGATCGTAAAATAGCGGCACTATAGCAGAGGATTCAAGAATCATGTTATCCATTTGTTGGTACAAAGCTTGTCTTTCTTCAATATTTATAGTTTGTAAAGATTTTTTATACAGAGCGTCATAACCTGCATTTTTAAAATGGGTAGTATTGGGTCCTGACGGGCTCATATTAGGTGAATAAAACAGGGAAAGATAGTTTTCTGCATCGGGATAATCGGCAATCCATGATCCCCTGAAAAAAACAAGATTTGAATTTGCGACTTTGTTCCGAAAACTCGCGCCGGTTGCAACCTCTATTTCAATTTTTATACCAATTACGGACAATTCAAATTGGATATATTCGCAAATATCAAGATAATCGGAAGTAGTAGTGAGCTGTATTGCCAGCAATCCATTCCCGTTTGGAAACCCAGCTTTTTCGAGAAAGTATCTGGCGGTATCAGGGTTATAATAGAATCCTTTTACTTTTTCAGGATTATAACAAGGCATACCTTCTGGAACGAAGCCTGAAAGTGCTGGAGTACCCAGGTTATTCCTTAAATATTTCATCATTTTAACCCTGTCGAAGCCGTAATTTATTGCCTTTCGAACATTGATTGAAGAAACAGGACTTTTAGCAGCTTCAGCAATGCTGGAGTCTATTAGGAAAGCGAAATACTCTGTATTTAGATATGATTGAGTTAACAGAATGAAGCGGTTCTCAAATTCAGGATTTAGTTGACCGGAGCGGGTTAGCAGCACATCTTTATAGGAAGGGTGAATGGAATTGAGGAAATCCAGATTTCCCTTCATGAATTCAAGAAATTCTGATTGCTTATCCTTAATAAAACTAATACTAACTGCATCAAGGTAAGGCAACTGAACACCCTGTTGGTCTCTTTCAAAATACCTGATATTTTTTAATAGGATCAGTTTTTCATCTTCTCTCCAGAGTTTAAAAATGAAGGGTCCGGTTCCAACAGGATTTCTGCCAAAATCGTTTCCATACAAACTAACCGCTTCGGAAGGAACGACCGAGCAATAAGGCATAGTTAACATCCCCAGAAAAGGAATAAAAGGTTCTTTAAGCCAAAGTTTAAATATTGAATCATTTTCTGCTTTGAATCCTTTGGGATGGGCTGATGAAAAATCCAGTTTTTCAAAAATCCACACACCTGGTGAGGCAGTTTTTGGATTTAGAATTCTTGAAAAACTGTATTCAAAATCACGAGCATTGACTTTTCTGCCTACAGAATCGGGAAATGCAGGGCTGTCGTGAAAAAATACGTCATTACGCAAATGGAAAGTGTAGCAAAGACCATCATCACTCACTTCCCATGAGCTTGCAATACAAGGGATAACATTTAAGCTGTCATCCATCTGCACAAGTCCGTTAAAAAGTTGATTCACAGGCCATATCAGGGTTTGATTTCTGGCGAATGCAGGGTCGAGACTGGCAATTCCTTTTGATTCGTTATATCTGAAAACGCTTCCCTGCGTGGCAGGTTCACCAGAGGGACTACAGCTTAGGGAAATTATTGTAAGAATAAGTATGGTGAAATGCAGCCGCATAATGTTTTACTCTGATTATGCAACAAATATACAAATCCCCATGGATTCTGCTAGGAACAATTGTTTACCGTGATAGTTTAAAAAATCAGAACTTTATTGAAGGAATTTAAATTAGTCAAGAAATTCCGAAAGCAGAGCAATAAGCTGTTTGGAACGGATTGGTTTAGCGATATATTCATCACAACCAGCATCAAGACTTTTCTCTCTTTCTCCCGACATTGCATAGGCTGTTTGTGCGATAACCGGTGTTCCTTTACGGATACTTTTTATTTCGGAGGTGGCCTGATAACCATCCTTTCCCGGCAGTTGAATATCCATTAAAACAAGATCAATTTCAGGGTGTATTTTATACATATCCACGGCTTCATTCCCGTTTTTCGCCCAAAGAAGTTTAATATTAGTCGATTTTAGGGCTTCTTTAAGTACCAGATAATTTGAGGATTCATCCTCGGCAATTAAAATAGTTTTTTTAGCCCAATCAGGATTTGGATCAAAGGTCTTCCCTTTTGATGTAACAATTTCACAATCAGGCTTAACAAAAGCTATTGTGAAAATGAATTCCGATCCAACCCCAGGTTCAGAAAAAACTGAAATCTCTCCATCCATAAGTTCAACCAGATGTTTGGAGATGGCGAGACCCAATCCTGTACCTCCGTAAAATTTAGTTTTTGATTCGTGCCCTTGTCTGAACCGATCAAAAATCATCTTCTGATTATTCTGATTAATTCCAATACCGGTATCTTTAACGTAGAATTGTATTTGTTTTTTGTCAATACTTTTGATTCCAAACGTCACGCCACCGGTTTCAGTGAATTTTACCGCATTATTGAGAAGATTTAAAAATACCTGTTTCAGTCTAAAAGGATCTGCACTGATATTGAGATCCGGATCAAATCCATTGTTTTCAATTGAAATAGTAAGGTTTTCCCGGCCTTGTCTTTTTAGTATCTTTAGAAAAAGGTTCTGGAGTTCGCTGAAAACCGACGAGATTCTAACAACAGAATTATTAATTCTTATTTGCCCTGCCTCGATTTTTGAGATGTCGATAATATCATCAATAAGGTTTAACAAATTTTCAGTTCCATGATTTATGTGAACAATAAACTCTTTTTTGTCGTCATCATTGAGATTATTTTGTGAAAGCAACTCAGCAAAACCAATAATGGCATTCATTGGAGTCCTTATTTCATGGGACATATTGGATAAGAATGCCGATTTTAGCCTATCAGATTCTTCCGCTTTTTCCTTAGCGATTTTAAGATTTGATTCGTAATTAACTCTTTCGGTAATGTCCTTAATAATTATTACAAAAGTTTCAGTTACAATTCCCGTATTTTGGATTAAGCCTAACGAAACCTCAGCATAAAATTCAGTACCATCCTTGCGAAGCATTTTTAGCTCAATGTTTTTCTGATAACCTGATTTGCTAGTTGAAAGAAATATTCTTTTGGCTTTTTCCTGTTCTGCTGGAATTACATATTCAAAAAACTCAGAGTTTTTCAATTGTTTATTTCGAATCTGCAGAATATTCAGAATACTGGTATTGTGGTCTGTGATAATTCCATCATGGTCTGTAACAATTAAGCCATCGGGGGACGATTCGATAATTCTCCTTTGCTTCTGTTCATTTTCCCGGATTGAATCTTCATCTTTTTTTCTGGAAATCGCTAAAGCGATCTGATCTGAAACAAATTCCAGAATTTTCACATCTTCTTCAGTGTATTTAACAGACTCATCATAACTTTGAACTGTAAAGACGCCGAAAATAATGTCATCAAACTTCAGAGGTACACCGAGCCAGCTAAAAGCAGGAGTTCCAAATACTTCAATTTCACCTGTTTCTATTAATTCACGATCCCGTTCCTTACTTACCAGCTGAGCTTTTCCGCTTCGGATAACATATGCAGTTAAGGTTTTACCTGCCGGAAATTCCACATATTTATCTTTTTCATCTCTATGGAAAGGGAGTGAAATAAGGTCTTTTTCCTTGTCGTATAGAGCAATGTAGCAGTTTTTTGTATCCACAATCTGACCCAGAATTTCCTGAATCTTTTCATATAATTCTTGCAAGTTTCTTGTAGTGACAACTGCGTTTCCAATTTCAAAAATCGACTCCCGGATTGCATCCTGACGTTTCCTGATTGATATATCTACGTTTGTTCCAACGATTCTTACAGGAACTCCATCAATTTTCAGGACTTTCCCCCGGGATAATATCCACGCATAAGTACCGTCTTTTCTACGAAGCCTGATTTCCATTTCTATTGATTCCTCACCTGTTGAGGCGATCTGCTTAACATATGTGTATGCCGGCTCTATGTCGTCAGGATGAATCAGTTCAGAAAATTTGTTGATATCATGTTGAATATCATCTGGTTGGTAGCCCAAAAGGGTAAATGAGTGGGGAGAGAAAAATAAATTGTTAGTTTTCAGATCCCAGTCCCATATCCCGTCACTTGTGCCTTC
Source organism: Bacteroidales bacterium (assembly GCA_038316435.1). GTDB lineage: Bacteria > Bacteroidota > Bacteroidia > Bacteroidales > JACJXF01. Next base: position 32,199 of record JBBQAQ010000016.1, on the reverse strand, counting down.
ATGTGCAAGTTGAAGTCGCTCCTCACTAATTTTAAGGGCATTTTGTGTTTCTATCTTATAGCTGATGTCTCTGGCAACAGCTAAAACAGTCATCACTTCTCCATCTGAATTAAATTCCGGAAAAAGTCTCCATTCAATATATACCTTACCATTAGGTTTTGGAAGTGAAAACTCTACTTCGGTTGATTGTTTGGTTTTAAAGACTTTGAATATATGCTCTTCCCAGAAATCACACATGGAAGGTTCAAAAAGCCCCATTTCGTGATGGGTTTTATTTAAAAACAAATCTGGTTTTAATCCAGTTTGTTTAGATATAGCAGAATTTACAAAGAGGTGCCTTCCATTTTTGTCAAATCGCATAATAACGTCAGCAGAGTTTTCGGCTAAGGCACGGTAGTGTTCTTCACTTTCGCTCAGTGATTGGCTGGTTTGTAGGGATTTGAATCTTTCTTCTCTTAATTCGATTGCAAATTTTATAGCAGGATTTAGGCGGATGAGGTGTTCTTTTAATACATAATCCCAGGCTCCTTGTTTTATGCAATCAACAGCAGTTTCTTCGTCGAGGGATCCAGTGACAATAATGAACGGAGTTAGTGATTTTCTTTCCTTGGCAATGAGTAATGCGTCTATTCCATTGAAAACGGGAAGATTATAGTCGGATAAAATGACATCGGGGTCGAAATCTTCAAGATACTCGCAAAAACTAATCTCATCCGAGGCAATTCTCGATTCTACGGTCCAACTCTCTTTATGCAAAGCTTTAAGGTTTAACTCAGCATCGAAAGGATTGTCCTCCAGAATCAGCACTTTTAGCACATTCTTTTTCATTGCTTATATACCATAAATTGTAAAATCCAAATTTAAAATTACAATTTAATTCAACAAGCTACTATGATAATGTGAAGTGAGCAATTATTCAGAATCAATCTCAATTGGGATGGTAAAAAAGAATGTTGTACCAATTCCCTTTTCGCTCTTCACAGTTATGTTTCCGCCATGCCGGTGAATAATTCTTTTAACCAATGCTAAACCAACTCCGGCACCTTCAAATTCGTCCTGAGTATGCAGCCTTTGAAAAACTTTAAAAATCTTATCCGCATGTTTCTGATCAAATCCAATTCCCTGATCAGAAACTGAAAACTCATGGTAATCCTCAAATTTTTTACTTGTCACTTCTATTTTGCCCGGTAGATCAGGTTTTGCGTATTTAATCGCATTTGAGAAAAGGTTAACAAATACCTGAGTCAACAATGACTCATCTGCATTAATGATCGGGAGTTCGTTTACAATAAACTCAATATGAGATGGTTGCTTTAGGCTAGTAAGATCTTCCCATACTGACTTTACTAATTTTTGGGTTTCAATAGTTGAATAGGTCAGACTTTTCGCACCCAGTCTTGAAAACTGTAACAGATCGGCTATCAGATTGGTCATTTTTTCTGAGTTTTGGCCAATACTTTTTACGTAATGTGCAGCTCCGCCGGGTATTTCAGATCCAAATTCATCTATCAGAAGTGAGGTAAATCCACGAATTGCACGAAGCGGAGCCTTCAGGTCATGTGACACGGAATAGGAGAATGCTTCCAATTCCTGATTCGCTCTGTTTAATTCTTCGGTTCTCTTTGCAACTTTTTTTTCGAGCTTCTGATTTAACATCCCGATTTCTTTTTCAGCTTTCTTCAGATTGGTAATATCAATTACTGTAACAAGTATTCTGGAAAGGTCTTCTTCATGGCCGGGCATTATAAGCCATCGAACAGTTAAATATCGTATTTTTCTTTTAATTCTAACCTCCATGATTCTTTCTTCAAGGTTCGAACTGCCTTCGTAAAACGCAGCAATTACTGAGCTAAATGCTTCAGGATCAGCAGACGCAAAGATTTCGGGCACGCATTCACTAAGGGCAAGTTTGTTGGTTTCGCCGTAGAGTTCCATCGAAGAACGATTAATATCAACAATTTTTATTTTGGAAATTACCTGATCAAAAAGCTCTTTGTTTTTTTTAAGCTCTGTTTTTAAACCATCACTGAAATGCTGTGGCCAGGAAGATATTAATTTTTTTGCTTCGGAATAGTCATCCTCCCATAGAGAAACAGGCATATTTTCAAAAACCGTGCGATACTTTTCTTCTCCTTTTCGAAATAACTCAATGGATTGCTCTCTTTCTATAAAAATTGAGTGAACCAGGAAAATTAAAATGGCAATCAGAATTGAAAAACCTTGAAGTAATATATAGGGCTTTTCCACCAGTGTTCCCAGATAATCATTTCCAGAATACAAAGCCAGATAGCTGATATATGCAATAGAAAGTATCCCAAGGCTTGAAATAGCTTTAGAATCAAAGCGCAAAGCGAGCCAAAGGTATATGGGGATTGTAAAAAAAGCAATTGCGAAATTGAACAGATAGTTGCCAAGAAAATCCGTGAAAATGAAATAGCCGGTAAAAACCAATATAAAAACTATAATGATAAATTCAATTATTTTTTTTCGGTTGATTATTATTTTTGGTGACTCAAACCATGAAAACGCAAAAGGAATAATCAGTAAAATACCAATTAAATCAGCAAGCATCCAGCTGTGTGATTTATTAAATATGTCAGGCATAACGCCATAATAGTATGTCACAAGTCCACCAGTAGTGCTGTTTATCAGAGCAGGAATTAATGCAACGAATAGCAGAAAATTCAAAACAGAGTCGAGCTTGAAAAGTGAACGATTGTTCTTCAAAACTCTTACTTTCAAGTAATGACTTCCAAACATTGCACTGATTGTGTTACTTGCAGAAATTGCAGTTATGCTTAGGACCAATTGTGACGGGCTGTGATACCCGTCTTTATATATAAAGTAGTTAATTATTATGGATGCAATAAAAATCCCAGGGGCAGCCGACATTCCTAACAACATTACGCCCAGAATGCTTATTCCGACTGCTGGCCAGTAAATTGCCACTCCAAAATCCCTATAAATTGTAAGAGTGCCTATCCAACTAAATAACCAATAAGCCAATGCCAGCAATATTATTTTTAATAGTACTGGTTTAGATGCCAGAGTATTTATTAATCTATTTTGCATCACTTCGTGTTTGCTAAAAACGACCCCTGAAGCCAATCATAAAATTTAATCCCGCTTGTGGAAAATAACCATCCATAAGGCTTTCCGCATTATTATAACTATACCTGTAAACCCATGCGTTTGAGGAATACTCGTAATTGAATATGTTGGCAATATATAAATTTACTGCCAATTCTTTTAATTTTTGAGGGGAAAGTAAATATTCAAATCTCATATCATTCACAAACCATGGCTCCAGTTTTCGGTTTTGCGATTGAGTGTTATCAATAAACTGACTACCAACATATTTTGAAATAAAGTCAAGACTAAAATTTTTCATAATGTAATACTTGAAATTGCTTGAGGCGACAATTTCAGGGGAAAAAGCAATGTCAGTTTTTCCCTGATAATACTCAAATTGTTTAGGGAGGTTCACAGGATCATCCCAGTAATTCCAGTTGTCGACATAAGATGTAAAATTCCTGATTTTATTGCTGCTTAGCGTTAAATTCATGTTCCAGCTGAAGATATTTTCCCGACGAATTCCGGTAGTAATTTCAATGCCGGCACGATAGCTGTCTTTTACATTTTTCATAACAGCTGAGCCTACATCATTGATTTCACCGGTTAGTACTAACTGATTAGCATAATCCATATAATAAGCATTAATACCAGCCATAAAACTTGTTCCAGTGTATGAATATCCTATTTCATAGTCATACAAGCTTTCAAATGTTGGAGTTGGCTGTGAAATATCAGCATCTATGAAATTGCTCCTGTTTGGCTCTCTGTTAGCCACTGAAAATGAGAAATATAGACGTTTTCCATCCGTTTCCACATAGTTAATGCCTAACTTAGGGTTAAAGAAAAGGTAGTTGTGATTCTGGGTTATATCTCTGTGATCATCATCTTCACCAGAAATGCTATAATTTATCCCGCGCAGTTGTAAATCGGCGTATAGGTTAATTTTTGTACTTAGGGAATAATTTATTTTTGTATAAAGATTATGGTCTTTTTTATCCGATTTGCTTTTATACCAGATGTGGTTCATTTCAGATATCCCCGCGTTTCTTGCCCAGATCACTGTTCCGAAATGATCACCTTCATAACGGTTCCATCCACCGCCAATGCTGGCATCAATACGGTCTTTTTTGTAAGTGGAGGAAAAAACTATTCCGTAAAAATTATTGTCGAGCCATTTCTGGCGAATCAGATCCGAAGTGCTGATCAAAAGGGTATCAAAAACAATATCAGGAATTTTATAATTAGCGAGATCTTCGTCTTCATTATATTCTTCATAGTATCCTTCGCCGTGAGTCAGGTGTAATGAGGTGTTTAGAATTATATAGGGGGATAATTCCCGCGAAAGATGCAACTGGTAGTGATTTTGCTGGTAATTATCGGTTTGATTGTTGTAAAACTGCTCCTTTCCTGACTCATCGGTGTATTTTCCTAAACCGTTATACCTCCGGTTTGTTTGCAAAAGGTACCCTGGAACGCCGTCCCATGCCTGATAGGTTTTCTCCTTACCCGAAAAGACATTCAGTTTCACAATGCTTTTGGATGCGTGCCAACCTGTAGAAATAAAGTAGGAGTTAAGATCTGAGAATGCTCTGTCAATATAACCGTCGGAATGTATTCCGGAAAGCCTAGCATCAAGTGTAAAATGATCATTTAGCAGGCCTGTTCCAAGTTTTACAGAGTTTTTATAGGTGTTAAAACTTCCATAAGTACTACTTATTTCAGAATATGCTTCGGGTCTAAGGTTGAGGGTTTGAAAATTAATACTTGCCCCAAAGGCTGCTGCTCCGTTCTGAGAGGTTCCAACTCCCCTTTGAATCTGAATGTTTTCAGATGATCCGGCAAAATCAGGCATATTTACAAAATAAACCGAATGCGATTCAGCGTCATTGATTGGTATGCCATTTACCGTAATGTTTATGCGGTTTGCATCGGTTCCACGAATTCTGAATCCTGTGTAACCTACACCGGCTCCGGCATCCGAACTAACAACGATAGAAGGGGTTTGCTGCAACAGCCAGGGAATATCCTGACCCAGATTATTTCCCTGAAGTTCTTTTCTTTGGATTTCAGTAACTGCTACCGGGTCTTTTTCTCCTGCACGAACCGAGGTTATAATTGTTTCTTCTCCCATGAGAGAAGAATGCTCCAGATAAAAAGACAAGCCCGATTCTTCAGGAATAGTTATGCTTTTTTCAGAAGGTTCATAACCTACAAAAGAAGCTGTAAACCGGTAATTTCCTGCGGATAATTTTTTGAAGGTGAACTTACCATCGGAACCGCTGACAGCCCCAAAATATCCATCATTAATTATTATATGAGCTCCGGCAAGAGGTTTTCCGTTAGCGTCATAAACAGTTCCTGTTATAGGGAATTGCGAATACAGGCATGCAGACATAAAAATGCCTGTAAGCAAAAATAATGCTTTCATAGCTTAGATTTTTTTCGAAAAAGAATTCAATTTGTTTCTCCGTATTTCCCTTCGCCGGCATTACCCGGATCAGGTTCTAAGGGTATAATCTCAGCCCGTTATATTAAGGCACCCCCTTAGAGAGTTTGAATAATTATCGCAAAGCTATGAAAAAATTATAGACTAGCAAAAGAAAAACTGCTTAGTATATTTGAAGTTTTGAATTCAAATGTATCAGCAACTAAAACTATTTAATTACTCTACCAAAAGCACATCTTTAAAAGCCTGAATAAAGGTTTCTTTTGGTAATGCTCCCATTGCCATCTGTGGCTGACCTTCTTTAGGAACAAACAGTAGAGAAGGAATGCTCTGAACGCCAAATATACCAGCCAATTCACGCTGATCTTCAGTGTTTATTTTATAAACATTAAGCTTTCCGTCATATTCTTTGGAAAGTTCTTCAAGAATAGGGGCTACCATCTTGCAGGGACCACACCAATCGGCGTAAAAATCAATGATACATGGAATCTGTCCTTCAAATTTCCATTCTTTATTGTCGGTGAAATTGAATACTTTTTCTTTAAAAGTATCCAGAGTTAAGTGTTCAATCATTTTGTGTGTATTTGTTTTGTAATTAGATTAAAGAAAGATTAAAAACATAATTTTCAATTACTTGTTTAAGTGATATCTATGTTTTTCAAATACCATACCATCCCCAATATTTCCATTTCTACACCAATTTCTGACAAATAATTGTAATTTTGTCACACACTACGAACAAATTGTCATATCTATATATGAAGGAATGTCTGAATGCACCGGTTTTTAAGACGATTTCTGACATTGCGGCGGAGGAAAATGTAAAAGTATTTGTAATTGGAGGGTTTGTGAGGGATAGTATCCTTAAACGACCTTCAAAGGATATTGACATTGTAGTATTGGGGAGCGGGATTGACTTTGCGGAAAAAGTTGCGCAACGCACAGGTAAGAAAAAGCTTTCTGTATTTAAAAACTTTGGAACGGCCATGCTCAGATCCGGAGATTTTGAGGTGGAGTTTGTAGGTGCGAGGAAAGAATCCTACCGGCACGATTCGAGAAAACCCATTGTAGAAAACGGGAGTCTGGAAGATGATCAGAACCGAAGGGATTTTACAATCAATGCAATGGCTATTAGTCTTAACAAGGAAGATTACGGCAAGTTGAACGATCCTTTTGGAGGAATCGACGACATAAATGCAAAAATTATTCGCACCCCGCTTGATCCAAACACCACGTTTTCAGATGATCCACTTCGGATGATGAGGGCAATTCGCTTTGCCAGTCAGTTAGGGTTTCAGATCGAGAAAAGTTGCTTTGAATCGATACGTGAAAACCGACACAGATTAAGTATTGTTTCTGCCGAACGTATAACTGATGAATTGAATAAAATCATACTTTCACCCAAACCTTCAGCTGGGTTTATAATGCTTGAGGCAACAGGATTGCTTGAAGTTTTTTTTTCCGAATTTCAGGCTTTAAAAGGAATAGATGAGTCTGGTGGACAGCGCCACAAGGACAATTTCTACCACACACTTAAAGTACTCGACAATGTTGCTGCGGTTTCTGATAATCTGTGGTTACGCTGGTCGGCTATTTTGCATGATATTGCAAAACCACTTACAAAAAAGTACGAACCTGAGATTGGCTGGACCTTTCATGGGCATGAGTTCTTAGGTTCGAAAATCGTTCCATCCATTTTCAGGCGTTTAAAACTCCCACTTCATGAAACAATGAAGTATGTTCAGAAGCTGGTGATGTTGCACCTCAGACCTATTGTGCTTTCACAGGAAATTGTAACCGATTCGGCTGTAAGGCGCTTGCTTTTTGATGCAGGGGAGGATATTGAAGATTTGATGACTCTCTGTGAAGCGGATATAACCTCTAAAAATCCCGAAACTGTAAAAAGACATCTTTCCAATTTTCAGAAAGTAAGAGAGAAAATGATAGAACTCGAACAACGTGATTCTATCAGGAATTTTCAGCCCCCAATTAGTGGAGATGATGTGCAGAAGGCTTTTGATATAAAGCCTTGCAGAGAAATAGGGGTTATTAAAAATCATTTAAAAGACGCAATTCTGGATGGCCTCATTTCAAATGATTTTGACGCAGCATGGGATTTGATGTCCAAAAAAGGAAAAGAGCTTGGTTTGGAGGTTAAAGTTTCGAAGGAAGAATTAAAATTGTTTCATGAAAGCAATGGATTGTCGGAGGAATAATGCATCATCATAATTCAATGTCGTTGACTTAAGGAATTTTCCGATTCTAAAAAATGCCCCACCCCAACCTCCCGAACTCGGGAGGTTGGGGTGGGGCTGATTTTTGAAGATTTCGGACACCCTTAAGTCAACGACATTGCATCATAATTTGGAATATTAATTTCTTTCTTCAAGCCTCAACCATTCAAAGCTTTATTGCCCTGCAAACAAATCTAGAATTATCGGAAGGTGATCGCTGAATCCCCCGTGATAAATAAAACCAGTGTAAGTTCTGAAAGGCTTGCTGCCACCGTATTTTTCATCCCTCTCTAAAAGAAATGGCGGCGCGAAAACTCTGAAACTATTTGGTTTTAAACATGTTGCACCTCTATTTGTTACGAGATTATTGCTTACCAGAATCTGATCTATTAATTGCCAGGTTCCATCGAATTTATATGATCCGGGTATCGGATCGGTATAATCTTTTGCGAGATTTACCAATGTTTGACTCTCATTGCTTGCAGTCGGGTACTTCTTGTTTGCAAGAATTGCGAGAGAGCTGCTTTCAGGAGGATCGTTAAAATCTCCCATGATAATAATTTTTTCATAGGGATTTTTATCCAAAAGCTTATTGATATTTTTAGATAAGGTGTTTGCAACAGACTCCCTCAGATCCTCTGTAATCCCTGCTCCTCCATACTTTGAGGGCCAGTGGTTTATGAAAACTGAAAGTGTATCCCCCGTGATAATTTTAACACGTGCAAACAAAATATCTCTGGTTACTGAACTTGTTTCAGCGGATAAAGAGACCGTGATTGCAGTGTCACTTAAAACAACAATTGTTGAGGGATTATAAAGCAATGCAACATCAATCCCCCGCCTGTCGGGTGAATCGTAATGAATAAACCTGTAATTATAATATGAAAACGGAGAATTTTTCACAAGGTCATATAAAACACTTTTGTTTTCGATCTCACAAAGGCCAATCAGATCGGGTGGATTCCAGTCACCTGCTGCAATAAAGACCTTATACATATTGTTAATTTTCTGTTTGTAGCGGGCGAGGGTCCAGGATCTGACGCCATTCGGCAGAAATTCTTCATCCTGAGTAAGACTATCATTTCGGCAATCGAAAAGGTTCTCTGCATTCCAAAACATGATACGACAGGCCTCACCAGCGTTTTCTTCGGGCACAAAACCAGTCGGTGGTTTTTGACAAGAAAATGCCAAAAAAGCAAACGAAATAAGTAAAATAGATTTTTTCACGGGATGTTTTATCCCTTAATGATGTGAAAACTGAAAAATCAGCTATCAGGGCAATAAAAATTCATACGCGCCTATATCTGGCTTTCCATCGGTAAGTCGTGATTCCCCATCAAGATCAAGCGGATAATCGGCTCCAATGGATATTTTACCGAAATCACGGGCAGGAGAAATTCTGTTTTCGAGGGTATCGAAATGGAAATCGTATGCTTCAAATTCAGCGGGATTCAACTTCAGAAACATAGGATCTTTGTAGTTTATACAATTTATAAAATGAGAATCATCCGCTAAACGGTTTTTGCCTGTGTCGACTTTTACAAGGCAGTTCTCAAAACTGTATTCCATCTGCCTTTCCAGAGTTTCACTTTTGCTCCAGTATATTTCTGTAGTATAATCTCCATATATTATACAATTCCCGAATGTAGCCTTTTCCAGATCCCTGATTTCTTCATGTTGCACTCCATTGCTGTCAGTAAGAATAGCATAATTGGTCATGATTACCGAAGGAGTTTTTCGGGTGTTATAAGTAAACCAGTTCGCAATAGTAGATTGATAAAATTCATAATTTCCGCCACCTTCAAGAGCAATAGCGCTTACGCCGCAATTAGTAATCAGATTGTTGAAACCTTTAATTTTCGAATACGCAGCGCGAATACCATAAGAGCTTATATGCTGTATTTTAGAGTTTTTGATTTCAAGATCAACTTTGGAGATGTCATCAAACGACGATTGTAGGACCATGCCTACTAATCCACCCCGGATTTCCGCATAATCAATGATATTGCCATTACTCCAGGGATAAAAAATAATGCCCGTCCACTGTCCAGGAATATCCTCATACATGTGCTCCAACCTATCGCCACTAAAACTTACAGGATTTTCCAACGTGCCATTAACCAGCATGGTACCTGCAATTAAGAGGTATGAATCCCTGTGAAAGTAGATTTTAGTGCCCGGATCAATGGTAAGAATTTGAGCTGAATCAAGTAACACCCGATCAAGAATCAGATAAGGTTTATCCGCTGTCCAGGTCTGCGTATTAATTAGAGAATCCCTCAGAATATGAACATCTTGTCCCCAAGCAACCAGATCGATATCCTGAATATTATTGTTAGTAATGAATACGATTGAATCCTGTTGTAGAAGAATTCCATTGCTGCTATTGGGATCGAGGGTAGCATCAACAAAAATAAAAAGGCTGTCTTTAGGGGCAATTTCAATGTTTTCGAACTCAGTCCCGGATAACCCGTCGAAATTAATCCTGTAAACTGAATTATTACCTTTGGCAAGTTTTGCAGATGAAATTTTTATAAATTCACTATAGGGATTTTTAACTGTAAAACGTCGGGTGACAGTGCTCAATGTGGTAAAGACAGTGTCGAAATAAACCGTATCAACAGAAAAGTTGAGTTTAGCGCTGTTATCGGTAATAAAACCTTCTCTCTGACATGATAGCATATAGAGGAGCAATGGCAGGAGCAGAAGAATTTTAAGTATTCGCATGGAGTTTTTTAAGCAGTGTAAATGTAAGAATTATAAACGTCTTTTATCCAAAATTATTGCAAGATCAGTTAATTTGACATTCTGGCATTCTCGGAAATTCTTCAAAAAAGAGCATTTATAAAATATGAAAATCCGTGCAACAGTTTAAGAGGAATGAATGTCTATATAAAAGACTTTAATGGTATATGTTTCATACCTTTTTTTTGAACATTGGTCACTCTGATGCGTTCAAAATTGAAATCTTTATTCAAATAGTTTATTTTAGCAACTTAATTTAAAAATATCTGGGCATGAAAAGATTGATCATTATACTTACGATAGCCTTTCTGGCTGCATTTCACAGTAATACTGCAAGCGCTCAGTATAAGATTGTGAATTATACAGATATGAATCAGATCAACTCCCTGACAGAAGATGGAGATTATATCTGGGTTTCAACATCCGGCGGAGCCTTTAAAAGGAAAAAAAGTGACGGCTCGCTTGTTAAGGTTATTAATACTGATAACAGCGGCATTTCAAGAAATTCGGTAAATACAATGTTTATCGACTTTTTTGGCAATTACTGGTTTGGCACCCAAAACGGCGGTATTTCAAAATTTGACGGAAATACATGGACCAATTATACTTACCTCGACAACACCTGGGTAAATTACTGTGAAGCAATTACTTCCGATTTAAATGGAGATTTATGGTTTGGAGTTAACGGAGGAGTTTTACGATATAAAAATAACGAATGGAAATATTTTGGCTTTGGTCCTTACCGAAGCGTAGGATCCATAGTGGCTGATGATATGGGAACTATCTGGGCCAGCATAGCGGGAATTAATGGTGCAGGTTTATGGAAAATTGATGCCACAGAAAAAATTGAAAAAGTATCTGGTCCTGGAAATTATTTTGATGTTACTTCAGCTCCATACTGTCTTCATAAAGACAATAACAACAATATCTGGATGGGAACCTGGGACGGTCTGTTTAGGTACAATAATAATACTGGCGTTTGGACAGATTTCACGAGTTCTGTTCCTACTATTAATTCGATGTCGCAGGATAACCTGGGAAATATCTGGATGGGAACCGAAATAGGAATCATGAAGTATGATGGTGCAAGTTTTGGTCCAATTATTGGCTCTGGAAGATCCGGATCATATGATGATATGGTTATGGATGTTATGTCTGATTCTCAGGGTAAAGTATGGCTGGGGAGTTACAAAGGACTGTCACAACTTAATCAGGCAACAAATTCCTGGACAACACCAATTCTTCTTAACGCACTACCCACAAATCATGTTGAGACTTTAGTTTTTGATAGTAATAACAAAGCATTTGTGTGGGGTCAGTTTGACAATACCCTTAAATTTGATGGGTCATTCTGGAGTTCAGTAAGCAATAATAGTGCAACAAGTTTTTATTGGATGAGGAGCTCTGCAATCGACAATGCTGATAATAAATTTACTGCGATGCCTGGCGCGGACAAGCGACTTAGGGTTTTTAAACTTAACAGCAGTAATAACACTAGTGTTTATTCGCATACTGATGATTTAACGTATGCATACGCTTCTGATGTTGTGCAAGATCTGAAATATGATGTGGCCACAGACAGAGTATGGATTGCTACCAATCAGGGTCTTTTCTCTTGCAAGAGTAATGGAACTTTCTGGATCAGGTTTGTTCAGACACCGGGAGGGCTAACTTCAAATAATGTTACAGGGGTAGCCATTAATGGGACTAAAGTTTGGTTCAGTACCGGAGATAATGGAATCGGGTATTACGACCAGTCTAATTCGAGCTGGCATTCTTATACACAAACTGAAGGATTACCTTGGAATACAGCAGGGAAGATGGTTTTTGACCAGCAAAATAATTTATGGGTAGTCTGCTCAGGACTAACGAAGTTTGATGGAAGCATCTTCCAAAATTGGTATCCGGGCATCAATGCAAGCACTATTGCCTGCGATTTAAATGGAAATATTTGGATTGGAGGATCAGGCGGAGCTGCAAAATTCAATAACGGGAAGTTCCGCAAATATTCTACAACTGATGGACTTATTGAAGATGATGTGCGAGGTATAGTAATTGACCGTACAAATAATGTTTGGTTAACAACTGGTTTTAATGGAATGTCAAAACTTGTTCCGCAAACGCCTGTTGCCGATTTCTCTACAAATACAGTCTGTTTGCCTGGTTCAACCGTGTTGACAAATCAATCCACGAAAACCGATGAACTTACAAGCTATGCATGGGATATTAACAATGATGGTTCCATTGAATTTACTAGTAGAGATGCTGAATTTGAATTTCCCTCTAAAGGAAATTATACTGTAAAACTTACGGTAATGAATGATGATCTCTCCACTGAAGTTATTAAACAGGTAGTTGTTCTGGAAGCACCGAATGTATCGCTGAATCTTGAAGGTGACCATAGTGTATGTTCGGGCGAGAGTCAAGATTTACAAGTAATTATTAATAATCAGGATCCACTATTACAATATCAGGTGGCCTGGAATAATGGCATTACCGGAACCCAGGAAATATGGGTGTCTGAAGGAGGTGAGTATTATGCAACTATTGATAATGGTGAATGTCAGGCCCATTCTCCAAGCATAAATCTTGCTATTAGCCAACCCTTTGCAAACGAGAAAATATGTATGGTAACTGTTGATGTTTCATCCGGCAAAAACATGATTGTATGGGAACGAACCCATAACTCCGGTATTTCATCCTATAATGTATACAAACTATTCGGGAACACCTACGTGCCAGTAGGAAACGTTTCTGTGGCCGATATTTCCCAATATATTGATTACACTTCCGCTCCCGATGCACTTGCTGCACGTTATGCCATTTCATCTATTGATACATGCGGGAATGAGTCTGAAAAGAGTGCTTACCATCAAACAATTCAACTTGGAGCAGCAGCAGGTATAAAACCAAATACAGTAGTTCTCGACTGGACGAATTACATTGATGAGAGTAAAATTTGGCAACCAGAGTATTACTTTATATACCGTGGTACAGATCCATTAAAACTGACATTGATCGATTCGGTTTCGAGTGTCTTTACCGAATGGAACGATAACAACCCCGGTGACAGCCGATACTATCAGGTACTTATTAGAAAATCGCATCCTTGCGACCCGGCTGAATTACTTGGTAAAAAAGCAAGCAGCGGTCCTTATGTTCATTCATTATCTAATTTGGAAGACAACCGCTTGCAGTCGACCGGAATTAGTAGTATTAATGCTCTGAATGCTTTATCTGTCTTCCCAAATCCGCTAAAAACAGAATCGACCATCAGATGGAAGAACCCTACAAATAGTTCCTATGAGTTAAAATTGTTTGATGTCAGAGGCTCCCTGGTAAAACATGTTACAGACATCAGATCAGGTGAATATAAGCTTCTAAGAGAGGGTCTTCAACAGGGAGTTTATATTATTGAATTACAGGGAGACAAATTATTTAAATCCAGACTTATTGTAGAATAATTTTTCTGTGAGGCTTATTACAATTGATAACCGCATTGTTTCCCGCTCATGAGAAAGTGGGAAACAATGCGTTTTTCTGGTATTTCGTTCATCACTTACGAAAAACTATAATATTTTTCGCCTGCATAACCGGTATTTTTCTGACTTATTTGCTGATAACTAACAGATAAACAGTTCAATATGTATACAGGTATAAAAAAAGTTTTGAAAACGAAAAAATAAAGTTTAGCTTGCATCTCAAATAAAGTGATAGAACTAAAAATTATAGTTTCAACTAACACACGAATTATGAAATTACTAATGATTTTGGCAGCATTTGCATGCTTCGCAGTTGTAAGCGGACAGGAGGTTTCCCAAATTATTACTACTGATACCACATCAACTTATCTGATTAAACTTGATGATAACACCTCACTTACTGGGAAGATTTTGGAAAGAACCTCCACTGAAATAATCTTTGAAGATATTACTATTGGTAAAGTCACAATCCCAACAAAAAAAATCCTTAAAATGATTGAGCTTTCCGGTGATCAGCTTTGCATTCTGACCACTAACGACGGAAAGACGTTTACAGGGATATTGGTTTCCCATGATGCTACTGAAGTTAGGCTTAAAACTGAGAGCCTTGGTGAACTTACGATTTCAAATAGCAAGGTTAGAGATATTAAGTTAGTGGAGAAAGAGCAAATGGTAGGAGGCAGATACTACTTCACCAATCCGCATCCCACTAGGTATTTTTTCGGACCATCGGCAATTCCACTAGCAAAGGGTGAAGGATATTACCAGAATGCATACCTCCTTGCAAATAGCGTTCAGGTTGGAGTTTCCGATAACTTCTCCATGGGAGGCGGTGTAGTTATACCCTTCATGTTTTTTATTACTCCAAAATTTGGATACAAAGTAGGCGAAAAAGTATATCTGGGGGGAGGACTCCTTGCTGCAACAACTATTATAAGCGACATACCCTTTGGAATAGCTGTTGGATATGGAACTTTAACCATAGGTAATAACGAAAACAGTTTCACGGTTAATGCTGGATGGGGAGCTATGAAGGAGGAAGATTATACGTATGATCCAGTATCATCTAATAGTACCTCGACCATCAAATGGAATATGGCGAAAAGGCCTATGTTTTCGCTATCAGGAATGGTCCGTCTAGCTCCCAAAGTAGCGATGATTACGGAAAACTGGTTTTTTGCCACTAAAAATTACGATAATATATATCCCTTATATACAGATGATTACGAGTATAAGTATAAATCAGTATTTACTTTTGGTTTTCGTATTATGGGAGAAAATAACTCTTTCGATCTTGCAGTGGCTGTGCCATCAATTGATGGAACTACATTTGGTGTGCCTTATTTGGATTATGTGTTTAAGTTTTAAACAATCAAACCTGACAGGTTTATGTATACTTTTCGTTTTATTTTTTCTCTTTTCCTGATGATTTTAATGGCAAGTTGTAGTTCAAAACAACCGTCAGACCGTATTTTCATTAATGCAAAAGTATATACCTTAGATCCTTCTTTTTCAACTACGGATGCTTTTGCCATTAAAGATGGAAAAATTCTCAAAACAGGTTCGGAAAAGGAAATTCTGAACAATTACTCTTCGGATTCAATTACCGATCTTAATGGAAAAATTGTATACCCTGGTTTTATTGATGCCCATTGCCATTTCTATGGTTATGGAGCTGGTTTGCGGGAGGCTGACCTGAAAGGCACAAAATCATTCAGTGAAGTTCTGGAGAAAGTCAGTAAACATGCAAGCAATTATAAGTCACTGTGGATTCTTGGTCGTGGCTGGGATCAGAATGATTGGCAAGAAAAAAGCTTTCCTGACAAATCAAAACTTGATGAACTTTTTCCTGACAGACCTGTGTTGCTTATTAGAATTGACGGACATGCTGCACTCGCCAACAGTAAGGCATTACGGTTAGCCGGCATTACTGAAAAATCGAAGTTCGAAGGCGGTAGTGTAATGGTAAAAGATGGTAAACTCACCGGGATCCTTATTGATATGGCTATTTCAGATGTTAAGAACGCAATCTCAATACCAGGATCTTCCGAGATTTCAGAAGACCTGATGATTGCGCAGAAAAACTGTTTTGAAGTGGGACTTACCTCTGTTCAGGATGCCGGCTTGGATAAGAATGTAATTGATGTTATAAAATCACTTAATGCCGACGGTAGGCTGAACATGAGAATCTACGCCATGCTTACCCCTTCGCCTGAAAATATTGAATCCTATCTTCGAAAAGGCATTTATAAAACCGAGTACCTGAATGTCAGATCTCTTAAGCTGTATGCTGATGGAGCCCTAGGTTCACGCGGTGCAAGAATGTCATTGCCTTACAATGACGATCCTGCAAATTCGGGATTGTGGTTAACATCCCCTGAAAAAATAAAAGAAATGGCAATAATGGCCGATTCCTTTGGTTACCAGGTTTGTACACATTGCATTGGTGACGGAGCTAATCATGAAGTATTGGAAATTTATTCCGGCATTTTAAAAACCAAAAATGATAAGCGCTGGAGAATCGAACATGCTCAGGTGGTATCTTTAAATGATATTCAGATGTTCAGGGAATATTCCATTGTACCTTCAATTCAACCAACTCATGCAACATCCGACATGTACTGGGCTGGAGAAAGGCTTGGAATGCAGCGCATGGCGGGTGCCTACGCCTATAAAAGCTTGCTGGCCCAAAATGGATGGATTCCAAACGGAAGTGATTTTCCTGTTGAAAGTATAAATCCAATTTATGGGTTCTTCGCTGCATGTATCAGAAAAGATCAGCAATTTATGCCTAAAGAGGGATTTCAGATCGACCAGGCTTTAACTCGGCAAGAAGCATTGCGAGGGATGACAATCTGGGCTGCAAAAGCTGCTTTTGAAGAGCATGAAAAGGGAAGTCTCGAACCTGGAAAATTTGCAGATTTTGTAGTTTGCGATAAAGACTTAATGACTGAACCTGAAAATAGCCTGGCCAATGTCAGTGTTGAGCAGACCTGGTCAAGCGGGACACTGGTTTATTCTAAATAACTACACATTTTTTCTTTTCCCTTTCTGTTGATAATTTTTCAGAACAATTATCGTTTGTTCCTGTAAATTTGTACGATTAACAAAAATTCATGACCCTGAAAAAATTATCTGCCACACTCATCATATTTGCTTTTTGTATCCCAATTGTATCCTCCCAAAAACAAACAGGGCAAACCCGCAAGGAATACATCGAAAACTATAAAGATTTTGCTGTAAAAGAGATGTTGAGAAGTGGTGTACCTGCCAGTATTACTCTTGCACAAGGTATGCTTGAATCGGAAAATGGGAACTCCACTCTTGCAAAAAAAGCAAAAAATCATTTTGGAATAAAGTGTCATGGTAATTGGAAGGGGCAAGTAGTATACCATGATGACGACCGCCAGGGTGAGTGTTTTAGAAAGTATAATTCAGCTTATGAATCCTATCAGGATCATTCCGATTTTTTAATGAGTGGCTCGCGTTACAGTTTTCTTTTCGAACTCGAAATGACTGATTACAAAGCATGGGCCAAAGGTCTTAAGAAAGCTGGATATGCTACAAGTCCAAGCTATGCCGAAATGCTTATTAAAATAATTGATGAAAATGAACTTCATCAATACGATTTAAGTGGAGCGTCAAAGGCCGGCACGATAAAAGCCAGAAAAAAAGCGGATGATTTGTCAAAAGGTATTACGGCAGGAAGGGAGATTCTTCTTAAAAACCGGGTTAAATATATTATTGTCAAACCCGAAGACACATTCAGAAGTCTTCAGGAGGAACTTGATCTTTTACCTTTCGAGATTTATAAATACAATGATTTGGCTAGGGATGAAGAACTGAAGTCAGGGCAGTTGCTTTATATTCAGCCAAAAAGAAACAGGGCTGAGGCAGGTAGCACATGGCATATTGTTAAAGATGGAGAAACTATGAAAGAAATTTCACAGATTTATGCTGTAAAGCCCGAAGCTTTGTACTCTAAAAACCTTATGGTTCCTGGTTCAGTATTAAAACCCGGAGATAAGATTTCCTTGCGTAAACAACTAAAAGGGACCAAACCTGTAATTGAAAAGAAAAAGAAAATATTCGAGGAGGAAGAAGAAGAGGATAGTGAAATAAGGTTTGAATTTGATAAGTAATTAGCCTTTATCGGATACTGCCAAGCAAATTATTTCAGCTGTGTTTATTTTATCGAAGAGTTTTTATTAAATGCATCAACAATCAGATAAGCGTTTTCGGTTTTTGGATAGCTAATCCTGAAACAAACTGCTCTTTCTATGGGGGCTATTTCTACGGTGGTGTTATAGTTGGCCAAGTAAACCTTATAATAATATGCATTTGAAGTCTCTGTCTTATGTGAATACCATGATTCACGCTGATTTTCATCAAAAACCAATTTTTCGGTTGTAGCGAAAATTGAAAATGCGCCATAATCATTTATCCATGGAGATGGCTGATGGGTTTGCTTCAGGTTAGTTTTTGAAGTGCTAAAATAAGGTTTAACTTTTTTATTGCAACTTTAATTTTTAGAAATCCTTATGTTAAATCCTAAAAGAAAGCGCTTGCCAGAATTTAAAAAAGGCGGTATCATTGGGAAATGCCCGTGCCAATGAACTTTTGGCGAAAAATTGTGAATAATACTACTCAAAATTATGCTCAGGAAGCACTTTAAACCCATTTAAAAAACTAACAACATCCATTTTATTTTTCCCAGCAAGTTGAAGCGAATTCACGGAAATGTATCCATCTGTAACAGCAACCAAAAGAGTCTTTTTATCAGGAACTACAATACTGCCAATATTCAATTCATGGGTTGCAGGTAAAAACTCTGATTTGAAGATTTTAACATGTACAGGTTCAGTCTCAAGTCCTTTTAAAACCGTTGTTGCTGTTGGTTCCGGACTTAATCCTCTTATAAAATTATAAATATCTGATCCTTTTTTGTTCCAGTTAATCTGACAATCATCCTTAAAGATTTTTGGTGCTGGCTTAAGCGCAATTGACTCATTAATTAGCGATTCCTGAGGTGTTTCTTTCCAACTTCCCGAAATAACTGACATGACTGTTTTTACCACCAATTCGGACCCAGTGATCATGAGCTGGTCGTGCAAATCACCAGCGGAATACCAACTTGGGATTTTAACTTTTTCCTGAAACAAAATTTTTCCTGTATCAATTTTCTCATCAATGAAAAAAGTAGTTACTCCAGATTCTGTTTCACCGTTTATAATAGCATGGTTAATGGGAGCCGCACCTCTGTATTGAGGAAGTAGTGAGGCGTGCAGATTAAATGTACCCAGTTTTGGCAGACTCCAGACTTGTTCAGGAAGCATTCTGAATGCAACAACCACCTGCAGGTCGGGTTGAAGATTACGAAGTATTTCAAGAAATTCGGAATCTTTGAGTTTTTCAGGTTGAAGGACAGTTAAGCGCTGTGAAATGGCAAATTCTTTAACTGCGGAGGATTGTATTTTTTTACCTCTTCCTGCTGGTTTATCAGGTGCTGTGATAACTGCGACTATGTTATAATCATTGTCGAGCAAGGCTTTCAGGGGAGCCACAGCAAATTCTGGCGATCCCATGTAGATTATTTTTGGATGAGGCAAGGTCATCTTAGTTTAATCTTTTTTGTCATATCGGGCAATATTCAGAAAATGCCCCATTTTATCCCTCTTGGTATCCAGATAAAATTTATTATGTTCATTGGGTTCAATAATCAGAGGAATGTTTTCAACGATCTCAATTCCATATCCCTCTAAACCTGCGCGCTTAACCGGATTGTTGCTGATAAGTCTTATTTTTCCCAAACCCAGTGCGTGCATCATGCTGGCACCTACTCCATAATCTCTTTCATCTTCGTTAAAACCAAGCTGCAGGTTTGCATCGACAGTATCTACGCCATTTTCCTGCAATTTGTAAGCCTTAATTTTGTTGAATAATCCAATTCCGCGTCCTTCCTGATTGAGGTAAATGATAACTCCTTTTCCAATCGTGTCAATCATTTTCATGGCTTTATGGAGTTGCTCACCGCAATCGCAGCGGTTTGAACCAAAAATGTCCCCTGTAACACATGATGAATGTACGCGAACAACAACCGGTTCATCTTTTGAGAAAGTTCCCTTTATAAGTGCTACATGCTCCATTCCGTTTGATTTCTGGATAAAAGGAATCAACCTGAAGTGTCCGAAATCTGTTGGCAGATCTACCTCAGTTCCTTTAATAATGATACTCTGAAATTTCAGCCTGTATGCAATAAGATCTTTTATGGTGATAATTTTCAGGGCGTATTTTTTTGCAATTTCAGCCAGTTGAGGCAGACGGGCCATGGACCCATCGTCATTCATGATTTCTACAAGCACACCTCCGGGTTTAAGACCTGCAAGATTTGTAATATCTATTGCAGCTTCGGTATGTCCTGTTCTTCTTAACACTCCATTTCGCTTAGCTTTTAGGGGGAAAATATGTCCAGGGCGTGCAAGATCATCGGGCTTGGTTAAAGGATCTAATAATGCTTTTATAGTGCTTGCGCGGTCGGACGCAGAAATTCCGGTGGTACAACCGTTTCCCTGTAAATCAACTGAAATTGTGAAGGCTGTATGATGCAGACTTGTATTTCTACCGGCCATCATTTCAAGTTCGAGTTCGTTGCAACGTTCCTCAGTTAAGGCGGCACAGATTAACCCACGGCCTTCTTTTGCCATAAAATTGATGGTTTCAGTTGTAACCAGCTCAGCTGCTGCAATAAAATCACCTTCATTTTCGCGGTCTTCGTCATCAACCACTATAATAATTTTCCCTTTTTTTATTTCTTCAATTGCCTCTTCAATACTGTTTAACTTAATATCTTCCACTTTTTTATCTCCTTGTTGGTTGCCAGATGTTAGATTTAATACCAGTAAGATTTTTAAAAAACCCAACTAGCAATGCAATGTTCATCGCATAGAAATGCGTTACAAAACGTAAAATTACAATATGTTGATTAATTTTCCTTAGGATAAAGTCAATAAAGGGCAAAATGCATAGAAATAACTGGGATGCAAACAAAATGGAATAAAAATCACTCCTGAATGCTAGGATGCCGTTAAGTATTAAAATCAGAATAAGGAGGAAAGGGCCAATCCAGCGGATTACTTTATGGGATGCGAAAACAAATGAAAGCGCTGAAAAAGGCGGCCAGAGACAAGATGCGAAATACCATAAATTCTGGAAATTACCCGAGGAAATTCTGACTTTTCTTCTGAACTCCGTTTTTATATCATCTGGTACATTTTCAAGGGATGAAGCAGAAAGATTAAGGATGACTTTTCGTTTTTTCCTGAGTACGTTCATGGTAATGAAAAAGTCATCAACTGAAAACCCCGATGGAACTTGAGTAAAGGCAGACTTTCGAATTGCGTATATAGCGCCATAAATCCCCATTGTATTACCCCAGATTAGTCCTTCATGGTATTTCATCCGTATTTCACGGTTCATAAATGCTTTTTCTTGAACTGAGATACCGGCGGGATAGGTTTTTTCATTCAGAATATTTCCTCCCACAATATCAATATCCCTATTTTTAAAATGTTTTACCAGTTCAGGAATGGTGTTAATCTCAAAGAATACCTTTGCGTCAGTGAGAATAAGGATTTCACCACTTGCCTTTTCAACCAGCTGATTTACGACTGCCGGTTTTCCTTGTCTTTTTGAAAAGGGGAAGAAATGAAAATGCTCATAATTCTCCGAATATACCTTGCAGATGTGGTTTGTGCCATCAGTGGAATTGTCAGAACCTACCAGTACTTCGAATTTATTCAGGGGATATAGGGTATAATAGAGACTGCGGATTTTTTCCTGAATTACCACATCCTCATTGTGCACCGACATAATAATCGAAACGAGTGGAAGCTCACTGCCGGGTTCAAAAATCAGGCTGTTCTCTTTCTTATTCCTAGCCAGGAATTTAAGTACCAAGGGGTACAAAAGATAGGAGTGAAAAATTGCGGCTACAGAAAGCCAAAAAAATACCTGGATGATCATTTCAGATTATTTCTGTAAAACTCAGCGAGATTTTTGCAAAACGCTAAGTTATTAAAACTTTCCATTACGAATGCTCTTCCGCTTTTCGCAATTTTATCGTATTTTATTCGATCGGTGGCGTATTCCTTTATTATACTTATAAATGTCTGTGGATCGTCGGCAAGCAAAATATTCTCATTATGAGTATAGGACACACCTTCTGATCCCATACTGGTTGAAACAACGGCCTTTCCCATCATCATTGCCTCAAGGTTCTTGATGCGTATGCCACTCCCTGAAAAAACCGGAGAAATCATGATCGCATATTGGTTCATAAATTTATATGCATCTTCAATTTCCCCATGGAAATGTATATTGTTTGTAATTAGTTTCTTCTCAAGCCAGTCGGGTGCTCCGCGACCTCCAACATGAAACTGGATTTTTTGATTTTTATGCAATTCAGGCCAAACATGATCAATAAACCAAAGTAAGCCTTCCTGATTAGGCAGCCAGTCGAGCGAGCCAATAAAGAAAAGCGAAGGATATTGCGGGTCTTCAGGTTGCGGGTAATTCTCAACGTCAACACCTGCCGGAATTACTCTTGAAGGGATATTCGGGAACATAGCCAGAAGGATTTTTTCATCCCGCTCTGAAATAGGAACCAAAAAATCAACAGTTTTTATTATTCTTGTTTCGTGCTCTTTTATTCTTCTAGTAAGGAGATTCAGATAGAACCTGCGGATTGGATTTTTTTCACCCTGCGATTTACGTTCCCAGATTTCGTGCTCAACATTATGTGCTCTGAGGGAAATCAGTGTTTTGCTGTATTTTCTGATTGCCGAAATATAATATCCCATGTAAGGACCTTCCAACTGTATGATATCAAATTTTTCAGTTTTCAGAAGGCTTATAAGCTCTTGTTCAAAAGCAGGAGAGATGAACCGAATTCCGTTATAGGGTTCATCCGAAAAAAGGAGATTCGATAAAGCTTTGAAAACATTTATTGATGTATCATGAAAAACCGGAATGATTTTCATGTTTATGTAGGCAGGGGATGGGATTTCTTCAGGCGATACATAATGCTTTCTTGTATTGAGCGAGAGCATGGTAACCTCATTACCAGCTTTTTCAAGACCTTTGGCGATACCCAGCGTGGCTATCGATCCCCCGTCTTTAGGTGGAAATGGAATTTTGGAGCTGAGGATCAGGATTTTCATGCTTTCCGAAATATTCCTATACTTGTTTGATTTTAAAGAACTTTCTGAAAAATGTTAGGTAAGTATCAATATTCATGATCGTACTGTCTTTGGAGGCTTTATAGGTAAGAAATATTCCCAAGGGTATTAGAACAAATGAGGAAATCCACATCCCTGCAAAAGGGGAAAAGACACTTTCCCTTGTAAACTTCTCCCCGGTTAAAGAAATGATATAGTAAACTATGAAAAACAATACCGAAATAACTACTGGCATTCCCAATCCACCTTTTCTAATAATTGCTCCAAGGGGCGCTCCGATAAAAAAGAAAAGCAGACAAGCCAGGGAAAGAGTATATTTTCTTTGAAGCTCAATTTCATATTTTCTCAATCGGCGGACTTTGTTATCCTGAGTAATAAAGGCATTGTTTAGGTAATTGGATGAGGTATGTGCTGCCCCGATTGCCTGATTAAGGGTTCTGATTTTATCATCCTGTTTAAGTGAATTGAAAACCGTATCAAAGTTTAGAAGTAAAAGTTTTTTTTCCGGAATTACAGAATCTTTTGGAACTGCTTTATAGATATATTTCTTATCCCGGTAGTAACTCGATAACCTAAGTGTGGTGCGGAGTTCATTCTGACTTACCAATATTTCATCCGTCAGTGAATCCCTAACATGTTTGAGTTGCGAAAGGTTCATCATCTGGTATGAGGACTTGAAAAGGTTTTCATCGGTTCTCTGAAGCCCATAATCTACAAGCTCAACAAGCATTTCCTGCTGTTCAAACTTATCTCTCCGGGATGGGTATGTTTTTTTTCTTTTTTCGCGGGATTTTTTCTGTAGCTCACTATAAGTAAAACCGTTATAAAGAGTGAAAACCAAGTATCTTTCGTCACCTGTCATGCGGATATATCCCGAATCGGCAACGGTAACAATAATATTTCCAAGGTGATCGGAATGGTCATAGACTTGAATCCCTTTAAGCAAACTTGAATGAGGGTTTCTGCTTTCAATTCTTATGGAATACCCTTCGATGGTATTGTCGAAAATCCCGGGTTTAATCGTGAGTTCAGGGTTTTGCTTTTGAATATCATAAAGCAAGGATCTCATTTTTAGATTAGTATAGGGGAGTACAGAGTTGTTGAAAAAAAATGCTCCAACGGTAATAATAGCAACAACGAACACCACAGGACTCATAATTTTTTGCAGAGAAATTCCAGCAGATTTGAATGCAATTAATTCATTGTGCTCACCCAAATTTCCAAATGTCATTAAGGAAGCAAGAAGAACAGCAAGAGGTAAGGCCATAGGAACCAGACTTGCTGATGTATACATCAAAAACTCAGCAATGACGGGTAATTCCAAACCTTTCCCTACAAGATCATCAATATATCTCCATAAAAATTGCATCAGCAGAACAAATATCACAATCAAGAATGTTAGGACAAAAGGTCCCATGAAGGATTGCAGGATAAGCTTATGAAGTTTTTTGATAGGTAAAAACATAGTGAATCGGAAGCTAAAGAATGGCTTCAAAGTTATGTTTTTTTTTGGGATTTGGAATTAGAGACCAATGACATGTTTGAGCTCTGAGATTTGCGAATCCCAAAGGTCAACAGCATCATTTTTATCGCTGTCTTCGGCGAAATCTGTAATGAAAAGATATGAATCCCCCGTAATTTCGTCATGATCAATACGGAATTCGAAATATGCTTTAGGATCTTCATCGTCCATCCAATGAAAGCGGATGAATTTATTTTCCTTTAAGTGAATCATTTCAGCCTCCTCTTCAGCACCGTTCCAGAAAAAAGTAAAAAAGTGTCCGCTGACATTTACGTTTTCGGCGAACCATTCCGACAAGCCACTAGGAGTGCTCAATCTACTAAACAGGACTCTGGGGGATGTATTAAGAGAATATTCTAATTCAAATTTTTTCTTCATTCGGGTTCTTTCAGGTATAAACAACTTCTATTGCAAGATAAGAAAATTCAGGGGAAATCAAAAAAGTAGTTTGGAGGAAGAGAGGTCTTGATTTCGGATGTGTGCTTGTTTTCGCCAATAGCAAAGAATTGCGCAATTCCGACCTGATTAAAATAAAAAAGAATAGATGTAATTTTTATAGGTTTTCAGGTTCACGGAAATAGGCTGATCACACATGAAAATTTTCAGAATAAGTTAAGCCCAACAAGCGTAATTATCTCAGTCTGCTGGGCACTACCAATGGATTCTCCATCCCCAAGTGTTAATCGGCTACGAGGATAAATGATATTCCTTTTTATTAAACCTTCTGCAGATACCCAATCAAAAATTGTCAATCCGTCAAATAATTTATTTTCAAGATAAATCCACTTGATTTTATAACAGGAATAGGTTTGATTTCCGATTCGTATACTTTCATACCCCACAACTTCTTTATCAATCTGCAGGTTCAAAGGCTCAAAAGGGAAAACATAGGTCCATTTTGAATGCGTTTTAAGCGGGAATTTCAGATTCAGTCTGGGTCTCGGCTCAAAAACAAAAATATCCTCTGTATTATAAACAGGTACAAATATTTCAGGTGAAGGAAAAGCCGTCATAACATAGTTTCCCGAACTTTTCTTTGCGTAAATATGGCTACCACCATTTGAATATGCATAGGATTGTAATCCAACTGAGTCGAGGAAACTATACTGACTTGAAGAAAATTTATTTCCATTTACGAGGGAGGTAAACTTTAGAACATTCATAGTATCGTTTAGAACCGTGTCTTTTTCAATTTTGATTTTTATTGAGAAGGAAAGCGAGTCGGTTTCAATAATTGTATTAGAACTTTCAGATTCAAATATTTTAAGAATGGATTCAGAAGTATAATTCCATTCATTTCCTATGGCTACTGGATAAGAGTCGATGGACTCATATTCAATTTCCGTGTTATGGTCGCAACCAATTAATCCCACTAAAGCAATGATAAGATAGACTTTCATATATTTAAGATAGATTACAAATCAATGTCGTTTACTTAAGGGTGTCCGAAATCTTCAAAAATCAGCCCCACCCCAACCTCCCTAGTTCGGGACAGGCTCTCCCCCAAGTTGGAGGGCCTATCCAAGATTTGCAAGTGATTTTTCTCGAACAGAAGTTAATATTCTTCCCTTTTCTAATTTTATCTTCATATTTAAGTCAGACTTGCCCCTCCAACTTGGGGGAGGGGTTGGGGTGGGGCATTTTTTAGAATCGGAAAATTTCTTAAGTCAACGACATTGGATTACAAATATAGATATTGTAGAAACCTCTCAAGCTTGAATTTCAAATATTCTTTGGGGTAAAAAGTGAAAATTCAATTTTAAAAAGATATATATTTGTTGAACAGATTTAATCATAAAACAACTCTGAATAAAATAATTAACCCTTAAACGAATAAATACCATGACACTTATTTTTCTTGGAATCATCGCAGTTATTGTTGGCTTTAGCCTTGCAAAATCGAATACACCAGCCCGTCCTTTCAGCGGGTATATTAAATTAGTCGGTGCAGTTGTAGTAATTGTTGGCATTCTTATTTCATCGGTTTATCAGGTTGGACCGGGTGAAGTTGGAGTTCAGAAGCTTTTTGGGAAAGTGAGTAATAGTGTACTTGAAAGCGGGTTGAATTTTAAAAATCCTTTGGTTGAAGTGGTTACATTTGATATAAAAACACAAAACTATACCATGTCAGGTGTTGCAGATGAAGGAGCCCAACGGGGAGATGATGCAATCCGTGTTTTATCGGCAGATGGCTTGGAAGTTATAATCGATCTGACTGTTCTTTACAGAGTTGTGTCTTCGGATGCGCCGAAGATTCTGCGCGAAATTGGTACTGATTACCGAAATGTAATCGTTAGGCCAATATGCAGAACAAAAATTCGTGATAACGCTGTTTATTATGATGCTATTGCACTTTATTCAACACGACGTGATGAATTTCAGGCAAGGATTTACAAATCCATTGAAAGTGATTTTAAAGACAGAGGCTTAATTCTTGAGCAACTTTTGGTAAGGAATATTGTGCTTCCCGCATCAGTGAAGGCTACTATTGAATCAAAAATAAATGCAGAGCAGGAAGCACAGAAAATGACTTTTGTATTGCAAAAGGAAAAGCAAGAGGCTGAAAGAAAGAGAGTTGAAGCGCAAGGTATTGCTGATTACCAGAAAATTCTGAGTACAGGGCTTAGCGATAAACAGCTGCAGTATGAGATGATAAAAGCTATTGCAACCTCGCCAAATGCAAAACTCATCATTATGAATGGAGGGAAAAACACCACTCCGGTAATTCTTGATGCGAAGTAAACGGGGCATCTGAGAGTAAGAATAAAATATGCAATTTTATCCATCCTTCTGACTATATTTTTTTATTTTATATAGTTGGATAGTATGGATTTAACAGGGAAATCGGTTATTGATAAGGAATTGGAGTTCCGGTTTATTTTGGATTAGTATACAGGTTTTGTATGATTTCGGTGCGAGGAAGAATTGATACAATATGAAGACAACAAGTAAAAAAGATTTTGACGCAGTAAAATATATGCGGCAGGAGAGAGATCGAATCAGTAAAGAAATTGCTGATATGAGTCATGAATAGATCAAGGAATATTTTGCTAAGAGAAGAACAAAAGAGAGAATTCCTAACACCTGAAAAATTCTATCCGATGACTGACGTTTAATTCTAGCCTCACGCATTTTTAACCGTAAAAAGCAGGTGTTTTTATCTGAAAAACAAGTGAAAATACATGCTTTATATTGTCAGTAATGCATTAATTTTATTCTTTAAATTCTTTACATTTATTTATAAAATAATATATCATGAAAAAACTTGTATTCCTTGCTAGCGTTACTCTTCTGATGCTGTTTCTTTCCTCTGCTGTTTTTTCGCAAGCTACCGTCGATAAAAAAGCTGCAGAACTTAAAAAACTTGAAGCTGGTATAGCAACCGCCAATCTGAATGTTGCGAAAAATGAAAAACTGCTTGCCGTTGCCGACTCGCTGGTTTCAACGGGTACAACTCAGATTGCTGAAGCAAAAGCTGAGGCAAAAACTCTTGCTGCAGAACGTAAAAAACTGGATAAAGATTACGCTACCAGCAAAAAACCTCTCGAAAAACTACTCGGTTCAAAAGATAAAGCCGAAGCAACTCAGGCAAAAGCCGATATTAAAGCTCTCGATACACAATACAAGACCGATGTAAAGGCAATGGACCTCAGAACAAAGGATAATGTTAAAAAATCAGCCACCGGCACAACAAATGTTACCAAAGGTAAAACTGGCAAAAAAACTGCTGAAACCGGTCTCAAAACTACGATGGATGCAGCCGATGCGGCACAAGCTAAATACGACGCTGCAGCCGGAGTTGGACAGGAAGACAGCGGTGATAAAAAGAAGAAAAAATAAATAGAAGCAATTGCTGCCTATACCAGAAATAAAGGCGTAGGCAGCTTTTTGCATTTATTCCGCCACGATTTGTTTGCAAGAATATAGTTTCTCAATAAAGGAGATTGAAAATGAGCGAAAGGATTAAAGTATTATATGTTGATGACGAGCCAATTAATCTGATGCTCTTTGAACATATGTTTCAGGATAAATATGATACAAAAATAGCCGATTCGGGCTGGGATGGTTTAGAAGCACTTCATAACGACCAGAGAATTCAGATTGTAATCAGTGATATGAGAATGCCCGGGATGAACGGTTTAGAATTTATTGCACAGGCTAAGGAAATGTATCCGCATATTTTGTTTTATATTTTAACAGGTTTTGATATTACCGATGAAATAGCCTCAGCACTTAAAAATGGTCTTATTGATCGTTATTTTCAAAAGCCATTTAAAATGAACGAAATTGAAAAGGCTATTAATGAGGCTTTTAAGGTGTAGTTTTAACGGATATATGTGTTTTAACCATTCAGAATAATTTTTGTTTTCTCCAGGATTCGGAAAGGAATTTGAATCATTTTCAATCCTAATTTTCTTATGCGAATACCTGACCCCATTGCGGTATTTTCCCCTTGCAATCGTTCCCTATTATTTTCTTCTCAGATCATTTTATTTCGATAAAAGAATAAATTTGCGAAAAACTTATTCAGCAGTCAGAATGTTACTTTATTATTAAATTAAGATGCTTTTTAAATAAGACATGAGAAAAAACCTATGTTTGTCACACTGTTTGTATTAATCGCATTAACCCTTACCAGAATAATTATTCTGAATCAGCCAAAATTCGGAAAACGACCATCAGGTGAACGTCTGGAACGAATAAAAACGTCAAAGAATTATTCGAAAGGACTTAATTAAAACGCTAACTCAATTAGCTTTAAGATTGTTTTTTTGTTTTAGTAAGTTTTCATTATTTTTAAAGCCTAAACCTTTTAATACCAATGGAAGAGGTCATAAGAACAGAGTTAATAAGCAAGCGTTATAAAGATGTACTAGCCGTTTCGGAGCTATCTCTTAATGTTCGTAAAGGTGAAATCTATGGTTTTCTTGGCTTAAATGGAGCAGGGAAAACTACAACTATCTGGATGTTACTTGGGATGATTAATCCGAGTAGTGGAACAGCATTTATAAATGGCAAAAAAGTTCATTCCAGAAACACGGAATTATGGAAAGAAATTGGCTATTTGTTTGAAATGAAAACCGCTTTCATAATGTGGTTAACGCTGGACGCACAGATCTATCGAAGATTCCATAATGTCATCATTCCTTCGCAGAATGGAATCACTCAGATTGCAAACTAGAAAATAAACCTTAAAAAGAATAGAAAGAAATAATGGAAACAACCCTTTTACTAATTATTGGTGTATTACTGCTTATTGCAATAATATTAATCATTGTTTTCCGAAACAAAAGCAATAATGCTTTGCCACTATTACAAACAAAAGTTGGTGAATTGCAAACCAGCCTTTCTAAAATCGAATCCAACCTGAAAGATGATTTCAGAATAAACAGGGAGGAAAATACAGCCAATGCAAAAACAAACCGGGAGGAATTAAACAAAGCCATTGGCGATTTCAGAACAGAAATAATGACTGCCGTTAAGACCATGACGGAGCAAAATAATACTGCTCTCGAAAAACTAAATCAAACCCTCGAACAAAAAGTAACGGCTCTTATAGATAAAAATGATAAAAGTTTCAAAGCGTTTACCGATGGCAACACCACTCAACTTGAAAAAATTGAAAAGAAAGTTGAGGGAAATTTAAAAGCACTGAATGAGCAAGCCAAAACCGATAATAATTTAATGCGAGAAGCATTGGTCAACGCTTTTAAAGGCTTCCAGGAGACTTTTGATAAAAACGTAAAATCATTCAATGACCTGCAAAAGGAAAAGTTTGAGTTGATGGAGAACAAGCAGAATGATTTGATAAAAGGAACCGAAACCAAACTGGATATTATCAGAGCAACCGTTGAAGAAAAATTAGAGAAAACACTCAGTGAACGATTAGGCCAAAGTTTTGAAACCGTAGGCAAGCAATTAATTGAAGTGCAGAAAGGTTTGGGTGAAATGCAAACTATTGCAACCGATGTTGGTGGATTAAAAAAAGTGTTGAGCAATGTAAAATTGAGAGGTGGTGTTGGCGAAGTTCAGTTGGCTTTATTATTGGAGCAGATTTTAGCACCCAACCAATACGATGCTAATGTAAGAACTAAAAAGGGCAGTAGCGACCCAGTGGAATTTGCTATTAAATTACCTGGCCGTAGTGAGGATGAAAGCAGCTTTGTGTATTTACCCATAGATGCCAAATTTCCAAAAGATACTTATGAGCATTTGATAGCAGCTTATGAAAATGCAATACCTGACGACATTGAAGTGGCTACAAAAAATTTAGAAACAGTGATCAAAAAAATGGCTAAAGATATTAGAGACAAATATCTTGACCCACCCAATACTACCGATTTTGCTATTATGTTTTTACCATTTGAAAGCATATATGCCGAAGTGATTAGACGAAGCTCATTAATAGACCAACTGCGAACTGAATTTAAAATAACTGTTGCTGGCCCTACTACTTTAATGGCTATATTAAACAGTTTACAGATGGGCTTTAGAACATTGGCATTGCAAAAAAGAAGCAGTGAAGTGTGGAAAGTTTTGGGCTCAGTTAAAAAAGAATTTGAAGTTTTTGGTGGATTGTTAGAGAAGGCACAAAAGAATATACAAACTGGCCTAGGTCAGTTAGATGATGTGGTAGGAACCCGTACACGAGCTATCCAACGCCAGCTAAGAAATGTAGAAACATTACCTGCTGTGGAGGCACAAATAGAATTGCCAGAAATTATCTTAAATACCAACGAAGACGAAAAAGAAAATTAAATAGAAACTAGTAGAAATGGTGAAAAATTAAATAATAAATGTGCAGGGAAGAGAAATCGCTTTAATTTCCGACAAAGTGAATGACTATATTTCTCTTACAGATATGGCTCGATATAGAGACGCAGAAAGAAGCGGCTATATTTTACAAAACTGGTTAAGAAACCGCAGTACTATTGAATTTGTTGGGCTTTGGGAGCAATTCAATAATCCAGATTTTAGCAAAAGTTAATTACCACATTCATACCGATGCCATTAAAGAAAAATTAATTCCTGCTGCTCTATCAAAAGACAAAATGAACAAAACTATAATACACTATATTTAGAAATGGAAAATACTTCCTCATGGAGTAGATCCAGAATGGGAGGATTGGCAGTATCCCAGAGTCCAATTCTTGTTTATGATGACCAATCAATGTATCCTTTGTAAAACAGGTTATGCAATTTCGCCTTTAATGTTTTTAATCATTAAATACAAACTGAACATCGTGATAATATTAAATGTCGGAATGATAAATACGGCAGGAATAACATTTACTCCATGCATGGACATTGCAATAATTTTGGCCGTTAATGCGGTCATTAAAATCGACAGAAAACCAATGTAAGCAGTTCCAAATAAATAGCCAAACGGTTTTCTTTTAATTAGCAGCACTCCCGATATAAACGCGATTGGTAGTAATAGCCCTAGGTCAAATCCTTG
>JBBQAQ010000015.1:0-77371 GCA_038316435.1 Bacteroidales bacterium | reverse complement strand
GAGGTTGAGAGGGCTATCCTGTATGAATGCATTTACCGGCAAATGCGTCAAAAAAACAAGAAAATAGATAAAGTTCGGAATCAAATAAATGTTTATTTCTATTTCTTAAATCATGCACAGAACTGTGTAACTTTCCGACTTCTGAATAAATACTGCCAAAAATTCAGCGAATGATATTGATTTAAGTTAATTTGTTGCTTTACCTTTAGCCCATAAACGTAATAAGTATGATAGGAATTGTTGGAGGTGTCGGACCCATGGCTGGCGCCGATTTATTTAAGAAAATCACTGAACTAACTCCGGCAAATACCGACCAGGAGCACTTACCAATCATTATGATGTCTTATCCGAACCGGATAAAAGATAGGACGGAATACCTCGAAGGCAGAATCGCGGAAAACCCGGGAATTGAAATCGCAAAGATATGCTTTGAGCTTTCAAGGGCAGGAGCAACTGTTATAGGTATCCCCTGCAATACTGCTTTTGCACCTTTAATTTTTGATAAGATTACAAGTGAGCTTAAACAGATGAACTGCGATGTAAGGTTGATTCACATGATTGACGAAACAGTTGCGTATATTCAGCAAATTCTTCCCCCGAAAAGTAAAGTAGGGATTCTGAGTACCAATGGACCCTACAGACAGAAAAACTACTTCCATAAGCTTGAGGATGCTGGTTTTTCCCCGATTATCCCGGAAGAGAATGTCCAAACCGAAATGGTTCATAGTGCAGTTTACCATCCCGAATATGGAATAAAAACGCAAAGAGGGGCAATCACACAAAGGGCAAAAACGCATCTTTACTATGTTATGGATTGGATGGCCGACCAGGGAGCACAGGCAATTTTGATGGGAGCCACTGAAATTCCGCTTGCTGTAACCGGAAAAGAGTATATGGGCATCAAACTTATTGATCCGGCAAACATACTTGCCAGGGTCTTGATTGCAGAATACATTAAAACAAATAAGCTCCCAGGGAAGTAGTAAATTTATTATAATTTATTTCGTAATTCTTCAGGTTATCTAGGCTGTAGCAAAATTGAGGAATTTGTACATTACTTGGCTAACTAATAAACAACATAGCTAATTTTGGAATCAATTGATAGAACTGGTATAAAAACTATGCTAAAATCAATTGCATAAAATAATCGCTGAGAGCTATTGGGATCAAAAAAGTCACAAAGTCAAAACCTGACAACCTTCTTCTGAAATAACCTGAATAGTTAAAATTTTAGAAATTTCAACAATACTTTAAAATTAATGGGAACACCTTTCACGAAAGAGAATTTTAAAGGACTTTCTGATGCCCAGGTGGCGCAGAATCATACCTCTCATGGCTACAATGAATTGCCTTCTTCAAAGCCTAAAAATCTTTTTAAAATAGCTCTTGGAGTCTTTAAAGAGCCAATGTTCCTGTTGCTGGTTGCCTGCGGAACACTTTACATCTTCCTTGGCGATCTCACTGAAGGCTTAATGCTTCTGGGTTTTGTGTTTGTAATTATGGGGATAGAGTTTTATCAGGAGAAAAAAACCGAAAAAGCACTCGATGCTCTTAAAGACCTCGCAAGTCCCAGAGCCCTGGTTATTAGGAATGGCGAAACAATACGAATCCCGGGAAGAGAAGTTGTAATGGATGACATTGTTGTGCTTCAGGAAGGTGACAGGGTTCCTGCTGATGGCATAGTTTTGGATTGTAATAATCTCATGGCCGATGAATCCCTTTTAACCGGTGAACCAGTTCCTGTGCGAAAAAGGGAATGGAATGAGGGCGATAAGGCTTTCATTCCTGGGGGAGATGATATTCCATGTGTCTTTTCTGGTTCCATGATCGTTCAGGGTTCCGGAATCATAAGGATTACAAGCATTGGAGTAAAGACCGAAATCGGGAAAATTGGTAATGCCTTGTCATCTGTAATAGAAGAACCCACCAAGTTAAAAGTGGAAATGGGCACTCTGGTAAAACGACTTGCAATTATTGGCATTTCATTATGTGTTTTGGTTATTGCAGTTTATACACTGACAAGGGGTGATCTGCTTAAAGGTTTCCTTGCCGGTATCACACTTGCAATGGCAATGTTGCCGGAAGAATTTCCTGTGGTATTGACTGTTTTCCTGGCAATGGGTGCATGGAGAATGTCCAAGAAATCTGTGTTGACACGAAAACCCGCTGCAATTGAAACTCTGGGTTCAGCAACAGTGCTCTGCACTGATAAGACCGGCACATTGACACTGAACAAAATGACTGTTACCCGGCTCTTTAATGGAACAGAATTCATTACCGTCAAATCAGATAGTGCTTTTCCTGAACCATTCCATGAAATAATTGAATATGCTATTTTGTCAAGTCAGGTAAACCCGTTTGACCCTATGGAAAAGGCGATTTTAACAGCCGCCAGCCTATTCCAGAAAGATACTGCACATATCCATAAAGATTGGGTAATGGAAAAAGAATACCCATTATCTAAAACCTTACTGGCCATGTCAAGGGTTTTTACAAATTCGGGAACAAAGGAAAAGGTGATTGCAGCGAAGGGTGCACCGGAAGCTATCTTTAATTTGTGCCACCTGGACGCTGAAAAAGTTAAAGAATTTGAGAAAGCTGTTGAGGAGATGGCTGGGGCAGGATTGCGGGTACTTGGCGTTGCTAAAGCTAAAATAACTCAAAAGGATCTGCCATCCTTGCAGCATGATTTTGATTTTGAATTTGTTGGATTACTCGGCTTATCAGATCCTATAAGGAAAAATGTTCCAGATGCAGTTAAAGAGTGCTATAAAGCTGGGATACGGGTAATTATGATTACAGGGGATTATCCTGTAACTGCCTCCAACATTGGAAGAGAAATCGGACTTAAAAATCCGGAGGATTACATCACAGGGCCTCAATTAGATGGGATGTCAGAAGATGAACTTTGTGAAAAGATAAAGGTCGTAAATATCTTTGCCCGCGTTATTCCTGAGCAAAAGCTTAAAATAGTAAATGCTCTCAAAAAAAACAGGGAAGTTGTTGCTATGACTGGCGATGGGGTTAATGATGCCCCGGCACTCAAAGCCTCAAATATTGGAATTGCCATGGGAGAAAAAGGTACCGATGTTGCAAGGGAAGCATCCTCACTGGTTTTGATGGATGAT
The DNA here is from genome assembly GCA_038316435.1 of Bacteroidales bacterium. Taxonomy (GTDB): domain Bacteria; phylum Bacteroidota; class Bacteroidia; order Bacteroidales; genus JACJXF01. The sequence continues at coordinate 74,243 of JBBQAQ010000015.1, read as the reverse complement.
AATTTCTCATCAATAGTTGGCGCTGTAAGAATGGGACGAAAAATATTTGATAACCTACAAAAAGCCCTGGGGTATATCTTCGCTATCCACGTTCCTATTGCCGGATTATCGCTGATTCCGGTGCTATTTGCGGACTTACCTCTTATACTGTGGCCAGTGCATATAGTATTCCTTGAATTAATCATTGATCCGGCCTGTACTATGATTTTTGAGGCGGAAAAGGAAGAAGAAAATGTAATGTCCAGACCACCAAGAGGTATAAACGAACCTTTCTTCGGAGCAAGAAAAATAATTTTCAGCTGCATGCAGGGTGTCGGAATCCTAGTAATTACTTTACTGGTTTATTTTATCGGACTTAAAATGGGGTATTCCGAAAAAAGTGTCAGGACCCTCACGTTCTTTACATTAATAATCTCAAATATTGCAGTAATCCTATCAAACCGCTCATGGACTGCAGGATTTTTTAAAATCCTTTCAACTCCAAATAAAGCAGTTACATGGATTGTCAGTGGAGCTGTTATCTTCCTCATTTTGATTCTGAATGTACCATTTCTACTTGACTTGTTCCAGTTTGAAAAAATAGGATATCTGGAAATTATTATATGCACAGTGGCAGGATTTTCCAGTATCATCTGGTTCGAAATCTATAAAAAAATGGGGAAAGCAATAAAATGATGAAAACACTTAGGCGATTTGAAATTTATTTGCAATAAATCTACAGTAACTAAAGAGTTTTTTATCTCAAATGGCTAAGTTCCTTGTCTCAGCTGGGTTTTAGCAATAAATACTTCCCGGCAGATTTGTTTGGCCATGAATAATGGCTCTTTTAACGATCGGCAGTAGACCCAGTGCCAGCATTTTTACGGTTTATTTTCGGCGTTCGATTAATTTCATTATTCCTGTCTTTTTATCATGTTTCATTTTCACATGAGATCCACTTTGCAATTTAGGATACTAGCCATCTTTAATCAGCAGTCGGTATAGTTCAGAGCATTTCATCAAGAAAATACTTTAATAACTTGGATTCAAAGGTAAATAATAATTTACTTTTTCACAATGTAAAAAATCGAACGAAATGTTTTTTTGCATTGGCTCGACTCATAAATATGGGAATAAAAGAATTAATCGTGAAGAGGAGAATTAAAGCGCAAGATTACTTGGCGTCACTATATACCATAAAACCCGACTCGCCGATTTTATGAGCTACCAGGATGTTTATTCGCTGGCACTCCCCGAAGTAACGGGGCAGGCTATAAGAGCGCTACGCTAGGTTGTGTTTTTCGAAACATATGGGTTTCATATTGCTTTTTGATTCTATATTTGTGTGAATGAAAGATTAAGTCTTAGGATGAAGTAAATCTTAATTATTAAAGAATTTGGACACATCAAAAACATTCAAAAAAAGCCTTGGCTTATTTGACAGTACCTCACTGGTAATAGGCTCAGTTATTGGCTCGGGAATATTTATTGTAAGTTCCGATATGGCTCGTACACTCGGTTCCCCCGGATGGCTTATGGTAGCCTGGGTTATTACTGCCCTAATGACAGTGATTGCGGCCCTTAGTTATGGAGAGCTTGCAGCTATGATGCCACAAGCCGGCGGTCAGTACGTGTATCTAAGGGAAGCCTATAATCCTTTGGCTGGGTTTCTATATGGTTGGACACTTTTCACTGTTATACAAACCGGTACAATTGCTGCAGTGGCAATGGCATTTGCGAAATTCCTTGGCGTATTATTTCCCTGGTTTTCGGAAAGTAATATCTGGCTTGAAGTTGGTTTTATTAAGTTCAATACAGTTCACTTTGCGGCAATCGGATCAATAGGCTTACTTACATGGATCAACACCCGGGGAATCAAGGCAGGGAAGAGCGTTCAGAATACATTTACCTTTTCGAAAGTTGGAATATTGCTTGCTTTTCTTGTTGCAGGACTTTTCTTTGCAAACAATAGAGACGCCATGGAAGTGAATTCGAAAATTTTCTGGCAGGCAGCCAGAATGGAGAACGGACAATTGGTTTCTTTAACTGGATTTGCATTAATAGCAGCCATTGCCACCTCAATGGTAGGCTCATTGTTTTCATCCGATGCATGGAATAATATAACTTTTGCAGCAGGGGAAGTCGTTAACCCAAAAAGAAATATTCCCTTGAGTCTGCTTATTGGTACTGCTACCGTGATGATTCTCTATTTTCTTTCGAATCTAGTTTATATTCAGGTGATGCCTTTAAGAGGAACCCCTGATGGACTTACTGTATTTGAAAGAGGAATGCAGTTTGCAAGTAATGATCGTTTGGGAACAGCTTCAATGTTTGGATTATTCGGGGAATACGCGGAGATTATAATGGCAATGTTTATTGTTATTTCAACTTTCGGATGCAATAATGGCCTGATTCTTTCCGGCGCAAGAGTGTATTATGCCATGGCTATACATGGATTGTTTTTCAAGCAAGCTGCAGTGCTGAATTCAAGGAGTGTCCCGGCTTTTGGATTGATCACACAGTCGGTTTGGGCCAGCTTACTTTGCCTTTCGGGCACCTACGGAAATCTTTTGGATTATGTGGTTTTTGCAGTGCTCATTTTTTATGTGATGACAATACTGGGAATCTTTATTCTCAGGGTAAAACGACCCGATGCGGAACGACCCTATAAAGCCTTTGGTTATCCTGTTATTCCTGCAATTTACGTGATTGCGGCTACCTTTATTATGGTGATACTCTTAATTTATAAACCAATGTATACCTGGCCTGGACTGATCATTGTTTTACTAGGCATTCCGGTATATTTTTTAAGAAAGAAAAGTCTGGGTGGAATAAAAACTATGGAACAGGATTAAGCGTTTTCCAATCCCTTATGTTTATAATAACTTTGGTTATCTTGATATAGTTTCATGCAGAGATCGGCAACCTTATTAGTCGCATGGATTAATGGAGAAACCTCACCGAGATTTTAATTGGCAAGGTTAATAAGTCTATATTTCCCGATCCAAATATGTATTTATATGCTAAATTTGTAATGTAAATGAAATCAACCATGAATGTACAGTCAAAAAAACTAGAACTGGTTCAACTTATTTTAAATACCGAAAAAGCCTCTATTCTTGAAAAGGTTGAGGATGTTTTGAAAAAAGAAAAAGCAATAGACTCGTGGGATTTTTAAGTCAGGCAGAAAAGATCGCCATCGATAAAGGAATCGTTGAAGCAGATAATGGCGATTTATTGGCACATGCAGATGTGATGAAAGAAGCAAAAGCAAAATTTAAATTAAAATAATGACGGTTAAATGGACTCCAACAGCCACATTGAATGCACCTACACTATCAGTACTTCTAATATCCATTCAAAGTTGTATATAAGGATTAGGCTGTTAAGAGAGGCGATAACGAGCTGAATAATAAAAAAAAGGATAGCCGCCGATACCATTCAAAACCTGACTGCAGTTTTGATGAAGAGACTGGCAAACTTATTAGTCGCAAAGATAACCGAAGAAACCTCACTGAAATCTATTTTTCCATAACCAAGGGTCTCTGCTTGTATGAAGCACAGCAGAAACAATTACGGTTTTATTTTTTTCGTCAATTGTAAAATGACCCTCAGAAAATGGAGGTTATTTTTTATAGTATCACAAGTTTTTAAAAAAACCTTGTATTTATGATGATTGATTTAAGGGGTTGAAGCATGTTTTACAAGCAGTTATAGCGGATTTTTGAATTAATTTGCTTAATGGTTGTTTTCTGAAACCTTCCGCCAAGTCTGGCAATTGTTCGTTTTTCCAGTGGGTAATTTCGTGGATATCTAAAGGACTTCAGGTTCAAGCTGTACTTTGTGCTTTTTTATAAGGATTTGCTGAATATTCATGATATTTAACCAGACAACAATGAAATGAAATAGGGAAAAAGTCTATCTTAGCACAACGTTTACAGAATAATTAATTAACAAAAAAATGTCACAATCTGAAAATTCCGAAAATAATCAAAAGACAAATATCCCCAGAAGAAAAGTATTAAAAACGTTGGTTGGGGTACCTGTTCTTGGATTATTTGCTTACGAATTCATGAAGAAAAAGTCTTTTGATCAGAATAAAAGCAACGGTCTTATTTCTGAACTTGGTCTTACTGGGATAAATGAACCTTATGTGATAAGAGCAAAAACAAAGTCCGATGAGACAATGCTTCGCATTGGATTCATCGGATTTGGTAACCGGGCACAAGACCTTTCAAAAGCTTTAGGTTTCATAAATTCTTCAAGGGTGGAAAGTATGAAAGCAAACGATAGCTTTGAAAATTACATGCTACAGGAAAATCTGAATGTGACCATAACTGGTATATGTGATGTGTTTGATCTGCATGCTGAAAAAGGACTTGCCATTGCCGGGAGTAAAGATTGTCCGGGAGTTTTGCCTACGTCAGACTACAAAGTCAAACGTTATCGCAGCTTTCGTGAAATGCTCGACGACAAAAATATTGACGCTGTAATTATTGCTACTCCTGATCATCATCATGCAACAATCGCCACAGAGGCAATAAAAGCAGGTAAACATGTTTACTGTGAGAAAGGTGTAGCAATGAATGAGGAAGAGTTAAACACCTTATATAAGGCTGTTACATCAAGCAAATGCGTTTATCAGTTGGGACATCAGATTCCACAGAACGCGGTGTTCCGTCAGGCAAAAGATATTATCAATAAAGATATCCTGGGAAAAATCACTCATGTTGAAACCACATCAAACAGAAATTCTGCTGATGGCGCATGGATCAGACACCTTGATAAAAGCGGCAAGATCAAACCCGGTGATGAAAACACAATCGACTGGGAGCAATGGCTGGGATCAAAGCCTAATGTCCCTTTTAATATTGAACGATTCTATAACTGGACAAAATATTTCGATTATGATACAGGCTTGATCGGTCAATTGTTCTCCCACGAATATGATGCTGTAAACCAGCTTCTGAGAATTGGAATTCCCAAATCTGCGGTTGCTTCAGGAGGTATCTATTTTTGGAAAGATGGAAGGGATATGGCCGATGTGCTTAATGTAGTTTTTGAATATCCCGATAAAAACCTCACTTTGACATACAGTGGAAACCTTGCCTCAAGTAAAGACAGAGGCCGGGTTTTTATGGGAAATGATGGATTTATGGAACTGGGAGCATCGTTAAAAGTAACAGCCGACAGGGAATCACTTCGGTACAAAGAACAGATGGAAAACGGGAAAATCTCTTCAGCAGGTCCGATGCTATATATTAAACCTGGAAATGGCAAAGTGGATGCCATAACATCCGCTACAGCAAGGTATTATGCAGAAAGGGGACTTGATAAAACCTATGTGAATGGCCGGGAAGTTGACATTGTTCATCTCCATCTAAAAGAATGGATAGATTGTATACGTAACGGTGGCATTCCCAGCGCAAATATTGAAAGAGCATTTGAAGAGGGAGTTACGAGTATAATGGCGCACAGATCGTACGTTGAAAAGCGGAGGGTTGAATGGGATCCGATTGAAAAACGAATTGTGTAACGAGTAATTTGCAGATAATAAGTTAGTTTCTGCCATAATCATATTTAAACTCTAAGATATAATCCAATGAACTCTTCAAGAAGAAATTTTTTCAAAGTTGCCGGTATTGCTAGTGCCGGAGTATTCACAGGGGCACTGTCATCGTGTATTTCAAAAGATAATAAGCCACAGGAAAGCACTTTAGCTTTTATTGAGGAAGCAGCAAAGAAATCGCACTCTCAGCTTTTTAACATGAGCGGTTATGGCGCCCCCAAGCTGGATGTCGTTAGAATCGGATTCATTGGACTCGGAATGCGCGGTCCCGGCGCAGTAGAAAGAATTGCAAATATTGAAGGAGTGGAAATTAAAGCATTGTGTGATGAGAGAATGGACAGGGTAGAGAACACGCAAAAAGTTCTGACTGATTATGGCTTGCCTCCCGCAAAGGCTTATGGAGGAAGTAAAGACGCATGGAAAGAATTGTGTCTGAGTAATGAAATTGATCTGGTTTACATCTGCACACCCTGGAAATTACATACTCCGATGGCAGTATTCGCTATGGAAAACGGCAAGCACGCAGCCTCTGAAGTACCTGCAGCTACTACTATTGAAGAAGCCTGGCAATTGGTTGAAACATCAGAGCGTACAAAAAAACACTGCATGATGCTGGAAAACTGTTGTTATGACTTTTTTGAATTAATGACATTAAATATGGCCAGACAAGGCTTCTTCGGGGAACTTAGTCATGTTGAAGCAGCCTATTTACATGATCTCAGGGAGCTGAATTTCAGTAAAGAAGGATATACAGAAATGTGGAGGTTACGAGAAAATCAGTTGAGAAATGGAAATCTTTATCCAACTCATGGTTTGGGTCCTGTTTGTCAGGCTTTGAACATAAATCGCGGCGACCGGATGGAATATCTTACCTCCATGTCAACGAATGATTTTCAGATGGCCCAGATGGCAGGTGATCTTGCTAAAGAAGACGCATTCTATAAAGAATTTGCTACTAATGGATATAGAGGGAATATGAATACAAGCCTTATCAGGACTTTAAAAGGTAAAACCATGATGATACAGCATGACGTTACCTCACCTAGGCCATATTCAAGGATTCACCTGATTAGCGGAACAAAAGGAATTGCTGTTAAATACCCTGAGCCGGGAAAAATTGCTCAGGGACACGAATGGATCGAAGAAATAAAGATGGCCGAACTTCAGGAGCAATATTCACCTGAAATTGTGAAAAAACTTGGAAGCATGGCAAAAGAAATTGGCGGACATGGTGGCATGGATTTCATGATGGACTGGCGTCTTATTGATTGTTTGCGTAACGGACTTCCCCTGGATGAAGATGTTTACGACGCTGCCTTGTGGAGCAGTATTGCACCTCTAAGCGAGTGGTCGGTTTCTAATCGGTCAAACTCGATTCAAATACCTGATTTTACTTGCGGGGCTTTTAAAACCAATCAGGTTGTTGATATTAATCTTACTCAAGGCGGAAATACAGGAGTAAGGAAAAGTGTCAGAAATGCTGAAAACCAACTAAAGGTTTAATTGATTTTCATAGGATTGATTTACCTTAATTTGTGTTTTTTCATTTACGCTGGTTGTATTTTCGTGAATCAAAGAGATGTGAATTTAACTTAAAGTATGATTGGAATTGTTGGGGGTGCCGGTCCTCTGATTTTAGCATGTTCGGAAATTCCGCTGGCAATAAGTGGGGATTCTTATCATGGAATTCCACTAATCGACTCAACACAGATTTTAGCCACAGCATTGATAGAGAATTACAGAAATTGAGATAGATTTGAATCTATAACTTACAAGCATGAAGAAAGTATGGGCAGTTTATGGATATTTCCTTATTGGTATTATTTCTGTAACTATTATCGCATCAGTTTTAAAGATTTATGGAATTTTAGAGTTAAACGATTCGATATTAGCAGTTTTACGAATTAGTACCGTTGCTGCATTAATTGTTTTTGCAGTTCGGAAAAAATCTCTTACAACATGGATACTTATTAGTCTGGTAGCAGGTGCCGAGTTTGGCTATGACGTTCCACTTATTGCGCAAAAACTCTCTTTTCTGACAGAAATATTCCTCAGGCTTATTAAGACAATAATTGCCCCTTTGCTATTTGCGACTCTAGTAAATGGAATTGCAGGTCATGCCGATTTAAAGCAAGTTGGCCGAATGGGTTGGAAATCACTTTTGTATTTCGAAGTTGTCTCGACAATTGCATTGATAATTGGTTTGATTGCTATTAATATTTCCAAGGCTGGAGTGGGACTGAATTTGCCCGTATTGCCTGATTCTCCGAATCTAATTGCTGCAAAAGCCCAGACGGTTTCGGAATTTATTCTTCATATTTTCCCTGAGAATTTTGCGAAGGCCATTTTTGAAGGGAACATTCTGCAGATTGTTATTTTCAGCATTATTTTCGGGATTGCTCTGGCCATGGTGAAAAGTACTTACAGGGAGCCGATGCTTAAATTTACTGGAAGTCTGGCCGAGGTGATGTTTAAATTTACCAATATTGTTATGTATTTCGCACCGGTTGCTGTTTTTGCGGCTATTGCTTATGCGATAGGAACCATGGGGACCGATGTCATTTTCGCATTATTTAAACTACTCGCGACATTGTATGTAGCCTTGCTGGTCTTTTTGCTTGCTGTTTTATTGCCTGTGGCTTTATTTTTTAAGATCCCGGTAAAAGCATTTATTTCGGCGGTTTCAGAACCCGCTTCTATTGCTTTTGCGACGTCAAACTCAGAATCTGCCTTGCCCTCAGCAATGGAGAGTATGGAAAAATTTGGCGTACCCCGAAAAATTGTTTCATTCGTAATCCCCACCGGTTATAGTTTTAATCTTGATGGTTCAACCTTGTATTTATCGCTTGCAGCAATTTTTGTTGCACAGGTAGCGGGAATTGAGTTATCCATTGAAAAGCAGGTAGCAATAGGACTAACACTTATGCTCACAAGCAAAGGAGTGGCGGGAGTTTCGAGAGCCTCTCTGGTAATTCTATTGGGTACTTTGGCAGGTTTCGGCCTTCCCGTAGAACCCGTTTTGATCATTTTAGGAATTGATGTTTTGCTCGATATGGCCCGCACAAGTGTAAATGTAATTGGAAATTGTCTTGCCTGTGCAGTTATTGCCAGATGGGAAGGTGAGTTTGATGATAATGCCGCTAAAAAATAAAAGGGCAGCCCATCACGGGATGCCCTCTTTCGCTAACCACTTAAACCTAAAAAAAGAAAAGTTTACAGAATATTACACATCCAGGTTTCTAATTCCAGTTCCTCGTCGATGAATATCTCCTGAGATTTTACATCAAAAGATTCCAGCATCCAATCTTCAAGGACTATTTCTTCTTCCTGAAAATCATTAGTATTGTTTATTGAAAAGCTTTTTAACATCCAGTCTTCCAATTGAATTGGCTCCTCACTAATTGACGTGAATTTGTTACTGAATTCAGTCAGCGAAGTCATCCAGCTTTCAATTTCCATCTCAGCTTCCTTAACAGTAAGTATGATGTTTGAAACTGAAGTAAGATTTTTCTGTTTGTTTGCTTTTTTGCCTTTATTACAATCAGCGTAAGTATTTAAAGTAGTTAAGCTGAATGCTGCGATAAAAAGGATATAGAATAATTTTGTTTTCATTTCGATTATTTTAACGATTATGAAAACATATTAACACAATGCGTGCCAAAGTTTATAAAAAACAGATAATGAATTAGATATGTATATATTGACTATTTATAATCAATACAAATATGAACGATTTTGGAACAGGAGTGTTCGTTTTCGGACAAAGAAAGAGGAATGAATGATGAGTTAAAGAATATTTTATAAATATTTTGTAATTGCAATATAAAGTCCTCAGAATAGTGTAAATTACAACATAAAATGCAGTATTTATTTTAAATCGTTAATTATTAATTATGGAAACATTAAAAGTAAAGGAGTTCGTAGAAAAATTTATGGCCGATTTGATATCAAAAAATCCAAATGAGCCAGAATTTCATCAGGCTGTTCATGAAGTAGTAGAAAGTCTCGCTGAATTTGTAATGGATAACCCAATTTACTTGAAAAACAAAATTTTGGAGAGAATGACAGAACCTGAGAGAATCATTTCCTTTCGTATTCCATGGATTGATGATAACGGCGATATTCAGGTTAATCGCGGATATAGAGTACAAATGAGCAGTGCAATCGGTCCATATAAAGGTGGCATGCGCTTTCATGCATCAGTAAACCAAAGCATTTTAAAATTTCTGGCATATGAACAAGTATTGAAGAATAGCCTGACTTCTTTGCCTATGGGAGGTGGTAAAGGAGGAAGTAACTTCAATCCAAAAGGAAAAAGCGATCAGGAAGTGATGAAATTTTGTCAATCACTTGTAAACGAACTTTATCGCCACATTGGTTCCGATACTGATGTTCCGGCTGGAGATATAGGCGTAGGTGGTCGTGAAATTGGTTATTTCTATGGTCAGTATAAGCGTTTATCTAATAATTTTACCGGCACATTTACTGGAAAAGGTTCCGAATGGGGAGGGTCTCCTTTACGACCTGAAGCAACAGGTTACGGAGCAACCTATTTTGCTCTGGAGATGCTCAAAACACGAAACGATTCGATCAAAGGTAAAACGGTAACCATAAGTGGCTCAGGAAATGTATCGCAATATACTGCTCAAAAAGTAACCGAATTGGGAGGTAAGGTTCTTACAATGTCTGATTCTTCTGGGTATATCCATGATCCGGAGGGTATTTCACCTGAAAAACTCGAATACATTATGGAATTGAAGAACTTGTATAAGGGCCGAATAAGTGAATACGTTCGAGAGTATCCAAATGCAGAATATTTCGACAGACAGAGACCATGGGGTATCAAATGCGATCTGGCATTTCCCAGTGCCACTCAAAATGAATTGGATGGTGAGGATGCGCAAAAACTAATCAATAATGGCTGTTTCTGTGTTACCGAAGGTGCTAACATGCCATCAACCCCTGAAGCGGTTCATATATTTCATGGAAACAAAATATTATTTGGACCTGGTAAGGCGGCTAATGCGGGAGGTGTTGCTGTTTCTGGTCTTGAAATGGCCCAAAATTCCATGCGGATGAAGTGGAGTCGTGAAGAGGTTGATCAAAAATTGCAAAGCATCATGAAGAATATTCATGTTGCTTGTGCAAAATATGGTACTCAGGAAAATGGGTATATCAACTATGTGAAAGGTGCTAATTTAAGTGGATTTATCAAAGTGGCAAATGCCATGATATCTCAAGGTATTGTATAGTTGAAAGAATATAGCAAAAAGCGACTGTTGTTTGGATGGTCTATGATGCCTTGAGTTAATCATTTAACTTTGCACTTTAGCGTCCCAAGCAACAATCGCTCTGCGTGTTCGTGTCTTTATTTACTTTTGGAGCGCTAATATTCCCTATTCGCTACCAAGTTTTATAATAAGCTTAATGATAGTTTCAATTTCAGAATCAGGAATTTTACCTTTGTAGAGAGCGCGGCAAACGCGGTTTTTATCAAGAATTACAACGGTGTAATTATCCATAGGCAATCCCCAATTAGTTTGGAGAGTAGCTTCATAATCGAATAAGATAGTTGTGTCGTATTTTTTTGCTTTTCCTCCGGCAATAGTGCGGATCAGGTAATTGGGTTTCCAGGTTGATTCGCAATCAACAATACCAAACCCTTTGAATTTGTCGCTACTGATTCGGTTGTCAACTTCTCTTGCTTTTTTAACGGCGTCATTGAATACATCGTTCAGGTCAGAAACGTCAGGATCAACATAGTTCAATTGCAGAACTTTTCCCGGCCAGGTTGCCATTGAAAACTCTTTTCCATCAGCATCAGTGAATTTCCAATCTGGAGCTTTTACGCCAACTTCCAGTTTTATTTTTTGTCCATATACAGTAAAAAATGCTGTAGAAATAACAAGCATGGTAAGAATTAGTTTTTTCATAGAGATTTGTTTTAGTTAAGTCGATACCAAAATAAAGCAATTTTTCCGAAAATGGTTCTTTATGATTGAATTTATATGTGGTTAAGGTTAAATGAAACTATTATTACTCCAATTCAGGGCAATCATTATTATAATCCAATTATTCGGCACCTAATTCATTATGGTATTGCTTTATCAATGATGATGTATCTAAAGACAATAAACATACTTATAAACAAATGAGTTTACCAAACGGGAAAAGCCGCCCGCATTGGGTTTACTTCCTCTTGTAGATAATATAACTATAAGAGAAATCATTTTTCTCCCCCGCTGGAAATTTAGTTCTTTCAGTCTCCTGCCACTCATCGAAATTTATTTCAGGGAAAAAGGTATCTCCCTCAAATTCTTTATGCAATCGGGTAATGTAAAGCTTACGGGCATGTGGCAAAAACTGTTTGTAAACCATTCCTCCCCCGATAATAAAGCTTTCGTCATTATCATCACAGGCATTAAGCGCATCTCCTATCGAAGAGACCATTATGCAGTTCTCAAATGTTTCGTCCGGTGCATCTGAAATAACTATATTCCTGCGGTTTGGAAGGACTCCTTTTGGTAAGGAAAGAAACGTGCGACGACCCATGATTACGGTGTGTCCGGTTGTGATTTGTTTAAAACGTTTTAGGTCGTCGGGTAAGTTGCACAAAAGGTCGTTGTTTTTGCCGATGGCATTGTTTTCTGCGATGGCTACAATGATTGAAATATTTTTATTGTTTATCTGCGACATGTCAACATTTTATTAAAGTTAAAAAATCGATTAAAATACGTTCGCCAAAAACAGAAAATTTACGTTTTTGGTCAGATGGCAATATCCCCTTTGATATGTGGATGCGGGTCGTAATCAGTAAGTTGGAAGTCCTCAAATTTGAATCCAAAAATATTATTTATCGATGGATTTAGTATCATGTTGGGTAATTTACGGGGTTTGCGTTCCAACTGAGTTTTCACCTGCTCAATATGGTTCAGATAAATATGTGCATCACCGAGAGTATGAACGAATTCGCCAGTTTCAAGTCCTGTAACTTGTGCAAACATTTTTAGCAGTAAAGCATAGGATGCAATGTTAAAAGGTACACCCAGGAAAATGTCTGCACTGCGCTGATAAAGCTGGCAGGATAATTTCCCGTTGGCTACATAAAATTGAAACATAACATGGCAAGGTGGGAGGTTCATTTGATCCAGGTCTCCAACATTCCATGCACTAACAATATGTCTTCTTGAATCCGGATTCTTTTTTATTGATTCTATAACCTGCGAAATCTGATCGATATGCTTGCCATTGCCAGCTGTCCAGCTTCTCCACTGATATCCATAAATTTTTCCAAGTTCACCATCCGGACTTGCCCATTCATTCCAGATTTTCACTCCATTTTCGTTCAGATAGGCTGTATTCGTGTTTCCCTGGAGGAACCAAAGAAGTTCATAAATAATTGACCGCAGGTGAAGTTTTTTTGTAGTCAGAACAGGAAATCCTTCGTTCAGATCAAACCTCATCTGGTAACCAAAAACTGATTTGGTACCTGTGCCCGTTCGATCGCTCTTTTCTACTCCTTTATCCATCACATGGGATAACAGTTCCAGATATTGCTTCATAATTTGTTTTTTCCGCCATAAGGATCACGGAATCAAAGGAATGAGGATTTTAAATTATTAGAAAAACCTCTGTAACTCTCTGAATCTTTGCCTCTTGTTGGCGTTATTTTCTATAATTATTAAAAGCTTAAAATTATACAATTTTGACTTAGTACCATAAAATAATTATATTAAGATTCGGTATCATAAGAGTAGTTGAAACAGAGCTCATGGATGAATTCTATGAATTAGAACTTGAAACAGGTGAAGTTTTTTCTCCATTAATTTATTCCAAAACTTAATGGACAAAACATCATTCGTTTACTCCTTTATTTGAGAACATTCAAAAATAAGGATTTAGAATTAAATGACTGGTAGTAAGAAAGATTTAGTAAAGTATCGTTTATCCTGGGCTTGGGATACACTTGAAGATCCTAAAATTTTAGCTGACCGAAAAAGGTGGAACTCAACTATAAATAGACTGTTGGTTTTTCAAATCATTGGTGTTTACATCTATATTTTTCCTCTAAAGATTGCACTGAGCCGGATATTCTTTTATATTCGTTAATTATTTTTCTCAATGAGTAAAAATTACCGTTTCACATTAATTGGATTAGGCCTAGCCTTTATTGTATTTCTGCTTTGGTTTTTCAGCAGTATTGTGGTTTATATCATAATATCTGCTGTTTTGGCATTAGTGGGAAGTCCGATTGTGAGTTTTCTGGGAAAGATACATATCTGGAAATTTAGATTGCCGGTTGCAATCAGAGCATTTATAGCACTTTGCGCCATTTATATGGTTTTTGTTGGGTTTTTCTGGATTTTTATTCCCGTTGTTGCCAAAGAGGCGAATGCACTTTCGAATATTGAGGCCGACAGTCTGATTGCTCAATTTCAGGTACCTCTTGATAAAGCTCAGGTCTTATATGATAAGTATCAGATAAGGGAAACAAATAGTCCGGGTTTTGAAGAAATAATTACCGGTAAAATCAGGCATATTCTGGATGTGTCTATATTGTCGGATATGGTAAGTACGCTGGCTGAAATTCTTGGTAATCTTTTTATTGCGCTGTTTTCAATAACATTTATAACATTTTTCTTTCTTCAAGAACAAGGCATGGTTACAGAAGCCATAATTCTATTGGTTCCTAATAAACACGAACCTGCAGTAAGGCGGGCACTTGAATCGACAACCCGTTTGCTGATTCGTTATTTTATAGGGATTGGTGGGCAACTTACCGGAATTCTATTACTTGTGACCATTGGAATGACAATTATCGGTTTGGATTTTAAACAGGCATTATTGATTGGACTAACTGCAGCAATTATGAATATCATTCCCTACCTTGGACCCTTATTTGGTTCTGGACTAGGAATTTTAATGGGTATGGCCTTTCATATTGACATGGGGATAGTTAACCTTCTACCAATGGTAGGGTATATGGTACTTGTTTACCTTATAGTTCATGCAATAGATAATTTTATATTCCAGCCATTTATTTTCGGAAACAGCGTACATGCGCATCCCCTGGAAATATTCCTTGTAATAATGATGGCCGGTAGTATTGGCGGGGTAACCGGAATGATTCTGGCTATTCCATCTTATACGATCTTAAGGGTTTTTGCCAAAGAATTCTTTAATAATTTCAGAGTTGTGAAAAAATTGACGGAGAAGATATAAATGATACTAAGCGGAATAAATATCTTTACATATGCAAAAAGCCGGATGAAGCAGTTCTTAGCATTTACATTTCTTTTAATTTCAGCAGCCCTTACTGCTCAAATTTCTATTCAGGCCGATGATACTGCAAGTTGTAGCGCTTCAATAATTTCATTCCGCATTGAGCCTGCATCAGCACTTGATACTATTACCTCCGTTGAATGGGTTTTTGGTAACTGGACTGCAGTAAGCACTCAGATGAAACCTTCAGTTTTATATAATTTACCGGGAACATTCGATGTAATCTGCACTATAAACGGTTCATACACCATTACTGAAAATAGTATGGTAAGAATTATAGATTGTTCTGACACTCTTAATCTCCCAAATGTATTTTCTCCAAATGATGATAATATCAATGACCGGTTTATGGTTGAAACAAATGGAATTAGTTCATATTCCTTTTCTGTGTTTACTCGTTCAGGAACTTTGGTCTACAAATCCGAATCTCCAGCGATAGAGTGGGATGGGCGCTCACTTTCCGGTCAGAAGGTGAAAAGCGGTATTTATTTTTACACCATTCAGCAACTTAACGGTAAGCCTCTAAATGAGTTTAAAGGATTTGTCTATTTATTTGAGTGATTTTGAATAACTTGTAAGGAATTATTTTTCGATTTTAAATAAGTTCCAAATAAGAATCCTGTCAGATATTGTTTTTTTTATATTTAATATCTTTGGATTTCTTTACAATTTTTGAGAAATGCATTAACCTGGACTTTTCAATACTCTTAAATAATCACAGGAATGAATAATTACATCGCCGGAAAATCTCGCAGGACTTTATTCCTCTGCGGTTTGTTTTTTTTCATGTTCAACCCGGCTTTTTTCCCCTTGGGTTCTGCATCAGATACTGCAACAGTTGCTGGATCCCATGAACCTTCACGTGAGAACCTGATCAGAGGTGAGCGACTATTTTACGGGCTGGTTTATAACAGTGACGCGTCTATCAATTGTGCCGGTTGCCATAACACTAGTTTTATTGATACTGTAAACTGGAATCCAAATGCAGCAGAGATTTCCGTTAAGTACAAAGACAAAACTATTAAAGACTTAAGCAATACTCTGCTTAAACCCAGGTCTCCTAAAATGATGGAAGCTCATAAAGCATTTGTCCTTTCGGAAGAAGATATTTCCATGATAAAGACCTTTATGGATAAGCTTGCGGTTGATGGTCTCAAAGCCGAAAAAAGAACATATAACAACAGGATCATTTTTATCATTATCGCATTTCTGCTATTTGTATCGCTTATAGACTTGACGATTATAAAAAAATTCCGATACAAATGGGTTCATCTGATCATTCTTTTAGGTGGAGGTATTTATATAACAAACTCTCTGGTAACAGATGCAATGGCAATTGGCCGCTCTCAGGGCTATTCACCTGATCAACCAATTAAGTTTTCGCATGAAGTTCATGCCGGTCAAAACGGAACCGACTGTCTATATTGTCATAGTTCTGCTGAAACCAGCAAATCGGCGGGCATTCCTGCTACAAGCGTGTGCATGAACTGTCATCTTATTGTGAGGAACGGAACTCGTTCAGGAGCATTTGAGATTGCGAAAATTATTAAAGCTTATGAAAACGGCGAAACTATCGACTGGATCAGAATCCACAACCTGCCGGATCATGTGTACTTCAATCATTCTCAGCATGTTGGTGTAGCTGGATTGGCGTGTCAGAAATGTCATGGAGAAATACAAACCATGGATAGGGTTACTCAGATTTCTGATCTTTCAATGGGATGGTGTATCAGCTGCCATCGCGAGAAAGCGGTGAATTTTCATGATAACAAGTTTTATGAGGTGTATAGGGAAAAGGTTGAAAAGATGAACAAGGGAGTTATCGACAGTGTTACTGTGGAAATGGTAGGAGGAACGGATTGTATGAAGTGTCATTATTAAGGAAAAGGGCTTACACTAAGCTTGACACATTGAAAAAATGTTCTAACACCCAATGCAGGCTGAAAGCCAAGTATAACCAAAGGATAAAATATTCAGGCAAATGAAGAATTATTATAACAGCATTGAAGAATTCAATAATGTTCCGGGAAAGGAAGAGGAGGTATTTGAAAAAGAACATAAATCGGCAGTACTTGAATTGTTTGAGGAGGATGTTATAAACACCAAATCCTCACGAAGGGATTTCCTCAAAGTATTTGGTTTTAGTGTTACTTCAGCAGCAGTGCTTGCCAGTTGTGAAAAACCTATTCAGAAAGCCATTCCGTATGTAATCCAACCTGAGGAAATTGTCCCCGGGAAAGCACTTCATTATGCTACATCTTTTTATGATGGACACGAATATGCAAGCATACTGGTTAAAACCCGCGATGGACGGCCTATAAAAATTGAAGGAAATAATTTGTCGGCATTCAACGGTAACGGAACCTCTGCCAGAGTGCAGGCATCTGTACTTAGTCTTTATGATGATGCCCGTTTAAAATCTCCCGCTTCAGGCAAAACCTCATTAACCTGGGATAAAGCTGATTCTGAAATCATTGCCTCATTGACAGCAATAAATAATGAAGGCGGAGAAATTGTTCTGCTAACCTCAAGCATTATATCCCCAAGTACAAAACGACTGATAAAAGAGTTTGGATCAAAGTTTACAAATTTCAGGTGGGTGCAATACGACGCAGTTTCCTACAGTGCAATTACCGAGGCAAATCAGGAAATATTTGGTAAAAAAGTGATACCCGATTTACACTTTGATAAAGTAAACACAGTGGTCTCATTTAACGCTGACTTTCTGGGTAGCTGGCTTGTTCCTGTACATTTTATTTCATCATATACTTCACGTAGAAAGCTACATCAGGGTCAGACCGACATGCTTCGGCATTATCATTTTGAAAGCGGGATGTCACTTACCGGAAGTAATGCAGATTATCGTACACCGATTCGCCCTTCTCAGGAAAAAATCGTTCTGGCAACAATTTATAACAAAATAGCCGCATCTCTTGGCAAAGAAGTTTTCGAAATTCCGCTGTGCGAGTTAAACCTTGAAAATGTGGTTTCAGACCTGCTCGCAAACAAAGGTAAATCATTAGTTATATCCGGCACAAATGACAAACGTATACAGCTGATTGTAAGCGCTATAAATCTCATGCTGGGAAATTATCCAAACTGTATAGATCTGGATAAATCCATTTCCATTTCATCCGGTACAGATGCAGAAATGGAAGCGTTGACACAGGATTTGAAAAATGGAAAAGTCAGTGCCATGCTGGTTTATAATGTTAATCTGGCATACGATTATCCTGATTCAGTTGGTTTTATGTCAGGACTTTCAAAATTGAAACTTAGCATTAACTTATCAACGGAGTTGAATGAAATGGCCGGACTTTGCAACTATGATTGCCCGGTTCACCACATTCTTGAGTCATGGGATGATGCTGAGATTACTCCTGGAAGTCTGAGTTTAACACAACCTTGTATTTATCCAATTTTTGAAACCCGTAGTTTTCAGGATTCTGTGCTCACTTGGATTGGCAGTAAAATTAGCTATTATGACTATCTTAAGGAAAACTGGAAAGAAACTTTTTTCACGATTTCAAAGCAAAGCAATTTCGAAGAATTTTGGACACGTAGCCTGAAGGAAGGTGTTTTCACTTTTGAAGCGCCCAAGTCCAAATCCCCCGAAATAAAATATGAATCCATTGCCGCAGCGCTTGAATCTGCTGACGACGGGCAAAAAATTGGATTTGAAATACTTTTTTACCCTTCGGTTTCATTGGGAAGCGGGAAGCACAGCAACAATCCGTGGCTGATGGAATTGCCTGATCCAATTGCTAAATTATGTTGGGATAACGTTGCGGCTATATCGCCCATGGATGCTGAAGAATTGGGAATGCAAACCGGAGATGTCATTAAATTGGGGGAAAATATTTCCATTCCGGCTTTCATTCAACCGGGACAGGCAAAGGGAACAATTTCGATTGCTTTGGGTTATGGGCACAGTAATGCAGGAAAAGTTGCAGACAAAGTTGGAGTCAATGTGTATCCTTTTATAAAATATTTTGAAGGCAACAAAAAATACGGCTTTAGCATTGATAGTATTGGGAAAACAACTGAAAAAGTGCAGCTTGCTCTCACGCAAACCCACCATTCGATGGAGGGCAGGGCAATTGTAAGGGAGACCAGCTTAAGCGAATATCTTAAAAACCCTGAATCGGGAAATGAATTAAATAAAAAATTTGAGTCACAACACCAAACTTTATACCCAGAGGTAAAATTTGATGGTTTTCACTGGGGATTGGGTATTGACCTGAACTCCTGTGTGGGTTGCAGTGCCTGCGTTATTGCATGTCAGGCTGAAAATAATATTCCTGTTGTAGGAAAAGGAGAGGTGTATCGCAGAAGAATAATGCATTGGATAAAAATCGACAGGTATTATTCCGACAGCCTGGCTCAGCCAATGGTTGTCTTTCAGCCATTAATGTGTCAGCATTGCGATAATGCTCCATGTGAAAATGTTTGCCCAGTTTCGGCTACGAACCACAGTAATGAAGGGCTTAACCAGATGTCGTATAACCGCTGCATCGGAACAAAATATTGTATAAACAACTGTCCCTACAAGGTTAGAAGATTCAACTGGTACCGATATACTAACAACAAAGCATTTGATTTTAATGCGGTATCTGATCTTGGAAAATTAGTATTAAATCCGGATGTAACGGTTCGTGAGCGAGGTGTAGTAGAGAAATGTTCGTTCTGCGTCCAGAGAATTCAAGAAACTAAGCTTTCAGCTAAGCTCGACGGTCGCTCAATTGCCGATGGCGACGTACAACCTGCCTGCGTGCAGTCTTGTCCCTCGAACGCACTTATTTTCGGAAACATGAACGATAAGGAAAGCAAGGTTTCAAAGATGAAAGCTGACCCTAGAAATTATCATTTACTTGAAGAACTTCATACTTTACCTTCAGTTGGATATCTCACAAAAGTTAGAAATACTGAGGCTTAAGACATAAAACCATTTTTGATTGCACTAAAATAGCAAATAGGTCCAAAAAACAAATAGTGTATGTATAACAGAACAATAAGAGGTCCGCTTGTAGAAGGAAACAAGACTTATGGTCAGATTTCGAAGGACATCATTGCACCCATTGATGCAAATCCCGGAATCTGGTGGTATCTTGCAATGACAGTAGCGAGTGCGGCTTCCCTGGTTGGCTTTTATTCGATTTTCATTACAGTTACTAAAGGGATTGGTGTTTGGGGACTCAATAACTCCGTTGGATGGGGATGGGAGATCATCAATTTTGTTTGGTGGATTGGAATTGGACATGCGGGAACTGCTTTTTCCATATTCCTACTAATACTCAGACAGAGATGGAGAACTTCAATAAACAGGGCAGCCGAGGCAATGACAGTGGTCGCTGTAGGATGTGCTGCGTTATTTCCTGCTTTACACATGGGTAGAGTCTGGCTTGCATTTTTTATCTTCCCATATCCTAATACCCGCGGCCCACTTTGGGTAAATTATAATTCGCCCTTATTCTGGGATTTTATTGCAATTTCAGCGTATCTGCTAATCTCGTTTTCCTTCTGGTATATGGGTATGTTGCCCGATTTTGCTACCATCCGTGATAAAACCACTTCCAAAATTAAGAAGGCAGTTTACGGTTTTTTCAGCATGGGATGGACCGGTGGAAGTCACGAATGGATACGTTTTGAATCCTTGAGTTTTATTTTAGGTGGAATTGCTGCGGTATTGGTGGTTTCGGTACATTCAATCGTATCAACAGACTTTGCAGTTGGAGTAATTCCCGGCTGGCATACTACCTTATTTCCACCATATTTTGTGGTTGGGGCTATCTTTTCAGGTTTTGCAATGGTTATGACTCTGATGGTTGTTGTAAGGAAAGTTTACAAACTTACCGATTACATTACGGATAATCATATGGATGCAATTGCCCGCATTCTTACTTTCATTTCACTTATCATGGGAACGGCCTATGCGACTGAGGTTTTTATGGCCTGGTATTCGGGAAATGAATATGAGATGTACACTTTTTTCAAGAGTCGCGTAACAGGTGAATATTCGGTTCAATTCTGGGGGATGGTAATCTGCAATGCATTTATTCCGCAGCTGTTCTGGTTCAAAAAAATAAGGAAAAGCACATGGGGTTTGTTGCTTATTTCACTGGCAATAAATCTTGGGATGTGGTTTGAGCGTTTTAATATCGTTGTTACCTCACTTGCAAACGATTTTCTACCTTCAAACTGGGCTACCTATTCTCCAACTCTTATTGAGGTGGGAGTTTATGTTGGAACAATCGGACTATTTGTTACCGGTGTGCTGCTGTTCTTCAGATATATTCCAATGATCGCAATATCGGAGGTAAAGGGAGTATTGAATATTGGTTCTAAAGTAGATGATTAGTTAAAGGGATATAAAAAAAGTTAATTTATACTAATTATCGCATAAGAGGTATTTTAATTTAAAAAGCAAAGAAATGGCCGGAGTTTATAAAATAGGAGTGTTTGATGAAGAGAAGACACTGATAGCGTCAATCAAATCCCTTCAGGAAAAGAAACTCGCAATTTATGATGTCTTTACGCCTTACCCTATTCATGAGGTTTTGCATTTGCTGAAGCGTAAGTCAAAACTGCCAACCGCTGGTCTTATTTACGGGATCACAGGTGCATTGAGCGTTTTGGCATTTCTATATTATACTTCAGTTGTGAACTGGCCGGTAAATTATGGTGGAAAACCTTTCAATTCATTTCCGTCGTTCATTGTCATTACAATTGTACTTACAATTCTTACTGTAACTATCACCAGTTTGTTTACATTTTCAATTCGCTCTAAATTATTTCCAGGCCAGGAACCAGTGATTTTCGATGAGAGAGCCACAGACGATAAATTTATCCTTGTTCTTGATGCAAGCGGATTAGACAATAACGCATCCAAAGAAGCGGGAAGAATAATGAAAGAATCAGGTGCAGTTGAAATAATTGATAAAGAGATAAACGGAATAAAATAATAGCTGTATGCACATATTTCAAAAATTAAAAGTTGCTCATATAGTTTTGATCCTGTCATTTCTGTCGGTTTTAACAGTCTCATGTGACAGGAACAGAAACCATCCAGGCTGGGATTACTTCCCTGATATGTTCTATTCAACAGCGTATGAAACCTATTCGCCGAATCCAAATTTTGCTGATGGAAAGACCTTTCGTGATCCTGTAAAAGGAACGGTATCCCGCGAAATAACAAGTTTCGGTTATTCTCTTCTCGAGGGAGAGAGAGCCAGAGCAGGCAGAGAATTAGTTAATCCTTTTCAGTCAACTCCGGAAAATCTAGTGCGGGGAAAGCGAATTTATACGGTCTATTGCCTGCAATGTCATGGCGCTGATGGAAATGGTACCGGGAAACTTTATACTTCCGGATTATATCCTTTAAAACCCAGGTCATTGGTGAATGATGTTGCAAAGAATCTTAAGGATGGAGAAATTTACCATTCTATTACTTTGGGATTTGTTTCCATGGGTCCTCATGGCTCCCAGATAAAACCTGATGATCGTTGGAAACTGATTCAATTCATTCGCGAAGATCTACAGAAAAATTTTAAAGGAATTTCAGATACTGTTCAGATACGATAGTACTAAAAGATTATGGAAACTCAACACACGCAAGAAATCTCTGCAAGCAGGGAATACTTTAAATCCGGTAAAATCTTCAGGATTATTACAGGTGTTCTGATCGTTTTAGGCTTAGTATCAGTTACGCTCGGATTTCTAAGTGATCCTGACAGAACATGGGCAAATTATCTGCTGAATAATTATTATTTCTTTTCTCTTTCAATGGGAGGAGCTTTTTTCTTCGTGATTCAGTATATTTCTCAATCTGGCTGGTCGGCAGGATTCAAGAGGGTTCCGGAAGCAATGATGTCGTGGCTACCTTTTGCTGCGGTGTTTTTTCTGCTTTTGTATTTTGGAACTCATAGTCTGTATCATTGGAGCCATGAAGAGGCTGTTGCTGAAGACGGACTTTTATCTCACAAATCACCCTTCCTGAATGTCCCGTTCTTCTTTATTCGGATGCTGGTGTTTTTTGCTCTATGGATTTTCTTTTCCCGCACACTTCGCAAATTTTCTTTGATGGAAGATCTCGAGGGAGGAACAAAATGGTTTGAAAAGAGTGAGTTTTATTCAAAAGTTTTTGTATTTATTCTTGCAATCACATTTTCATTTGCCGGAATTGACTGGATCATGTCGATTGATGCACATTGGTATAGTACCTTATTCGCACTTAAAAATATGGTAGCCGCTTTTCTGCATGGCTCTTCAATTCTGATCCTAATTATTTTGATTTTAAATGCCAATGGATATTTCCCGTTCCTAAATAAATTTCACCTTCACGATTTCGGAAGATATCTGTTTATGCTTGCAATTATTTGGGGATATTTCTGGTTTGCTCAGTTTATGATTATCTGGTACGGTAATATACCTGAAGAGACCATCTACTTTTCCGTCCGCTGGGAAAAAGGTTGGCAATCGCTATTCTTCCTTGATATCATTTTGAATTGGGCAGTTCCGTTTATTTTGTTACTTCCGGTGAAAGCAAGTAAAAACAGAAATGTCATTCTTGTGGTTATTTTGTTTCTTATTATCGGGCAATATATTGATCTCTATCTTCAAATTATGCCCGGCACCACTGGGGTTCTTCAATTTGGCTTTGTAGAGGCAGGAATGTTTTTGGGCTATGCTGGGTTGTTTGCTTTAGTAACAGCAACAGCACTTGGCAAGGCAAAGATTATCCCCGCAAACCATCCGTATATTGATGAGAGTTTAAATCACCATTTTCAATAGGTGGGTAGAATGCAGTATTTTTCAAATATCTGACTAACATTATAAAAAGCATTTACACCCGATGGTATTCTTCAGGATTTACTTCTTCATCCGAGTTTTCTCGATCGATATTGTCGCTGGAGTGCTGGCTTCGCTCGTTTTTGCATCCTCAGTTATGAACGTAAGCCTGCCGCGCAGTCATTATACCGTTCTCGGGCTTGTGGTGTGGCTCATTTACATTGCTGATCATTTAATGGACGGAGCAAAGACCCGAGGGAAGTCAACCTCGGAAACGCACAATTTCTTCAACTCCTACAAAATCCCCATAATTCTCATTTTTCTGCTGGTAGTGATCTTTACTTTCAGGTTGATTCTTTACAGACTCGAACTGAATATTATTGAATTTGGCATAGCTCCGGGGTTTGCAGTGATGATTTATTTGCTGTTAAACCGTTATTATGAAAAGGAATCTAAATGGTTTTTTATCAAAGAATTGTGGATTGCTGTAATTTACACTTTGGCTGTTTGGGGCGGACCTGTCATTTACGCCGGGGATATAATAAGTCCTGTGCAGTTTATCCAAATTGCTGCTTTTGGATTGGTCATCCTTGGAAATGTATTGATTTACAGCATTTATGAAAGGGAAGCCGATGAAATCGACGGTAACAGATCAATTGTGATTAATTTCGGACTCAAATATGCAATGAATATGGCTGTTTATTCACTGACCCTGTCCATTCTTATAGCCCTTACAGCATATATCTTTTTGGGAGCTAAGCTAATCCATGTTTTACCTTTGATACTCATTTCTGCCTCAATGCTGATTATTTTAATGTTTCCGCGAATTTTTGCCTATAGAAAATTATATGGGGTTATTTCCGATTTTCTTCTACTGCTTTTTTTGCTAGTCCTTCTTTGGTGAAACGCTTCATCAGGTATCCAATTCCCCAGGTTGTAAAAAAGGAAAAAGAGCCGTAAATAATAGGAACTACGGCCATCTGTTGACTCGATAAAAGTGTTGCTGCTATAAAAATTGCCAGAGTGCTGTTTTGCAGTCCCACTTCAACTGCAATTGTATATTGGTTTTTACGTTTCAGACCAATTACTCTTGCAACGTACCATCCAGCCAGCATCGACAAAACATTCAGAAGTATGGCATGAGGGTAAAGATTCAGATAGTCTTTCAAATGGAGAGTTTTAGCTCCTTTGTCGATAAATAATACTCCGCTGTATACAACAAAAAGCATAACTGGTAATAAATACCTTAAAGGTTTTTCAAGCCCAATAGCAAATCCCCTGAAAAAATAGCGAATAGTAATTCCAATAGCTGCTGGCATGGCAACAATAAGGAAAATATTGAGAATAGTTTCCCCATAGGGTAAATGAATTACCGCCGATTCACCAAGGTAAATCTCAAGTCCTGTCCTGATTATGAGAGGAATAGTGATAAGAGTAAGGAGGGAGTTAACAATGGTAATGGAAAGTGAAAGCGCCACATTCCCATTAAGCATAAAATTTACAAGATTAGAGGCAGCACCTCCTGGACAAGCTGCAATTATGATCAAACCAACTTTGTAAACTGGGTCAATATCAGCAAAGTAGGCTATTCCAAATGCAATTAGGAGAAGGATTATCATTTGAGCCAGTAAGCCTGTGATGATGGATTTCGGTCTCCGAAAAATTCCTGTAAAATCCTTTCCCTCAATAGCAAGACCCATTCCAAGCGTAATCACAGCAAGGGTTATGGGTAACAATATATCGGAAAAGAAGTTCTCACTCATATTTTCAAATCCTCATTTTGGGAAATATAGTATTTACCTAACCTTACGAAGATAGTAAATTATTGGGCATCGTATTATTAAATGGGAGAAACGATTCTATCGGCAATTAAAAAAATCAGGATCAGTAAAAAGTAAGAATTTAGTAGAATGAAATTTTTCCTGAAAGGAATTTTACTATCGGGTCCGGTAATCATTCCCCTGAAGGACCAGATCAGATAAAATGTAGAAATCAGAAGCAAAACAATTATTACTTTTGAATGGATAACTTCAAAATAGGAAAGAAATAGTGCTGATATTGCTGAAGTTACTACCCAGGTAAAACTCAGTCTGTTGATCTGCGGACGACTTAAAACATTTGTGAGACTCGGAATTCCTGCCCCTCCATATTCTTCTCCATACTTAAGAATCAGTAGCCAGAAATGGGGAACCTGTCCGATAAACAGAAGGAATCCCAGTAAAACAATAGGTTTATCAAGCAAATAACCACCGGCTGCTGCCCAACCTATAAATGGAGGAAGAGCTCCTGTTAATGATCCGGGAACAACTGCAAAAGCTGTAAGTCTCTTGGAATATGTGTAAAAAACATTATACCAGAATATTGTAAATAGCCCAACCAGTGTGGCCAATAGGTTTCCGAAAAAGTATATGAGAAGTGTTCCGGAAACAAGGGTAAGCAAAAAAAATAAAATTGCTGAAATGATGGTGATTTTGCCTGTAGGCAAAGGCCTGTTATGAGTGCGGTTCATCTTTCTGTCAAGATCAACTTCCTGAAGCTGATTTAACACTGAAGATGCAATGGCTTGCAGCAATATACCAAGACTCACAAGTAGAATTTCAACGTTTAATATAGGTTGGAATATGAAATATCCTGTAAAACCGGTAAACGCAACCGGCAACATAATACGGATTTTACTTAACTGGAGATAGTCCTGAAATTTCACGGCTTGTGTTTATTCCTCCAGTGTTTGCAAGTATTCAATAATTTTCTCTAAATCTTTCGCTGATACAGATTTATCGTAAGTCTGCATAAGACCTTTCTGATATCCTTTAACCACCTCAAAATTTGGTTCGTAAATTGATCTCTTAATGTAGGCTGAATCTGCAATTACTGTAACATCCTGTCCTCCGCGAACAACAACGACAGGCCTTCCCCATATACCTAAATAACTTGGCCCAATAATTTTTGTGCCGTCTGATGAGTGGCAGGCATTGCAGCCCTGGGCTTTTAATATTGCAAGCCCTTCTGAGCCAGGTACAGACGGGTCAGCAGTAGATTTCGTGGCTGTTGTATCGGTGTACCATTTATCAAATTCAACCTTCGGGATGGCTCTTAAATTGGCTCCCATGTAAGAATGCTTTAAACCACAGTATTCGGCACAATACAAATCGTAGCTTCCTTCACGCTGTGGAATAAACCACATCAATTTATCTCTTCCGGGAATAATATCTTCCTTGATACGAAAAGCAGGGATGAAAACGCTGTGTAATACATCGGCTGAGACAAGTTTTAGCTTAACGGGTACTCCAACAGGAACAACAAGTTCATCGCTCTGTTTCCCATTTTCATAGAGAAAAGAGAAATTCCACATCCTGGCAATAGTAGTAACTTTTAATCCGTCTTTTGGCGGTTTATTCATTGGCTCCCAACCTGCCCATCCAAAATAAAACATGGCAAGTACAAGAATGGTAGGTACTACAGTCCAAACGATTTCAAGTTTGGTATTACCTTCAATATTTGAAGCTATTTTGTTCTTTTTCCGGTTGTATTTAAATACGAAATACAACATGAGAAAGGTAATAGCAATAAGTAGAAAAATTGATACTCCAATCACGGAGTAAAAAGCTGTATCAAAACTTGATACGAAATTCGATGCGTCTGGTACGTTGGATGAATACATAATTTCTTATCTAAAAAGGTAGTCTAAAAAGGTAATAAATATAAGCACCCCAATAAGCAGAATAACACCAATGGCCATGAAAGAGTACATTTTATTGTCGGATCGTAGGTGCATGAAAATACTAAGAACCAAAGTCGATTTCACGCAGGCTATGAACAGAGCTATTGTTATTGTCAGGGCTCCAAGGTTGATCTGGGTAACTGCAACAGAAATCGCTGTTAGTGCGAGCAAAAATGCTAGGACTAGCAAATAGGTTATGTACGGAACAATATGATGTTTTTCATTTTCCATCGGGACGAAAATTATGTGATTAAGTAGAATAGGGGGAACAGGAATATCCAGATCAGATCTACCAGATGCCAGTATAACCCCGAGTTTTCAAGAAGAGCGAAATTACCGGAATCGATTTTGTTTTTATAAATGCGAACGAAAACAAATCCGATAAAAATCAAGCCCGCAATAATATGCAAGGCATGAAGCCCCGTCATGAAATAATATAATCCAAAGAATAGCACATCCCCATGTCCGCGAAGTGCAAGGATTTCTGAGCCGGGATAAATATGATGCTCAATTTTTATTCCCCATTCAAAGTATTTATTTACCAGAAAAACCAGACCTAGTGCAATTGTAATGCCAAGTAAAACGAGTGAAAGTTTTTTGTTTTTTAGCTGAATTGCAGTTATCGACATTGCAACGGTTGCGCTGCTGATTAGCAAAATGGCAGTGTTCAATGTCCCAACAAAAACATTCAGTTCCTCAGCAGCCAGATGAAAGGCTTCGGGATTTCTGAAACGATAAACGGAATATACAATGAATAATCCTCCAAACAGGAGCATCTCTGTCAGGAGGAAAAGCCACATCCCGATTTTAGAGCCTACATCATCTCTATGTGTGTCCATAATTAATCTTGTGTATAATCGTAAGGTCCTTTGGTTACAGTGGGTATTTCTTCAAAGTTTTCCAGAGAGGGAGGTGAAGCAACTGTCCATTCCAGAGTTTTGCCTCCCCATGGATCAGCGAGT
Source organism: Bacteroidales bacterium (assembly GCA_038316435.1). Taxonomy (GTDB): domain Bacteria; phylum Bacteroidota; class Bacteroidia; order Bacteroidales; genus JACJXF01. The sequence goes on along the minus strand of JBBQAQ010000015.1, from coordinate 45,943 downwards.
GCTTTTGGTCCTGATCTGGCCGAACGAAAGAGATTAATGATAATAATTGATAATCCGGCTATAAGCACCCACGAACCCATTGATGAAACAATGTTTCCACCGTGAAAAACTTCGTCGTAATCATAATATCTTCTTGGCATTCCCATAAATCCCAGATAAAACATAGGCATATATAAAGTAATAAAGCCAATGAAAAACATTACCAATCCTGTATTTGCCCATTTTGTGTCATACATTCTGCCATATATTTTTGGAAACCAGTAGTGAATTGCGGCGAAAAAGGCAAATCCGGTTCCCCCGAAAACAATAAAATGGAAATGGGCAACAACAAATGCAGTATTATGAAGATGCACATCAGCTGCCAGCGAACCAAGTACCAGTCCGGTAAATCCACCTACCATAAATACAAAGATAAATGCAAGTGCCCAAAGGAATGGTGTCTGCAGATCAATTGAACCTTTATGCATGGTCGAAACCCAGTTAAAAACTTTAATTGCGCTGGGAATAGCCACCAGAAAGGTTAGAAGGGAGAAAGTATACATTGCTGTGTTGCTCATACCAGAAGTAAACATGTGATGCCCCCATACAAAATAGCCAACAAAGGCAATCCCAAGGGTTGAAGCAACCATAAATTTGTATCCGAAAATTGATTTTCGGGAGAAAGTGGGAATTATTTCAGAAATAGCACCCATGGCAGGAAGGATCATGATATAAACCGCAGGGTGACTGTAAATCCAGAACAAATGCTGATATAAAACCGGGTCGCCACCTAAAGCTGGGTCAAAAAAACCAATATTTAAGGTTCTTTCAGCAACCACCATAAGCAGGGTAACGCCTACAACCGGAGTTGCCAGAAGCTGTATCCAGGCTGTGCCGTATAGAGTCCATGGGAATAAAGGCATTTTAAACCAACCCATTCCCGGTGCGCGCATACGGTGAATCGTTACAATAAAATTTAATCCAGTTAAAATGGATGAAAATCCAAGAACAAACGCGCCAAGAACCGCTGGTAGCATATTTCCAGCTGTACGGAAACTGTAGGGAGCGTAGAATGTCCAGCCAGTATCAGGAGGACCTGCACCTGCAAATTGCGAAATTAAAACCAGTACGATTCCGACAACATACAAATACCACGAGAAAAGATTCAGCCGGGGTAAGGCAACATCCTTGGCTCCAATCATAATCGGGAGCAAAAAGTTTCCGAAAACGGCTGGTAGTCCTGGTATTACCACAGCAAAAATCATTAGGATGCCGTGAAGAGTAAAAAAGGCGTTATAGGTCTGTGCCTCCATTATTGTTTTACCCGGAGCTATCAGTTCGAATTTCATCAGAAGGCCAAGGGAAGCGCCTACAAGAAAAAATAACATGATTGAATAAAGGTAAAGCATTGCAATTCTTTTGTGATCGGTGGAAAGAATCCATGCGAAAATCCCTTTGTACTTACCCTTATATTCCAGATAACTGGGTTCAGGGGTGATGGTATGAGCACTCATATTTTATCCCTTTTATTTATTGATTTTCTTTGATAAAAACAGAATCAGAAATATTACAATAATAAAAAATGCAATGACAATTCCCGAGACCTTTAAAACATTAAAAACAAAATCGTTTCCTTTTTGATCATAACAAATAGCTAATAATCTGTTTATGCTTGGTCCGATCTTTCCATTTGCAGCTTCGACCATGGTAATTTTAATATCAAAGGGAAGAAATTCCATGCCTCTGAGATAGCGGGTTATTTTACCGTCAGTTGCTAAGGCTATTAAGCCGGTCGGGTGAACATAAGCAGTATTGATCCATCTGTAATGAAAACCAACCGATTCACACAAATTAGCAATATTGGCACTATCCGATACAAAGAAATACCAAAAATCTGCACGATCTTTATGTTTCAGGCTGCTAACATAATTGGCCTTCTTTTTTATTCCAAGATCGATACTTTCGGTAGGATCGAAGCTTATGGTAAGAACCTGATAGTCCTTGCCCATTTCAAGATCCACCTCATCAATGAATTTGGAAACTCCCCACATCAGAGGGCTACAGGTGCCCGGGCAACGATAATATACCAGATTTAAAATTGTTGGCTTATTGATAATGTCGCGCAGATAAACAGTGTCACCCTTTTCGTTTATTAATCGGGTATCAAGGGCAACATATTGTCCCTGCTTTTCTAAAAAGCCTATTTCTACAGGGGGAGAGGATAAGGGAGTCTGAGAATATAGAAAAGAACCAGCAAATAGAAAAGAACCAATAAATACTAAACTTAAATACTTCATGGCAATGATATCAATTAGTTAGGGTTAAATATACAAAATTATGCCGATTTCCAATGAAGCCAAAGATAACAAACACAAGCTCATTATTAAAATGAATTTAAATAGAAGGGCTTATTTGGAAGGAAATTGGAAATTGCAGATATAAAATGTGATTATAATATTGTTAAACAGAGCATTAAATGCGTGTTAAATATGAGTTTAATTTAAATCTGCTTTAACTACCCACGCCCGAAAAATGGGAATGAAAAATTTTGAATGGCAGGAGCGATTTCATGATCGAATTATAAAAGATGATAATGCTTTCAATAACATTCAAAAATACATTGCTAATAATCCAAAAATTTGGAGGCATTAATCAATAATGTTTGATTAATTCTAATGTCTAAGGGGTAAGTTCCCCGAAGCTCTGTTTTGAAGCGGTTAATTTTTTTAATGCATTTTGTTTTATTTTATTACTAATTTAATTTGTATAAAACATTGAATGTTAATATATTAAAAAATATTTTCAAAACTAACTGCAAATATAGTTGACAAACGTAAAAAATAGTAATACATTTGATTTATGAAATTCTCAAATCCATATAAAGATGAAAAAACTAACCAAAGCAGAAGAAGAAATAATGCTTATCCTCTGGAGGCTGGGAGAGGCTCTCGTGCGAGACATTATTTCACAACTTGAGGATCCGCAAACCCCATATACTACAGTATCAACGGTTATCCGGGTCCTTGAGAAAAAGAACTTCGTATCCCATAAGTCTTATGGCAGTACATATCTCTATTTTCCTCTGGTGAGCAAGAAGGAATATTCCAATGCACAACTAAAGGATTTTGTAGGAAGCTATTTTAACGGTTCGTTTTCCGGAATGGCCACATTTTTCGCAAAGGAAAATGACATCAGCATGGAAGAACTGGAAAAAATGCTTACCGAGCTACAAAAGGAAATGAACAAAAAATTAAAAAATGAATAGTTACACTTTGTATATTATGAAGGCATGTCTTGGCATAACTTTATTTGCCATAACATATTATTTTTTCTTCAGGAAAGATGCTGCTCTCCGTCTTAAGCGGTTTTTTCTTCTCGGGGGACTAATAATCACATTCCTTATCCCGCTGCTTGCCCTGAAAAGCCCGGAAATTGTCGAGTACAGCACTCCTGTATTCGAAACGGATGAACTACAATTTGTTCCTGCAGAAACGGTTATTGCTCCTGAAATCGCTGAAACCTCACCCATAAACTGGCCAACCGTAATGCTTGCTCTGTACTTCTGTGGAGCTTTGATTCTACTGTTTCGTAATATATTTCTGATTTTGAAGTGGAACAATGTCTGGAGAAAAGCCGACCGAAAAGAAAAAGGGGTAGCTTATTCGGTTAATGACGAGATTTTTGCAGTTTTCTCGAGGATTTTTCTTCCTGAAAGCCTTAAAAATTCTGAGGACATCAATTCCATTTTGCTTCACGAAAAGGCACATGTTCGCCAGCTCCATTATATTGATCTTATTATCATGGAGTTTGTCATCCTTGCTACCTGGTTTAATCCCTTTACCTGGCTTTTTGCCCGGATGCTGAAGGAAAACCACGAACACCTTGCCGATCGTGAGGCTTTGCAGGGCGGAGCTGATCCTACCCATTACCGCATACAGCTTCTGAACCAGACTATGGGGGTGGAGGTTTTCAGCCTGTCACAACAATTCAACAATTCTTTTATAAAAAACAGATTCGAAATGATGAAAAAATCACATTCCATTCGTTCAGGAATCATAAAGGTTGGGATACTTATTCCGGCAATTTTGATTTCATTGGGTTTTGCTGTTGGTAAAGCCAGGCACGGTACTTCCATTAGTGGTAAAGTTGTATTTGCAGATACCGGACAGCCTGCAATTGGCTCCACCCTGGTGATAAAAAACGCCACAACAGGCGCAGTTGTGGGAAAGGAAGGGGAATATTTGCTGGAGTTGAAAGAGAGGGAAGAAGTTGTATTTTCACATATAGGATATAAATCCCAATCCCATTGGTTTGAACCCGGAGAATACCGGTTTGTTGTACTTGAAAGGGAAGTGGTAAATCTGATTCCACCGGTTTTTATTGTTGATGGGGTAAAAACAAACTACACTAATATTGACGAGATTAATAAGGACGACATCGCCTCGATCAAGAGCTTTGACAGGTTTGGAAAGCCCGGTGGGAAAGACATGTACGTTATAACTACAAAGAAAAAGGCCACAGAGCAAAATTCTGTTGTTGTTGATGATATTCAAAATAAGGAAACCAGCAATTCGGTTAGAATTAGGCAAACATATCATCCCGAGTTTACCACAATCGATGAAGCCAAAAAGCTAATTATTATTGATGGTAAAAAACAAACCGCAGAGACGTTTCAAAATCTGGATCCGAGAAGTGTTAAAGGCATTAGCGTAACACATCTTAGTGATATTCAAAAGAAGGAGAGACAGGATGGCATAGAGGTTGTAATAAATGTCACTACTATTATTAGTACTAATGAAATTTCAACGGTTCCGACGACTGATATACATAATAAAACCATTAATAGTTCAAGTCATACGGGAACTACTCATGATAAAACCAAAGAATCTCAAACGGTTAAAACCCAATTACAAGGATTCCGGATCTTGGTTGAACCCACGGAGTCAAAATGGTATAAGTAAGTCCAGTATGATGTCAGTTAGTGATTCTGCAATAGGTCAGGTGTTTAATATTGTTGAAGAAATGCCAAAATTCAACGGTGGGGAACCTTCACAGGAATTCCGTAAGTATATCAACGGTATTTTAGTATATCCAGAAGCTGAAAAGAAAAACAAGATAACAGGTCGCACGATTGTGCAGTTTACTGTAAATGAAACCGGAAAAGTTACTGATGTTAAGGTTGTTGTTCCCTCAGTAGAAGCATTTGATAAGGAAGCAATACGCATTTTAGAAGGTTCTCCACTTTGGACACCCGGAAAGCAAAGGGGTAAGGCAGTTTCGGTGCAATATACTTATCCGGTAAATTTTTTATTGGAATAAACATTCCGGCAGATCGTTGAAACTCAGAGAATATAATCACCAAATTATAATGAATATGGTGATTATATTCACTGTTTTCATTAAAAAAGAATCCTTAATTCTGCTTATATGCGCAAATTTGAAGGGAGGGAAAACTTTATTTGCACGGATTAATAAGCTATATTTGCACGTATAAATTAATGGAATATGGATGCGAAATTGACATTAAAATAAGATAAGAATGTGATCGACAAAGCAAAAGAATATGCAACGTCACATCAAAGAAGTCTTTCTCGCCTGATAGAGTCCTACTTAAAAGCATTGATAGAGAAAGAGAACCCTCAATCGGATGAAGATATTGAAATTTCATTTTTTGTTAAGAGCATGAGAACAGGTATTAAACTTCCTGATGATTATGATTATAAAAAAGCTTATGGTGATTATTTATCAGAGAAATACAAATGAAAGACAAACTCTTTCTTGATACAAATGTGGTTATCGATTTACTAGGTGAACGTGAACTATTTTATGATTCTGCTGCTAAGATTGCAACTATTGCAGATAAAGGGATAATTCAATTAGTAGTTTCTGCATTGACATATTTGGAGTTTTAGCAGTCTGAAATGCCCGTCCAGAACCCACGGGAACCCAGCGATTATCTCCAGTTTCAATTCTGATGATTACTTAATGCCTGATAATGACAGGTTGGGTTGTTAATCTTCAATCCCTGCCAACTACTTTTAATATACCAGCAAATTATTATATTTGTATATGTTTCGGAAAATAAAACAGGTTTTCATTTTCTATTACACAGGTTTCCGCGAAATGCCTCGCTGGGGGAGACAGGTATGGCTTATTATCCTTGTGAAGCTTTTTATCATGTTTGTTATTCTCAAAATCTTTTTCTTTCCTGATCTGCTAAAACGAAATTTTGATACCGATGAACAACGAAGTGAATACGTCTTAGATCAATTAACTAAATAAAACTAACCATGCTTGAAAATGTAGATCTATCCCTGGTAGACTGGTCGAGAGGGCAATTTGCTCTTACCGCCATTTACCACTGGCTATTTGTGCCACTTACTCTTGGATTGTCATTTCTGATGGCAATTATGGAGTCAATTTATGTCAGAACCGGTGATCCGCGTTGGAAAAAACTTACCAAGTTCTGGATGACCCTTTTCGGGATTAATTTTGCCATAGGCGTTGCTACTGGCATTATTCTTGAATTTGAATTCGGGACTAATTGGTCGCATTATTCATGGTTTGTAGGAGATATCTTCGGAGCACCTCTGGCGATAGAAGGAATCATGGCTTTTTTCCTCGAATCGACATTTGTCGCGGTCATGTTTTTTGGATGGAATAAGGTAAGTAAGCGATTCCATTTAACTTCCACATGGCTTGTTGCTATTGGTGCAAATCTTTCCGCTTTGTGGATTCTGGTTGCAAATGCCTGGATGCAAAATCCGGTAGGTATGCAGTTCAATCCCGAAACAGCAAGAAATGAAATGGTGAGCTTCTGGGATGTATTGTTTTCCCCATCTGCGGTTAATAAATTTACTCATACCATTAGCTCCGGTTATGTGCTTGCTTCCATCTTTGTAATAGGAATCAGCGCATGGTTTCTCATCAAAAAGAGAGAAACATGGTTTGCAAAAAGAAGCATACTTGTTGCTTCGATATTTGGATTAATCACTTCAATTTATCTCATTTTCTCCGGCGATAGCACAACACGTGAAATCGTTAAAACGCAGCCAATGAAATTTGCCGCTATCGAAGGTTTATTTCATGGACAGAGAGGTGCAGGGCTAATTGCTTTAGGGATACTCTCAAGTGAATCGGAAAATCTGGATGATGAAACTCTGAAAGATTATCATTTCATTCTTGAAATCCCCAATCTCTTATCTTACATGGCCTACGGCAATTGGCAGGCTTTTGTGCCCGGTATTGCTGATCTGACAAAAGGAAATGAGAAACATGGTATAATGTCGGCAGAAGAAAAAATACGACGGGGGAAAATAGCAATTGCTGATTTAAGGGCCATGAAAGATGCTAAAAAAGCGAAGGATCTTTTAGCCTACGATTCATATAAGGCGAAATTTTACGATAAAACTTACAAAGAGGAATTTTTCCGGTATTTTGGCTACGGTTATCTGAATGACGTAAATAGCCTTATTCCTAATGTGCCTCTCACTTTTTATAGTTTTAAAGTAATGATGATGCTTGGTTTTTATTTTGTACTGTTTTTTGCTTTGAGTCTGCTTTTTGTTTACAGGGATACTATCGCGAATAAAAAATGGTTCCTTAAACTAGCACTTATAAGTTTACCATTACCCTATATTGCAAGTGAAGCAGGATGGATTGTTGCTGAAGTAGGAAGACAGCCTTGGGTAATCCAGGATTTAATGCCAACCGTTGCGGCAGTTTCAAAAATCGATGCAAGCGCAGTTCAGATTACTTTCTGGCTTTTTGCTGTGGTTTTCACCGCTTTGGCAATTGCAGAGGTTAGTATATTGGTAAAACAAATAAAAATCGGACCTAAAGAAGAAGGAGGAAAATAAAATGTTTGAAAATCTTTCACATCTCGCACTTCAGCAGTATTGGTGGATTATCGTATCCTTACTGGCTAGTCTCCTTGTATTTCTTATGTTCGTTCAGGGCGGACAAACTCTGTTACTAACTCTTGGTAAGGATAATGCTCAGAAAAAGATCCTTGCAAATCTCTTTGGCCGTAAATGGGAGTTTACTTTCACAACACTGGTTACTTTCGGGGGAGCTTTTTTTGCATCGTTTCCATTGTTCTACTCAACAAGTTTCGGCGGAGCTTACTGGGTATGGATGGCTATCCTGTTTTGCTTTATTATTCAAGCCATAGCCTATGAATTCAGAACAAAGCCCAATAATGTATTTGGTCAGAAAACTTATGATATATTTCTGATTATTAATGGGATTTTAGGAACAGTACTTATTGGAACCGCAGTGGGCACCTTTTTTAATGGAGCTAATTTTGTTGTCAGCGACATGAATTATTCTGAATGGAGTACAAAATGGTATGGTCTTGAAGCAGTTACAAACCCTCATAATGTTGCTCTGGGGCTTGCAATTTTCTTCCTTACAAGGATACTCGCCATTCATTATATTCAAAAGAGCGTTGATGAATCAGGAATTCTGGAGAAAGCACAGTCTGTATTATGGATGAACACCTTACTTTTCCTGATATTTTTCCTTTACTGGCTCATAAAGTTGCTTTTTTTAGAGGGATATGCTTACGATCCTGCTACCATGATAGTTGTAAAAGAGAAGTACAAATACCTGCACAATCTTCTTGAAATGCCTGTAAATACGATCATTCTTTTATTAGGGGTTGTACTTGTGCTTTTTGGGATTATCAAATCACTGTTTAGCAATTTCGAAAATGCGATCTGGTTTTCAGGGTTAGGAACGGTACTTACAGTTTTTGCTGTGTTTATCCTTGCCGGATTTAACAATACCTGCTTTTACCCTTCACTTACCGACATGCAAAGCTCTCTGAATATACAGAATGCATCTTCAAGTCATTACACTCTAACTGCCATGAGCTATGTTTCGCTTTTGGTTCCATTTGTTCTAGCATATATTTTCTATGCCTGGCGGTCAATTAACAACAAAAAAATTGATCCTCAGGAAATGGAAACAGAAACACACACTTATTAGGAGGAAAAACTATGTATCTAACATCAATTATATTATACCTGTCCGTGCCTGTTTTGATAGTGTTTTGCTATTATTCAATAGTACTAACATTGAAACAATTTGAGAAAAGAGAAATAGCCGAGGATTAAGAATCATTCTTTAATTGTAAAACGCAATGGAAAAGCAAATGAGTTTGCTCCGTTGCGTTTTTCATCAAATTAAAAAACACTCGAGTTACCGCTATGTCAAAAATAAAAGCCTTTCTGCTTAAGCGGGAGGGTTTTGCTTTTTAGAAAATCCCATAATCTAGGATCAGTGAAGCGCTACATTTGACTTTTCGACTCAAAAAATCTCATGGGAAAGCCGAACTATATAATAGGGATTTTTCCTTGAGGGTTTAAGGATTCACAATAATTACCAACTGAATTGAACCCCCAGACCTGCATTTACCGACGAAACCCCTTTTGGAATTCCCATAGCACTTAAACTTCCAAACACCCTCCATCTTTCGCCTGTTCGGGCTTTTATCCTACAACCCACAATTCCTCCGGGAAATGTACCTTCTACAACTTTATTGTCGTAAACTATATCCGTTATCCTTCCTATATAGTCAGGACTTTCCGGCATCTCATAATGGCTTTCATCCAAAACATTGGATTGGTAATTAATAACAACCCCGGCAAAAAGGTCCAGACTTAGGGTCTTGCCATTGCCTATTTTGAGTACAGGTGCTGCGTAGAAGTTATACCCGGCATGATGATAATTCAATTCCAGTAAACGGACATTATTTACTATTTCACCTCTTAATATGGTGTGCGATGCCAGGGCATACCCTGCTCCTAGTTCAACAGCAAACTTCGGAAGGAAATGCTGCTGGAAAGAAAGCGTGTATCCGGCACCCTTCATACGGAATTCCGGAAAACTTACAAACGAGCCTGTAAACATGACAGATGCTCTTTCCTGCGAATGGAGATTACTTGACCCTGTAAGGAGTATAAATGCAATAATGAGTTTGTTCATAATTTTGGTTTAATTATAGTATTGAAAATATTCAAACATAAGCCTTACCGATGCCCGGCTTGATTTGTCCAGAATTACAAATCCGCAGCTGTCAATATTTACCGAAATCCTCAGGGCATAGGCCGAATTAGCATCATATTCGTCACCTGTCCAGTAATAACCGCTTTTGCCTTTTTCCTGAAGTTGCCCATCAATAATAATGCCTGGACAGCTGAGTTGCAGTCCATGCTCTGCCTTAACTTGCAGGTTAAATCCGGCCAGTCCGGCTCCTCCACAGAAATCGATCATCTTTTGCCAGTTGGCCCTTGTGGGCAGGTTATAAAATTGCTCCAGTGTATCGGCCACATCCCAGGGCATCAGGCTACCGAATTCAGAGCGTTCAATACCCAAGGGAAAGTTATACCAGCCATCCGATGAAGGAAGCTGGATATTATCGTAAGCCCACTTCCAGGAATGGGAATAATTGGTTTGAAAAAAATGGTAGCGTATATTCCTGAAATCAATGTCCAGGTCGGAATAGGTATCGCTGACATAAAAATCTTCGAAGGCATAAAATCCCTGATACAATTCCGTGATATTACCGGAGCTGTTCCTTACCTGGAGCCCGATATACCCGCTGGAAGTAAACGGAAACAGAACAGTGAGGTAAGGCGAACTCTGCCATCCCGTTTCCCATTCGAGATGGTCGCCATTAATATCCCAGCGATACTCAAGGAAATCATCATCTTCCAATGAAAATGAGGCTGATGCATCGAGGTTTACCTTGAACATATACCGGGGGGTCGTTTCCATAGCAAACATGGCCACCGGCGAGGTGCTGTCGTCAGGTGTACACGAAACCAGCAAACTTGCTGCAAAAATAAGGGGTATGAAGAAATTTGCTTTCATTTAGAATGATTTATTTGGTATAACTGAATATCCCCCCGAAGAGGAAGATGATCTGTAATCCGGGTTCATTTTCAAGAATGTTATAGTTACAGGAAATTCCGGCATCAAAATAAAGGTGGTAATCGAGCCTTTGCTGAAACCCAATGCCTATTTCGGGAGTAAGAGCACCCTTTATGCTTCGCGAGAATTGAGATTCCTTCAATAATGGATCAGCGTCGACTCTATCCAGTCTGAAGGTCATAAGCGAGAGCAGATCGCTCATTTTAAAGAGTCCATAAACACCCTGGCAGTTGTTGCCACTGCGCCCCAGTTCAATATCCTTCCTTTTGGTAAAATAGTACCGGCCGCCCATCGACAGAGCCTGTTCGTGAAATGCTTCACTGCCCGACCAGGTCATCACGGAGTTGATTTCTGTAATTGCCGAGAGCGAGGTGTTTACTTTCTGCTCAAATCCTCCGTGCAGGGTAAATACCAAGAAGTTGAAATTGTCGCTGGGTTTAAACGGTTGGATTCCAATTTTCAACAGCCTGTCTTCATCGCTTAGCCGCACATCGAGGTAGCGGTATTTGTTGCGGTAATTAAAATCCTGAGCCTTTGAAAATTCAGTTTCAAGTAATATTGTGTCCCGCTGCGAAAAACATTTCATTCCGGAAAGGCTCAACGCAAACAAAAGTAAAAGGATTATTGATTTCTTCATGGTCTATCGTTTAAAAAATTCACGGGCATCAAATCCGATCCCGACTGTAATCATTGAAATGGCTGAGCCGCTTATAAAATGAGATCTGAAATCGGCCCTGGCATTGAGGTAAAGTGTAGAAGAAAATTGCCGGTGGTAATTGAGGCCGAAGGTGATGCCGGCATCCAAGTTCTTTTCAAAGCCCTGTTCGAAATACTGCATATAGCTGTATTCCCCCGTGGTGTTATTATAGCTTGTCCATGTACCGCCGTAAGACGGACTGGAATTTATAAGAAATGCCCCGCATATTCCCCCGTGCAGACTGAAAAATCGTTGGCCCATTTTAAAGGGCGATATACCCAGTTCGGTGCTGATATCAATGGCCGTTTGATTCTCAAAGGCTCCTTCTATCCAGCTATCTCCGTTAACTATCCATGAGTTGATGTTCTGCCTTACATAAAACCGCTTTCCAATGGTTTTCAGGTGCGATAGGGACGTTCCAATTCCAATGCAGTCACCATCGCCAGAAAAAACAGCACCCGTATTCACGCTGAAGATACGCTTGTTATAGGGGCTATCTTTGAAACTTTGCGCATTTGCTCCCATGTTCAAAAGCAGCATAAGCGTAAAGCTAAAAGAGAAAAGAAAGCGATGGTTTATGCCTCGTGCCTGCTCTGCCAAAATTAATTTCTTCATAAAAAGGTCATTTAGTTATTATGCTTATATCACAATACGAAGTGCTCAGATCAATTTGCCCTGAAGCACCCGCAGGCTGAATATTCACTACTTTATCCCGGATTTTTTTTCCCTGAGGCAGGTTAATATTCCCACCTTTTGCATCAAGCAGGTACCTGAATTTTTCAAAAACATCCACTTCTACAGTAAGCCCGGTACGGTAAGCTTTCACGGCGAGATTTCCATTTGAGACAAGGGCCAGATGTGCCTCTCCATACGAACAATTTATAGTGGAAGTGCCACTAAGCGTTTTGGCCCTGATATCGGATTTCTCCGCCTTAATATCCAGCTTTCCGCTGATGGAATTTAGCTCGATATCGGAATAGCGAACGGCAATACTACAGTTCGAACTGATGCTGGTAAGCGAAAGTGATCCAAAAGATACGTTTGCCGAAACAGAAGCAAGATTTTCAATCTGCACGGGGCCATATAGGTTGGTGATCTGAGCCGGCATTGAAAAGGGAACCAGAACTTCGATCTCCATGCTCAGGTTGCTGGTAAACTGCTCCAGTTCTCCTTCAAACGAATTTGTGATCACAAGCAGATTCCCTTCTTGAATAGCATCGTAACGAATGTATTTCAGATCGGCAATGGCTTGCTCTTTATCCGTATTCCGCGATACGGGCCTTAGAAGTACTTTTACTTCACTCCTGTTCCATCCTTGTAGCGAAACGGAGGCCTTTTCGCCTCGAATACTAATCTTGCTTATTCCTTTCACATAAGTCCTTTCATCGACTTTCGACGCTTTATGCAGCAATTCCTGACCGGCAAGATTACCAGCACCCTGAAGAATCAGGCATAAGGCTATATAGTTAAGTATCTTCATGAATGCACCAGCAGAATCAATTCCTGGAAAGTATCTGACTTAAGGTTTTCAATGCGTATAACCGACCGGATGATTTCGGGGGAACCGCCAATATGGTCAATCACGGCTTCAAGTTGTTGGAGTTCTTCTTCTAGCTCCAAATAGAACTGAACCTTCTCTCTGAAAGCCTCCGATTTACATACTGGGGCGCCTGTCTTGCACAGGTTTTCGACCATTTCAACAGGATTTTCATTGTCTAAATCAAATGTATCTGGCGTATTTATGCCCTCACTTAATAGGAACTCATTTTCCACAACGATTTCGAGTTTTTGCTTCACCAACCACGGAACCGTCAGGAATAGAAGTAATGCAACAGCTGCAGCCATATAAAGGAATTTTCTCCTAATGGTGCCCCGGTGATTTTCCCTCAGATGGGCATCTATAACTTCCCAGACCTTGTCTGATGGCTCGTGAACAGGCAATTCCGACAGGTATTTCAGAATAGTTTCATCTCCATCCAGCTCAGCTTCAATTTTGTTCCAAAGGGTACCCATGGCTGGGTAGACAGGAAGTTGTTTAAGCTTTTCGGATAATATGTCGTCAAAATATTTACTCATCTGTAAGATTTGTCAATCTTTTTCGTAAAAGTTTCTTTGCGTAATTCAATTGAGACTTTGAAGTCCCTTCATGAATATTTAATATCCTGGCCACTTCCTGATGTTTATATCCTTCGACCTCAATCAGGATAAAAACGCTTCGGGCTTGTTCGGGCAAGGAAAGTATAGCCTTTTCTATATCCCCGGCTGAAAAACTGTAAGAGCTATCCGAGGGCAGGTCGGGTAACTCATTTGTAGAAAACTGCAGACGGGCATTTTTTTTCAAATAGCCCAAAGCATTTCTTACAGCAATGGTGCGCATCCAAGAATATAGCGACGATTCAAACCTGAAGGTAGCCAGGGAACGGAAAATCTCAATGAACGCATCCTGCAAAACATCATTACTTGAACTACGATTGCTTATTAGCCTATATATCAATGTATATAGCTTAGAACTATATCTTTCGTACAACGCACGTTGCATCAGCCTGTTGTTTTCCAGGCATCCCCTGACAAGCTGTTTGTCGGTTAAGCTCAGATCTTGCTGCTGCGAATTCGTCATCTGTTTATATAGTGGATAATAAAATCAAAAAGGTTGTAATCGAGATCAAAATATGTATAATGCATGGTTTTCGGCAACAAAGAATGCCCATACGTAAAAGAGCTAAATCTTTTAATGACAGAAAACAGACCTGTCAGGTTTGATTCCTCCTTTACATTCCGCTTCGGCGGACGAGAAGGAAGTGGTTTGATTCCCCGACCTTCTGGGCTGGAAAATAAGAATTCCATTTGATACCTCGATGGCTCTGCCTCAGGGTAATTCATTTATATTTCTTTTGTTCCTAGACCAATTGGCAGGGCAGGTTTATTTAGCTTTAAGTGTAGTGATTTAAATGTTCGTGTTAAAAAAAGAATACCCTTATTTTAGCAGGTTTCGGACCACCGAAACACATATATAACCTGCGATTACAGCAAGAATGCCGGGGATTTTAAACGCAATAATAATTACAATTGAAAATCCCAGAAAAACATATCGAAGACTATTTGCCTTGAAACCAAAACTCTTGAATTTCAATGAAAACATTGGGATGTCTGTTACCAGCAGGATTGCCAGCAGTATGGAAATTCCAAAAATTACCCAAGGTAGGTATAGCCATGAAAGTGCCATGTGCATTGCTGGATACGAGTATACCCAAGCTGCAATAAACATAGCATTTGCGGGTGTGGGTAAGCCCCTGAATTCTTCTGTCTGACGTTTGTCGTTATCAAATTTCGCAAGCCTGAGTGCAGAAAATGCCGGTATTAAGAGTGGAGCAATTATAAAAAGCATTTCGGAAATTTTCAGACCAGGAATCCATTCGTAGCCGGTTCCAAGTCCGATGGAAATTGTTTGCAACCTAAAAATCAGAAAGCCGGGTAATACCCCAAAACTTACCATATCGGCAAGTGAATCAAGTGATTTGCCAATATCCGAATAAGCCTTCAATTGACGCGCAAGAAAGCCATCAGCAAAATCGAATACCGCGGCTAAAAAAATCATTAGTGCCCCATAAAACGGATTGTATTCGAGAACAAACCATATTCCAATAAAACCGGATAAGAGATTCAATATGGTTACAAAATTGGGAATGTGACGTTTCATCGATTTTTAGAATTCATAAATATTCGGGTGAACAAAATTGCTAATAATTTGACTGAGAAAAAAAACAAATCAGCATTTCTTGTTGTTATAGGCTTGTTAATTCATAAGTACAATAGTTTTTCCCTGTCAGTTTATGTATTTTTGATCTCATTTAATTTTTTGTGATGAAAGCTACTTTTGCGGAATTTCTTAATACAGTAAACAACTCATTTTGTATTGATGTGCCTTCAATGATTGATTCGCATCGATTTGTTGATGATCTTATGGTTCTTCTATTTCCAATAAAGGGTAACAGAAAAATGGACCTTCGTGAAACGGAAATCCGGCTCGAACGAATGCGTTTGAGGCTTAAGGAATTATTAATCCCTCTTGAAAAAGATATTAAGGAAAGCCCAGAGAACGTTGCAAGACTATTTTTTGAACAACTTCCCGAAGTATATAAAAACCTTCTTGAGGATGCACAAACATTTATGAAATCTGATCCTGCAGCACGATGTGTTGAGGAAATTATTCTTTGTTACCCCGGGTACTCTTGTCTGGTGGTTCACAGGATGGCACATGTACTGTATACATTAGATGTTCCGGTACTTCCAAGGGTAATGAGCGAATATGTGCATGGAATGACGGGTATAGACATACATCCCGGAGCAAACATCGGCAAAAACTTTTTTATCGACCACGGAACAGGTATTGTAATTGGTGAAACATCACAGATTGGTGATAATGTTAAAATGTATCAGGGAGTTACTTTAGGTGCCGTTTTTGTTGAAAAGGAAATGGCCGACACAAAGCGCCACCCGACCATTGAAGATAATGTGATTATTTATGCCGGAAGTACTATTCTGGGTGGCAAAACTGTAATTGGGCATGATACTGTAATTGGAGGAAATGTATGGCTTACAGAAAGTGTTTTACCGCATTCTGTAGTTTATCGCCAGCATAAGGCAATAATCCGGGACAGTAAAAAATTTAAGGAACCATTAAACTTTATAATTTAAAAATCATGAAAGTAAAAAACATTTTAGAAACCATTGGAAATACACCTCACGTTAGAATTAATTCCATTTTTAAAGAGGGAGTTGAAGTTTGGATGAAATTAGAACGAGCAAATCCTGGAGGAAGCATCAAAGATCGCATAGCACTTAGCATGGTCGAAGATGCTGAGAAAAGAGGGATTCTGAAAAAGGGATCTGTGATAATTGAACCTACAAGTGGAAATACAGGTATTGGCCTTTCGATGGTTGCTGCGGTCAAAAAATACCGACTTATTCTGGTAATGCCAGAATCCATGTCGGTAGAACGTCGAAATATTATGTCGGCCTACGGCGCTGAACTTGAACTTACGCCGCGATCCGAAGGCATGAAAGGTGCTATTGCGAAAGCCAATTCAATGTTGCAGGAAATTGAGGGGTCGTGGATGCCGGGACAATTTGATAATCCCGCCAATCCACTTGTCCATGAAAAATTTACTGCCGAAGAAATCATTAAGGATTTCCCTGACGGCCTGGATTACCTGATCACAGGGGTAGGAACAGGCGGGCATATTACCGGTGTTTCCAGGATTCTTAAAAAGAAGTTCCCAGGAATAAAAGTATTTGCTGTTGAACCTGAATTATCGCCTGTAATTAGTGGTGGAGCACCTGGTCCGCATCCCATTCAGGGCATTGGAGCTGGGTTTATTCCAAAGAATTTAGATACCAGTTTAATCGATGGAACGATACAGGTTAGTAAAGACGAAGCCTTTGAATTTGCACGCAGAGCGGCCAGAGAAGAGGGGATATTTGTTGGGATTTCAAGTGGAGCAAGCCTTGCGGCAGTAAATAAAAAGCTACCAGAGATAAAAACCGGAGCAAAGATTCTAACCTTTTGTTATGATACTGGCGAAAGATATCTTTCTATTGAAGACCTTTTTTCAACTAAGTAGTATCTTCCTTGTTGTGCAGGCCAGCCTGCACAACATTTTTACATTCAGGCCTGTTCATGTTTTCCACAATTATTTTTCTTAAATTTGCCATCTCAATAAAACTCATTGCGTATGATAATTGCAGTTGATTTTGATGGTACACTTGTGGAACACCGCTATCCCGAAATAGGGAAAGAGATTCTTTTCGCTTTCGATACACTAAGGGATTTGCAAAAACAAAACCATCAGCTGATATTATGGACTGTCAGAAGTGGCAATGAACTTGAGGCTGCATTGGAATTTTGCCGCCAAAGGGGAATTGAGTTCTATGCCGTGAACAAAAGTTACCCGGAAGAGAAACACAACGAAACAACCAGCAGAAAAATTAATGCGGATATTTTTATTGACGACCGGAATGTTGGCGGTTTACCCGGATGGGGTGAAATATGGCACATGCTGAATCCTGATGAGAACCCCGGACAAAAGGAGGAACTTAAGAGATTAAAACGAAATAAATCCTCCGTTCTGGGCAATCTTAAAAAACTTTTTCCTTGACAACATGAATATTCTTAAATCTGTTTTCATCATTTTTTTCAGTGGCGTTTTTTTTACTTTTTCATGTTGTGTTCAGGAAAAACGAGGAACAAACCTCAAAGAAAAAGATAATGCATCGACAATAAAAACTCCTCCGCAAACTTATAGTTTTGTTTCACCTGCCAGTAATCAGCTAATTATTCCGGGAAATCCTGTTGCTGTAAAAATAAAAAACGAGAATAAATTAATTCAAGCCGACTCTATCCTTTTCGGACTTGATGGAAAACCAGCAGGGAAAATTTCGGGGAGCATAACTGATCTTTCAGTTGAAACCAAGGGTATCTCCCCCGGTATAAAAAGATTAAAAATGGAAGTTTTCTTTCTGGATGGAAGAACTGAGTCAAAATCAATGACGTTGCGGTTTGTAAGTGATATAAAACCAACTTCTTACACCTATCGTATTTTAAGCACTTTCCCACACGATAAGAAATCCTATACTCAGGGTTTTGAATATCATGATGGTTATTTTTATGAAGGTACAGGTCAGTACAGAGAGTCATCTCTACAAAAAGTTCTTCCAGGAACCGGTGATAAAATAAAATTCAGAAGTAATAGTTCAGAAATTTTTGGCGAAGGTATCACTTTGCTGAATAGAAAGATTTATCAGATTACTTACCGCTCTCAAATAGGTTTTATCTATGATTCTGAAAGTTTTGAACTAATTCAGAAATTTGGCTACCAGAATGCAGAAGGATGGGGATTATGCAATAACGGTAAGGAAATTATTATGAGCGATGGCACAAATGTTTTGTATTTCCGAGAACCAGAATATTTCAGTGTTATCCGTAAAATTGAAGTTTATGATAATGTTGGAGAAGTAGACAGTCTTAATGAATTGGAGTTTATTAATGGCATTATCTATGCAAACCGTTACATGACTAATGAAATTGTTATGATAGATCCGGAAACAGGCAAAGTCATTGGGAAAGCTGACATGAATGGTTTGCTTAAGCAAGAAGACAAGCACGATAACATTGATGTTCTCAACGGAATTGCCTGGGATGAAAGCGGGAAACGATTATTTGTAACTGGAAAATACTGGCCAAAAATCTACAATATCGAGTTGATTAAGAGGTAGTTTACGCCGTTTCTGCAGCACTTAATACACAAATGCTTCTCGGGATTATTTCGAATACCATGGGAGTATGGCCCAGACTCTCTCCATCGGTTTCCACGAAAATATTGGTATTGGAGGAAATCTTAATACTTTTCCCTTGGTAAGTAACTACTTTGGGATGCCTGACAATACTACCATCATACAACTGTTTTATGCTGCGGATTACATCCCATCGGGCAATTTTCTTTATTACGGTAAGGTCAAAAAGTCCATCGTCCGCCTTAGCATCGGGAAGTGGCATCATTCCTCCGCCGTTATATTTGCAGATACCAACCGATACATTAAAAACATCATTTATAACAGCTTTCCCATCGACTTCAATAGTAGCGCGGGGAGTTTTAAAACTAAAAAGGGATGTGAAAATATTGTACTTGTAAATAAGCGGATTGGTCCTTCCTTTGTCTTTACTTATATTGGTTTTCTTTACAACAAGTGCATCAAATCCTAATCCTGCAATATTCACAAAATATCGCTGTTGTGTTCTTTGGTTCTTCTGAAAGATAACTTTACCGGCATCTTGAATGAAGGTTCTTGAAGCCTGAATAGTCTGAATTGCTTTTTCATAATTCTGGCTAATCCCAAACATCCTGCCCCAGTCGTTTCCGGTACCGACTGGTATTATTCCCAAAATTATTTCGGATGTTTCAACACTATTCTGACTAAAAATTCCATTTATAACCTCGTTCATGGTACCATCCCCACCTATCACAATTATTTTGCGGTACCCTTCGTTAATAAATTTTCGGGTAAGTACAATGGCGTGTAACCTTTTAAGAGTAAATTCATAACGGAAAGTAAATCCGTAGGTATTCAGAAGCGATTCTATCTTAGGCCAGTCAATCCATCCCTTTCCTGCTCCAGCATTGGGATTGACAATAACCATCCAGTTATCTTTCCATTCTTTATTCATCGGTCAGAATATTTGAGGAGGTTCAAAGGTAAACTTTTTTTATAAATAGAATTGATCTGAATAAAGTCAGGTTACAGAGATTAATTTAATTTAATTTTGAAATAGTGAATCAATGTCGTTTACTTAAGGGTGTCCGAAATCTTCAAAAATCAGCCCCACCCCAACCTCCCGAACTCGGGAGGTTGGGGTGGGGCATTTTTTAGAATCAGAAAATTTCTTAAGCAAACGACATTGAATAGTGAATTATGAATTTTCTGAAGCTTCACATTAAAATTAAATCACTATTTTTGCCACAAGCGTTTTTTGTTGAAAACTTGTTCACAACCCCAAAATAACTTGTTCACAATATAAAACTCTTAAAAAAATGCGGGTTGTTATTTAAGTAGTAAATTTGAATCCCCTGAAAATAAAGATTATTTTGTAAAAAACATATACTACATGGGTAAAGTAATTGCATTAGCAAATCAGAAAGGTGGAGTTGGAAAGACAACCACAGCCATTAATCTGGGCGCAAGTTTTGCTGTTCTGGAGAAAAGAACGTTGATTATTGATGCAGATCCGCAGGCTAACGCTACATCCGGAACCGGCTTTGACATTAGAAAGGTAAAAACCAGCATCTATGAGTGTCTGATTGAGGATGTCGATCCCAATAAAATCATTTTGAATTCCGAAATGGAGTATCTTGATCTGATACCCTCACATATTGATCTGGTTGGAGCAGAAATTGAGATGCTGAACTTGCCGGAAAGGGAGTTTATGCTCAAGAAAGTTGTTGAGAAAGTTCGGGATAAATATGATTTTATTCTAATCGATTGCTCTCCTTCATTGGGATTGATAACTGTTAACTCACTTACTGCCGCCGACTCTGTTTGTATTCCTGTTCAATGCGAATATTTTGCACTGGAGGGTCTTGGTAAATTGCTGAATACCATTAAAATAATACAAAACAGGTTGAATCCGGATCTGGAAATCGAAGGGTTTCTGCTTACCATGTATGATGCACGCCTTCGCCTCTCGAATCAGGTTGTTGAAGAAGTGAAAAAACATTTTCAGGAGATGGTTTTTGAAACCATCGTTCAGAGAAATATTAAGCTAAGCGAAGCCCCAAGCTTCGGAAAACCGGTTGTATTGTATGATGCTGAATCAAAAGGAGCTATAAATTATCTGAACCTTGCCAGAGAAATTTTGCAAAGAAACGATCAGACTTTAATAAAGAACAAAGAGAAAATAATAGAATAATTCAGAATTATGGCCACAAAAAATGTGCTTGGGAGAGGATTAAATGCTTTGATAGAAGGAGCAGATACTGAAAACGCAAAATCAGTTGTAGATGCTATAAGTGAAGTTGCAATCAAGGATATTGAAACAAACCCCTGGCAACCCCGGTCGAAATTTGATGAAGAGGCACTGGAAGAACTTGCCGAATCAATTAAAACGATTGGAATTATTCAGCCGATTACTGTAAGAGTGCTGGAAAATGGTAAATATCAGCTTATTACAGGTGAGAGAAGATTCCGGGCGGCAAAAAAGATCGGACTAAAAAAGATCCCCGCATATGTCAGAGTTGCTGATGACCAGAATATGCTTGAAATGGCCCTCGTTGAAAACATTCAACGTGAGGACCTCGATTCCATTGAAGTTGCTATTAGCTACCAGCGATTAATAGAAGAATGTAATTTAACACAGGAAAATCTTAGCGACCGTGTGGGTAAAAAGCGCTCAACTATTTCCAATTACCTGCGACTGCTTAAACTGCCTGCTTTGATCCAGATTGGATTAAGAGAAGGAAAAATTTCCATGGGGCATGCACGTGCACTTATTAATCTTGAAGATACTGAAGATCAGCAATATGTGTATGAGGAAGCTATTAAATCGGAGCTTTCCGTTAGAAAAGTAGAAGAACTCGTTCGTAAACTTCAGGCTGGTGTAAAGCCGAGCAAAGAACCTGTTGAAAAGGAAACCCGTGAGCCTCAGTCGAAAGAGTATGATGATCTGACTTCACATCTCACCAAACACTTTGGAACAAAAGTTGACTTTAAAAGAAATACTAAAGGCTCAGGGAAAATCGTTATACCCTTCACTTCCGATGAAGAATTGGAACGAATTGTTGCAATCCTTGACAAGCTGAATGACTGAAATTGATCTGACATATAGAAGTATCAGAAAATTAGCATGGAGAACCAGTCTGGTTCTCCTGTTTGTTTTTATAGTGTCTTTTAAATTAACCGCTCAGGAAAAAGAGATTGTACAGGATACAACTACATACAGCGAAGCTTATAAGCTTGATTCAGCCTATCACAGCCCCAGAAAAGCCTCATTCTTAGCTATTATTCCCGGTCTCGGGCAAGTATATAATAAAAAGTACTGGAAAGTTCCTATAGTTTATGTGGGTTTCGGCACCTTAGCATTTTTCATTGACTTTAATCAGAAGGGATATCTCAAATGGAAACAGGCCTATATCGATTTTCCTGATTATGATCTTGAATATGATTTCCCACTTACTCTTGAACAGATTGACCGTACAAAGAATTCATAT
The DNA here is from genome assembly GCA_038316435.1 of Bacteroidales bacterium. Classification (GTDB taxonomy): domain Bacteria; phylum Bacteroidota; class Bacteroidia; order Bacteroidales; genus JACJXF01. The sequence continues at coordinate 23,572 of JBBQAQ010000015.1, read as the reverse complement.
AAGCGGTACCGAGATCTTTCTATTATTGGTACAGCAGGTTTTTATATTCTTCAGATTCTTGACGCAACAGTTGATGCGTATCTTTTCGACTGGAATATCAGCGAAGATTTAAGTATGAAAATTGAACCGGCAATTATTCAATCGCCTTCACTTTTAATGACGCCAGCGTCTAATACTCTGGCTCTTAGGGCATCATTTTCATTTTGAATATCACAAGAAAATAGTTCAGTTTTATAGTTCTTCTTATTTGTTATTTTATTATTCCCTTTTGTATTTAAAATTGTTTTATAGCTTAGTTTAAGTAATGTTTTATTTAGAGGGATTTTCCAAAACAGTCTGAAGTGTTGAATTCTGGAGAATCCTATTTTTTTATTTTTTATCTTTGTCAAAATTTAAAAAAACTGAAATGAGAGTTTGGAAATTTATCTTAAGCCTTCTAGTAGTATATTTTATTGGTGCGAGCATCCTGAAAGCGGATGACAAAGATACAATCAGGTTTAGTGATAATCTGGCGATTTCGGGATTTGGTGACAATCTCGACAGCCTGTTGAACCTTTATTACGTGCAAATGGGTGTGCAAATCGAAGATGCCGATAGTCTGATATATGTGAATGCCGATCTTGTACCGGTTTATACTGATTCAGTGTATATTGAACGATTAGGGCGCTTACCGGTTGTAATGGAAATGTCGTATAACCGTGTTGTCAGGAATTTCATTGATATGTACACGCATAGCCGTCGTGATAGAGTTCAGATCATGCTGAGGCTTACTGACTATTATTTTCCAATGGTTGAGGAGGTTTTCGATCGCTACGGTATTCCCGATGAGCTTAAGTATTTATCTATAATTGAATCGGCGCTTAATCCGCGCGCGGTCTCACGGGCCGGAGCAACAGGGATGTGGCAGTTCATGTATTATACTGGTAAAACTTATGGACTAACCATTAATTCATTGGTTGACGAAAGAAGGGATCCGTTGAAAAGCACTATTGCAGCAGCCAGTTTTTTAAAGGATCTTCATGATATTTACAACGACTGGACCTTGGTAATTGCCGCCTATAATTGCGGGCCAGGAAATGTGAATAAGGCAATTCGTCGCTCAGGTGGCAAAAGAAATTACTGGGATATTTATTATTATCTCCCTCGGGAAACAAGGGGGTATGTACCTGCTTTTATCGCAGCAACCTATGTTATGAACTATTCCAAAGAGCATAATCTTTACCCCGTTTCTGTAGATTTTGAATTTCTTTCAGATACCATCTTAATCCACGATAAACTTCATCTAAAGCAGGTTTCTGAAGTTATGGGCATTCCCCTTGAACAATTAAGAGATCTAAATCCTCAGTATAAATACGATATTATCCCCGGTGACAGTAAGGCTTATGCACTTAGAATTCCGCAAAAACAATCCATGCGCTTTATCGAATTGCAGGATTCTATCTTTGCCTACAAAGATTCCGTTTATTTTAACAAGGATAATGTAATCATCAGTCCTACTGCTAAAACAACTTACTTGGCTGACCTTCCGGCGGATAAGTACACAAAACTTATATATACTGTTAAGTCAGGCGATAACCTTGGCTTTGTTTCAACATGGTATAATGTTCAGCTTTCCGACATCCGGTATTGGAACAATATTAGACAGAATATGATTCGTTCCGGACAAAGGCTGGTTATTTATGTTCCAAAAGCTAGTGCGAGCCGGTACGTTAATATTGAAACGATGAGTTTCGAGGAAAAACAGGCGAAAGTTGGCAAACCTGTTACCAACATTACCACTCAAGCCGCCACTACTGTTGGAACCCCTGCAACCATGGGTTATACAGGAGATTTTATTTATTATACAGTCAGGTCAGGTGATACTTTATGGGAAATCGCCAAAAGGTTTCCCGGAGTTACGGATACGCAAATTATCAGTATAAATAATATGAGAGATGGGGATAGCATTAAGCCGGGGCAGATAATTAAGATTAAGAAGAAAGGCTGAAGCACTCACTAACCCCAAGGCTATGAAACCCTTTCTGACCTTAGCTTTTATTATCAGTGTATTTATTTTGCTTTTTTTGTTATCACTGATTTTTCCTGAAAAGGGAGTAATGGTTGGAAAGGATATTAAACTGAAGTTTGCTTCCACTCAGGATTTTCTGGATAAAGACACCGTGCAATATGCAGATATTTCCAACATCCTTCAGAATACTAAAATTCCACTTTCTGATGAGGAAATAGACTCACTTTTCATGCTTCTGAACGATTCGGAGGAACAGATGAAATTGTCAGTGATCTCAGATTCTGTTAAAGCCAATGCCGATAGCCTGAGAAGAATTAGCTATGCATTGCAATATTCCGGTGAAGACCCTCAAGTCTTGTTTCCCTTTTTCAGAAAACTCAGAAACCTGAAAACTCAAAAAAAATTAGTGAGAATCTTACATTACGGCGATTCACAGATTGAAGCAGACCGGATGAGTTCATTTATCCGGAATAAAATGCAGATTACTTTCGGGGGATCAGGTTGCGGTACAATACCTGCTGTTCCTTTGTATAATGGCCAATCCTCCATAAAACAAGAGTATTCTGATAATTGGGAGCGTTTTACAGGGTTTTCCGAAAACAATTCACCTTTGGGACATGAACGTTTTGGGGCAATGCTTTCTTTTGTCAGACCTATTCGTTCTGATACGTTAAAGGGATCACGAAACAGGACTTGGCTTAAATTTATGGCTTCTCCTATGGCTTTTGCATCTTCGCGCCAATACTCTGACGTGTCTCTTTTTATTCAACCCGATTTTGAACCTGTTTATTTACAGGTTTATGAAGGCGAAAAAATTATAGATTCATTGAAACTAGTACCTGGACCAGAGCTAAAAAAACTCAAATGGCATTTTTCTGAAACTCCCTCTGAACTGAAATTCGAGTTTTCCGGACTTGGCTTTAGTAATATTTATGGTATTTCAATGGATAATTCATGGGGAGTTGCTCTCGATAATATCCCTCTAAGAGGCAGTTCCGGTCTGGTTTTCTCAAAAACAGATACTGCATTTCTTTCCCAAATGTATAAAATGATGGATGTGGGTCTTGTAGTCCTTCAGTTTGGAGGAAATGTGGTACCATACATGAAAGATAATTATTCAGCTTACGAGAGATATTTTAAGCGTGAACTGCTGGTAATAAAAAGAGTTCTTCCAGGAATACCAGTTGTTGTAATCGGACCCTCAGACATGTCGATGAAAGAAAAGGATAATTATATTACGTATCCGAATCTTGAAGGAATACGTGATGCAATGCGGAAAGCAACCCTCGATTCAGGATTTGTATTTTGGGATATGTATGAAGCGATGGGAGGGAAAAACTCAATGCCTAGTTGGGTGACAGCAAAACCTGCGCTAGCTGCTTCGGATTATATCCATTTCAACTCAAGAGGTGCCAGGATTATTGCCGAAATGTTTTCAAATGCTTTGCTGAACGAATATAATTACTGGCTTATAAACACAGCCTCTGCAAATTAGATCTATGACCGGACTTCGGGATATATTACTTTTTTCCGCTGAGAAACCACTGCTATTCACACAGTTGTATTTCTGGATCTTTTTCGCAATTGTTCTGGCGGTTTATTCGGTAATATACCCTTACCGAAGTTTCAGGAATTTATTTCTGTTTATCGTGAGTGTATTTTTCTACTGGAAAACCAGTGGGATTTTCATCTTACTTTTGCTCTTTGCAACGGTTTCAGATTTTTATCTTGGCAATCTGATATTCAAAAGTAAAACCGACTCTTGGCGAAAAGTCTTCGTAAGTTTCAGCATAATTCTTAATCTGAGCGTGCTTTCCTATTTTAAATATTCTTATTTCTTTACTAATTCCGTCAATAAACTGTTTCATACTGATTTCAGGGTTTATAATTTTCTTGCTGATATCTCAAATACTGTGGCAGGTTCGCATTTCGATATTTCAGCCATTGGACTTCCGGTAGGAATCTCATTCTTTACTTTTCAAACAATGTCTTATACGATAGACCTGTATCGCAGGAAAATTGAGCCAGTCAGAAATGTAATCGATTTTGGCTTTTATGTTTCTTTTTTCCCACAGCTTGTTGCGGGTCCAATCGTCAGAGCATCTGAGTTTATTCCTCAATTATATAAGCGTTTTCATCTTACCATGGAAGAGTTTGGCTTTGCTATATTTTTGATTATTAATGGTTTGGTAAAGAAAATGTTGATTGGAGATTACCTTGCAGTAAACCTGATCGACAGAGTATTTTCCAATCCAACGGGATATACAGGTTTCGAAAACCTCATGGCCCTTTATGGTTATTCACTTCAGGTTTATTGCGATTTTTCAGGATACACGGATATTGCCATCGGAGTTGCTTTGCTCATGGGATTCAGGCTCCCACGAAATTTCAACTCACCATACAAAGCTGAAAACCTTGGCAATTTCTGGAAACGATGGCATATTTCACTTTCAAGTTGGTTGAAGGATTATCTCTATATTCCCCTCGGAGGAAATCAGCATGGCGCTGTAAGAACCAATATTAATCTGATGTTGGTAATGCTAATTGGTGGGTTATGGCATGGCGCAAGCTGGCAGTTTGTTATTTGGGGAGGCTTAAACGGCCTGGGAATTTTGGTTTATAAGTACTGGAAACGAATTAGTCCTTATGAAAACAGTACACTTCTAATTGCTCATTTCTGGAAAGTTTTCCTGACTTTTAACTTCATCACCTTTACCAGAATCTGGTTTCGTTCGGATAGCATGGAGCATGCGCGACAGCTAATTTCTCAAATATGGAATAACTTCAGTTTTAGCATTATTCCTGAAGTGCTGGTTTCGTACAAAATGGTGTTCGCGATAATGCTGATCGGCTATCTTATGCATTGGTTACCAAGTTCAGTTAAATCCTGGTACCGCGATTGGTTTATTAACACTCCGGTTTATGTTAAACCGGTAATTGTGGTAATGGTAATCTTTGTGATCTATCAGTTCTGGTCAGCAGGGTTGCAGCCGTTTATTTATTTTCAGTTTTGATCACATTACCACAAAACATTCGGGGTTTAAACCCGTCATGTTTAATGTAGCGAAAAACAAAAAATCAGCTTTTTTTAATTCTTTTTTTGAAAATCGCCAAATATTTTTGACCACATTACTTTTTTAAAGGATCGCCTTATTTAAAAAAAGCATACCTGAAAATAGTAATCAGCATCTTTATAGCATCAATACTTTTGAACTTCTTGCCTTCGGCTTCATTTCGGGGGAAATAATTTACAGGTACTTCGGTGATATTATTTTTCTTAATTCGGAGAGCTTTGAGAATTATCTCTGCTTCAAAACCAAAGCGGTTTTCTTTTAAATGGAGTTTATTATAAAGTTCCCGGGTAAACAGTTTGTACCCACATGCCATGTCGGTAAGTTTAACATTGATAAAGATGGAAGTCAGCCATGTGAAAAACTGGTTTGCCAGATATCTGCGATAGGAGGAAAGAGGCCGTGGTATGCCGGGCAGATATCGTGAGCCATTTACAAATTCAACGTTTAAGCTTTTCATTACCAGTAACATACCAGGTAAATCATGAGGGTATAATTCCAGATCTGCATCCTGAATAAATATCAGTTCACCATCGCCATGATTCATGCCATATCTAACTGCAGCACCTTTCCCGGAGTTTTTATCCATCTTTAACAAAAGATATTGTTCTGGTGTTTTTTGGATATAATTTTTTACGACTTCGAAGGAATTATCAGATGAACCGTCGTCAACAATGATGATTTTACGGGATGAAACGAAATCCGGGAGCTTTACTTCATTGAGCAGATCAAGAACCTTAATAATCAGTTCTTCTTCATTGTATAGCGGGATAACAATATCAATTTTCATTCTGCAAAAGAGTGTTTGGTAATTCTGATACCTTGAATAATTTCAATGCAAGATGCGATAAACTTTGCAAACAGCAAAGCGAGATCACATTTTCCCGATTGGTTGGGCGAATAAAGCAACATCTTTAGATGTTATCTGTTTGTCGCACAATATGATAAGCCTCTCCAGAACATTTCTGAATTCCCTGATATTCCCGGTCCAGTTAATTTCTTGTAAAGCTTTTACTGCATCCTCCTCAATCACCTTAAGTGGAATACCGTATTCGCTACAGATGATTTCATTAAAATACCTGGATAGTAATGGTATGTCATCGATTCTTTCATTAAGGGAGGGAACATTTATCAGAATGACACTTAAGCGGTGGTAAAGATCCTCACGGAAGTTATTCCTAGCAATTTCTTCCTTTAGATTTTTATTGGTTGCCGCAATAATACGCACATTTACGGTTATGTCGGAGTCAGATCCAACCCTTGTAATTTTATGTTCCTGAAGAGCCCGTAATACTTTGGCCTGCGCTGAAAGACTCATGTCACCTATCTCGTCCAGAAAAAGTGTACCTCCATCAGCCTGCTCAAACTTGCCTTTTCTTTGCTTAATTGCGGAGGTAAAAGCTCCTTTCTCATGACCAAACAATTCACTTTCAATTAATTCAGAAGGTATTGCCGCGCAGTTTACTTCCACAAATGGTAGTGAGGATCTTTCACTTTTTTCATGAAGCCATCGTGCAACAAGTTCCTTTCCGGTGCCATTATTTCCAGTGATAAGAACCCGAGCATCGGTAGGGGCAACCTTTTCAATCATCTCCTTAACTTGCATAATGGCAGGGGATTCCCCAACCATTTCGAGTGTTTTGCTGACTTTTTTCTTTAATACGGTGGTTTCGGAAATGAGACTGGATTTATCCATCGCATTCCGAATGGTGATTAGCAAGCGGTTCAAATCCAGTGGCTTCTGAATAAAATCATAAGCGCCATGTTTGATAGCCTGAACAGCATTTTCAACGTTGCCATGTCCGGAAATCATGATCACCTGAGTATCACTATTTTTTTCGAAGATCTTCTCCAGTACTTCCAACCCATCCATCTCAGGCATCTTGATATCGCATAATACAATATCATATTTTTTCTGGGCAAATATCTCAAGTCCTTCAGCTCCACTTGAAGCTAGGTCTACTTCATAGCTTTCGTACTGAAGGATTTCCTGCAAGGTTGTCCGGATACTTTTTTCATCGTCGATAACAAGTATTTTAGCCATTCTTTGGTTTATCAAAGGTTAAGGATCTCAGCAATAACACCTTCTTTTAATGCGTAATCGGACTGAATAATCTTTTTTAGACCACATTCTTCTGTGGTAATCTTAATAAAAATACTAGCCAGCACGATCATTTCAACACGCACCGGTTCCATTCCCGGCATTACCCGTCTTTCCTCAATTGTAGATTTTAACAGTAATTGGTGTTGCTCAAGAAAATCTTCATAGATTATTTCTCTTGCAGCCACACTTCCTTTAGTGTATTTAGAGGGATAACGGTGTTGAAGTAAAGCCGAAATCGTTTCAAATGAACCAGAGGCGCCCACAAGCTTGTTTGGCTTAAATTCTTTTACTGCAGAAAACAGCTCTTTTAATTCCGTTTTCAGATAAGCTGTGAGCGTATCAATTTCAGATGGAGAGATAGGGTCAGAGGGATGAAACGTCTCGAGTAAGCGAGCCATGCCCAGATTGAAACTATGTTTCCAGAAAATTTCTTTTTTATTCGCGATAATAAATTCATTACTTCCACCGCCAATATCAAGGATCAACACGGGTTGCTCATCCATATCAAGTGAAAGCCTTACCCCACGGTAGATCATTTCAGCCTCTCTTTCACCTTCGATAATGAGAACATGAATGTCAAAACGATCTTTTACTGCATTAATAAATGTCTTTCCGTTTGAAGCATCCCGAATTGCTGAGGTAGCGAAGGCATAAACTTTACTTACATTAAATTCCTTAACTCTTACAAGGTGGCGTTCAATAGCCGAAAGACCTCTTTCGAAAGCTTCGTCGGTGATAATTTTTCTTGTAATTCCTCCTTCACCCAATTTAACAGCCTCTTTTGCAGTATGAAGAACGATAAGTTTGTTTTCATTACTAACTTCTGTGATCAGAAGATTGAAGGTGTTAGTTCCAAAATCAAGAATTGCAATTCGCGTTGATGGTGAATCAAGTGGGTACATTATATCTAAGATTTATATCTGAACCATTTCCAAAGTTCCTTGTAAGAGGCTTTTTTACCATACATCAGAATTCCTGTTCTATAGATTTTACCTGCCATCCACGTTGATCCTACAAACGTAATGACCAGAATAAGGGCAGATAAAATAATCTCCCATGCAGGGGGATGGAAAGGTATTCTAACCATCATCACAACCGGTGAGGTGAGTGGAATCATGCTAAACCAGAATGCCAACTGACCATCCGGATTATTTATGGTGTTTATCATTACAAAAATTGCTATGATCAGAGGTAGAGTAACCGGAAGCATGAACTGCTGGGTATCGGCTTCATTATCAACTGCTGAACCGATAATTGCGAAAAAAGATCCGTATAACAAATATCCCCCGATAAAATAAAAAATAAACATGCCTAATATCAAACCGAAATTTACACTCCCAAGGGATGTGAAAATTTCCTCTAGCATCTGAGGTTTTGGTTCAGTAAAATTCATTTGTGGCTTTTGCAACTGCTGGTTGTTCATGATATCCTGAGAAAGCACCTGCTCGGTAGGCGTTTTAGATAGCTCGGGAAATGCCACTTTCTGAACTACTCCGACAAAGAGAAATGTAAGCGATACCCAAAGAACAAATTGTGTCAGTCCTACCAACCCCACGCCAACGATCTTACCCATCATGAGTTGAAAAGGTCTGACTGATGAAACAATTACCTCCACGATCCGATTAGTTTTTTCTTCAATTACACCCCTCATCACCTGAGCACCAAATAAAAAGATGAAGAAATAAATCAGCATCCCGCTTCCATAGCCAATGCCCATAGCGAGTCCTGTGTTGCTCTCTTTTTCCTGGCCCTCCTCATTCCATGAGATGTTTCTCAGATCAATGTCGGTTTTAACTGATTTTAATATTTCATCCAGATTTTCAATATTATTGGCTTTGAGTTTCTGACGTTCAATTTCTTTCTCGATGGAATTCTCGATATGCATTGATACAGAAAGACTTGGCTGCTTATTAGAATATAAAATACTTGTGTTGGACGATAAAATGTTATGAGGGATAAACAGGATTGCGCTGTAACCCAATTGTTCAAAGCTATTTTGAAGATCTTTCAGGCTGATACCTTCGGGATATTTGAACTTGATGAATTCTGTTTCAGGAAGTATCTTATAAAAAATGTTTGTGCTATCAACCACAGCGATAGTTTTGACTTCTGTATCTTCCATTGTGGCAAGCCATGCGGGAATAACCATAAATGCTGCAAAGAGCACAGGACCCAGAATTGTCATAACAAGAAATGATTTCTTTTTTACCCGGGTAAGATATTCCCGCTGAATGATAAGTAGAATTTTATGCATCAGGATATGTTTAAGCTATGGAATTTTTCTTGTTTGTTTCCTCAACCACGCGGATAAATACATCATTCATTGAGGGAATCAATTCATTGAATGATACAATATTAACCAATGGTATCAGCTCTTTCAGAAGATGATTATCAGTATCTTCGCTAGGTGTTTTGATGCTGGCGAAATGAATATGATTTTCAGTAGTATTCGTCAGTAATTCATAGGGTTTGGATAGTTTTGATAGCAGATTTTCAGGGTCTCCTGTATAACTGAATTCGTAGACATTCGTACGGTAGTTTTTTTTGATATCAAAAATCTGACCTTCAAGAATAACTTCCGACTTATTAATCAGGCTGATATGATCGCAAAGCTCCTCAACCGAACTCATGTTATGTGTTGAAAAGATAATCGTAGAACCATTTCGTTTTAGCTCCAGAATTTCGTTTTTCAGAAGGTTCGCATTAATCGGATCAAATCCGCTGAAAGGCTCATCAAATATAAGCAATTTAGGTTCATGAAGTATAGTAATTACAAACTGAACTTTTTGCTGCATCCCTTTTGAAAGTTCTTCAACCTTTTTGTTCCACCATTCGGTCATTTCAAATTTTTCAAACCAGTACTTCAGCTTTTTCATTGCATCCTGGCGTGAAAGTCCTTTTAGTTGGGCCAGATAAACTGCCTGTTCACCAACCTTCATTTTTTTATAAAGGCCTCTTTCTTCTGGAAGGTATCCAATATAATGAATATCATCAGGTTGCATTTTTCTCCCCTGAAAAAATAATTCACCTTCATCGGGTGCGGTAATCTGATTGATAATACGAATAAGGGTTGTTTTTCCTGCTCCGTTAGGGCCTAGTAATCCGAAGATGGTGTTTTCGGGCACAGAGATGGAAACTTTATTCAGAGCCCGGTGATTAGAAAATTCTTTAACTACATTTTTTGCCTGAAAGAGCTCCATAAGCTTGTGGTTTATTTAGTGAGTGTTCAGCAACTTTGATTTTAAAAAATTTATCCCGCTTATCGCCTTGTAAATAATTCTGTATTACTTCGATAACTAAATTCAGAATAATACCATTGTAAACGAAAAATGCCACTTTTTATTAGGGCAGGCAATACGTTTATTCGAAAAGATTTCTCATTCTGTCAAAGAAAGTCTTGTCATTTTTATCGGGATTGGGAATAAAGTTAGAAGATTCTTTTAGTTTTTCAAATAGTTTATACTCTTCTTTATTAAGTGTGCGCGGAATCCATACACTAATAGAAATCAGGAGATCACCCTTCCCATATCCATTAACATCAGGCACTCCTTTGCTTCTGATTCTGAGTATTTTACCTGGCTGAGTTCCGGGATCAATTTTTATTTTGATCTTACCTTCAATAGTAGGTATTTCAACAGTTGTGCCAGTAACAGCGTCAGGAATAGTAAGGTACATGTTGTACAATAAATCGTTACCATCGCGGATTAGCTCGGGATGCTGTTCTTCAGTTATAAGTACAAGCAGGTCACCATTGACACCGCCTCTTCGTGCAGCGTTTCCTTTGCCACTAACTTTTAGCTGCATACCTTCGGCAACACCGGCAGGAATTGAAAATGATATTGTTTCATCAGTACTTATAATTCCCTCTCCATAGCAGCTCGTGCATTTATTGGAAATAATTCGTCCTTCTCCGTTGCACGTTGGACAGGCAGTGGTAGTCTGCATAGCACCAAGGAAGGTATTCGTAACTCTTGTTACTTGTCCGTTTCCATTACAGCTTGTACAAGTATTGTATGAACTACCGTTTTTTGCTCCGGTACCACTACAATCCTGACAGGAAACATATTTCTTAACTTTTATTTTTTTTTCAACTCCCTTTGAGACTTCTTCCAGATTGAGCTTAACTTTTACTCGAAGGTTAGAACCTTTATTCTGCCTGGGTTGCGACTGTCTGCCACCACCAAAACCGCCGAATCCACCAAATCCCCCGAAAATATCACCAAAATGTTCAAAGATATCTTCAACGGTCATACCTCCACCTGAATACCCACCAGAACCGCCGCTATTACTGAATGCAGCATGGCCATATTGGTCGTATTTAGCTTTTTTTTGAGGGTTTGACAGAACATCATAGGCTTCGGCAGCCTCTTTGAATTTATTTTCCGCCTCTTTATTGTCAGGATTTTTATCGGGATGATACATTAGAGCCATCTTGCGGTAAGCCTTTTTAATCTCTTCCGCACTGGCATTTTTTGTGACCTCCAGTACCTCGTAATAATCTCTTTTTGCCATACTTAATAAATCTCTTTATTCCCCGATTACAACTTTAGCAAATCGCAAAACCTTATCATTCAAATAGTAGCCTTTTTGAACAACATCAACCACTTTACCCTTTAATTCTTCCGAAGGAGCAGGGATTTTGGTGATAGCTTCATGAAGATCAGTATTAAAATCGAGATTCATGGAATCAATTTCTTTAATTCCCTGTTGTGAAAGAATTTCTTTTAATTTCGTGTAAATCAGACTAATGCCATTTTTTACTGCGTCAATTTCAGTTGTTGTTTGCATGGCGGTTATTGCTCTTTCAAAATCGTCCAGAACCGGTAAAACTTTCAGAATGGTTTCTTCTCCGCCTGATTTCAAAATATCCATTTTTTCTTTCAGAGTCCGTTTCCTGTAATTGTCAAATTCAGCGGATAAACGTAAATATTTATCCTGACTTTCATTCAGTTTCAATTCAGAAACTTCAAGCTGTGCCTTAAGATTTTCGAACTCTTCGGATAGGTTGTTTTCTTGCTCCGGTTTTTGCTTCGGATTCTTTGTATTTTGCTTATCTTTAGCTGCTTCCTGATGGTTTGATTGTTCACCCGGGTTCTCTTTTCTGGCCATTCTCCTTATTTTTTATTGTTGACGGCATTAAACGTACAAATAGTTTGCCAATATTGACTTATGAGACAATTTGACAGAATTTGCAGTTATTAAAAATTAAATTGTCAGGAAGAGGGTCCTAAACAGCCTATTTTAAAAGTTCCTGGAGCTTAATTCCGAGGGCTTCGCCACGAAGATTGGTGGCAATAATAATTCCTTTTCCGTCGATAAGGAAATTAGATGGAATTGACCTTACCTGATACATTGCTGCGGGAACCGACTGCCATCCCAGTAAATCGCTTACATGTGAGGGCCAACTCAGATTGTCCATTTTGATAGCGCCGAGCCATCTGTCTTTTTGCTGATCCAGAGAAACACTGTAAATTGTAAATCCTTTACCAACATTGAATTCTGAGTTCTTAAACTGATTGTAAGTACTTACAAGATTTGGATTTTCTGCTCTGCATGGAGGGCACCATGATGCCCAGAAATCGATCAGAACAAGCTGGCCTTTTAAGGAAGAAAGTTTTATTGTTTTTCCATTTGGGGATTCATATTCAAGTTCAGGAGCTCTGTTGCCAATAGCAAGCCCGACGGGTGCTTCAGCAGGAGCAGTTTCTGTTTCTGATGCGGTAACTTTCGGATCTTTGTTTGACTCGTTTTGAACTGAAGTGCAATTTGCTGTTGCAAAAGCAATAACCATACTTCCAATTAATACTGCTTTATTTATCATTCTGTTAATTATTAATATCTATATATGTAAATTTATGCAAAGGTAAACAAAAAAAATTTAGATTCGTTCAATTTTGGCTCCAAGAGCATTCAATCTGACATCGATACTTTCGTACCCACGGTCGATCTGTTCGATGTTATGAATAGTGCTTATTCCTTCAGCAGACATAGCTGCGATAAGCAAAGCAACACCGGCACGGATATCGGGGGAGGTCATAACAGTGGATCGGAGTTTAATTTTTCCATCCATCCCGATTACTGTTGCGCGATGGGGGTCGCAAAGAATAATCTGAGCTCCCATATCAATAATTTTATCTACGAAAAACAAACGGCTTTCGAACATTTTCTGATGAACCAGAATGCTGCCTTTGGCCTGTGTGGCAATTACCAGAATTACGCTTAGCAAGTCGGGGGTAAGACCGGGCCATGGTGCATCTGCGATAGTAAGAATTGCACCGTCAATGAAGGTGTCGATCTCATAATGTTCCTGCGCAGGAATATAAATATCATCGTTCCGCAACTCCATCTGAATGCCCATCCTTCGAAAAGAGTCAGGGATAATACCCAGCATATCGTAGCGGACATTTTTTATTGTAAGTTCGGAATGCGTCATTGCGGCCATCCCGATAAAACTCCCAATTTCAATCATATCAGGCAGAATCATATGTTCTGTGCCTTTCAGAGAACTAACTCCCTCGATAGTAAGAAGATTTGATCCTATACCTGTAATTCCTGCGCCCATACGGTTAAGCATGAGGCAAAGTTGTTGTATATATGGCTCGCATGCGGCATTATAAATGGTGGTAGTACCTTTCGCCATCACAGCGGCCATGATAATATTTGCTGTTCCAGTAACTGAAGCTTCGTCGAGTAGCATGTAACAGCCTTTCAGGTTAGATGCTTCAACAGTATAAAATGCATTTTTTGAATCGAAATTAAACTTTGCACCAAGGTTCTGAAAGCCAATGAAATGGGTATCGAGACGCCGTCTTCCGATCTTATCTCCCCCGGGCTTGGGAATAAACGCTTTTCCAAATCTCCCCAATAGCGGGCCAACGATCATTACAGAACCGCGGAGAGCGGTACTTTTTTCGTAGAAGTCAGCCGTTTCGAGGTATTCAAGGTTAATATCCTTTGCTGTAAAAGTATATTTATTGGGAGAATGTTTCTCAACTCTCACTCCCATGTCATTGAGAAGTTCAATGAGTTTTTTTACATCACGTATATTGGGAATATTCGATATGGTAATCGGTTCGGGGGTGAGCAGAGTAGCGCATAAAATCTGAAGGGCTTCATTTTTAGCCCCTTGCGGCAAAATTGTTCCGCTCAGTTTATGACCGCCTTCGATACGGAAGCTACTCATATTCTCTATTTCTTTTTAATCTGCTTTACCGGTTTTTTAGGCTTACGGTTTTTGTTCAGGATATCGCGTGTTTCCGATAATTTCAGAGCTTCAACTTTTACGTCGATTTTCCCTTTTGAAAGCTCTTTTAGATCGAGAAAAATATGCTCATCATTTACCACTTCACGGTTCCAGGTCAGATAAGATTTTTTCATGTGGTTAGCCAACATGCGGATAAGCGCTTCTTTTTCTTCGCCTTCTTCCATCTCAACTGCCTTTGCGATCATCAGTTCCATGTATTTGCCATAATGCTTATACCGGATTTTTCCCTGATTGTAAGTAAGTTGATTTGGTTTTTCAATAAGTTTTGCGCGCTCAATAGTTTCGTATGGAGAGTCTATATCAAGCTGAAAATCAGCTATAATAGCAAGATGATCCCAAAGTTTGTGCTTAAAATCGGCTATATCCCTTAGATGAGGATTAAGATTCCCCATGATACTTATAATTGTGCGGGCAGCTTTGTTTCTTTCGTCTCTGTCTTCGATAGTTTTAATATGATCCACCATCTTCTGCACATTCCTGCCGTACTCAGGGAGATCCATTTTTTTTCTACCGGTATTGTAATCGTAATCCATTTTATAAATTTTATGCAAAGCTAAGGGAATTTAGTTTAGATCACAATTTTTAATTTTGCAAATTTCAGAAGCAGTTGCTTTTTGCCATGATTACTGAAATCAACGGTAGCTTTATCCCCTTCAAGTAAAACAACTTCTCCGATTCCAAACCGTGCATGTTCTACTATGAAGCCGATATGTATTTGAGATGGATCGGCGGCCTCAGTGGAAGATACAGTGGGTGCAGGCCTGTCTGTCGGACTATCAAGTCGCACCATTTTCCTTTCATTCAAAAACCCGTAATTTGCAGGTTTCGGGGGATATGTGGTATTGGAATTATATCGATCGGCAGGGGAAACATTTCCCCGAGAAACAGCAACAGGTCGTTCGAGAAATTCTTCAGAAATCTCGGAGATAAAACGGCTTGGGTTACAGATTCCCAGCAAACCCCATTTATAGCGGGAGTTGGCATAACTAAGGCTGAGACTTTCTCCGGCACGGGTGAGGGCAACATAGAATAATCTTCGTTCCTCTTCGAGGTTCTTTGGATCATTCAGACTCATGTGCGATGGAAAGAGTTCTTCTTCCATTCCAACGATGCAGACATGTTTGAATTCAAGTCCCTTTGCAGAATGTATGGTCATCAGGGTAACTTTGTTGTTGTCTTCAGCTTTTTCAGTGTCAGCGTCGGTGAGAAGTGTAACATCCTGCAGATAATCTGTAAGTCCCGAGCTGTGGCCTTCCGGACTGGTTTCGGTAAACTCACGAATACCGTTCAGCAGGGCTTCCACATTCTCGAAGCGGCTTATTCCTTCTGGGGTTTTATCGTCGCGGAGTTCTTTGAAAATACCAAGAGTAGTGACCATGGAATATGCCATATCAAAGGCTTCCATCAGTTCGAGTTTGGATTTAAACTCTTTGATCAGAGCAGTAAATCCATGAATCTTTGAAATGACTCCCTTGTTAAAATTCAGATCCATCAAGGTCTGGTTCTCGATAATACTCCACATTGTGGCATCAGTCTGAAGAGCAAGTTCCTCAATTTTCAGGATTGTTGTTTTTCCAAGCCCTCGTAACGGATAGTTTATAACTCTTTTTAAAGCTTCTTCATCCGAAGGATTTATAACCAGTTTGAAGTAGGCGAGGATGTCTTTTATCTCTTTTCTCTGGAAAAAAGATACTCCTCCGTAAATTTTATATGGAATGTTCAGTTTCCGGAGGGATTCTTCAAAAATCCTTGATTGGGCGTTGGTTCTGTAGAGAATAGCAACATCGCGATACTGATATTGACGAGCAAACAGAAGGTCTTTAATAAGGTTGGCAATTAAAAATCCCTCTTCGTTATCTGCTTTGGCTTCAATAAGTCGTATTTTCTCACCTTCAGGTTTTTCTGAGTAGACTTTTTTATGAATCTGGTCTTTGTTATTCGCAATGATGCTGTTCGCAGCATTAACGATATTTTTTGTAGAACGATAATTGCGCTCGAGTTTATGCAGCCTTACTTCCGGGTAGTCTCTTTTAAAATTAAGGATATTCTCGATCTTTGCTCCCCTGAAAGAATAGATACTTTGGGCGTCATCGCCAACCACACAGACATTATTGTGATTCTGGGATAACTTTTTGATAATCAGATACTGACTGTAATTTGTGTCTTGATACTCATCAACGAGAATGTATTTAAAAGCCGACATGTATTTTTGTAGTATTGCCGGATGATCTCTGAATAAAATATTCGTGTTAAGCAAAAGATCGTCGAAATCCATGGCGCCGGCTTTTTTGCAACGGGCAACATAGCGTGTATAGATAACCGCCATCATTGGGCGGCGGTTATTGCTGTCACGGGTGGCAATCTCGGAACTAGCGGCATAGGCTTCCGGAGTGACAAGATTATTTTTGGCATTGCTTATTCTGCCAAGAACTTCAGAAGGTTTATAGATTTTTTCATCCAAATTCATTTCCTTTATGATAGTTTTCAGAAGGTTTTTGGAATCGGATGTGTCGTAAATGGTATAATCAGTAGGGAAAGATAAAGCGGAGGCTTCAATTCGAAGAATCCGGGCGAAAATGGAGTGAAAAGTCCCCATCCATAATTTTCTTGCCGATTCAGCGCCAACCAGAATGGCAATTCTTTCTTTCATCTCTGCGGCAGCCTTGTTGGTGAAAGTCAGTGCTAATACGGTTGCCGGATGTACGCCCTCTGTTAACATGTGTGCAATGCGGTAGGTCAGTACGCGCGTCTTCCCTGATCCAGCTCCCGCGATAACCAGGGCAGGACCTTTGTAATTCAGAACGGCTTCTTTTTGCTCGTTATTTAATTCCTTCAGTAGATCTTTCACTATATCCAATTTGAGCATGCCAAAATACTATTAGAAATTCTTTAAATGGGGTAAAAGAGGAAAAACATTTCAACATTTTACCAGAGGGGAGCATAATCACCGATTCCCAAATGATCCTTACACTTTGGAGGTTCTATAACCAAGTCTCTGTCTGTTTTTTTGTTCATCAAGTTGTTTTTTGGATTTTTCAAGTTGCCTTATGTAATCGAAAATGAGCATGATTTTTTCATTTTGAGCTAAATCGTTATTCTCAAGTTGCTCCAACTTTTGCAATATTTCTTTTTGAGTTGCCAATAATGCCCTCATTTTTGTGAATATTCTGATTATTTGGATATTTACCTGAATTGCTCTTTCACTATTTAAAACACTTGAAAGCATTGATACGCCTTGTTCAGTAAAACAAAACGAAGTATACCTTAACCCCATTTTTTCAGAATTGGAGGTCGCAAATTGCGACCTCCAATTCTGAAATTCGTCTTTAGTCATTTCAAACATAAAATCTGCTGGAAAGCGACCAATATTTCTACGTACAGCCTCTTTTAATCGTCTGGTTTCCACACCGTAGAGTTCAGCCAAATCCCTGTCAATCATTACTTTTATATTTCGCACCATTAAGATTTTACTCATCACTACCTCATCAGGCATTGCGAAATTTATACTGGATTCGCTCATATTTCACTTGTTTTAACTGTTCTTTCCTGATTCCATTACTTTATCACCTGAGACTTAAAAAATCAGCTACAAAACCCAAGTTTTTTCTATTCCACATAAAAAATTGTAGTTCAGAGGAAAATTCTGATATTTGCCTAAAATAAAACAACTCTTTCCGGAGTTATCATGTTTCAAACTCGTTTGTTGAACAAAGCACTACAAAATACAAGGTTCAGGATTTGTCTTATGCTTCTTATCGTGGCTTCGGCCGCAGAAGTGCAGGCTCAAATTACTTCACCAACAGCTAATAAGATTTCATCCACCGCATATCCTGTGTCTGCTGAAAATGACTCAGTGTATATTTTTTATTCCCCGCCGGGAACTTCGGTAACAGGAATCCTTTCGGCCTCATTGCCGGTTGCGGGCATTTATACTTTTGAGTGGTTTATGTATAATGAAATAAGTGGTGATTTTGACATATCCCTCTTAAACTATAATGGCGTATCTCCATCCCAGGTAAATAATCTTTCAAAGGGAGGTTACAGGGTTCATATTTTTAATGGCACCGATACCGATACAACATTTACTGCATGGGTATATATCGATAGATTGAAAGTTGCTGTTACGAAAGATGCTGATGAGAATTTATTACCCAGCGCATTTTTTTGTGGGATAATTAATTTGGTAGGGGTTATAACCGTCGACACTTTTTATTATTTCGATCCACTCAGTAAGAATCAGGTGATGCTTGTAAATAATTATATGTTCGAATGGACGGAGGATAATCCTGAGCTTACGATTTATCACACCACCGACTATCTGGATCCACAAACTATTGATAATCCGCCATATCTGGACACATGGTTTATCCTTACGGCTACCGACAATTTTGGAATGAAAGATGTTGATTCCGTGTTTTATAAGTCGATTGAAGTAAAGCCACTTTTTAGCTTTCAGCTTTTTGATCCAAAAGAAGATAAGAGAGAATTCGTGGATGCAACAGCACCTGCAGAGGGAGATGCTCCCCTGAGAATAAAGTTTAAAAATGAATCAGTTAACGGTTCTGGTTTTGAATGGATTTACTCGGCTGATAGTGCTAAATCAGGGTTTTTTGCAAGCGAATTAACCGATAATCTTGATTTGCAGCCGGAATACCTGTACAGGATTCCAGGGGATTATTTTATTGGTCTTGTTGCCACATCCGAAGCTGGTTGTATTGATACTTTTAAACTTGCTGATCCCATCACCGTTCTCCCGAGTCTCCTTGAAGTTCCCAATGTTTTCTCCCCCGATGGTGACGCAACCAACCCAGTTTTTAAAGTCAAATTCCAGTCTATTAAAGAGTTCAGTATCCGTATTTTCGACAGAGCTGGAAAAATGGTTTATAGAGCAGAAGTAAGCGATATGTACACATGGGAAGGTTGGAACGGAAATGTAATGGACTCTGACCGTAAAGCCTCAGCTGGTGTGTATTTCTATGTTATTGAGGCTACTGGCTGGGATAAGGAGTATTATCATAAAGGGCAATACAGGGGAGTGGTGTATTTGTTTAGAGGGGAAGGACAATAGACCAAAAAGGCCATAGACGATAGAGGTTAGGCCATTGTTGGTACTTCGCATTTATCATGCTCAACAGGCAATTTCTATCGTCCATGGCCTATGGTCTAAAGTCTAATAACTATTCGTCATCAGATCCCTCATCATAAGCCTTCAGCAGGGTTTCCTGAACATCTCCCGGAACCTGTGCGTATTCGAGATATTTCATTGAATAGATAGCCCGGCCGCTTGTGATGGAACTCAGGGCGGTTGAATATTTATTCATTTCTGCAAGAGGAACTTTGGCAGTAATTTTCTCGAAGCCTCTTTCGCTGCTCATCCCTTGCACAATTGCTCTTCTTCCCTGAAGGTCGCTCATCACGTCGCCCATGCGGTCGCCCGGAACAAGAACTTCTACAAGGTAGATTGGCTCAAGGATTTTTGGGCCTGCAGCTTTGAAGGCCTGACTAAATGCGTTTCTGCCAGCCAAACGGAAGGAAATTTCGTTTGAGTCGACCGGATGCATCTTGCCATCGTAAACGAAGACGCGGATATCGCGGGCGTAAGAACCTGTAAGCGGGCCTGTTTCAAGTTTCTCCATGATGCCTTTGAGAATAGCGGGCATGAAACGAGCATCAATGGAACCTCCCACGATACAGTTAAAATATACCAGTTTTCCACCCCAGGGCAGTTCATGTTCTTCTTTTCCGCGAAGAGAAAGTTTCATTTCCTTACCATTGGCTTTGAATGTTTCGGGTTCTTTTGCTCCCTCTACAAAAGGCTCAATAAGCATATGAACTTCGCCAAACTGTCCGGAACCACCTGATTGTTTCTTGTGACGATAGTCGGCCTGTGCAGATTTGGTTATGGTTTCCCTATAAGGAATTTTTGGAGTAAGGTACTCCGTGTCAATTTTGAAGATATGATCAAGGTGCCATTTCACGATATTCAGGTGATATTCGCCTTGACCGTGAAGGATAATCTGCTTGAGTTCTTTTGAATACTCGATAATCATTGTAGGATCTTCCTCATGCAGACGGTTCAGAGCTTCGCCCAGTTTTTCATCATCACTTTCGCTAACCGCTTTGATTGCAGTGCGATATTTTGGTGCGGGATAAGGAACTGGAGGAAACGCTATTTCACCGTTTGATGAAAGCGTATCATTGTTCTTGGTTGCTTTTAGCTTAACGCTAGAGCCGATATCGCCGGCAACCATTTTTGCCAGTTTAATTCTGTTTTTCCCGGCTGATGCGAAAATCTGCGAGAGTCTTTCCTTATTGGATGTGCGAGAGTTAATCACGTCCATTCCTTCGGTGATTTCCCCCGACATAACTTTGAAGTAGTTTACTTCACCGATATGAGATTCAATGGTGGTTTTGAAGATGAAAATGGAAGCCGGAGCTTTGGCATCACATTTAACTTCATTTCCGGCTTTATCTTTTGGAGAGCGAACCTGCTCGGGAGTTGGAGCTACGTTTACGAGGAACTCCATGAGACGGCCAACACCAATATTTTTCTTTCCTGAAACACAGAAAACCGGGTACATTCCGCGGCTGACGAGACCTGCGTGAATTCCTTTACGCATTTCGTCTTCTGTAAGAGTTTCTTTTTCAAAGAATAACTCCATCAGACCTTCATCGTTTTCGGCTGCTTTTTCGATAAGCAGAGCTTTGAGCTCGGTAGCTTTTTCGGTTTCTGAAGCAGGAATATCAAGGATCTGAGGTTTGCCTCCATCGGCAGGATATTTGTAAAATTTCATTTTAATCAGGTCTACGATGGAGTCGAATCCTGCACCTTCATTAACAGGATACTGAACCACTGCAATTTTTCCCTTGAAACGTTCATTGAGCATCTCGAGGGCTTTGTCGTAATTGGCTTTGTCGTGATCCAAGTGATTAACAACCACAACCATAGGTTTCTCGAAATTTTCTATCCAGCGGTTGTGAATTTCTGTACCCACTTCAATTCCGTTCTGAGCGTTGATGAGTAGGAGGGCAGTATCGGCAATATGCAGACCTGCAATGGTGCCGCCAACGAAATCGTCGGAACCTGGAACATCAATAAAATTTAATTTCTTATCGTTCAACTCAGTATACAACACCGTTGAGAAAATTGAGGAACCATTTTCGTGTTCGATAAGATTGTAGTCTGATACGGTGTTCTTTGCTGTTATGTCACCCCGGCGATCGATAACGCCTCCTTCAAATAGCATGCTTTCGGCCAGGGTAGTCTTTCCTGAGCCGGCATTTCCAAGGAGAACTAAGTTTTTAATCTGGTTAGTAAGGTACGTTTTCATTTGTTGGAATAGTTTGAGTATATAGTGAGTAATTACATTAATTTTAGTTTTAAATGAGGCATTTTTTCAGGGCAATTACAAATGTAGTAATTTTAATAATTCTACCAAGATGGGGGAAAAAGTTCGAAAAAACGAGTTTTTTGAAGAATATTTTTTATAGGAATCAGGTTTTATTTTGGGGATTTAAATTTTTGATGCGGGGGAAAAGTTGGATTTTGGTAGGGTGTAAAACTGGGATTTTGAATTGTGGGGATAAATGTGTAATTTTAGAGTTGAGAGGGATTTTCAGGCCTATAAGTCTTTTTTGGGGTTATAGGGATGAATTTTAAAGGCGAAGTGGAGCGTCATAGCCAATGCTAAGTGCGAAACCGGCAAAAGGAATTCACCGTTTTAAATTTATATTATTATGTACGATCAGGACAAAACCAAAGAAGAACTCCAAAAAGAGTTAACGAAGTTAAAGTATGAATTTCATTACTTAAATGCAATCACTACTGTCTCGTTAAAAGAGACTGAGTGACAGTTGTTTACAATTTAGTTCTTTGACATTTTTGTAATCGTTATTTGTAAGCAGCTCTTTTACAGGCGTTTTGTCCAGTAGAGAGATGCCTAGAATCTGCAAGATTTCGTAGATTTTCCTATCAACTTTGAGCTCCTTCCCTATGATTGCCACCAAACAATAGGCAATTAATGCACAATACAGTTGAGTTTTTACTGCATTAAAGGTATGGCCCCAAAAACTTTTCACTTTGAGGTGTTGCTTTATCCACTTAAAGAAAAGCTCCACAAGCCATCGTTTTTTATACAGGATTGCTATTTCAATTGCAGACAGCTCAAAATTGTTTGTTAAGAAAACGAACTCCACATCTGTTTCGCTGTCATAATACTTGATCCTGCGTAATTTCTCGGGATACCTATTGAACGATGTTGGTATTGCGAAGGTTCCTATTTGGTCCTGTTTTACACCTTCATCCTTGTCTGTCTTCTTGGAATACATCCGTTTGAATTTGAGATTGTCTCTGGCCCGAAGTACAAAATAGGCTTCAAGCCTGTGGATTCTGTAAAGCCGCTCAAAATCATTGTAACCACGGTCGAAGATATAGTAACTGCCTCTTTCATAAGGGATGTGATCCATCGCATTGACATCATTCACTGTTGCTGCTGTAATATGAACAAAACTGGGAATCTGGGTCTTAACGTCATAAAGCGTATGCATCTTAATGCCACCTTTCGCCTTTCTGAACTCAGCCCACCAAAAAACGTTCAAGCATAGATCAATTGTTGTAGAGTCAAAGGCATATATGTTGCCATCAACCTTAACTTCAAAGTCGTTGCAAAAGCAAACTTTACGGGCGTGGTCAATAAGATAAAAGGCAAACTCTTCATATATGCGACAGTCTCTGTTGATGTTAGCCCTTGCAAGGGTTGTCCGATTAACATTGATTCCAAGTCCAAGATGATACGATTTTGCTTTATGAGCATTGACCGTTACAATTAAATCCCGTAAACTATCGCGGGTAGTAAGTTGGCCGAAGACCATGCAAAGCATTTGGTTCCAACAAGTAAAAGTGCGAATGTGCTTGTTGCCATTAAATTTCTCCACAATCCTGTCAAAAACACGCTGGGGAAGAAATTCGGTAATCTGTGCGAAGACATATTTCCCTTGGTTCATTTTCAGAATGATTTTGATCCAAAGAAAATCAATTGAAATCGTCACGCAATAAAAGGAACTACAAATAACTGATTATCAAATTTTTCAAAGAACGTTCTAATATATTAACGAGACACTAGTGT
>JBBQAQ010000014.1:0-79699 GCA_038316435.1 Bacteroidales bacterium | reverse complement strand
GGATGGGTTTCTACACGTGCCTCCAATCATTATGGAATCGCCGGATATTATGCCATGATGGCTCTCGAACATGATATGATCGGTATTAGCATGACCAACGCAAATCCCTTGGTTGCGCCTTTATTTTCCTTAAGTAAAATGCTGGGAACCAATCCAATAGCGGTTGCTATTCCGGCTGGAAAATATCCTCCATTCGTAGCTGATTTTGCTACAACTCCAGTTGCTCATGGAAAACTTACAGTTGCCGCTAAAAGGGGAGATGATATCCCTTTCGGACTATTGCAGGATATGGATGGAAAACCTTCAAACGATCCCTCAATAATTGGCAGAGGCGGATCAATGCTTGCTCTCGGGGGAGATTATGAACACGGCAGCCATAAAGGTTTTTGCCTGAGTGCCATTGTGGATATTTTTTCAGCTGTTTTGTCAGGCGCAAACTTCGGACCATTTGTACCTCCATTTGTATCCAACCTAAAACCTAACGATAAATCAGTAGGAGAGGGAACGGGACATTTCTTTGGTGCCATGCGAATTGACGCTTTCCAACCGGCATCGGAGTTTAAGGCCAAAATGGACGAATGGATTGAAACTTTCAAAAATTCTTCACCCACGCCAGGCACAGAAGGTGTTTTAATTCCCGGTGAACCCGAACGTTTGAAAGAGGCGAAAATTAGGAAAGACGGAATTAGTCTGATCCCTGCAGTTGCAGTGGAGATCAAAGGAATTGCAGATGAACTGGGGATTAAGTTTGAAGTGATTTAACTAGGCTTCTCTTCTAACCAACAGCGCTGCAGCTTGAGCAGTAGGCATAATCAGCATATCGTTGATACAAACATGCGCAGGCCGGGTAACTGCAAATAAAATCGCTTCGGCAATGTCCTGAGCATATAAAGGTGTGAAGCCTTTGTATACATTGTCGGCGCGGGTTTTATCCCCTTTAAATCTGACTAGCGAAAATTCCGTATCAACCATTCCGGGAGCGATATTTGTGACTTTTATTCCATGCTGCACAAGATCGACACGCATCGTCTTACTCAAAGAATCAACGGCATGCTTGGTGGCACAATAAACATTTCCATTCTCGTAATCTTCTTTTCCAGCAATGGATGACATGTTAATGATGTGACCAGAGTTTCGAGCAACCATCAGCGGACTAACTTCACGGGTTACGTATAAAAGGCCTTTGATGTTAGTGTCGATCATCCGTTCCCAGTCGTCAACTTCACCTTTATCAATGTGGTTAAGGCCCACAGCAAGTCCAGCATTGTTTACAAGCACGTCAATATTTCTCCATTTTGTTTCGAGGGAGGAAATAGCCGTCTTCACCTCAGACAGTTTGCGAACATCGAAATTCAAAGCAATTACCTCGGCTTTTGTTTCCGATTCAATCTTCTGTTTTAGCCGATCGAGAAGCGGTTTGCGCCGTCCGGTGATGATGATATCGAAATTATTTAATGCAAGAAGAATGGCTGTAGCTTCGCCGATTCCGGTGGTAGCACCGGTAATTAGAGCTATCTTTTTCATGAGTTGTATATTTGGTTTTTTGGTTCACTTTTCATCCCCACAAAGCTAAAGAATAAATAAATTCCTTATTTTTGGCCTCGATATTAATTTTAGCATTTTGATAAAACCCTATATAGACCAGCCCGGAACCCGCAAAGAGCAGGTTGTTCAGATGTTTAATGCCATCGCCGGTCGATATGATTTCCTGAACCATTTTTTATCATTTAATATTGATGTGTTGTGGAGGAAGAAACTGGTAAGAACCATTAAAAGACTTGCCATTTCTGGTTCAAAACAACTTCATGATCTGGAAATACTTGATATTGCAACAGGTACAGGAGATATGGCTTTCGAACTCAGCAAAATTAAGCCTCAAACAATAACCGGAGTAGATATTTCAGAGGAAATGCTTAAGGTAGCAAGGAAAAAAGCCGAGGCAAAAGGCTTGCAATCAATAAGTTTTCTCACAGGGGATTCTGAATCACTGCAATTTCCCGATAATAAATTCGATTTTGTAACGGTTGCTTTCGGAGTAAGAAATTATGAGGATTTGCCAAAGGGACTTTCAGAAATGTTCAGGGTAACTAAAGCCGGCGGGCATTTGCTAATTCTTGAATTTTCACAGCCAGAGGGAAGTATGTCTTTCTTCTTCACATTCTACACAAGAAGGATTCTTCCTTTGATGGCAAAGCTTTTTGCAGCCGATCCCCGGGCATACCAGTATTTACCCGATTCGATTTATGCCTTTCCACATGGAGAGAAAATGAAGAACTTGTTGCTCGATGCAGGATTTAAAACCTCTGAATTTAAAAAGTTAAGCGGAGGAATTGCAAGTCTGTACATTTCAGGAAAAGCTTAGGGAATATTTATAGGAATGTGGCTATCTAACTTATTCTTAGACAATCATAAAGGATTTAAAACGCAGTAACTATTTGAAAAGTCTCCCTCTTGGGGGAGATTTAGAGGGGCAAAAAAAAAGGTAAGCGATTAATCATTATGAATTGCATTATGAATACACAATAAATACAAAACAATTTAACGCAATAAAAGCCAATTTATACTATTTTTACGCCGGGATCGTTATTAAACAAAACAATATCTTTTGAAACGTATTTTATATTTAGTTTTATTTCTTTTCGTACCAATTTTGGTATCCTCACAGGAAAAAAAACCCTGGAATGATCCAGGTTACGATAATAAAGCAGTGCATTTCGGCTTTTCTGTTGGGGTATGCAGTCCTGATATGGGTATAAAACGGAGCATGATGAAGGATACTGTCACCAGCCCAAGACTTATTCCGGATGTTTCAAAACCGGGTTCTGGTTTTCAGGTGCAGATTGTATCCAATTATCGACTTACCGATAATCTGGATCTTAGATTTTTACCTGGTATCTGTTTGGGAAGCAAATCTATATCTTTTTATATTGATAATACTAGTGCCTTGAAAAGATCCGACGATATCGAATTTGCTTATCTGGATTTCCCGCTTGATCTGAAGTATCGGTCAAAAAGACTTAATAACTATAGACCATATATTCTAGGTGGACTTAATTACCGTTACGACTTATCCTCCGGAAAAGAAGCATCAACAAAGGATAATATCAGACTTTCTCCAGGAAACATCTACTACGAAGCAGGTATTGGAATTGATTTTTACCTTCCTTTTTTTAAACTTTCAACGGAGTTAAAAGTGGGTGTCGGCATTTTCGACACAAAAATCAGAGCATATTCCATCGGTTGGGAGAACGAGGCGGCATCGATAGATAAAATGAAACCCTACATCGTCGGTTTATCTTTTCATTTCGAATAACCAGCTTGTCGCCTTCTGAATTCAGCCATTACTATTGCGGCTGCTGAAGCTACATTTAACGATTCGGAAATTTCAGAACCAGTTCCATTGGATGGAATGGTGAGTTTGTAGTTTAGTTCTTTCTGCAGTGCAGGAGAAATTCCCCTCGATTCATTTCCCAATACAATCATCCCTTTTAAAGGGAGTTCAGCGGAGTATAAATTTTCACCTTCCAACAATGTGCCAATAAGCGGAAACGAGTCCATCTTCCTTATTTCGTTCAGAAGATCTGAGGTTTCAAAATAATAAACTTTTACTCGACATAAAGCTCCCATGGTAGATTGAACAACTTTTGGATTATAAACATCAACACTTTCGAGACTGCAAAAAATATGATGAATTCCAAACCAGTCAGCTGTACGCATTATGGTTCCCAGATTTCCAGGATCGCGAATATCATCGAGGAAAAGACTTAAACCTCCCGCGATTTCTTTAAAATCTGGCTGATAATCCGGTAATCCGCATACCAGAATTGCTTTATTCGGAGCGCTGAGAGAGGATATTTTTTCGAGAGTAGTATCATTGACTTCCTGAATTTCAGGCAATTCCTTTAAATAAGCCGAAGGTAGCGATTTGATAAATTCAGTACTCGCAATAAGGCTGTGAATCTTAAAAACTCTTTTGCCCGGTTTCAGGATATCGAGCACGATTTTTTCTCCCTCGGCAAGAAATAAGTTATATGTTTCGCGGTATTTCTTATTCCGGAGTGAAGAATAAATCTTAATCTGATTATTTGATATCATGCTGATATATTTTTCAGGGGATTTGTAAAAATATGCATTACTTAGCTCAAGTTAAGTATATTTACGGCGAATTTACTAAATCCTTTGTTTTGTTGGTGAAGAACCGAATAATTGCATTTGTTTCCCGACCTTTGTTGCCGGTAATCCTTGTTTTAGTTGGATTAATCAGTTCATGCGGCAGTGCAAAATATGTACCTAAGGATAAATACCTGCTTGATAAATACACTATCAAAACAGAGAGTAAAAAGATCAATCAGGAAGAACTGGTTACTTACGTTAAACAAAAGCCCAATAAGAAAATACTCGGACTTAAGTTTCATTTGTCTGTTTATAACGTATCCCGCGAAAAAAAAGATAATTGGTGGAACCGCTGGCTTCGCACCATTGGAGAGGAACCAGTTGTACTCGATGAATTTCTAACTAAGAAAACTTCCAGTCAGCTTGAACTTTATTTGCATAACAAGGGATATTATAACGGTGAAGTAAAAGACACCACTCTTTATAAAAAGAAAAAGGCGAAAATCATTTATAGTCTTGAACTTCATGAGCCTTATCTGATAAACATTGTAAGCTACAAGTTTGAAGATACAACCCTTATGCGATTTGTACTCGCAGATTCAGCCAACTGCCTTCTAAAGCCCAAAAATAATTTTGATGTGGATGTTCTTTCCGGAGAAAGAGAAAGAATTGAAAAACTTCTCAAGGACAAAGGTTTTTACAATTTTTCAAAAGAATACATATTTTATCAGGCCGACAGTTCTCACTCTGACCATAAAGTCAATGTAAGTCTGGTTGTCAAAAAGTATCGGCAATTGCATTCGGATGGAACTTTTACCGAAATTCCACACCCGAAATATGAAATCGGTAAAGTTTTTATTGTCACATGTTTTAATGCAAAGGAGGCGCTTGCAGACCCTGATGCATACAGAAATAATCTCGACACTACTATTATCGATGGTATAAATATTCTGTATGATGACAAGCAAAATGTTAAACCGGGTGTGGTTCTTAGTTCAAATTTTATTCTTCCCGGAGAATGGTATAAGTTAAGTAATGTCAGCCAGAGCTATAGGAATCTGTCGTCATTGCAGGTTTTTCGACTGGTAACGATAGATTTTACTGAACCTGCAAACCAAGAAGATTCGATAATTAGAAAACTGGATTGTAATATTCAGCTTACGCCATTTGTGTTACAATCTTATTCCATTGAGTTGGAAGGGACTAATTCATCTGGAAATATAGGGGGAGGAGGGAATCTGGTTTATCAGCACAGAAATCTTTTCAAAGGTGCCGAAAACTTCGATATGCGTTTCAAGGGAGCTGTTGAAACCATTAAGCAAAATACAACCACCAAATATGGAAATATGGTCGAGCTGGGAGCTGAAGCCAACCTGAGTATACCTAAATTCCTTCTTCCATTCCGCACTGAGCAGTTTATTAAGAAATACAATCCTAAAACAACACTTAAGCTCGCATATAATTTCCAGCGCCGACCCGATTATATCCGTACGGTTGCCAATGCATCATTTGGCTATATTTGGAAAGGAAACCGTTTTCTTACCCATGTAATTAACCCCATCGAAATAAATTTGGTTCAAATCCCATATAAATCTCAAGAATTTATCGATTTGCTCGAAGGAACTTATATCTATTATTCTTATCAGCCTCATTTGGTGACGGTTACCAATTATAGCCTTACCTATACCAACCAAAATCTCCAAAAGAACAAGGATTTTATCTACATGAAGTTTAATGCAGAAGCAGCCGGGAATATACTTTATTCTGCGTTTAAAATTACTGATCAGCCAAAAAACAATGGTGCTTATGAACTTTTCAATACGAACTTTGCGCAATATTTAAGAAGTGACATTGATTTCAGACACTACAACATTCTGAATCCCGGAAACAGTATTGTTTACCGACTATTTGCAGGCGCCGGACTTCCATATAAAAACTCTACAGCCTTACCATTTGAAAAGAAATATTTTTCCGGGGGAGCAAATAGCATCCGCGCATGGCAGGTGAGAGATCTTGGACCTGGCTCTTATAAGGAACTGGTGAAACAGAGGTACAGCAATCAAACTGCCGATATTAAGCTGGAGGCAAACCTAGAATACCGTTTTAAATTATTCTGGGTACTAGAGGGTGCTTTGTTTGTTGATGCCGGTAATATATGGGCAATAAATAAAAACGACGACAGAGAAGGAGCGTTATTCCAGCTGAACAAGTTTTATAATGATATTGCTGTAGGTACCGGTTTTGGTACCCGTTTCGACTTCTCATTCTTTATCTTCCGTTTCGATCTTGGAATAAAAACCCGGGATCCCGAATACCCATCAGGAGAGAAATGGATTTTTGGATCAAGGCAACTTGGCAGGGAAGATTTTGTGCTGAATCTGGGGATTGGGTATCCTTTTTAAGGGTAGAACTTTTCACATTGAGCTTGTCGAAATGAGAAGATGGGCTATAGAATAATACCTTTTTTAGGAGCAATTATTTTTTTAGTCAGGATAATTCTAAATTCTAAATTCTAAATTCTAAATTTGCATGCATCAAAACAAGTAACTTTTAACTTAAGTATTTTAGTCAGGATAATTCTAAATTCTAAATTCTAAATTTACATACAAAACAAGTAACTTTTAACCTAAATATTATATTATGTCCCAAAAAATTCTCGATGTAGTAAAGCCTGGTGTTATAACCGGCGATGATCTTCAAAAAGTATGGAATATTGCGAAAGCTAATGGCTTTGCTCTTCCCGCTGTAAACGTTGTAAGCACAAACTCAGTAAATGCTGTAATTGAAGCTGCGAAAGTTGTTAATTCACCTATTATCATTCAGTTCTCCAATGGTGGTGGTATTTTTTATGCCGGAAAAACTCTTTCCAATGAAAACCAACAAGCAGCTATTGCAGGTTGTATTTCAGGAGCAAAACATGTTCACATGATGGCAGAATTGTACGGAGTGCCTGTAGTTCTTCATACAGACCATTGTGCAAAAAAACTCCTTCCCTGGATTGACGGTTTGCTCACCTATGGCGAAAAACATTTTGCAAAATATGGTAAACCACTGTTCTCATCACACATGCTTGATCTTTCCGAAGAACCATTGAAAGAAAACATAGAGATTTGCAAAAACTACCTCACCCGAATGAGCAAAATGGGAATGACACTTGAAATCGAATTGGGTGTTACCGGTGGAGAAGAAGACGGTGTAGACAATTCAGGACTTGATAACTCAATGTTATATACTCAGCCTGCAGACGTTGCTTATGCATACGAAGAACTTGGCAAAATATCACCAAACTTTACCATTGCAGCATCATTCGGTAATGTTCATGGAGTTTATAAACCAGGTAATGTAAAATTAACTCCTAAAATTCTTCATAACTCACAAGATTTTATTCAGAAAAAATATAATACTGCTGATAAACCCGTAAACTTTGTTTTCCATGGTGGATCAGGCTCAACACACGAGGAAATTCGCGAAGCTATCAGCTATGGTGTAATCAAGATGAATATTGATACCGATACACAATGGGCGTTCTGGGATGGCATCAGAAAATATGAAGCGAAAAATCATGGATATCTTCAGGGTCAGATTGGAAATCCCGAAGGAGATGACAAACCAAACAAGAAAAAATACGATCCACGCGTTTGGCTCAGAGAAGGTGAAGTTGCAATCGTAGAAAGACTAAAAATCGCTTTCAACGACCTAAACAACATTAACACTCTCTAAGATTCACACAAGAATGTAAAGGCCTCCGGAATTATCTGGGGGCTTTTTTTTGATATCTTAAATGGAAAATTGAATTGTTTAGAATCATTGCATAACACAAAATATTCTGATTTGCAGGCTGATTTTTTAAAAATCCCCGCATTAATAAATATGCGCAAATTTCCACGTGAATATTTTAGTTTTAGTCAGTCCGAAATAAGAATCCTACTTATTTTAACTACATT
This sequence comes from Bacteroidales bacterium, assembly GCA_038316435.1. Lineage (GTDB taxonomy): Bacteria > Bacteroidota > Bacteroidia > Bacteroidales > JACJXF01. The sequence goes on along the minus strand of JBBQAQ010000014.1, from coordinate 71,642 downwards.
GATTTTTATTTCACTTGTCATTCGCATTTTCTTTCCGGTTCCGGCTTTCCAGACCTTTGAACTTAGGCCAGAGGACAATCTGGCGATTGATAACTTTGTCAATTCGCTTGAAAAGATTAGTTATCCTTCAAGGCCACAGTATGAAGATAAAGAGGATGTTTCAGAACCTGAACCGAAACCGATTTACCAGAATTTTGATCCAAATACCGTCACCCCTGAAGAACTTGAAAGGATGAACTTCCCTTCTAAAATTGCTAAAAATCTGATTCGGTACCGTGAAGCTGGCGGGAAATATTTCAAAAAGTCAGATGTGAAAAAGCTATACGGTGTTTCAGACTCAATTTTTTCTCTTTGGGAGAGTTATATTCTTATCCCTGAGCAAATTGGGAAAGATTGGGATTCAGCTAAACATTATAAATATGTCAAATCTTTGTTCGAAATAAATTCAGTTGATTCAACTGAATTGCTTGAATTAACTGGTATAGGTCCCTTTTTTGCAGGAAAAATCGTGAGATACCGAATCAAACTGGGCGGATATTCCGGAACTGGGCAGATTCTGGAAATAAAAGGAATGGATTCACTACGGTTTCAAACAATTTGCGAACGACTCCGGGTCGACACATCATTAATTGTCAGGGTTTCACTAAATGAAACATCTGTTAACGCATTGAAGCTCCATCCATATATTTCAGCACGAATGGCTGAATCTATCATGAAGTATATCCAATTCAACGGAGGAATTAATAATATCAATGAACTTATTGAAAATAATATTATTACAGAAGAAGAGCTTACACGGTTAAGACCTTATCTTTCAGTAGAAAGGAAGTAAAAAAATCCCCCGAAGGAGGTAAATTTCAATAACCTTAGGTGAAAACCCACTGCATAAATACACGAAGAATTTCAGCCCCGACGAGGGGTTGAACTGTTTACATGAAATAACGTTCATCAATTTATATTTCTTGTTCTAGAGAAAGAGAAGATTTACCTTCCTTAAGTCTGGAAGATTTTCTGATATAAGCTTGAAATAGTTATAATTCAGCAACATGTGGGTTTACCTTCGGTGAGCCCTTCGGGGTTCATCCGACCACTGAAATAAATTATATACGGATGAAACGAGCATGTTTAGTTGTAATCAAAACACTTATGAACAAAATCATGCGACTTCCATCCGGCCTTTAAAAATCAATTTTGTTCGGATGAAATCCAAAAATAAAAAATAAATAATTAAATTGATAGCACATCAAAATAAGAATTTGCCTTTTTTGCCCCGAATTCGATTTTTTTACACGAAAAATAGTCAATTCCTTTTTATTTTTTTACCTTAGTTGAATAATACGATAAATGGTCGTTGATCGCAATTCTCTGTTTATTAGCGTTTTATGAATCGCAATAGATTTTAAAAAAAAGCTTGAGAATATTTTGATTATGATGAATTGAATTAATAAATTTGCGGCTCACTAAAAAGGTAATAAAGAAGATGATAGTTATTCCAATTAAAGAAGGCGAAAACATTGAAAGAGCGCTTAAGAAATTCAAAAGAAAATTTGAAAAGACTGGTGTTATCAAAGAATTAAGGGGCCGTCAGGCATTTGTAAAACCTTCAGTTCAGGACAGACAGCAGAAACTTCGCGCAGTTTACGTACAGGGTTTACAGCAGCTGGAAGACTAATCGTATACAGGGGAAAGCAGGAAACAGGCTTAATTTAATTCTTCCTGCCCATGTTGTATAAGGATGACTTTTTATCTTACCTACGCTTCGAAAAGCGTTATTCTCCTCATACCGTTGCTTCTTACGACAACGACCTGAAGCAGTTCCATTTATTTTGTGAGCAGGCCGGTAGTGATGGCTTTGCTTTGGAATCTTCCATGATTCGGCTGTGGGTGGTGTCATTACTTGAACAAGGCGATTTACCAAGAACAGTAAACCGCAAGCTTTCCAGTCTAAAGTCTTTTTCCCGCTATCTTATCCGCAAAGGAATTATTAGTGTTAACCCGCTTAATAAGGTCCTTAAGCCTAAAATGAGCAAAAGGATTCCGGCTTTTGTCGATGAAGTTAAACTAAACGACTTCCTCGATAATTACGAATTTGGAGGCGATTTTCAAGGAGTTCGGAACCAATTAATCATTGAATTGTTATATCAGACGGGAATGCGTCGCAGCGAATTGATTGGGCTTAAGACTTTATCGGTGAATTTTGGCGAAAGTCAGATTAAGGTTTTAGGTAAGCGAAATAAAGAAAGACTTATTCCTATTAATAATGATTTAGGCCGGAAAGTAAAGACTTACATGGTTCTCAGGGAACAGACCTTCCCCAGACACACGAATGAATCTTTGCTTCTGACAATAAAAGGCCAAACACTTTATCCAAAGATGGTTTATAGGATTATTACTGGGTTCCTGAACATAGTTACAACGCTTGACAAGAAAAGCCCGCATATATTGCGTCACAGTTTTGCAACTCATCTTTTAAACAGGGGAGCAGATCTGAATGCAATTAAAGAATTACTGGGACATGCTAATCTTTCAGCCACTCAGGTTTATACGCATAATACTTTTGAAAAATTAAAAGATATATATAAACAGGCTCATCCAAGAGCCACTTAAATAAGGAGGTCCCTATGAATATCAAGATTCATTCTATTCATTTTGATGCTGATGCCAAGCTTCTGGGCTTTATTGATCAGAAAGTTAAAAAACTGCTTCAGTTTTATGATGATATCATTGGAGCTGAAGTTTTTCTTCGACTGGAAAAAGTGCAGGATATGGAAAACAAAATCGTTGAGATTAAGGTATTTATTCCGGGAAATGATGTTTTTGCAAAAAAACAAACAAAAACATTTGAAGAATCAACAGACGATTGCATTGAAGCACTTCGTAAACAATTAAAGAAGCATAAAGAAAAATTAAAAGGATAAAATCAACCTGCAAAGTTTAAAACAAGCATGCCGCAGATTCACATATTATAATGATTTTTAAAAAATGCTCATGTTAGAGCAACACTTATAACCAAAAGTATAATAATATATGAATCTGCGGCATTTTTTTTTGAAATCCATAGATATAGAAAAAGGAACCCAAATAAATTTTTTTAAATATTAATAGAAGTTTCAATTTTGATAGTATCTTTTGAAGTGCATTTAGTTCAGAAAAGAATATCTTTTATGTTTATAGCTGAATTATTAGATATGAAACACCACTTTATACGGTGGATAATTAAATAAAAGTATAAAATACTCTTCTGTCTGTCTTTGTTTATAGGAGAAAGCAGTAATTCAAAAAAAGTTTTAAAAAACGGAAAAAATTATTTTGTGTTATAAGGAAAATATTTATACATTTGCAAACCGTTTTTGGAGGGGTTTTCCCTCCTTCGTTCTCTAAAAGCCGATGTAGCTCAGTTGGTCAGAGCAGCTGATTTGTAATCAGCAGGTCGCGGGTTCGACTCCCTCCATCGGCTCAGTTTTTTAGTGCAAAGAGCTAACGGCTTTATAATGAATGTTTTTCAGGGATATTACCAGGAAAGGCGGAAAAATGAGTTCTTAATTTATTGTAGGTTCAGTCGATTGTCCGGTTTTAGTGCCGGTATTTCACTGATTTTTCCGGGGAGATACCAAAGCGGCCAACTGGGACAGACTGTAAATCTGTTGTCGTACGACTTCGGAGGTTCGAATCCTCCTCTCCCCACGAAAGGAAGAGTCCGGATTCCAAGGATACGAGGAAGAAATTGAAGGACTTATACCCGGTGAGGAATCCGTTCTGCCCTTAAAGTAAAGGTTGGAGCAGGAAACCTTTTTGAATTGGCTGACAGAATATTGATTTACAGATTTTCTGTAATCATTGCGGGAATAGCTCAGTTGGTAGAGCACGACCCTTCCAAGGTCGGGGTCGCGAGTTCGAGTCTCGTTTCCCGCTCAGTTTAGCCGATGTAGCTCAGGGGTAGAGCGTTTCCTTGGTAAGGAAGAGGTCAGGGGTTCAATTCCCCTCATCGGCTCAGTGTGAATGTGAAGAATTGTAAAATTGAAATACTAATAATTGTTTTAATAAAATTTAATTAACTAATAATTGAGTTATGGCTAAAGAAAAATTTGATAGGTCCAAACCTCACGTAAACGTCGGTACAATTGGCCACGTCGACCATGGAAAAACTACCTTAACTGCTGCTATCACAATGGTACTGGCGAAAAAAGGTTTGTCTGAAATCAGATCATTTGACTCTATCGATAATGCTCCTGAAGAAAAAGAGAGAGGTATTACTATTAATACTGCTCACATTGAGTATTCAACAGCTAATCGCCATTATGCTCACGTTGACTGCCCGGGTCATGCCGACTACGTTAAAAACATGGTTACAGGTGCTGCCCAGATGGACGGTGCTATTATCGTTGTTGCAGCTACTGATGGTCCTATGCCTCAGACCCGTGAACATATCTTGCTTGCACGTCAGGTAAACGTTCCCAAAATCGTTGTTTTCATGAACAAAGTTGATATGGTGGATGATCCTGAAATTCTGGAACTCGTTGAAATGGAAATTCGTGAATTACTCACATTCTACAATTTCGACGGTGATAATGCTCCTGTTATTCAAGGATCTGCTTTAGGTGCTCTGAACGGCGAAGCAAAATGGGAAGAAAAAGTAATGGAACTTATGGATGCAGTTGATAGCTTCATTCCAATTCCTCCACGTGAAATTGAAAAACCATTCCTTATGCCCGTAGAAGACGTATTCTCTATCACTGGTAGAGGTACTGTTGCAACTGGTAGAATTGAAACCGGTGTTATCAATACAGGTGACGAAGTTCAGATCATTGGTCTAGGACACACTGCAAAATCAGTTGTTACCGGAGTTGAAATGTTCCGTAAAATTCTTGACCGTGGTGAAGCTGGTGATAACGTAGGTCTTCTGTTAAGAGGTATCGACAAAGCCGACATCAAAAGGGGTCAGGTTATTGCTAAACCAGGTAGTATCACTCCTCATACTAAATTTAAAGCTGAGGTTTACATCCTGAAGAAAGAAGAAGGTGGTCGTCATACTCCATTCCATAATAACTACCGTCCTCAGTTCTACTTGAGAACTCTTGATATCACAGGAGAGATCGAACTTGCTGCTGGCGTTGAAATGATTATGCCAGGTGATAATGCTACAATCACTGTAAACCTTATTTACCCAGTTGCTATCAACAAAGGTCTTCGTTTCGCAATCCGCGAAGGTGGAAGAACAGTTGGTGCAGGTCAGGTTATTGAAATACTTGAATGATTCATTTAACTGTCAGGACAGAACTTTTGTGCTGTCCTGATGGTTTATTTTTATAATACGGGTGTAGAGCACCGCAATCACGATTTTTGATCGTGATTTGGTTTTGACCACTCAAACACGGGTGTAGCTCAGTTGGTAGAGCACTGGTCTCCAAAACCAGGTGTCGGGCGTTCGAGTCGCTCCTCCCGTGCAAACTTCATTAATATGAGAAAAATCAGTATCTATTTCGAAGAGGCCTTTAAAGAACTTATCTATAAAGTGACCTGGCCCAGCTGGAAGGAACTGCAGAACAGTGCTATCATTGTTATGGTAGCTACCGTTATTATCGCGATGGTCGTATTTGCTATGGACATCAGCTTTGAAAACCTTCTGAAACTATTATATTAATCATTCTTTTAAACGGGTAAATGAGCGATATTGAAAAGAAGTGGTATGTTATCAGAGCTATCGGTGGGAAAGAGAAAAAAGTTAAAGAACAAATTGATAGCGAAGTTGCAAGACTCAACCTGCAGGATTATATTTCTCAGGTTCTGATTCCAACCGAAAAGGTTTACCAGATCAGAAACGGTAAAAAAATAAGTAAGGAAAGAAATTACTTTCCCGGATATGTTCTCATTGAGGCAGCTCTCATGGGAGAGATACCTCATATCTTAAAAAATATAACTAACGTTATTGGATTCCTTGGAGCCAAAGGTGATGAAACACCAACCCCTCTTAGAACCAGTGAAGTAAACAGAATTCTTGGTAAAGTCGATGAACTGGCTGCCAACGATGAAGAACTCAATGTTCCATTCTTCGTGGGAGAAACAGTTAAGGTTACTGATGGACCCTTCAACAGTTTTACTGGAGTTATTGAAGAAGTGAATGAAGAAAAGAAGAAACTCAAAGTTATGGTTAAGATTTTCGGAAGAAAAACACCTCTCGAACTGAGTTTTATGCAAGTTGAAAAAGAAGGATAAAGAAATTTAAAATATTCATCGTTTTATTTACGTACATCCAATTAATGCTTCCTGTGCGAAATCAAAAAGATGAAAACCGGTAATCTAAAATAAATTAAAGCAGATCATGGCAAAAGAAGTAGATAGTAAGATAAAGTTGCAGATTCGTGGTGGGGCTGCAAACCCTTCACCGCCTGTTGGCCCCGCATTGGGATCAAAAGGAGTGAACATCATGGAATTCTGCAAGCAATTCAATGCTAGGACACAGGATCAGGCAGGTAAGTTATTACCTGTGATCATAACGGTTTATTCCGATAAGTCGTTTGATTTTATTGTTAAGACTCCACCGGTAGCAGTGCAATTGATGGAAATATCAAAGTTGAAAAAAGGTTCACCAGAGCCAAACCGTAATAAGGTGGCTTCGGTAAACTGGGACCAGGTGAAAACTATTGCTGAAAGCAAAATGGCCGATCTTAACGCCTTTACCGTCAAATCTGCAATGAAAATGGTTGCCGGAACAGCCAGGAGCATGGGAATAACTGTAGTAGGAGAATTCCCGTCAAACATTTAACAAAAATTCACAATGACCAGACTTACTAAAAATAGGAAGTTAGCTTTAGAGAAAATCGAAGTTGAAAAAGCCTACAAACTTGATGAAGCAGCCGTACTGGTTAAGGAAATAACCAAAGCAAAATTCGATTCCTCAGTGGATATCGATGTTCGTTTAGGTGTTGACCCCAGAAAAGCTAATCAAATGGTTAGAGGCGTTGTTACCCTTCCTCACGGTACAGGTAAACAGGTCAGGGTATTGGTTCTTTGTCCCCCCGAAAAAGTCGAGGAAGCCAAAGAAGCCGGTGCTGATTACGTAGGACTTGATGATTATGTTGAGAAAATCGAAAAAGGTTGGACCGACATTGATGTTATCATCACAATGCCCTCTGTAATGGGTAAAATTGGAAAGCTTGGTAGAGTATTAGGTCCCAGAGGACTTATGCCCAACCCTAAAAGCGGAACAGTTACAATGGAAGTAGGTAAAGCCGTAAAAGAAGTGAAAATGGGAAAAATCGACTTTAAAGTTGATAAATTCGGCATTATTCACTCCTCAATCGGAAAAGCCTCTTTTAATCCCGAGCAAATAGCCGACAATGCAAAAGAGTTTATCTCTACCATTGTTAAGCTTAAACCCTCCTCTGCAAAAGGTACTTATATTAAAAGTATCTATATGTCCAGTACTATGAGCCCAGGTATCAAAGTAGATACAAAAGCTATTGAAGAATAATTTAAACAGCGAAAAGATCTCTATATTATGAGAAGAGAAGAAAAGGACGTAATAATTGACGATCTCGCCCAACGGATCGCAAACACAAAACATTTTTATCTGACAGATATCTCCAATCTGAACGCAGAACAGACATCTAAACTCAGAAGAAAATGCTTTGAGAAACAAATCCAGTTGCTGGTTGTCAAAAATACCCTCCTTAGAAAAGCACTCGAAAAGTCTAGTGTTGACTATTCACCGCTGTTTGATGTATTGAAAGATTCAACATCCATAATGTTCACAGAAACGAACAGCCTGCCTGCAAAACTTATTAAAGAGTTTCGCAGAAAGAATGAGAAACCAATTCTTAAGGCAGCTTGGGTGGAAGAATCGATTTACATCGGTGATAATCAACTCGATGCTCTTTCCAGCATAAAATCTAAGGAAGAACTTATCGGTGATGTTTTAATGTTACTGCAGTCTCCAATGAAGGGCTTGCTTTCAGCAATCTCTGCACCTGGACGTAACCTCGCAGGAGCACTCAAAACATTATCAGAAAAAGAATAATTTTTAATAACATTTCTAAAATTAAATACGATGGCAGATATTAATGTACTTGCAGGTCAGTTAGTTGAATTGACAGTTAAAGAAGTAAACGAATTACTTTCAGTTTTAAAAGATAAATACGGAATTGAACCAGCTGCTGCTGCAGTTGCTGTTGCAGGCCCTGCTGCTGGTGGCGAAGCCCCTGAAGTAGCTGAGAAATCAACTTTTGATGTTATTTTGAAAAGTGCTGGTCCCGCAAAACTCCAAATCGTTAAATTAGTAAAAGATCTGACTGGCTTAGGTCTTAAAGAAGCAAAAGCAGTTGTTGATGCTGCACCTGCACCTATCAAAGAAGGTGTATCTAAAGACGAAGCAGAATCTTTAAAAGCACAATTAATCGAAGCAGGAGCAGAAGTTGAACTTAAATAAGGCAAAGGCTTATAAACACTTTCAGGGTTTAGAATCCCAGACCGAAAATAGTCGGGCTGGATTCTAAGCCTTTTTGCTATTTTATTAGTTTAAGTTCAATATAATCCCAAATCATACATGTCAAGCATTAAAACAAATCAGAGGATTAGTTTTTCTTCCAACAAAAATCAACTCGAATATCCCGATTTTTTGGAAGTGCAATTGAAATCATTCAGAGACTTTTTTCAACTCGAAACAACTCCTGAAAACAGAAAAAGAGAAGGCCTTTTCCAGGTATTCCAGGAAAACTTCCCAATTTCTGATACCAGAAATAATTTTGTTCTGGAATTCCTTGACTACTACGTTGACCCTCCCAGATATTCTATCGACGAATGCATAGAGCGCGGGTTAACCTATAGCGTACCTCTTAAAGCAAAATTGAAACTGTATTGCACGGATCCGGAGCACGAAGACTTCGATACCGTTATTCAGGATGTTTACCTGGGTACAGTTCCATATATGACTGCTAGAGGCGTATTTATAGTTAATGGCGCTGAAAGAGTTGTAGTTTCCCAACTCCACCGTTCACCTGGTGTGTTCTTCGGACAAAGTCTCCATGCAAATGGAACAAAACTCTACTCCGCTAGAATTATCCCATTTAAAGGTTCATGGATCGAATTTGCTACCGACATTAATAATGTCATGTACGCTTATATCGACCGTAAGAAAAAACTTCCTGTAACTACCCTGCTCCGCGCAATTGGTTACGAAAGTGATAAAGATATTCTGGAAATATTTGATCTCGCTGATGAAATCAAAGTTTCTAAAACTGCTCTTAAAAAACTCGTCGGACATCGACTTGCTGCAAGGGTTCTCAAAACCTGGACAGAAGACTTCGTTGACGAGGATACAGGTGAGGTGGTTTCAATTGAAAGAAATGAAGTAATCATTGACCGTGAAACCGTTCTCGAAAACGAACATATTGACCTGATCGTTGATTCCGGAGCAAAAACAATTCTGCTTCATAAGGAAACAGCTAACATGATCGATTTTGCAATTATTTACAATACGCTGCAAAAAGATCCATGTAACTCAGAAAAAGAAGCTGTCCTGCATATTTATCGCCAGCTCAGAAATTCCGAGCCTCCCGATGAAGCTACTGCAAGGGATGTTATCGACAAACTCTTTTTCTCAGATAAACGTTACGACTTAGGTGAAGTTGGACGTTACAGAATCAATAAAAAACTGAATCTCGATATCGCTAATGATACCAAAGTTCTTACTAAACAGGATATCATCGCGATTATAAAATACCTGATCGAACTGATCAACTCAAAATCTGATGTTGATGATATCGATCACCTTAGTAACAGAAGGGTTAGAACAGTTGGAGAGCAGCTGATGAACCAGTTCAGCGTTGGTCTCGCCAGAATGGCAAGAACTATTCGCGAACGTATGAACGTCAGAGATAATGAGGTCTTTACACCTATCGATCTGATTAACTCAAAAACTCTCTCTTCCGTTATCAACTCATTCTTTGGTACCAACCAGCTGTCACAGTTCATGGACCAAACCAACCCACTTTCGGAAATGACGCACAAACGTCGTTTATCCGCACTCGGGCCTGGCGGTTTGTCCAGAGAAAGAGCTGGTTTTGAGGTACGTGATGTTCACTATACCCATTACGGACGCCTTTGCCCGATTGAAACTCCTGAAGGTCCAAACATCGGACTTATTTCTTCTCTTTGCGTATTTGCGAAAATCAATAACCTTGGTTTTATTGAAACGCCATACCGTAAAGTTGAAGCTGGAAAAATCGACCTTAGCGATGGTGGAATTATCTACCTGAGTGCAGAGGAAGAAGAAGAACAAATTATTGCTCAGGCAAATGCTCCTTTTGATGAAAAAGGAAACTTCGAAAATCAGAAGGTGAAAACCCGTTTTAACGGTGACTTCCCTCTTTCTGATAAAGAAGGAGTTGGACTTATGGACGTTGCTCCTAACCAAATCGCATCAATAGCAGCATCTCTCATTCCTTTCCTCGAGCACGATGATGCCAACCGCGCACTCATGGGATCTAACATGATGCGCCAAGCTGTACCACTTATTCACCCTGAAGCTCCAATTGTTGGAACAGGTATCGAACACGTTGTTGTGCGCGACTCCCGTCTTCAGGTGCTTGCAGAAGGTGATGGTGTTGTGGAATTTGTTGATGCTAACGAAATCGTAATTCGGTATTCAAGATCTGAAGAAGAGAAATTTGTTAGTTTCGATGATGACATCAAACGCTACAAACTTCCGAAATTCAAAAAAACAAATCAGAGTACATGTGTTAACCTTTCGCCAATTGTTTCAAAAGGTCAGAAGGTAAAAATCGGCGAAATACTCACCGAAGGTTATGCAACTCAAAACGGAGAACTTGCTCTGGGTAGAAACCTTATGGTGGCATTCATGCCTTGGAAAGGTTACAACTTTGAGGATGCAATCGTTCTTTCTGAACGTCTGGTTCGTGAAGATGTTTTCACTTCTATCCATGTTGATGAATACCTTCTCGAAGTTAGAGATACCAAACGAGGTCTTGAAGAACTTACGTCTGATATCCCCAACGTATCTGAAGAAGCCACTAAAAATCTTGACGAAAACGGACTTATCCGCATCGGTGCTGAAGTAAAACCTGGCGATATTCTTATCGGAAAGATTACTCCAAAAGGAGAATCTGATCCTTCACCTGAAGAAAAACTTCTTAGAGCTATCTTCGGCGACAAAGCGGGTGACGTTAAAGATGCATCACTGAAAGCTGGCCCTTCTTTATTTGGTGTGGTAATCGATAAAAAACTTTTCTCCCGTTCAATGAAAGACAGAAAAGCTAAGGTTACTACCAAACCAATCATCGATAAAATTGATGAGGAATTCACAAGAAGCATCGAAGACCTTAGAAGTAAACTGGTTGACAAACTTTTCATTCTTGTTAACGGAAAAACTTCACAGGGTGTGAAAGATTATTATGCTGTAGATATTATCGCTAAAGGCGTTAAGTTTACTCAGAAGACTCTTCAGGAAATCGATTTTAACAATGTCAACCCCAGCAAATGGACCACTGATAAAGATAAAAACGATACCATTAAAAACCTTCTGCATAATTACCTTATCAAATATAAGGAGCTCGACGGAACTTATAAGAGGAAGAAATATAATATCACAATTGGTGATGAACTACCTACAGGTATTGTTCGACTTGCAAAAGTGTATGTTGCTAAGAAAAGGAAAATCACTGTTGGAGATAAAATGGCTGGTCGCCACGGTAACAAGGGTATTGTTGCCAGAATCGTTCGCGACGAAGATATGCCTTTCCTCGAAGATGGTACTCCTGTAGATATCGTTCTTAACCCTCTTGGTGTACCTTCCCGTATGAACCTTGGACAGATTTACGAAACTGTTCTTGCTTGGGCAGGTATGAAACTGGATATGAAGTTTGCAACTCCAATTTTCGATGGAGCAAAAATTTCAGAAATTACCGATTATACCACTAAAGCAGGATTGCCACGGTTTGGTAAGACTTACCTTTATGATGGAGGTACCGGTGACCGTTTTGACCAGCCAGCAACTGTAGGTATTATCTATATGCTGAAACTGGGTCATATGGTTGATGATAAGATGCATGCCCGTTCAATCGGACCATACTCACTTATCACTCAGCAGCCTCTTGGTGGTAAAGCACAGTTTGGAGGTCAGAGATTTGGTGAAATGGAGGTTTGGGCACTCGAAGCATTCGGGGCATCCAATATTCTCCAGGAAATTCTTACAATCAAATCCGATGACGTTGTTGGCCGTGCGAAAGCCTATGAAGCAATCGTTAAGGGCGAACCAATGCCTCCCGCTGGAATTCCTGAATCTCTGAATGTTCTCTTACACGAACTCAGAGGTCTTGGTTTGAGCGTGAACCTTATCTAATTTCAGATTCTCCGGCATAAGTCGGAGAATATTACAATTTGTTTTGTTTTAAACAATTATTAATCTTCAATATATGTCATTCAGAAGGGACAATAAAGTAAAATCGAATTTTAATAAGATCTCAATCGGACTTGCATCACCCGAAGAAATTCTGGAACGTTCCAGTGGCGAAGTGCTTAAACCTGAGACTATTAATTACCGTACCTACAAACCTGAGCGCGATGGATTGTTTTGCGAGAGAATTTTCGGACCGGTAAAAGATTACGAGTGCCATTGCGGTAAGTACAAGAGAATCAGATATAAAGGTATAGTTTGTGACCGTTGCGGTGTTGAGGTTACTGAAAAGAAGGTAAGGCGCGAAAGAATGGGTCACATTTCACTGGTTGTTCCTGTAGCTCATATCTGGTATTTCCGTTCACTTCCTAATAAAATTGGATATTTGCTTGGCCTTCCTACTAAAAAACTGGATGCCATCATTTATTATGAAAGGTACGTTGTTATCAATCCAGGATTAAAACTGATTGATGGCGTTAACTATCTGGATTTCCTTACTGAAGAAGAATACCTCGACATTCTCGATACTCTTCCCAAAGAAAATCAATATCTGGAAGACGAACATCCTGATAAATTTGTTGCAGGAATGGGTGCAGAAGCTCTTTATGAACTACTTCGCAGACTTGACCTTGACAAATTATCATACGATTTACGTCACAAAGCAGGAAACGAAACTTCACAACAGCGTAAAAATGAGGCGCTTAAACGTCTTCAGGTTGTTGAGGCATTCCGCGAATCAAAAGGAATCAATCGTCCTGAATGGATGATCGTTAAAGTAGTTCCAGTTATTCCTCCTGAATTGCGCCCGCTTGTTCCTTTGGATGGTGGTCGTTTCGCTACATCTGACTTAAATGACTTGTATCGCAGGGTTATCATCAGAAATAACAGGCTTAAGAGACTTATAGAAATTAAAGCTCCTGAAGTTATTCTCAGAAATGAAAAACGTATGCTTCAGGAATCCGTGGATTCTTTGTTTGATAATTCACGTAAAGCTAACGCTGTTAAAACCGATGCAAACCGTCCCCTCAAATCTCTTTCCGATTCACTAAAAGGAAAACAGGGTAGGTTCCGTCAGAACTTATTGGGTAAGAGGGTTGACTATTCAGCTCGTTCCGTAATTGTCGTTGGTCCTGAATTGCAATTGCACGAATGCGGACTGCCTAAAGACATGGCAGCTGAGCTCTATAAACCCTTTATTATTCGTAAACTTATTGAAAGAGGGATAGTAAAAACGGTTAAATCAGCAAAGAAAATTGTTGATCGTAAAGATCCTGTTGTTTGGGATATTCTTGAAAACGTTCTGAAAGGTCACCCGGTTCTTCTTAACCGTGCTCCGACCCTTCACCGTCTAGGTATCCAAGCATTCCAGCCTAAACTTATTGAAGGAAAAGCAATTCAGCTTCACCCGCTTGTTTGTACTGCATTCAACGCCGACTTTGACGGTGACCAGATGGCTGTTCACCTTCCTCTTGGAAACCCTGCTGTACTTGAAGCTCAGATTCTGATGCTCGCTTCACATAATATCCTTAATCCTGCAAATGGAGCCCCAATCACGGTTCCATCACAGGACATGGTTCTCGGTCTTTATTATATTACTAAATCTCGCAAGAGTACTAAAGAACACGTGGTTTTAGGCGAAGGTCTTACTTTTTACTCCCCTGAGGAAGTAATCATTGCTTATAATGAGAAGAAAGTTCATTTACATGCAATTATAAAAGTAAGAATTGCAAATCTGATTGATGGCAAGGTTGGATATGATATGATCGAAACAACCGTTGGACGTGTTATGTTTAACGAGTTTGTTCCCAAGAAAATAGGATATATCAATGAAATCCTGACCAAGAAATCACTTAGAGACATTATCGGTAACGTACTGAAAAGTGCAGGAACTGCAGCTACTGCAAGGTTCCTTGACGATATCAAAAACCTCGGGTTCCAAATGGCATTCCGTGGTGGTCTGTCATTTAACCTCGATGATGTTATCGTTCCAGCTGAAAAAGAAGTTCTTGTAAACGAAGGATACGAGCAAGTTGACGAAGTTTTGGCTAACTACAATGCCGGTTTTATCACGAACAATGAGCGTTACAATCAGATTATTGATATCTGGACGCATACAAATGCTAAATTGACCCAGACCTTAATGAAACAGTTAAGTTCTGACAATCAGGGATTCAACCCTGTTTATATGATGCTTGATTCCGGCGCCCGTGGTTCTAAGGAACAGATTCGCCAGCTTTCAGGTATGCGTGGTCTTATGGCAAAACCTCAGAAATCAGGTTCTACAGGCTCGGAAATTATTGAAAACCCTATCCTCTCTAACTTTAAAGAGGGACTTTCGGTTCTTGAATATTTTATCTCAACCCACGGTGCCAGAAAGGGTCTTGCAGATACAGCTTTGAAAACAGCTGATGCTGGTTACCTTACACGTCGTCTCGTTGACGTTTCTCAGGATGTGATTATCAATGAACACGATTGCGGAACACTGCGCGGACTGGTTGCTACAGCGATTAAGAAAAGTGAAGAGGTTGTAGAAACCTTATACGAACGTATACTTGGAAGAACTGCTGTTCATGGTGTTTATCACCCACTTACAGGCGAACTGGTTGTTGCTGCTGGTGACGAGATTACTGAAGCAATCGCAAGAGTTATCGAAGAATCACCAATCGAGCAAGTTGAAATTCGTTCCGTATTAACCTGCGAATCGAAAAAAGGTGTTTGCGGAAAATGCTATGGACGAAGCCTTGCAACTGGAAACATGGTTCAGATCGGAGAAGCTGCCGGCGTTATTGCTGCTCAGTCAATCGGTGAGCCTGGAACACAGCTTACTCTTCGTACATTCCACGTTGGGGGTACTGCATCAAGTATAACATTCGAATCAAGCATTGTTTCTAAATACGATGGTATTGCCAATATCGATGAGTGCAGAACAGTTTCAAAAACCGACAATGCTACCGGAGAGAAAGTTGATATCGTAATCGGCCGTCTTGCTGAATTGAGAATTACTGATAAAAATACCGGAATTGCTCTTACAACTCATAACATTCCTTACGGTTCAAAACTGTTTATCAAACCAGGTGCAGAGGTTAAGAAAAAAGACCTGATTTGCGAATGGGATCCATATAATGCAGTTATTATCACTGAAGTAGATGGTCGTATTTCATTCGAAAATGTAATAGATGGTATTACTTTCCGCGAAGAATCTGATGAGCAAACCGGATACCGCGAAAAAGTAATCATCGAAACCAGGGATAAAACTAAAAACCCGGGTATCAGAATCGTAAATAAAGACAACGAAGTTCTAAAATCATACAACCTTCCTGTTGGAGCGCATATATCTGTAAATGAGAGCGATAAGGTTCTGGCAGGGGATATTCTCGTGAAAATTCCTAGAGCAGTTGGAAAATCTGGTGATATCACCGGTGGTCTTCCACGTGTTACCGAGCTTTTCGAAGCCAGGAACCCGTCGAATCCTGCTGTTGTCTCTGAAATCGATGGCGAAGTATCTTTTGGAAAAGTAAAACGTGGAAACCGCGAAATCATTATCCAGTCTAAAGCAGGCGAGTTAATGAAGTATCTGGTTCCCCTTTCAAAACAAATTCTGGTTCAGGAAAACGACTATGTACGCGCGGGTATGCCTCTTTCCGATGGAGCAATTACTCCTTCTGATATTCTTGCAATCAAAGGACCAACCAAAGTTCAGGAATATATCGTGAATGAGGTTCAGGAAGTTTACCGCCTACAGGGTGTGAAAATTAACGATAAACATTTCGAAATTATCGTTCGCCAAATGATGCGCAAGGTTGAAATTGTAGATCAGGGTGATACTAAATTCCTTGAAAAACAAATCGTTGACAAATGGGAATTTATGGATGAAAACGATTGGATTTTTGGCAAGAAAGTAGTTATTGAACCCGGAGATTCACAAAATCTATACCCCGGCCAGATTATTACTGCCAGAAAACTTCGCGACGAAAACTCAATGCTTCGCAGAAAAGACATGAAGCTTATTGAGGCACGTGAAGCTATTCCTGCAACATCAAGTCAGATTTTACAGGGTATTACAAGAGCTTCACTGCAAACTAAGAGTTGGTTCTCGGCAGCTTCCTTCCAGGAAACTACCAAGGTACTTAACGAGGCCGCTATTCACGGTAAAATCGATTATCTCGAGGGATTGAAAGAAAATGTAATTGTAGGTCATTTAATTCCTGCAGGAACAGGTATCCGTCCTTATCAGAACCTTGTGGTTGGTTCAAGAGAGGAATACGAGAAAATGAGAGCCGGTGCTACAGCAGGTGTTTTGAAAACCGAAACTGAAGAATAATCAGATTATGGAAGACGAAAATCAAGTCAAAAATCAGATCAGCATTGAGCTGAATGAAGAAATTGCTCAAGGAGTCTATTCTAACCTTGCAATAATAACTCATTCTTCTGCTGAATTCATTGTCGACTTTGTTAGAATTATGCCCGGCGTACCTAAAGCTCAGGTAAAATCCAGGATAATTCTGACACCCGAACATGCTAAACGATTAATGCTTGCACTAAAGGATAATATTGGCAAGTATGAAACCGTTCATGGTGTTATTAAAAAAGTTGAAAATGCTGGAGGAACGGTGCTTCCAATGAACTTCGGAGGCCCAACTGCCCAAGCCTGATTTTTCGAATAAATTATAACGCTTATTTAAACCCCGTATAAAAACGGGGTTTTTTTTCGAATATACTTTAAGGAGAGTTTTGACTTTGGGATTAATTACTATATTTGTCGCCATTAAAAGAAATTGTGGTGATGAAAATCGGATGAATTTACGAATTATCTCACGCTAAAAAACTAAAATTCAAGCTATTAACCTTAAATCTGTCAAAGCTTTAGCAATGTCAGATACATTTTAGACTTAAATTCTATGAAGGGCTTAAAAATCATCGTATTAGCCAAGCAGGTTCCTGATACCAGAAACGTTGGAAAAGATGCCATGAAAGCTGATGGCACAGTAAACCGCGCTGCTCTAGAGGCTATTTTTAATCCGGAAGATCTTAACGCTCTGGAACAGGCTTTACGCGTTAAAGACAGAGTTCCGGGTTCTACAGTTACTATTCTGACAATGGGTCCTGGTCGTGCTGCAGAAGTTATTCGCGAAGGACTATACCGTGGCGCAGACAATGGATATCTGCTTACCGACCGTAAATTCGCAGGCTCTGATACCCTTGCCACTTCATACGCGTTGGCTCAGGCAATTCGTAAAATAAAAGATTTTGATATCATCTTTGCAGGGCGCCAGGCAATTGACGGCGATACCGCTCAGGTTGGTCCTCAGGTTGCCGAAAAGCTTGGAATCCCTCAGATAACCTATGCTGAAGAAGTTCTTGAAGTAAAAGGCAACGAAATTATTGTTAAAAGAAGACTTGAAAGGGGAGTGGAAGTTGTTTCTGTAACTACTCCTGTTGTGATAACTGTTCACAGCTCAGCTGCAAACTGCAGACCTCGTAATGCAAAATTGCTCATGAAAAATAAGCATGCGCGCACTGTTACTGAACGTCAGGATGCTACTGAAGATTATTTAAATCTGTTTCAGTCCAGACCTTACCTTAATATTGATGAGTGGAGCACTAATGACATTGTGGTTGAAGAAGAATCCCTAGGTCTTACTGGTTCTCCAACCAAAGTTAAAAAGATAGAAAACGTTGTTTTCAAAGCTAAAGAGTCAAAAGTTCTTAGCAATTCCGATTTTGAAATCGATGAACTGATGAAGGAACTTATCGAAAACCATACTATTGGTTAATAATCTTTTCATGTCGAATTAAACAAATTCCAACCGTGAATAATATTTTCGTTTATTGTGAGATCGAAGACGGCATAATTGCCGATGTAAGCCTTGAATTACTTACTAAAGCAAGAAGTCTTGCCGACCAGCTTTCATGTAAAGTTGAAGCCGTAATCCTTGGAACAGATCTTAAAGGTATTGAAAAACAACTGTTTCCTTATGGCGTAGATGTGGTGCATATTGGCGACGATAAACGCCTCAGCCCATACCTGACGCTTCCCCACAGTGCCATCCTGAAAGAAATTCTTAAAGAAGAAAAAGCTCAGATTGCACTTTTTGGGGCAACTTCTTTAGGCAGAGATCTCGCTCCACGTATCGCTTCGGCTTTAAAGGTTGGACTCACCGCAGATTGTACAAGTCTTGAAATTGGTGGACACAGTGATAAGAAGAACAACATAGAATACGAAAATCTGCTTTATCAGATCAGGCCTGCATTTGGTGGAAACATCGTTGCAACCATTATAAATCCTGATACACGTCCTCAGCTCGCTACCGTTCGCGAAGGGGTTATGAAAAAAGAGATTTTTAAGGAAGGTTATAAGGGAGTAGTTAAAAATATTGAAGTAGATAAACACTTGAGTGATACCGACTTTGTGGTTAAAATTATTGAGCGCCACATGGAGAACAAAAAGGTGAATATCAAAAACGCAGGTATTATTGTTGCCGGTGGTTATGGTGTTGGCTCAAAAGCTAATTTTAAGCTTCTTTATGATCTCGCAGACGTACTCGGGGCTGAAGTTGGTGGTTCACGAGCAGCAGTCGACGCCGGATTTGTTGAGCATGAAAGACAAATTGGCCAGACCGGTGTTACCGTCCGTCCAAAATTATATATCGCTGTCGGAATCTCCGGACAAATACAGCACAGAGCGGGAATGGCAGATTCAGCAATGGTAATCTCAATAAATACCGACAGACAGGCTCCTATCAACCAGATAGCCGATTATGTCATTGTTGGAGATGCTTCTGAAATTCTCCCCAAAATGATCAAATATTACAAGAAAAACTCCAAGTAATCCAGACATTGTTAACGTTTAAATAGAAAGAAAATGGCAAATTTCTTCAATGATAATCAGGATCTTAAATTCCATCTTCATCATCCACTGATGAAAAAAATAGTTGCGTTAAAGGAAAAAGATTTTGAAGATAAAGATAAATTCGACTATGCCCCGGTTGATTTCGAAGACGCTATGGATAGCTACGAAAAAGCTCTGGAAATAATAGGTGAAATTTCTGCTGATGTTATTTCCCCCAACGCTGAATCTGTTGACCACGACGGACCCCAACTCATCAATAATGAAGTTGTTTATGCCAGGGGAACTACTGAAAATCACGAAGTTTTGACTAAAGCCGGACTTATTGGCATGTCGCTTCCCAGGAAATACAAAGGATTGAACTTCCCAATTGTCCCTTATGTAATGGCTGCAGAAATTGTATCACGTGCGGATGCTGGTTTTGCTAATATCTGGGGATTACAGGATTGCGCAGAGACCATTCATGAATTCGCATCAGAAGAACTTAAAGCACAGTATTTGCCTCTCTTTAACGACGGTGCAACTGCAGCTATGGTACTTACTGAACCTGATGCAGGCTCCGACCTTCAGGCTGTTCAGCTTAAAGGCCAATCAATTACAGCAACTTATGACCCTTCAAAAGATAAATATTTTCTGAATGGCGTAAAACGCTTTATTACTAACGGGGATGCTGATATTGCCTTAGTCCTCGCACGTAGTGAAGACGGAACAGCAGATGCCAGAGGCCTTTCATTATTCCTTTACGACAGGAAAGATAGCGCAGTTAAAATACGACGTATCGAAAATAAACTGGGCATTAAAGGTTCACCAACATGCGAAATGGTGTTTTCAAATGCTCCTGCAAAGCTTATTGGCGATAGAAAAATGGGACTTATTAAATACGTAATGTCTCTCATGAACTCAGCCCGTTTGGGTATTGGCGCACAATCGGTTGGTCTTTCTGAAGCAGCATACCGCGAAGCCCTCAAATATGCTCAGGAACGTGTTCAGTTTGGAAAAGCCATTATAACCTTTCCTGCCGTTTATGAACTTCTTAGAAATATGAAGGTCAAAACAATGGCAATGAGAACTTTACTCTATGAAACTTGCCGCTACGTTGACATGTATAAGGCATACACTTTCATTGCCGAAGACCGAAAGTTAGATAATGATGAGCGAACGGAGATGAAAAAATATCAGAAACTAGCTGACGTTTTCACCCCGCTTTTAAAGTTATTCTCCAGTGAATATAGCAATCAGATTGCATACGACTCAATGCAGGTTCACGGTGGAGCTGGCTTTATGAAGGATTTCCCTATTGAAAGAATTTATAGGGATGCTCGCATTACTTCAATATATGAAGGAACATCCCAACTTCAGGTTGTGGCCGCTATCAGAGGGGTTACAACAGGAGTTTTCCTTGGCCGAATCAAAGAATACGAAGAAGAAAAAGTAAAACCTGAACTTGAGTATCTAAAGAAAATGCTCATGGATCTGACAGTTCAATACCAGGAAACGGTTAAACTTGTCAATGCCATGGGAGATGCTGAATTCCTTGATTTCCATTCACGTCGTCTGGTTGAAATGGCCGGAAATATTATCATGGGATATCTGATGGTGTTCGACACTCTGAAAGACGAAGAATATAGAAATTCTGCTGAAATCTTTATTAAGAAAGCTAAATCAGATAATTCCGAAAAACTCGAATATATTAAGAATTCTGAATTGAAAGATTTAGGAATATTTAAGTATTAAGAAGTAAAGTTTATAGTAAAAGGAATCTAATTATTCCCATAGCTTGCCTGAAATGTCAGATTTCAGGCAAGCTATTTTGCTTATGGACATTGATATCCATACACTTCAAAACTGGTACAGATTTTGCAGCATCCTGAAAAAAGAGTTCCTATGAATAAACTCATAAATACATTGCTTAAAGTCCTAAAGGAGCACGTGAGTCAGAATAATTTTGATATTAAGAGCAATCAGGATGAAATCGAAAAGATGTTGTCTGAAAATCCATCGCAAATACTCAAACTGGAACTCGATAATAAATATGCACTGAATAAGCAACTCCTGGATGAAAACTCCGATTTTATTAATATGCAGCTCGAATTAACTGATTTTCTTAAAAAATACAGGCATCTCTTCCCTGAGGCAACCGCTGAGCTGCAACTTAATCAATCGGATCAGAATGAATCCCAAAAGCTTTTTGCTCAAACTGTAAACGGGAAACTTAAATTCGATAAAGCTCATCCTCAATACAATAACCCTCTTTTTTTCAAGAACTTATTAAAATATTATGAAGTTCAGGAAAACTATGAGATGTGTGAAAAATTGCTCAAACTTCGAAGTTCCTGATCTGATTTTTATTTTTGCATTTCCTGATTTCCTTCTTACTTTTATGGTATCCCCATAAAATAATATGAGCCTATACAAAAGTTTCGTAAGTATTGGTGCTGGAAATGTGGCATCACACATCGTTAAAAGCCTGTGTAACGCTGGTTATAAATTAATTCAGGTTTATAGTCGCACTCAAGAATCAGCCAAAATACTAGCAGATCCTGCTAATGCGGAATTCACTACATCAATTGAGGAAATTATGCAAGGTGCTGATCTGTATATTGTTTCCATACCGGATCTGTCGGTACCTTTGATTCTGGAACAGTTAAAAATCACAAATTCACTTATTGTCCATACAGCAGGTAGTCACGGATTGGAAGTGTTTGGAACAAAATTTACGAGATATGGTGTTTTATATCCATTGCAGACTATTCGCAAAAACACTGCAGTAAACATGGCTAAATCCCCCTTTCTAATTGAAGCTAATAATCCAGTTGTACTAGCTGAAATAGAAGAAATTGCACGTTCAATTTCCGAAAACGTCTATTTAACTGACTCTGAAACAAGGAGGTGGATTCATCTTGCAGCAGTTTTCGCCAATAATTTTACAAACCATATGCTTGCCCTTTCTTCTGAAATTCTGAATCAGAAAAAGCTTGATCAGACCTTACTCAGACCTTTGATTGAAGAAACTTTCAGAAAAGCTCTTGAATCAAATCCCTCTGAAGAGCAGACAGGCCCTGCCATAAGGAACGATACAAATATTATTGAAAAGCATATTAAGATGCTCGAAAACCAGCCACTATTACAAAAATTATATACATTTACAAGCCAAAGCATTCAACATACTCAATCACTTAAGAAAAATAATTCCGTAAATGAGTAATTTTAAAGAAAATCTTGCAAAAGTAAAAGCATTTGTATTTGATGTAGACGGAGTTTTCGCAAGTTCTAAAGTTTTTTTACATCCATCCGGTGACATGATGCGTACCATGAACATTAAGGATGGATATGCAGTTTTCTATGCCATCAGAAAAAAATATATAATTTGTATTATTTCAGGTGGCAAATCAGAATCTGTACGACTTAGGTTTCACAATTTGGGTGTTACAGACGTTTATCTTGGTTCTCATAATAAGCTGAACGATTTCAAGGATTTTATGTTTAAATACCATCTGGAGCCTGAAAATATCCTATATATGGGTGATGACTTGCCAGATTATGAAGTAATGAAGATGGTGGGGGTTCCGACATGTCCTTCAGATGCTGTGGAAGAAATAAAGGCCATCTCATCATATATCTCCGATAAAGCGGGAGGAGAGGGTTGCGTCAGAGATGTGATGGAACAGGTACTTCGACTACAAGGTAAATGGATGGATGATGATGCCTTTAGCTGGTAATTTTCTGCTAATTGTGAATAGCATTTTATAAATCCAGTAACTATTTTTTGCAGTTAATATCAGATTTGATTCTGATTTGAAAAAAGTTTAATAATTTTTTAGTTCGAGAAAATGCAAAATATCTTAGCCATTCTCCGTCTGATCCGATTTCAGAACCTCCTGATCATTGCCGCTACGCAATATATCATGAGGTATTGCATTATATTCCCTTTCTTAAAAATCAACAATTTTGATCTCCAACTAGATGGCTTTCGTTTTTTCCTTTTGGTTTTATCGACGGTATTAATCGCTGCAGGCGGATATGTAATAAATGACTATTTCGACACTGGAACTGACCGTCTCAATAGGCCAGGTAAGGTCGTAATCGACAAAAGTATTCAGCGTCGCATGGCCATGCTGATGCACTTTCTGCTCAATTTTACCGGAATTGTAATTGGTATTTACCTCTCATTTTATATTAAGGTTCCTGAGCTTTCGATAATATTCATGCTCGCTGCCGGACTTTTATGGTTTTATTCAACTAACTATAAAAGGCAATTTCTGGTTGGTAATCTTGTTGTAAGTGTTATGACAGGTATTGTACCACTTTTGGTCATCCTATACGAGATGCCTCTGTTAAATGCCAAGTATGGTATTATCATGCTTAGTTATCAGGCAAATTTTAATTACATATTTTTCAATATTGCAGCATTTTCATTCTTTGCTTTTCTTACAACATTATTGCGCGAAATTATTAAAGACGCTGAAGATTTCGAGGGAGATAGCGCATTTGGAATGAACACTTTACCTATTGTAATCGGCCGAAAGAGTACAAAAATTGTAATTTCCTCCCTTATAATTATATGTTTATTTCTTCTGACTTTAGTTTTTATTCGGTTTCTATTATATCGGGGGATTTCTTTGGACTACCTAACGGCTTCGTATTTCCTTGTGTTTTTAGTTGCTCCTTTGCTGTATCTGCTTTATAAAATTATTAAAGCTCAGGATAAAAACGATTTTTATCGGGCAAGTCAGATAACCAAAATCATTATGCTCACAGGAATCCTATATGCTTTTGTGGTGCGTTATATCCTCTTGCACCAAATTATCTGAGCTTTATGCTGAACGAAAAACTTAAGAATTTTACACTAGTCCTAGCTTCCCAATCCCCACGGAGAAAAAGTCTTTTGATAGAGGCTGGAATACCTTATAAACTTGCAATCCCGCTTGAAATTGAAGAAGATTATCCACCGGGATTAGACAAATTTCAAATCCCATTATACCTAGCAGAGAAAAAATCCATAGCTTATGGTGAAATACCAGATAATGAGATATATATTACTGCCGATACCATAGTTTGGCTCAAGAATCGGGTAATTAATAAACCTACAGACGAACAAGATGCTTTTAATATCTTGACAGCACTTTCAGGGAATATGCATGAGGTAATTACTGGTGTCTGCTTACGTAAAAAGTCTATGACAAAAACATTTTATTCCCATTCTGAAGTGTATTTTTCGAATTTATCCCCTGAAGAAATCACTCATTATATCAAAACTTTCAAACCATTTGATAAAGCCGGCGCATACGGTATTCAGGAATGGATTGGATTTATAGGGATCGAAAAAATTAATGGTTCCTATTTTAATGTCATGGGATTGCCTGTTCAAAAGCTTTATCGGGAGTTGGAGGACTTTATTTAATCAGTTTTAGGTATCCTACCCAGATATAGCCCTTCATTGATAAAATTTAAATTAATTTAGTTTGGATAAGATTTCCACACCTTAAATTAAAAAGTTAAATTAGTAACAAATATGGCTTAACCGATTAAAGTAATTACTCATGAAACCCGCATGTTTCGGAAAACATAAACAAAAATGAATGTAATTAAGCAACATGTGGGTTCCATCATCCCTTTAAAATAAATTTTGTTATGATGAATATTCAAAAACTAACTCTTGCAGTTTTACTGACCTTAACTATAACACAATTAAAAGCAGAGGAAGGTCTCTGGATACCAATGCTCCTTCAGCGATATAATATCGACATAATGCAGAAGGAAGGATTGAAGCTCTCTGCAGAAGATATTTATAGCATTAATCAGGCTTCCTTAAAGGATGCAATCGTAATTTTCGGTGGAGGTTGCACAGGCGAATTAATTTCTGAAGACGGTTTATTACTTACGAATCATCATTGCGGATTTGGTGCTATCCAATCTCATAGTTCTGTCGATAATGACTACCTGACCAACGGTTTCTGGGCAATGAACCGCAGTGAAGAACTTCCCAATGCAGGTTTAAAAGTTACTTTTCTTATTCGTATTGAAGATGTCACTCAAAAAATACTCGAATCTGTAGAAAACACTGACAATGAAGAGGTTCGTGACAGTATTGTTAATACACGAATAGACCTTCTCAAAAAAGAATCCGTGAATAATACCAGTTATAAAGCGGTCATTAAGCCTTTCTATTTTGGAAATGAATACTATATGTTCATTTATCAGGAGTATACTGATGTTCGTCTCGTAGGAGCTCCGCCCAATGCAGTTGGAAACTATGGAGAAGATTTGGATAACTGGGTTTGGCCCAGACATACGGGTGATTTTAGCCTTTTCAGAATTTACGCTGGAAAGGATAATGAGCCATCTCTATATTCAGTGCATAACATGCCCTACAAAAGCAAAAAACACCTTACCATATCAACAGCAGGAGTTAAAGAAGGCGACTTTACAATGGTGATGGGATATCCGGGAACAACTGATGAATACATCATTTCAGATGAAATAAGCTATATGCTGAATACAAGCTTGCCGAAAAAGGTGGCTGTGCGAGATGCCTGTCTTAGAATTATTGATAAATACATGAAACACGATGATACCACCCGGATTATGTACGCTTCCAAGTACAGAACAATCAGTAACGCATGGAAAAAGTGGGAGGGTGTAATTGTAGGTCTTAAAAGTACTGATGCTCTTGCAAAAAAGCGGGAAATAGAAGATAATTTTCAGACCTGGACTCAGTCAAGCCCCGAAAGAATTGCTGAGTATGGAAAAGTCATCCCTGAATTGAGAGCCCTTAACAATGAAATTTCAAAATATTCCCTCGTTTATGAGTATTGGGGAGAAGCTGTAATGGCTACCGAGCTTATCGATTTTGCTCTCGACTTTAGTGCATTCTGCACGGAAACCAGTGAATTGAGTAATGAGGAAATGATAAAAGCTTGTGAAAAATATAAATCAAGCGTCGTAGGCTTCTTTAAAAATTACAAACAAGTTATAGATGAGCAGATTATGGCGTCTACGTTGAAGTTCTATTATCAAGATATAAATGAATCTTTCTATCCGGATTTATTTCAGGAAATTCAGAAGAAATACAAAGGTGATTTTTCGAAATACTCTAATGAAACTTTCCGGAAATCTGTATTTAGCAATAAGCAGGCACTTCTGACATTACTCGATCAATTCCCTAGAGATAGTAAAAAAATCAATGAAAAACTGCTCAAGGATCCAGTAATTGGTGTATACAAGTCGTTTGCCAATGTTTATTCAAATTTAATAGTTCCTTATTTTAAGGTCTTAGATGCTGAAATGCAAATCCAGTATCGTACTTATGTAAAGGGACTTCGTGAAATGGAATCAGCAAAAGTTTTCTACCCGGATGCAAATTTCACAATGAGGGTGGCTTTTGGTAAAGTTGAAGGGTATAATCCAAAGGATGGAATAGAATACGGATATTCAACAACTCTTTCAGGGATAATTGAAAAATATCGCTCCGATACAGTTAATTATGCCCTGCCATACAAATTAGTCGATTTATACAATAACCGGGATTTTGGCCAATGGGCTGATAAAAATGGAGAGATACCTGTTTGTTTTTCAGCTTCTAATCATACTTCTGGCGGTAATTCTGGAAGCCCGATTCTGAATGCATACGGTCAACTTATCGGCATAAATTTCGATCGTAACTGGGAAGGTACCATGAGCGATATTTACTATGATGTTTCAATTTGCAGGAATATTGCAGTAGATATCAGATATGTGCTATTTATTGTCGATAAATACGCCAAAGCCGGATACCTGATCGATGAAATGGATATTCAAAGAAATTAGATTTCAGTTTTAATTACCCAGCTTTACACTTTTGATTTTCATCCTGTTAATTATTTCTATTCTCACTGGATTGTGAAATAAAATATATAGGTTTGTAACACCTTTATTTTAAAAGTAACACGTTTTTATTTAAAGGGATTGGTTAATTTCAGAATTTTGAAAGATAGTTAAACTACAAATCTATGTTAAAACTTAACCGGAAAGTTAGTGAAAAACTTGATGCTTTAAAAGGGTGGTTAACCTCTGGAGAAGGCTCTATTGTTGCGTTTTCTGGAGGAATTGATTCGTCTTTGGTATTATATCTTGCCAACATGGTTCAGGGAAATGGAAAGGCAATTGCTGTTATTTCCAGATCAGAGAGTCTTAAATCCAGAGATTTTGAATTAGCCCTGTCGTTTAGCAAACAATATAAAATAACTTTAGAGGTAATTACTACCAGCGAACTCGACGACATTCGATATAATGAAAATCCAATAAACCGTTGTTTCTTCTGTAAAGATCACCTATACAATGATTTACAAACAATAGTTGATAAATATCCCGGGTATAGAGTACTTAATGGAACAAATGTAGACGATCTGGGTGATTACCGACCCGGATTGGAAGCTGCAATGAATTATAACGTCTTTTCACCTCTTGCTGAGTGCAATATTACTAAATCTGAAATACGCCAAATTGCGGTTTTTTATAATCTTCCAAACCGCAATAAGCCAGCAAGTCCCTGCCTTAGTTCAAGAGTCCCTTATAACCACAAAATAACCAGAAAAAAACTTATGGAAATTGAAAAAGCCGAAAATTTCCTTAATGACTCAGGATTTGCTGACGTAAGAGTGCGTCATTATGGAGATTTTGGAAGAATTGAAGTAAAGCCTGAAGATTTGAAAAGGCTTATGTTGATAAAGGACAATGTGATTGAAAAGATAAAAGAAATTGGATTCAACCGGATTGAAATTGATGAAGAAGGTCTGGTATCAGGTAAAATGAATAGGGTAATCAGCGTTCAGAAAGCCGAAACGAAAATAAATTCAAATTGACAAAAATTCTATATTACGACTGCTTCGCTGGTATAAGTGGAGATATGAATCTAGGCGCACTATTAGACCTTGGCGTTGATCCGGAGTACCTTAAAACTGAGTTGGCAAAGCTAAATATCAAAGGCTTTCATCTTGCAATTACAAAAGATAAACGAAAAGGAATAAGTGGAACCAAAGCTACGGTTGTAATTGTAAATCAGGATACTGAACACCACCGCTACCTTAAACAGGTTGAAGATATCATTAACAGAAGCAGTTTATCAGACAAAGTTAAAGAATCCGCATTAAAAATTTTCAGTCTGATAGCGCATGCTGAAGCCTCAGTTCATCAGATCGATTTGCAAAAAGTTCATTTTCATGAAGTGGGAGCGCTTGACTCAATTGCAGATATTGTTGGTGCAGCAATTTGCCTTGATTACCTGAAGGTTGATGAAGTAATCTCCTCTCCGGTTCAATTAGGAGGGGGATTTGTTGTGTGTGATCATGGGAAAATGCCTGTTCCAGCACCTGCCACTTCCGAGATACTTAAAGGCATCCCTGTAAAAACGGGAGCAGTGAATCACGAAGCCACAACTCCAACCGGAGCTGCAATTCTGGTATCCACGGTAAGCCGGTTTACTGATAAAATGAATTTTAAAATTCTTAAAACTGGTTATGGAATTGGGCATCGTGACACCGATTTGCCTAATATCCTAAGAGTTTATCTAGCTGAAATAGATTCGGCAACACCGCTAGACCTGCTTATTGAAGAAGTAGTAATGCTGGAATGCAATATCGACGACATGAATCCTGAATGGTTTGAACATGTTGCTAACCTTCTCTTTGATGCAGGGGCAAGTGAGGTATTTCTAACTCCTGTAGTCATGAAAAAATCCCGATCGGCTAATGTTCTCAGCGTTCTTTCAGGAAAGGATAAGGTAAGTACTCTAAAAGAAATAGTGTTTAAACATACTACCACTATTGGACTTCGTGAAACAAATGTTCAGAAATCAATGCTCCAAAGAAAGGAGATTTTGGTTGAAACTTCCTATGGAATAGTGCGGGTGAAAAATAGTTTTTTAAATGGGAAACTTATTAATTCAAAACCTGAATACGATGACCTCTCCAAACTAGCCATGGCGCATAATGTTAGCATCAGTGTTGTTGCTAATGAAACAATTTGCAAATTAAATATCGCTGAATGAACTTATCCGAATCACTGATCAAAGCTAAAAACTCAAACTAATGGACATTAAAACTTTGCTCGAGCAGTATAAAAAGGGCGATGTCGATGTAGACACCATTATGACCCAACTCACTTCCTACGAAATGGCAGACTTGGGATTTGCTAAAATCGATCTGTCCCGAAAAGCCAGAACAGGTATCCCGGAAGTAATATTTGCAGCAGGAAAATCTATTGATCAGGTTGAGAAAATCGTCATTCGAATGCATGAACAACATCAGGATATTCTTGCAACCCGCGTTCCCCAGGAAATGGCCGATATTTTAATTAAAAATATTCCATCTGCAATATATCATCCTCTGTCAAGGACATTCGTTTATCAACCAATTCGACCCGTTGTTAAGACGGGCACTATATGTGTCGTAACAGCAGGCACATCTGACATTCCTGTTGCCGAAGAAGCAGTAGTTACAGCTGAATTTCTTGGAAATAATGTCGTTCCGGTATTTGATGTCGGTGTAGCAGGAATTCATCGATTGTTACACCGTATTGAAATCCTCAGGGAAGCGCGAGTTATCATTGCAGTGGCAGGAATGGAAGGTGCATTGGCAAGTGTTGTTGGCGGATTAGTTGATAAACCTGTTATTGGTGTCCCGACAAGTATTGGTTACGGCGCTAATTTTGGAGGATTATCTGCACTTCTTTCTATGCTGAACTCTTGCGCCAGTGGAATCAGTGTTGTCAATATTGATAATGGATTTGGAGCTGCCTGCCAGGCACACCTTATAAACTCATAAATGGAATTAAGGAATTTTATACCTAAAACCAAACAATATGTCGCTTAAGCGCTTTGGTGTATCTTTGGATTCAAGTCTACTCGATGAACTCGACAAAATGGTTGAAAATAATCGCTTTTCCAATCGTTCACAGGCGATCAGATTCTTAGTTAAGAAAAATATTATTGAGGAAAAATGGACCAAAGACCAGGAGGTTACCGGAGCAATTGTAATTACTTATGATCACCACATCAAAGAACTTCACGCAAGTGTCAATAAACTCCAGCATGAATATCATTGTTTGATTCTGGCCGGACAGCATATCCATATAGATGATCACAACTGCATTGAAGTAATAGGTGTGAAAGGGAATTCAGGTAAAATCATTAATCTCGCAAATAAATTCAAAGCAATTAAAGGGATCAAACATAGTGAACTCGTTATGAGTGGTACAAGTTAGTACTTAATCACCTCCAATTTTATACCCTAACCTCTGCCTATTTTTCTGTTTCAAGCTGTTTTGTTTTTCGAGTTCAAATTGTTTTAAATATTCAAATATTGTAATTACCTGATTGTCATTTTCGTGTAGCCTTCTTTCCATGTTTTCCAGCCGGCTTAAAATTTCACTATTGAGCATTATCATTTCCCGTATTCTCACATAAACACGCATGATCTGAATATTCACTTTTATTGCCATATCTGAGTTCAATACGCTGGAAAGCATTAAAACGCCATGTTCGGTGAATACATATGGAAAAGAGCGCCTTCCACCCCATCTTGAAGTCGCAATTTGCGACCTCAAGTTTAATATCTCTTCTTCATTTAACTGAAACATAAAGTCATTCGGAAAACGATTTATATTCCTTTTAACTTGTTCATTTAAAAATTTTCCTTATTCCAAAGTTGCCGTCTTTAATTAGAACTATCCTGTATACAAATGCAAATAGCCCAAGTGTTAATATTGACTTTAGAGCATAAATTAGAAAATCATTGATGGTTTTTGGATTTTAGGTCTTCTAATAGCTTAATAATCTCATCCACCTCCTTAATTTCAATATTCTTGTTTTTAGTAAAGAAGGAAACCACCTGACTTGCCGAATTCCCAAAATAATTCTTTACCATTTCATTCATTCTTTCGCGAGAGTAGTCTTTTTTCCTTATAAGAGGGAAGTACCTGTGCGACTTTCCAAACTCCTTATGTCCAACAAATCCTTTTGTTTCGAGTATTCTGACAATGGTTGAAACAGTATTGTAGGCTGGTTTTGGCTCCTCCATACGAGATATTAAGTCTTTAACAAATCCCTTTTCAATTTCCCACAAAATTTGCATCACTTGTTCTTCAGCTCTTGTTAGCTCTTTCATAAAAGATGATTTTCATAATTAATTAACAAATTTAAACTAAATAATTAGTTTATTAACTAAATAAGTAGGTAGAAAACTAAAAAAGTAGTTTATCTTATATTTATAGTTCGAATTTGCATGGAATGCCTATAAATATTAAACTATAGCATTCCGGATTTTGAAAAATGTATTCCGCTTAAAAAAATTGCAAACCTTTAATTGGAAAAACGACCTCCTATTTTACCAAAAAATGACACGCTCTTATTTAGATTACATATATATTAATGTTATTCCAATAACAATGTTATTCTAATAACGAAACAGTTTTTATCTTTGCGGAATCAAATTTGAAATAAATTGACAAATATTATTGTTATTCAAATAACAATAAATCTTTTAAGAAACTTGAAATGACGATTAAAGAAATTTCGGAGATAATTGATGGTACTATACTCTGTTGCCATGAGAAACAGGCAAGTCAGGTGGAACATGCATTTGCATCCGATCTAATGAGTGATGTTCTGACAGTAGAAAAGGAAAATGTTCTGTTGATAACTGGACTTGCTAATTTACAGGCTGTTAGGACAGCAGAGATGTCAGATATTTCATTTATAATTTTTGCCAGAAATAAGAAAATTAACAGCGACATCATTGCATTGGCAAAAGATACCGGTATCATGTTGATGGAGAGTCCTTACTCTGTTTTTAAAATATCAGGTGAACTTTATAAAGCTGGTGTTAAGCCTGTTTATTAAGCAATGGAGTTAAAATTTAAAATAGCAGGTGGAGATTTTACTAATGCAGGTAATGCATCAAGTGCTGTTAAAAAAATTCTTAAGCAGCTGAATATAGATCACACAATTTCAAAGCGCATTGTGGTTGCCCTTTATGAGGCTGAAGTTAATATTGTTGCTCACGCATTTTCGGGAATAATTGATGTGAATATCGACGAAAACCGCATTCATATTATTCTGGATGATAAAGGACCTGGGATTACGGATATTGAAAAAGCCATGGAAATAGGCTTTTCAACAGCTTCTCCTCAGGTTAGGGAAATGGGTTTTGGCGCAGGAATGGGTCTTGCTAATATGAAACGTAATGCTGATAAATTATTAATTTCTTCTGAACCAGGAAAAGGCACAAAAGTTGAACTTATTCATTATCTCCGAACCAATGCAGGCAAATAATCATCAAAAGGATTTCCATCACGCACTCAAAGTGTTGGATGAGGTTTGTATTGGGTGTACTCACTGCATGACAGTTTGCCCTACTCAGGCTATACGAGTAAGGGATGGTAAAGCAAAGATAATTGATAATCGATGTGTTGATTGCGGAGAGTGTTATAAAGCTTGTCCTGTAAGGGCTATAATTGTCGAACAGGATGATCTGAGAATGATCAATAATTTCCCTGTCAGAGTTGTCTTGTTGCCAGCTGTTCTCATAGGCCAGTTCCCTGAAGAAATAACGAATTCTCAGATATATTCAGCTCTCAAGGAAATAGGTTTTACCCATATTTATGAGGTCGAAAATTCTGTTGAAACAGTTCTGCAGGCTTATTCACAGTTTAAGAAGGAAAATCCAAACAAAGCTTTAATTTCTTCATTTTGCCCGGCAACGGTGCGCTTAATTCAGGTAAGTTTTCCGGCATTGGTAGACAATATATTACGCGTTAAACCTCCAATAGATGTTTCTGCATTATACTATAGAAAAAAACTAGAGCAAGAAGGAATTTCTCCTGAAGATATTGGATTGTTTTATGTTACTCCCTGTGCAGCTAAAATTGCTGCAATTAAGAGTCCGGTGGGAGAAGAGGAATCTGCTGTTAATGGGGTTATTAATATGAAGTTTTTATATAACCGTATACTTCAGCATTTGAAAAAATATGATGGGGATCCTAGTTCATCTGATTTCGAAAAACTCCCCAGTTCCAGAAGTATTTTATGGTCACTTACTAGGGGAGAATCGAATCATGCACAAGGCAGGTCACTTGCAATTGATGGAATAAGGAATGTAACAGAATTCCTGGAAA
Source organism: Bacteroidales bacterium (assembly GCA_038316435.1). Taxonomy (GTDB): domain Bacteria; phylum Bacteroidota; class Bacteroidia; order Bacteroidales; genus JACJXF01. Next base: position 38,238 of record JBBQAQ010000014.1, on the reverse strand, counting down.
GATTAGAAAACGATGAGTTCAAAGATATTGACTTTCTTGAATTGCGTGCATGCGATGAAAGCTGTGCAGGAGGAATTCTCATCAGTGGAAACCGATTTCTGACTGTTGAGCGACTCAATAAGAGGGCAAACGAGTATAAAATTAATGAAAAATCTAAGCAAATAACAGATAGCGCATACACCACAGACTTGAGCCCTGATTGTTTCTTTGGAAAGGTTAAACCCAGACCAATCGAGAAACTTGATGAGGATATATCAAAAGCTCTCAGGAAAATGGAAAGAAAACGGAGGCTAATGTGTTTTTTGCCCGGATTTGATTGCGCTGCTTGTGGGGCTCCCAATTGTCAGACATTGTCAGAAGATATTGTGCAGGGAAGGGCGCAGGTTTCCCACTGTATATTTATGCAACAGGTAATGGTGGAGCAAAATAAACTTAGCACTGAACATGCAAAAAAAATAACTGAAAGTATCTGGGGATCTGAAAGACTTCAGAAAAATTGTAATAAAATGGGCGCTGAAGATGAAACACAGATGTTCCGATAAATAATTCGGTTACATCATTTGATATAGGTATAGGGAATCATCCCTCAAAAAAAATAGATATGCTAACAACAAATGATATAGTAAAAGCTCTTAAGCTTAAAGTTTTTTCGGCTAAAAACTCCCTCGATAAAGAAATTTCCGGAGCCTATGTCTCCGACCTTTTAAGCGATGTTATGGGGAATGCAACCGAAGGTCAAATATGGCTAACACTTCAGACTCATAAAAATATTCTTGCTGTTGCAGGTCTAAAGGATCTTCCAGCTATAATTCTTGTAAAGGGACTGGTACCTGATGCCGATACAATCCTTAAATCTGAAGAGGAGGAATTGCCATTACTTGGTACTGATTTGGATACGTTTACAATTTGTGGTCGTTTATATGAATTATTAAAATAAAATGCCTGTTTTCCGCGCCGATTTGCATATTCATACTGTTCTTTCACCTTGTGGTGATCTGGAAATGAGTCCGGTTAAAATCCTTGAAGCTGCTGCTCTAAAAGGTATTAATATCCTTGGAATAACTGACCATAACACAACAAGACATTGTGGAATCATAAAAAAACTAGCAAAAAAATATGGAATATTTGTCTTGCAGGGAACGGAAATAACAACCAAGGAAGAAGTGCATTGTCTCGCGTTCCTTGAAGATAAAAAAGAACTATCCATTCTCCAGAAATTCCTTGACGAACACCTTCCTGATATTAAAAATGATCCTGAAAAGTTTGGATATCAGGTTCAGGTTGATGAGAATGAACAGATTATTTATGAAGAGGACAAGTTGCTCTTCGGTGCACTCAATAAATCTATTGAGGAAGTAGAACAATTTGTGCACGCTTTGGGAGGAATATTTATTCCTGCGCATATCGACAGGATGAAAAACAGCATTTTCAGTCAACTTGGGTTCTTTCCGGAAGGTCTGAAGGTTGATGCACTGGAAGTTTCTAAAAAAACTTCAGTTGCTGATTTTCGAAATATTCACCCAGAACTTCTCAAATATAGGATGATGACCGGGTCTGATGCTCATTATATTAAGGATATTGGTACTAGTACTACTATGTTCGAAATGGAAAAAATAGGATTTCAGGAAATTAGAATGACACTTGCAGGAATTAACGGAAGAAAAATAATAGCACAGTGAAAGAGTTATCTCTCAATATATTGGATATTGTTCAGAATTCGATTCGTGCTAAAGCAAATCTTATTGAAATTCTAATAAATGAGTCTGAAAATGAAGATTTTATCAAAATTCAAATTTCAGATAATGGCAACGGAATACCTAAAGAAATGCTTAAGGTAGTTACAGATCCGTATACAACAAGCAGAACCACCCGAAAGGTTGGATTAGGACTGGCTTTCCTGAAGCAACATGCAGAGATGTCGGATGGCGGAGTGGAAGTAGAGTCAATTGAAGGTATGGGAACAAAGATAAGTGCAAGTTTCAGTTTGCATCATGTCGATCGGCAGCCAATGGGCGATATAGCTGGAGTTATCAAGATTCTGATAATGGCAAATCCTGATATTGATTTTGTTTATTTTCATAAGTCCGATAATGGTGAGTTTTGCATCGATACACGCGAGATTAAGGTATTATTTGAGGTTAATAACCTGACAGATAATAATTTAATGCAAGATGTGAAAGAGATGATTACTCAGAATCTGAGTTGTATTGGGGCAGTAAAATAGTGTAGTAATATTTGACATGAGATCGCATTTACTAAATTATTAAAAACCCTTACTAAGACTTAGTATAAATTATTGTTTTTGAAATAACACTGGAGAGAATTTCTTAATTTTGATCGTGATTATTGAAAAGGAATAAATTGTTTAAATACCTGATTTCTAAATATAATTGCAAATCTAAAGAATATAAATAATACCAAATATCAATTAAAAATGGCGCAAATAACATCACTTTCCGACCTTAAAAGGAAAAGAGACGAAATCAAAGGCGGTCTTGAAATCCGTGAAAAAGCCAATGACCCAGAAAACCACGTGCAGGTTAAAGTTGCAATGGCAACGTGCGGAATTGCGGCTGGGGCAAAGGTTATAATGGACTTTTTTATTGAACAACTTGACCGCAGAAATATTGACGGGGTGGTCACGCAAACCGGTTGTATGGGATACTGCTATGCTGAACCTACAATAGAGGTTAAACTTCCTGGGCAGGATCCTGTGGTTTTCGGTGGACTTACACTTAAAAAAGCCGATGAAATCATCGAGAAGTATATTAAAACCGGAGAACTTGTTGATGGAATTATCCCGGTAAACTATGAAACAATTGACTCAAAAGAATATAAGGAGGAATAAAAAATGTCAAAATATGGTATGCATCTTCTGGTATGCGGCGGCACAGGTTGCCGGGCTTCTGCAAGTGATGCAATTGTTGAAAACTTAAAATCCGAAATTGAAGCTAAAGGGCTATCGGATTCAGTGCAGGTAATAATGACGGGATGCTTTGGCTTTTGCGAAAAAGGGCCGATAGTAAAAGTATCCCCTGATAATACTTTTTACGTCCAGGTGAAACCTGAGGATGCTAAAACTATTGTTGAAGAGCACGTGATTAAAGGCCGGAAAGTTAGAAGTCTGCTTTATGTTGATCCAAAGATTAACGAAGTTGTTGAAGATTCCAAACACATGGGATTTTACAAAAAGCAGATCAGAATAGCTCTAAGGAATTGTGGTTTTATTAATCCGGAAGTACTCGATGAATACATTTCACGCGATGGATATCTGGCTTTAGGTAAGGTACTTACAGAAATGAAACCCGTAGATGTAATAAAAGAGATAAAAGATTCCGGACTTAGGGGTCGCGGGGGCGCAGGCTTTCCAACCGGCCTAAAATGGGAACTTTCAAGTCAATCTGTTTCTGATAAAAAATATGTGGTATGTAACGCAGATGAAGGCGATCCGGGCGCATTCATGGACCGCTCAATACTCGAAGGTGATCCTCATTCAGTTTTGGAGGCAATGGCCATCTGCGGGTATTGCATAGGCTCAGATACAGGTCTAATTTATATCAGAGCAGAATATCCGCTTGCTATTCAACGATTGAAAACTGCAATAAATCAGGCAAGAGAATACGGATTACTTGGAAAGAATATTTTCGGAACAGGTTTCAATTTCGATATTGAGCTTAAATATGGAGCCGGTGCATTTGTTTGCGGAGAAGAAACTGCCTTGATCCATTCAATGGAAGGTCACCGTGGGGAACCGACGCTTAAACCTCCATTTCCTTCGGTTTCAGGGTACCTTGGTAAACCTACCAATGTTAACAATGTTGAAACTTTTGCTAATATCCCTGTCATTTTATTAAAGGGTGCTGCTTGGTTTTCATCTATTGGGACTGAGAAATCAAAAGGTACAAAAGTTTTTGCTCTTGCCGGTAAAATAAATAATGTAGGGCTCATCGAAGTGCCTATGGGTACTACTTTGCGTGAAGTTATTTTTGAGATTGGAGGCGGAATTAAAAACGGTAGAAAATTTAAAGCAGTGCAAACAGGCGGTCCTTCGGGAGGTTGCCTTACCGAAAAACATCTTGACCTTCCAATAGATTATGAAAGCCTGGTTGCAAATGGTTCGATGATGGGCTCAGGTGGAATGATCGTTTTAGATGAAGACGATTGTATGGTTAGCATAGCCAAGTATTTCCTCGATTTTACTGTTGAAGAGTCCTGTGGAAAATGTTCACCTTGCCGCATAGGAAATAAAAGACTTTACGAATTGCTTGACAAAATCTGCAAGGGAAATGGTAAGGCCGAAGATCTCACTAGACTTAAGAATCTGGGGCTTGTCATCAAAGATACATCTCTCTGTGGCTTAGGTCAGAGTTCACCGAATCCTGTACTTTCTACGCTTGAGAATTTCATGGTTGAGTATACTGAGCACGTTCACGACAAGAAATGCAGGGCGGGAGAATGCAAGGCTCTCATGACCTATTCAATTGTTGAAGAGCATTGCGTTGGATGTACTGCTTGTGCCAGGGCATGTCCTGTAGGTGCCATCACCGGAGAAAGAAAACAATTACACGTAATCAATCCTGCAATTTGCATTAAGTGCGGTGCCTGTGTCGAAAAATGTAAATTCGATGCAGTAATAGTATCATAATTTATAGATAAACCTGAAAAATGGACCAGATAAAATTAACAATTGACGGTAAATCCGTTGAAGTACCCAAGGGGACAACAATATACAAAGCAGCAAAATCCCTCGGAATCGATATTCCCATTTTATGTTATATGGATTTAAAGGGATTGAACATTGAAAATAAACCCGGTGGTTGCCGCATCTGTGTTGTTGAGGTTGAAGGTCGTCGCAATCTTGCATCTTCCTGTTCAACTGATGTTAGCGAAGGAATGGTAGTAAAAACCAGTAGCATCCGTGTTTTAAATGCACGCCGAACTGTAATGGAACTTATCCTTTCAGATCACCCAAAAGACTGCCTTACCTGTGCAAAATCCGGCAAATGCGATTTGCAGGATATGGCCATAAAACTTGGTATTCGCGATATTCCGGGACAGGAATTTGCTGAAATGTCTACCTACCGCCTTGATACCTCACCATCCATCATTCGTGAAATGGACAAATGTATCATGTGTCGTCGCTGCGAAACTATGTGTAACACTTTTCAGACTGTTGGAGCTTTGAGTGCTATTAACAGGGGATTTATGTCGGTGGTTTCACCTGCATTTGAAATGAACCTTGAACATTCTCCATGTACTTATTGCGGTCAGTGTGTAGCAGTTTGCCCAACCGGCGCACTTACTGAAGTAGATCATACACGTAACGTTATCGCCGCATTAAGTGACCCTACAAAAACAGTTATAGTTCAGACTGCTCCTGCAGTCAGAGCAGCCCTTGGTGAAGAATTTGGGCTTGAGCCAGGCACATTGGTAACCGGCAAAATGGTTGCTGCTTTGCGGGCGCTTGGTTTTAATTATGTGTTCGACACAGATTTTGCTGCTGACCTTACCATCATGGAAGAAGGAACAGAGTTACTGGGCAGACTTGGGAAATTTCTTGCGGGGGATAAAAATGTAAAGCTTCCGATTCTTACATCATGTTGCCCAGCTTGGGTAAACTTCTTTGAACATAACTTTCCAGATATGAAGGACATTCCTTCAACAGCCCGCTCACCTCAACAAATGTTTGGTGCCATAGCTAAAACTTATTTTGCTGATAAAATTGGTGTGAAACGTGAAGATTTGGTGGTTGTTTCAATTATGCCATGTCTTGCCAAGAAATACGAATGCCAAAGGGATGAATTTGCAGTTGATGGGAATCCTGATGTTGACTATTCCATTTCTACCCGTGAGCTTGGATTCCTTATAAAACAGGCAAATATTCAATTTAACAAACTCCCGATCGAAGATTTCGATAAACCCATGGGAGAATCAACCGGAGCCGGTGTAATTTTCGGAACCACCGGAGGAGTTATCGAAGCTGCAACCCGCACAGCATTTGAGTTGTATACAGGTAAAACTCTTTCAAAAGTTGATTTTGACGAACTAAGAGGTCTTGAAGGAATCCGCCATGCAACCATCGATTTTGGTGGTTTTCCACTTAAAATTGGTATTGCACACGGACTTGGAAACGCCAGAAAGCTCCTTGAAGATATAAAAGCAGGACATTCTGAGTTTCACGCAATTGAAATTATGGCTTGTCCCGGAGGTTGTATCGGTGGAGGTGGTCAACCACTTCATCACGGTGATTCAAAAATTCTAAAAGCAAGAGCAAAAGCAATTTATGCTGAGGATGCCAATAAAACCCTTCGTAAATCCCATGAAAACCCTTACATAATTAAGCTGTATGAAGAATTTCTAGGAAAACCGATGAGTGAAAAAGCACATCATTTATTACATACTCACTATTTCGATAAAAGCAAGAATACTTTTAGTATCTAGCATGATTATCAACTTTTAAAAGAAAATCGCATGTCAAGTGTAAAGATAGAACTCAAAAAAGAACAGATAAGTAAGATTCATGAGATCTGCAAATCGTTTAATAATGAAGGTGGAGAACTGATTAACGTACTTCACAAATGCCAGCATGAGTTCGGCTATCTGCCTGCTGAAATACAGGAAGTTGTTGCCGAACAGTTGAATGTTCCGGTTGCAAAAGTGTATGGAGTGGTCACTTTTTACTCCTTTTTTACCATGCTTCCAAAAGGTAAATATCCGATTTCAATATGCACAGGAACAGCATGTTACGTAAGGGGAGCTGAAAATGTACTGGCTGAATTTAAAAAGCAACTCAAAATTCAAGTTGGTGAAACAAGTCCCGATGGAAAGTTTTCCTTATCCTGTCTAAGATGCGTGGGAGCCTGTGGTCTGGCACCTGTTGTGCTGGTTGGTGAGAAAACATTCGGAAGGGTTGCTCCTGATGGAGTAAAAGCAATTCTGGCTGAGTTCGAATAGATTTTTCTGAGCCAAAACTGATAGTAACAACTTTTTACCGCAGGTATGAGGAATATCTTGTCTCGTATCTGTGGTATTTTTTGACCTTACTTGTCTTTTGAAAGCCAAATAAGCTGATTAATACATAATTATCATATATCAGATGTATTCAATCGTTACTGTTTTGAGATATTTCTCTTCCAGAATTTTCCCCATTCTTTTAACTACTGTTCGCCTGATTTCCAGATCTACCGGGAGACTAGGATCCTGATGTGCAATGTTGATGCGGGTTCCGATGATAAAACGAATTTTATCACTTTCTCTGAATAAAGAAAATATTTTATCTGCCGGACCTTTTCCAATGGGGTATGAGCTGTTATAATCTTTAAGAATTCGGGTTACTTTGGTGAGGGTTAGAATTCCTTCGGTAACCAGATCAATTCCTTCCATGTATGAAATTGGAGGAAGATCAGGATCATCAAAACTCATGCTGTCTTCGATGGGGATATTCAATTCACGGCTAATAATATCCGCAGTAGTTGCACCTGAAATAATTCTTTTCCCGTCAAAATCTCTTACAGCACTGGCAAGTTCAGCATCCTTATTCTCTTCATAAGGGGGTCCTGTACAAACCAATAATTTTCTCGGATTTCGAAAATATATTGTTGCACAGCTGGTATCATCCTGACTAAAATACCCATCGATCTTGTTGGCCATGTTTACAACTTTTGCGGAAATCCTACGGGCAGATAAACCTGGATTAGAGCTAAGTTGTTTGGTGATATATTCCTTCAGGCTAGCAAGCCCCCAGCCAAAAGGATACTGCATAGCACCTAGTCCCGACTGAGTGATTCCATCTGAACAGATAAAAATCCGGTCTTCCTTTTGTGGGGTAAAACCACATGTCCTGATTTGTTTCCCTGCATTCTTTTCAGATTCAAGAACAAGATAGTTCCAATCCAGATCGAGTACTTTATTACCGCGTAGTACAAAGGTTTCCGGGTTGTCATATTCCAGAATGCTAACGGGTCCGTTATCCTGGATATCGATGATTGTAAAGGTTGAATAACTCATTTGCCTCTCACTGCAAACAGGCAAAGTATTCATAATAATTTCAGCGATTTTTTCCGGTTCCTTATGCTCGAGAGTGAAGTTTTGCGCCATGGTTGCAGTAAGAGTGGCCAAAACATTTGCTTTAACTCCGTGTCCCATTCCATCAGACAAAACAACAATAGTTCTGCCTTCTTCTGATATTCGTCTTGAAAGAAAAACATCGCCGCAAATACGTTCTTCACCGTAATTTTTTTGCGCACAATTGACTTCAATATAGATATTACTGTCCATTATGGTTTTTCCTTACGGGGATTGGATTTATAGAATTCAATGATAGAATGTAGCATTCTTTCAGTTTCCGAGGCTCCCTCTCCAAGCAAAAAGGCTATTTGCTGCACCTGTGCAAGGTTTTTATCGATGGCTTCAGTAACCCTTTTTATAACTTCCTCTTTACGTACCTCAGGAGCGCCCATGTCTCGCACGACACCTCCAACAATTTTCCCTTTCCTGATAACAAATGCCGAAAGGTTTAATAATTTGTCTCCAAATGTAATATCCCGATTTTGAATTAACTCATTATTAATCAGAACATAACTGAACAGATTGTAAAAGTTATAAGGAAGAAGAGTTTTCAAATCAGCGCCCACAAGACCAGGAATAATTTCATTAATTTCACGCGCTTCATCACCGAGCATCTGGATGAATGTTTCATTAGCCTGGAGAATTTTCAACTTCTCATCCAGTATTACAATAGCAGAAGGAAGTTTCTGCAACATTGCTGCAGTAATCTCTGATGCTTCCTTTGCTGCTTCTTTTTCCTTACGGGCATTTTGTTCAGATTCTCTTAAAGCTTTTTCTGCAGTTACAAGCTTATCGTTACTTACCTTTAAAGAGTGAATGTAATCCTGACGATTTCGGTTGGTATAATGGTTACACATTTCAGGAGTTGCAAGGCCTTTAGCAATGGCTACAGCAAATTCTCTGCACGATCCGTAACCGCAAGCACCACAACCCATGTCATCCCTTCCATCTTGTCTCAGATCCAGAAGAATCTCCTGAACCCGCTCTTCGGAGGGATAGAGACGTTGATCGTCATTTGTGAATTTTCTTGAAAAATCAAGATGTCCATATTCTTCCAGTTCCTTAACCCATGCAACATGATCAAATTTCTTATGTCTTTTTTTTGCATAAGTTTTTACTCTGGCTCTACGAATGTATTTTTTTCCTTTTTTACTGGTACCCGGACCCATAAGGTACTCTGTATAGAAAATATTGAAATGAGAGTTTATTATATCGCCTTCATCCTGAAACTGGCGCAGGGAGGCTTTCATTTCCCTTTCACCTTCTACAGTCGTGAAACTTCCGGTAAGCAGACCTTCATCAAGTCCCGCTGCCTGCAGGATTCCATTTGCAATAGGGAATAAATCTCCGGTAAAACCAAAAGGCGGGTCAAAGTCACTAAATTCTAACTGTTTTTCTTCTATATTGAACTCATTAAAAAGTTCACGAAGCTCAATGAAAGTAAGCGAAGAATCAATTACTCCATCATCTTCACCCATTTCAGATTTGTTTTTACTGGCAATAACGGGTCCAATATAAACCGTTTTCAGGTCCTTGCCATATTTATGTCTTACAGCTTTTGACGTTGCAATGGCGGGAGAAACCAATGGTGCCAGGTTAGGAATTAGCTCCGGTTGAAACTTTTCGATATACCCTACTACAACAGGACAGTTTGCCATAATGTAGTACTTACCTTTAAAATCACTGAATAAACGCGAGTATTCTTTTGCAATCAAATCTACCCCAAAGGAAACCTCACAAACCCGACTAAATCCCAGTGACCGGATCATTTGTACAAATTTCCGGTAGTCGACAATATCAGGAAACTCGCCTGATATAGATGGATCTACTAATGCAATGACAGGAACACCGGCGTTAAGCAGAGCTTTTGTTTCTTCTTTCGAATCGCGGTAAACTATTGCATCAGGAGCACAGACCTGAATGCAACTTCCACACCCTATACAACGATTTGGCATAATTCTGGGAAATGCTTGTTCGGTTCTAACCTGTATTGCATTTACCGGACAGGCTCTAACACAAGCATAGCAGAGTTTACATTTTTTCTCGATTATTTCAACTAAAGGCTTCAAATCCTGATTTTTAAGTTGTTTATTTCGTTTTGAAATGGATTGAACTTAGAGTTCGATTGGTTTGTTCATCTTTCCTGCAAATGCTAAAAGGAAAGAAAAAGCTATTCTTATCAACCTAGCTGAATTCTTTGTCCAGAATCTCCTTCAGAGTTTCTACACTGACCTGCTCATAGATATTTTCTCCGATTTTTAAAATTGGTCCTTTATTACACTTACCAAAGCAATGGTTCCCACGGAATTTAACTCTACCATCCAACTGATTATCTTTAATATACTGTTGAATTGATTCAAGTATTTTTTTGTTTCCACGGGCAAAACAGGAGCTACCCAAGCAAATCACTAATTCGGTTATCGTATTCATGAACTAACAAAAGCAATTTTTTATGAAAGCAAATTTACAAATTAATTTCCAATTGATGTAATGGTTTTAAGCCCATTTCATTCTAACTTAAAAATCAGTGAATCTGCATGTTACAAGTGTGTCTTGTCCAAGTGATTTATTTATTCAATGTCTAAATAGCTAATATTTCAAAAGTTAATTATATGAAATATATATTTAACATGCAGATTAATAGGCTCTTACATAGTAATTGGGTTGTACTTAATAAACTATATTGTTATTTGAATAACAATGTTAATGAAATAACAATAGATTTTTTTATATTTGTAAGAAGGTCTAAATATTGATGTTTAGGAACCAATTTATTCCTAAGAGAATGGAAAAAATGGATGAACTATTAAAGAAATTCCCTGATTTAAGCCGCGATAGTCTGATACCAATTTTACAGGCAACGCAGGACGAATTTGGATATTTGTCAGAAGAATCTTTAAAAAAAATTGCATCAACTTTAAAGTTACCGGCAAGTAAAATTTATGGCTTATCAACGTTTTATAATCAGTTTCGTTTTGTTAGACCGGGAAAATTTCACATACGCGTTTGCCACGGTACTGCATGCCATATGAATGAAGCAGGGCAAATCTTAAAAGAAATAGAAAAAGTTCTAGGCATACATGATGGTGAGACAAGTCGGGACGGATTATTCAGTCTAGAAGTACTTTCCTGCATTGGTGCTTGTGGCCAGGCACCTGTCATATCAATTAATGGAAAATATTATGACAGACTTACAAAAGTAAAACTCAAAGCAGTATTGCAATCCTGCAAGAATCTGGAGGATGTATGATGGAACAGTCCCTTGTAAATAACGAAATAGACACATCTCTTCTAGAAATCGCACAACTGGATAGCTTAGAATATTCAGGTTCAATGCTACGCCAGCTTGAATATCTTAGAAGGGATAAGTTAAGCCGCCCATTGATTATCGTTTCGATGGGAACAGAGGCAATTGTTGCCGGGGCAGAAGAAAGTCTCGCTACAATATGCAAATATACTGATGAACGAAATTTCGATGCTGAAATCATTCATACTTCCTGCATTGGAATTAGCAATGCGGAACCAATAGTATGCATACAGTTGCCGGGGAGAACAAGGCTATATTTCTCAAATATTACCGAAGAAAGGGTAGTTTCTTTGCTTGACGATGTAATTCATAAAAATATACCTGCGGATTTATGTCTTGGGCAGCTTAGAAATGAAAAGCAAGAAGGGTATAAAGACATTCCTTTTTTAGATGAGATTGGATTCCTGAAGGATCAAAAGAGAATAATTCTTAAAAATATTGGAATTACTGATCCACGATCAATTGAAGATTATATTGCCAGAGGTGGATACAGATCTTTCATAAAAACAATCAAGAATTTTACTTCTGAAGAGATCTGTGAAATGGTTGAATCAAGTGGGCTTCGTGGTCGTTCAGGTAGCGGATACCTGACAGGTAAGAAATGGAAAATAGCAGGGCATACACCTTCAGATCAGAAGTACTTGATCTGTAATGCGGAAGAAAGTGATCCGGGAGCTTTTATGGACAGGGCAATAATGGAAGGTGATCCACACCTGCTCATCGAAGGGATGGCAATTGCCGCTTATGGTATTGCCGCTACAAAAGGAATAATTTACATCAGGACAGAATACCATCAATCAATAAAAATGCTCGAAAACGCCATTTTAAGAGCACAGGAAATTGGTTTGCTTGGATATAATATTCTTGGTAGCGGTTTTAATTTTGATATCAGTATTAAAAAAGGTCCGGGTGCTTTTGTTTGTGGTGAGGAAACAGCCCTTATTAACTCCCTTGAAGGGAAAAGAGGAATGCCACAGTCGAAACCTCCTTTTCCAGCAACATCAGGGTTTCACAGAAAACCAACAATTATAAACAATGTTGAGACTTTATCCAATGTGCCGGTGATCATTGGGAAAGGTCCAAAATGGTATAATACAATTGGTGTTGAAGGTAATAAAGGAACAAAAATATTCGCAATATCAGGTAGCATAAAAAATCCCGGTCTGATCGAAGTCCCATTTGGAGTAACAATGAAATCAATGTTATTTGATATTGCAGGAGGATCGGCAAATGGAAAGGCATTTAAAGGGATTCATTTGGGCGGGCCTTCGGGAAGCGTTATTCCGCCTGAACTTCTTGACACTGCACTTACTTTTGAAAGCTTAAAATCTATTGGCGCTGGTCTTGGAAGTGGCGGAATTATTGCAATGGATGAGGATGTTTGTATTCTAGATATTGTAAAGTATTTTATGGACTTTATGCAGAAGCAGAGTTGCGGAAAGTGCATCCCATGTAGAGAAGGAACAAGAAGAATGTCAGAAATACTTGAGAGTATATCCCGTAAACCGATAGATGAGACAGGACACACTACTCTTGAGCGTTTCAAAGGAGTTATGCAGCTCGAGAGCCTTGCAGGCGTTATGAAGGATACTTCATTATGCGGACTTGGACAATCAGCGCCCAATCCTGTTTTGAGTACCCTAAAATATTTTCGGGAAGAATATGAAGAGCATATTTTTGACAGAAAATGCAGATCCAACCGCTGCACAGAATTACGAACTTATTATATTGATATAGAGCTTTGTACGGGATGTTCTGCTTGTGTTAAAAAATGTCCGACAGAAGCGATATTCGGTACTCCGCGTCATCCTTATTTTGTTGTGGAAGATAAATGCACGGGATGCGGATTATGCTATGAATCCTGCAAGTTCAGTGCGATATATTATAAATAATGCTATAAAATATGGTTTATAATATAGAAGTAAACAATCGGCCGTTACAGGCAAAAAAGGGAGAAACCATTCTTTCTGCTTTACAAAGAAATGGTATTCAGGTTCCTACCTTATGCAATATGAAGGATTTCACTCCCACAGGTGCATGTAGAATGTGCGTTGTTGAAATTGAGGGGAGACAAAATCTAACTCCATCATGTTCATTTGTTGTAGAAGATCAAATGAAAATCAATACTCACTCTCCACGGGTGCTTAAAGCAAGGAAAACCATTGTGGAGCTTCTATTATCTAACCATCCCGACGATTGCCTGTATTGCGAGAGGAATGGGAATTGTGAGTTGCAGGTACTTGCTGAAGATCTGAATATTCGTGAAAGGAGAATCCCTGGGAAAAAGAGTAGTTTTAAAATAGACAAATCAAGTTCCTCAATTGTACGAGATGCGGCAAAGTGTATATTATGCAGTCGCTGTGTGAGAGTTTGCGAGGAATCTCAAGCTGTTGCCTGTATAGATTTTACACGCAGAGGGAGTGACTTGATCGTCGCTTCAGCTATGGCACGCCCGTTGAATTTTTCCAATTGTATAAACTGTGGTCAATGTGTTATGGTGTGTCCAACCGGCGCACTTATTGAGAAAACTCAGTTTGAAGAAATATCATACGCATTAAATAATTCTGATAAAATTCTGGTTGCCCAGTATTCACCTACCATTGCAGTTTCTTTAGCTGAGGAATTTGGTTTTAAAGGGGGAAAGGACATAAATGGTATTATTAATGCAGCACTCAGAAAAATTGGATTCAGTAAGGTTTTCGAATCTTCATTTTCAGCCGATGTTAATGTTCTTGAAATGACAGAAGAGTTTTTCAGAAGAATGGAGAAAGGTGAGAATTTGCCAATGATAACTGGTGATTGCCCTGCCTGGATTAAGTATGCCGAGCAATTTCTTCCTGATTTACTGCCTAATATTACCTCAGTCAGATCGCCGCAGCAAATTACCGGTTCTCTTATTAAAACCTGGATTTCAGAGAAGGAAAACATTAATCCTGCGAATATTTTTTCAGTATCGATAATGCCTTGTACGGCGAAAAAATTTGAAAGTCAAAGAGTTGAAATGACACGCAAAGGCATCTCAGATATTGACACGGTGATTACGACGCGTGAGCTAGCCCGTTTAATTAGGCTGCATGGAATAGATATTCATTTGCTTGAACCTGAACCTGCTGATGAACCGATGGGAGGAATAAGTTCTGCCGGTAAATTATTTGGGGTTAGTGGTGGGGTTATGGAATCAATGCTTCGTACAATTTATTTTAAATCTACGGGTAAGGAGCTTGATGAAACAGGCTTACCAAAACTTCGAACATCCAAGCCTGTGCGGGAAGCAAAGCTTAAACTTTCTGATACCGAAATTAATGTTGTAGCTGTAAGTGGCATAAATCAGGCCATTCGCGTTCTTGAAGAGGTAAGGTTAAAGAAAAAACATTACCATATAATTGAGATTATGGCTTGTGCAGGAGGATGCGTTGCTGGTGGCGGCCAGCCTATCAGATCGGATGAGGATGCTGTTAAAAACAGAATTAAAGCATTATATGAAGTGGAAAATAAAGATACGTTCCGGCCGGCACATAAAAACCCGCAGGTCATTGCTTTATACGAGGAATTTTTGACAGAGCCAATGAGTAAAAAGAGCATGGAATTATTGCATACCCGGTTAACAGCGAGGGAGGTATTATTATAACAATATGAGCAGCTTTTCGGAATATAATTTGGTTTATTCAATTAAAGATCGTTGCAGGGTTTGTTATACCTGTGTGCGCGAATGTCCGGTAAAAGCTATAAAAATTGTAAATGGTCAGGCTGAGATTATGCCTGAGCGATGTATTGCATGCGGAAACTGCACTCAGGTTTGTAGTCAGGGTGCCAAGGCATATAATGATTCTACTTCCATAGTTTATGATATGCTTGATTCAGGAGAGGAGGTTTATGCACTTCTTGCACCAAGCTTTATTGCTGAATTCTCGGAATTTGATGATTACAGGAAACTTATAGGAATGCTAAGAAAACTTGGGTTTACCAAAGTGTTTGAAGTGGCATTTGGCGCCGATTTGGTAGCAGCAGAATACAGAAAACTATTACATAAAGGTGGAGTTAAAGGAGTAATATCGTCGGATTGCCCGGCAATTGTAAGTTTTATTGAAAAATATCAGCCAGACATGATTGGTAATCTGGCTCCGGTGGTTTCCCCCATGATAGCACTTGCCAGATTCTTAAGGCAGAGATACAAAAAAAAGTTCCGTATGGTTTTTATCGGCCCATGCATTGCGAAAAAGGCTGAAACTGACGAACTTGACGAACAGATAACTTTTACCGAATTGCGCAAACTTTTCAATATGAAGGAAGTGGATTCCAGGAATGATTTCCGTTCCGATTTTGATGAGCCAAAAGCTGGTAAAGGTGCTATTTTTCCACTGTCCAGGGGAATGTTGCAGACTGTTAGACTTCCTGATGATGATCTTGAAAGCCATGTTATTGTTGCTGAAGGAAGGGTAAACTTTCAGGAAGCTATACGAGAGTATAAGCTAGGCGCAATCTCCACAGAACATCTTTCATTATTATGTTGCGAAGGGTGTATAATGGGACCCGGTACTTCAAAAAACGGGAAGAAATTTAGTCGGAGAGCCAAAGTCCTGAATTATCTGAGCAATAAGATGGATAATTTTGATGAAGAAAGTTGGAAAATGGCCATTGAAGAAGGTTCAAAGCTAGACTTATCTCAATCGTTTTCACCTGATGATCAGCGAATGATGGATCCCTCTGAAAAGGAGATCAGGGCAGTACTAAAGACAATGAATAAGTTTAAAGAAAATGATAATCTTAATTGCGGAGCCTGCGGATATGATACATGCAGAAACCATGCAATTGCTATAATTAAAGGCCTTGCAGAAATCGAGATGTGCCTTCCCAATTCAATCGATAAACTCCATTTTTCGATTAATGAACTTGCAGTTTCCAACGAAAAGTTGTTTAGTGTTCAACAAACACTGAAACAAACAGAAAAATTGGCTCATATGGGTCAGTTGTCTGCCGGTATTGCACATGAATTAAATAATCCACTAGGAGTTGTTATTATGTACAGTAATATCCTTTTGGATGAAGCGGAGCCTGAATCTGCAATTCAGACAGATCTCAAGCTGATAGTTGAACAAGCTCAGAGGTGTAAAACAATTGTTGGTGGACTGCTTAACTTTGCAAGAAAAAATCAGGTGAGCAAAATGGAAACCGACATAAATGAGCTGATCAGAATTTCAATTGCATCAGTTTTGGTGCCGGAAAATGTGTTGATTGACATTGAAGCTAGACTAATGGATCCAATTGCTGATATTGATAAAGAACAAATGATTCAGGTTGTAAGTAACCTAATCAAAAATGCATTTGAAGCGATGCCAAGGGGTGGAAGGATTAATGTTGAACTTGATGGCACAGATATGGATGTGAATATTAAAATATCCGATAATGGTTCCGGGATTAACCTAGATGATCTTGAAAAAGTTTTTGAACCTTTTTTCACAACAAAAGGAATTGGAAAAGGCACCGGACTTGGATTGGCAACGGCATATGGCGTTGTTAAAATGCACAAAGGAAATATAAAGGTGGAGTCGAATGCGGACTCAATGAAAGGCCCCACAGGAACTTGTTTTACAATAACGTTACCGCGCAGAAGTCTTACTTAAGAATATAGACATGAAAATAGAAGGAAAAGTAATTCTTGTAGTTGATGATGATTCAGATTACCTGTATCAATTAAAATTTCAGCTTGAACTTTGGGGCTGCAAAGTGATTACAGCGGATAGTCAGAAAGAAGCTGAAGAGCTTCTCGAATCTTTAAAACCTGATTTGGCTATTCTTGATTTGATGATGGAAAGCGAAGATAGTGGGTTTGTGCTTAGCTATAAAATGAAAAGAAAGTATCCTGATGTACCCATAATTATTGCAACAGCAGTTTCTTCTGAAACGGGAATGAATTTTGGGCACAATTCCCAGGAAGATAAAAACTGGATTAAAGCCGATACTTATCTGGAAAAAGGAATGAGGCCAGAGCACTTAAAAAAGGAAATTGAAAAACTTATTAAATAAAGGATGGAATCTCTAAAAGTCCTAGTAGTTGATGATGAACCGGGAATCAGATCGGGCATTACAAGGATACTTAGCAAACATATTGTTAGCTATCCCTTTATGGATGAGGATTGCAACTTTATATGCTTCGAAGCTGCTAGTGGGGAGGAAGGAATAGAGATTATCGATGTTGAAATGCCCGATATCCTTCTTCTCGATAATAAACTCCCTGGAATAAAAGGTATGCAGGTATTGGAGTATATCAGGGAAAAAAACTACAATATTATGGTTGCAATGATCACTTCGTATGCATCCCTCGAAATCGCACTAAAAGCTACCAGTGATGGCGCTTATGATTTTATTCCCAAACCTTTCACTCCCCAGGAATTAAAATCCTCAATTGATAATATCACCAAGCAGCTTTTTTTAAGAAGGATTTCAAGTAAAATGAAACAGGAAGGCAAAAAAATTCGATATCAATTTTTGTCTGTATTATCCCACGAACTCAAAGCTCCCCTGAATGCAATTGAAGGATATCTGAATATTATGAAGGAAAAACAGGCTGGGAACGATATTGCTGCCTACGAAAAAATGATAGAAAGGGCTCTCGATCGAATAGAAGGTATGCGCAACCTGACGATGGACCTTCTGGATTTCACTAAAATCAGGCTTGACAATCGCAAGGATAAAATTAAAAAAGTGAATCTTCGCCAAACCGCAAAAATGTCGGTTAGCACTGTAAAGCCTTATGCAATCCAGAAAAATATTACCATCAAACTTGAATCAGATGAGAAAATTGAATTCGAAGCTGATCCTGGTGATATGGAAATTATTTTTAATAATTTACTCTCCAATGCAGTAAAATACAATCGCGACAACGGAACTGTTGTTGTTAACATTTCTAAAAATAAGGAAGGGGTTATAATCAAAGTTACCGATAACGGTATTGGCATGACTGAGGAGGAATCGGCACAACTTTTCAAAGAATTTGTAAGAATTAAGAACGACAAGACAAAAAACATTAGCGGAAGCGGGTTAGGCTTGTCGATTGTCAGAAAAATAGCCGATATTTACCACGGAAAAATTAGTGTTATTAGTAAGCCGGATGAAGGTACAAGCTTTATTGTTGAACTTCCGGTATAGTTATTCACCTTTCCTTTGAGAGGAAACCAAAGCCAAGATGAAGATGATAAAGCTACCAGAAAAAACTGTTGAGCGTTTAAGTATTTACCGCAGAACTTTGCTGGAATGTCTGGCAGCAGGCAAAACCCATATTTTCTCCCACGAACTTGCAAACTTGCATAATATTACTGCAGTTCAGGTACGGAGAGATATTATGTTTATTGGGTATAGCAGCATGCAGCGTAAAGGGTACGATGTAAAAGACCTGATCGATGTAATTGGAAGGATTATTGATGCAGATTTAAGTCTCAATGTAGCCATAATTGGTATTGGGAATTTAGGTAGAGCCATAACTACATATTTTATGGGAAAAAGGTCAAAACTCAATATTGTTGCAGCATTTGATCTGGATCCTAACAAAGTTGACCGTGTAGTTTCAGGAGTGAAATGCCATTCGATGCAAAACCTGGAAGCTCTGGTTAAAGAAAAAGATATTTCTATTGCCATACTTACTGTACCTGCCGATACTGCTGTGGCTACCGCTGAAAAGCTTGTTCAGGCAGGAGTCCGGGGAATCCTGAATTTTACCACCGTACCACTTATTGTACCTGTAGAAGTGCATCTCGAAGAATATGACATGATAACTTCCCTTGAAAAAGTTGCTTATTTCGTCAAAAAGCAAGGTGATTAATATGAGGAGTATTTATCTTTCTAAAATTTTCTGAAACTTATTCTTGCAAAGGGCAACGGTAAGTTTAACTAATCGAAAATGGTATTCCAGCCATATTTTTTATCAAAATTTTAGTCATACTTTGAATTATTTTGAAATGAGCATATATTTTTTGCTAATTTCGGCAGGAAATTGCATTTACAGGAATAATGAAAATTCACCGAAAGCTTGAAGATTTAAAGGGAATAAAGAATCCGGTGGTTACCACCGGTAGTTTTGACGGAGTTCATATAGGCCACAAAGCCATTATAAACAGGCTGAAAAAGCTGGCTGGAGAAATAGATGGGGAAACCGTATTGATTACATTTAACCCGCATCCAAGACGAGTTCTTTATCCCAATGCCGAAGGTAAAGACCTTCTAATGATTTTGTCTCAAGACGAGAAAATTGAATTACTGGAAAAAACCGGGCTTGACCACCTTTTGATAATAAATTTCACGAAAGAGTTTTCGGAGATTTCATCCAGCGATTTCATCGAGAAAATCCTTATAGGAATTTTAAATGCAAAGATTGTCGTTGTTGGTTTTAACCATCAGTTCGGACACCGCAGGGAAGGCGATTTTGAATACCTCTATAAACTTAGCAGGACCTATGGGTTTGGAGTTGAGGAAATTCCTGAACAAGATATTCAGAACGAAAGTGTCAGCTCAACCAAAATACGTACTGCTTTGCTCCAAGGAAATATTCAAAGAGCAAATGCCTATCTGGATCATTTTTATATAATCAAAGGGACGCCTAAGCCTAATAATAACAGAAGCATTGATTTAAAGAGGGATATTTACTCCCTTTTTATTGAAGAAAATGTAAAACTTATACCTCCCGATGGAGTTTATGCAGTTAGTATTTCTTGTGGAATTTGGTATTCAAAGGGATTACTCAGCATAAGCAACTGGGGGTTGAAAAATAATTTTTTAAGTGATGAAATTCAGATTGAATTTCATCCATTAGAAGGAGTTTGTCCTCTTGATGGTCAGAAAATAACTCTTTCCCTACACAAAAAACTCCGCGACTCAAGTGAAAAGGAAAACCTTGAGTTTATAATCGGTAAAATGGATGAGGACATAAGGCAAGTTTCAGAATTGATCTATTAGATTCCAATTCCTGAAAATCATCAAAAGCTTATATTTTCGCAAGAAGTAAATTACGCAATTGATCCTTCTCTTTCTGGCTTTCAGGGATCAGGAACTGTTCAGTTAGTTGAACTGGTGGATTGCTGAAAATGAAAAGATGTTGACCAATCTGTAGGACCTCATCTACATCGTGAGTTACAAATATTACTGTTCTTTTATCCTTTTCCCATAACGCTAAAAACTGTTCAATTAGCTTGTTTTTCAGCTTATAGTCGAGGGCCTTAAAAGGTTCGTCCATTAAAACAATATCGTAGTTAAATGAAAAAGCACGGGCCAGCGAAACTCTTTGTTTCATTCCACCGCTCAAAGCTGAGGGATAATAATCTGAAAATTTATCTAATTGAACCAGTGTAATATACTCGTCCAACCTTTGTTGTAGTTCAAGCTTTTCCATCGTCCCTTTTAATACAAATTCTATGTTTTCTTTTACTGTTTTCCAGGGAAGAAGGCGTGGTTCCTGAAATACATAGGATGTGCGCAGTTTTGAAAAATCGTCACAATCCCCAGAATCAGGAAGGATAGACCGGTTAAGAATATTTAAAAGAGTAGTTTTCCCGCATCCGGAAGGTCCTAAAATGCAGTTAATACTCCCGGGTATAAAGGATATGGAGAAATCATTGAAAATCTCCAATTCGCCGTAACTTTTATTTATATGGTTTAGGTTAAGTTTCATTTCCATCTGACGAGCTTTTTTTCCACAAGTCTGACCAGTGCTTCAAAAACTGAACTTACCAATATGGCAATTAATGTCCAGGCAATAAGTTCACTGACCTGCAGGAATATTTGAGCATTTTGCATTTGTGTACCAACTCCAAATTCAGGTTGCGCAATTACTTCACCAATAATTATAGCTCTCCATCCAAAACCAAGGGCATTAGATATTCCGCTTGTAAGAAAGGGAGAAATGGAAGGAAGATAGATTTCGCGAATAATACGTTCTTTACTAATCTGGAAAGTAGTTCCCATTTCGATCAGATCGGGGTCAACCTTACGAATTCCATCGATAATGTTAGTGCACATTATTGGAAACATAGTCAGGATAGCGATAAAAACTGGTACCATCTCATTTCCTAAAAGGATAATTGCAAGTAATATTAGCGAGATTATCGGAGTTGAGCGAAATGTTATAAGAACAGGGTTAATCAACAGGCGGATTGTGGTGTAAATGCCAGCAGGAATACCAATTAGAATAGCCAGAACAAGTGAAATACTGAAACCAATTAATCCCCTTCCAATTGTTGTAATAAGCGCGGGCCAGAAATTCTCTCTTGAAACAACATCAAATACTGCAAGAATTGTTTTTTCGGGGGAGGGGATGAGCTGTTCTGATCCGGCATAAAGGCTGACCAGTTTCCAGATGATAAACAGAAATAGTATTGCCAGAAAACTAATGAGCCGGTTTTTTGTAATAAAATTCTTCATCGGGCAATTTCTCACCAATTATTAGGGGATTAAAGTTATAAAAGACTTTTAAATATTCCTGTATTCCTTCTTTTTCCTCATAGGCAAATGCAAACTTAATATTGCAGCGTGGAATAGAAATCATTGCTAGTGAGGAATCAGGAAGAATATCATATTTTTTTATCAAGCCGGCAGCTGAATCAGGGTAGGTATTCACCCAGTTTACTGACTCTTGCAGCTTTGAAAGGTACAGTTCTACAAGATCAGGATGTAATTTTAAAAATTTCTTTTTTACAAGCAGAGCAGTTTGTGCGAATGGAATAGAATCACCAAACTGCTTTTCCCATTCAATATTGAGGTCGAGCAAAGCATGGATGTGATGATTTTTCTGCTGCACTAAACTTACCATAGGTTCGGAAATGACACCCAGCGGCGAAATTTCAGAAGCAATAGCATTTGCAAGTTCAATATGTCCGGGAAAAGAATAGTCAAGCAAAATATCTTTTTCTGGGTCTATCCCATTTGCTTTGGCGAGAAAGCGGAACAGAACATCTGGGGTGTTTCCTTTGGCCATTAGCGATACTCTTTTGCCTTTCAGATCATCCCATGAGTGAATCGTTGAGTCGCTGCCAAACAGATAGAGTGTACCCCATACAGGTATTGCAACAAGAATATATTCCTGTCCCTTGTTATACAGCAAGGCAGCCATTGTAGTTGGAACAACTGCAAAATCAGGTGTTCCCTGCATTATCATTGTTTTTACCTGATTGGGTTCATTTTTAATTTCGAAAGTCGTTTTAAAATCAGCTCCCAATGCCGGTTTGTTCTCAATCATCTGGATCATAGCCATTGCCGAGGGTCCTTTTAAAGTAGCTGTTAGCGCAACAGATTTTTCTTTTTCAGGGGATGAGCAAGCGGCGGCCAGAATAAAAAACAGAATAATTAGGAAAGGCGATTTCATTTGGGTTCCGGATCGTAGTTGAAAGTGCGAAAATACAATTATTTACAGATTAAAACATTATGCTCAATATTGCAATTGCCTTTTACTGTTATTATCAAAGAATTAAAATTTGATGCAATAAATTCGGATAAGTCTAACCCGTATTCCCCATAGCATTAGCAATTGCATTAATACTTTTCAAAAGATTTATAAGATTTTCAGGGTTTTCGGTTGACTCATTTTTTCTCCATTCTTTTAACAACTTAATCTGATTAAGATGTAAATTCTGAAGTGCATCAGCACGCATCATGGTGGAATAGTAATGATTGCTTCGTCTTTCAAGCAATGGCCTGAGAATAAGTTTTGACATCATTAGCCGGGTAAGTTTTAATTCGCTAAGAATCATACTCAGGATGTTATTTTTTATTTGCTGATCATCAACAAGGCCCGAATATAGGTTTATAATATTTTCATCAGTAGCAGCAAGGCTTGTATCAATATTGGTAAGCACATATCTGACAAATGGATCGGTGTGAAGTAGTTCCTGAAGGCGTATAAACTTATCCGGATTGTGAGTTTGCAGGAACTGAAGTGTTGATCCAACTCCATACCAACTAGTAAGGTTAAAACGACTCTGACTCCAGCTAAAAACCCACGGAATTGCTCTGAGGTCTGATAGGCTTTTTTTCCCGGTTCTCCTTGAAGGTCGACTTCCTATCCGGCTTGATTCTATTGCATCGATAGGAGTAGCCTGCCCAAGAAAACTTATAAAACCAGGATCATGAATCAGGTTTTTATAATGTTTAAGACTTTCAGTTGACATGATATTGAAGATATCACTAATTTCTTCATTGTTTTTTCCGTTTCTTTTTTGAAGAAGGGTAAGTGAAGTAACTCCTGCAATAAGAAGTTCAAGATTATAGGCGGCATTAGTTTTATGCGCGTATTTTCTTTCGATAGTTTCACCTTGTTCGGTAAGTTTCACATCCCCATTTAAAGAACCTTCAGGTAAACTCTTTAGGAACCAGTGAGTTGGTCCTGCTCCACGGCTTATCGTACCTCCTTTCCCATGAAAAAAGCGAATTTTCACATGATGTTTTTCACCAATTTCGAGAATTCTTTTTTGAGCTTTGTACAAATTCCATGCGCTGGCAATAATACCACCATCTTTATTGCTGTCGCTGTAGCCTATCATTACTTCCTGAATGCAGGTTTTGGAATTATAAATAGTTTTCTGGTAATCAAGGGAATTTTTAACTACAGGATTTGAAAGGTAGTTGTCAAGGATAGTTGCGCTATTTTCCAGATCGTCAATAGTTTCGAAAAGTGGCACAACATGGAGTTTCCCTACAAGACTGCCATTGATTATTTCTGAAAGTCCGGCCTCGCGAAGCAAAAGATACACCATTAAAAGATCGGAGGTAGAGCGAGTCATACTTACAATTAAGGATCCAATTCCAAATGGTGAATAATTACTGATGTGATCCTCAATTACTCGATAGGAGTCAATTACCGCTTTTGCTTCTTCATTAAGCAAACGCATATCCCGGTTAAATGGTCTATTTATAAGCAGTTCGGAGTTAATAAATTCAAGTCGGTCTACCTCTGTCATGTTTAGGTACTCATTCATTTTCAAACCTGCCAGTTTAATAAGTTGCGACAGTGCCTTTTCATGAAAGCCAGAGTTTTGGCGAATATCGAGCCTTGCAAGGTGGAAGCCAAATGTCTGAACCATTCTTACAGTGTTTCTTACATCTTCCCATGCGATTTTGGAAGCTCCGAACTGAACAAGACCAACAATTAAAATATTCAAATCGTCTATAAGGCTCTGGGAATGAACGTAGTTACCGGTTTTTCCTTTTAGAGCAATTTCATGTTCGGCGGTTGATTCAAATGGTAGTTTAGCAATCATCAGCTGAACAAACTGTCTGAAATTCTCATTATGGTACCTTTTAATAATTGGATTGGAGCAATCTCCAAGTTCAAAAATAATGGCATTAATCCGGTTTTGAAGGATTATTGGCACCGATCCGGAATCAGTATAGAAGCTAAGTTTTTCGGATAGTTCAGACAAATTATTTTTAATAATTGCAAGCGCATTAAGTCGGAACTGTCGCAAGGTATAAGCTGTTATTTCTGCAGAAACAAGTGGGTGTCCGTCGCGGTCTCCACCTACCCAGTCGCCGAAATTAATTCTTGGAAAACTGCCGGCATTATTGAGGTTTTCGGTATTAAAACCTGCATCTTCCCATGCCTGCACAAGTTTTTTGTCTAGCTCAGGTAAAACAAGTGGAAACACATTAACCAGATAATGAATTACACTTTCCAACTCAGATTTCACATCAGGTTTCTCTAGGAAAATGTCATCGATCAGCCACAAACGGTGTAAAGAAAGTTTAATCTGACGTCGAATATCTTCCTGCTCGCGACGGGTATACATTGTATTTTCCCTTTTTACCACTAGAAGATATAAAGTGCGGTATTGACCCAGAACTACTGGGCGTTTTGCTTCTGTAGGATGGGCGGTAAGAACAGGCTCAATTTGAATTTCCGGAAGGATTTTTAAAATCTCAGCTTCACTAATACCCTGATTTTTTAATAATTCCAGATTATTTGCCCATAAGCCGTTGATACTTTGCAATCCTTCCGAATCCTCCAATTTACGGCGATTTTGAACTGCACCATTTACTTCAACCAGATTAAGTAACTGAAAAGAGAGTGCCTGAAGATGAAGGATTTTTTTAATTGAAACAGACTCACTGAATTCTATACTGTCATTAATCCATGGTATGTAAGGAACAAGAACCTCCTCGTTATTTTCTTTTAATACTTCGGATAAACAATTGAGTAAAAATTCGAGATCGAAGTAAGGCTTACCTAATTTGGATTTTACTTCAGGAAAGGTATTCATAATGAGGGACAGAGTTTAATAGATAACAAATTAACGAGAAAAAAGTTGAGAATTTTTATTCATTTTGTTTAAAAAGGGATATGATTATGTAGTGTCGATATTAGTTGGTAAAACTAAGTGCTAAAATTGCTGATTTGAATAGAGAAAACGAAAAAGGAGAGTTGGATTTCAGCATTTAAAATGAAAATATATTTATTAAAAGGCTGATTTTTCAATTTAGGACACATTAATAAATGGAATGTAGTTTTCAATTCCTGGTGGGGTTTAAACCCCGGCGAGATTTTTTTTGAAAAGGCTGCAAATAAGATCGAAAAATGGCTGAGATTTTAACTCCATCAAATTATTAAATGTAATTAACAACTCGATTTCGTCAGGGTTTAAACCCTGACAGATATTTCGGAAATTAAAACTATTACCTCCCTGCGAGTTAATTTCCCTTAGCACCTTGAATGTTCGGCAAAGCTTTGTAAATTTGCAAAACTATTTCCACAGATAGAATCCATATCATTCTAAAATCCCATTTACACAAGAAGTCTTTAATAATGAATTCATTCGAAAATTTTAAACTGTCAAAACACCTGAAAACAGCGCTTGCTGAATTAGGTTTTGAAAGTCCGACACCCATTCAATCTGATTCATTTTCTCTTATTTTGTCAGGGCGAGATGTGGTAGGCATTGCACAAACAGGTACTGGTAAAACTCTCGCATATATTCTTCCTCTTTTGCAGGATCTTAAATTCTCAGATCAGTTAAATCCTAGAATTGTTATTCTTGTACCTACCAGAGAGCTTGTTCAGCAAGTAGTTGAAATGACTGAACCCTTTGCCAAACACCTAAAAATTCGTGTATTAGGGGTTTATGGGGGAGTAAACATTAACACTCAGAAGCAGAAAATTGCCCTTGGAACCGATATTCTGGTTGGTACGCCGGGGCGACTCTATGATCTGGCATTAACGGGAGTGCTCCAGCTTAAAGGAGCGAACAAGCTAGTTATTGATGAAGTTGATGTTTTGCTCGACCTTGGTTTCAGATATCAGATTATCAATATTTTGGAACTCCTTCCAAAACGCCGGCAGAATATAATGTTCTCGGCAACCATGACAACCGAAATTGCCGAGTTAATTGAAGAATTCTTTGTGAGCCCTGCAAAAGTCTCAATTGCCCTTAGTGGAGCGCGACTCGAAAACATTTCTCAACAATGTTATGAAGTCCAAAACTTTTACACCAAAGTTAATCTCTTAGCTTATTTGCTGAAGAATAGAAGTGAATTTACCAAAGTTCTAGTGTTTGTATCCGGTAAAAAAAATGCTGATAAAGTATTTAAAGAACTTGAGGAGCGATATGGAATGGAAATGGGAATAATCCATTCGAATAAAACTCAAAATTACAGATTCAGAGCTATTGAGAAGTTTGATGCAGGAAAGAACAGGACATTAATTACCACTGATGTAATGGCCCGTGGACTTGACCTTGATAAGGTTTCACATGTTATCAATTTCGATACTCCCGATTTCCCTGAAAATTATATTCATCGAATTGGTCGCACAGGAAGAGCTGAACAACCTGGAAAGTCGATTCTGTTTTACACTAAAAAAGAAGAACCCGCTAAAGAGGACATAGAAACTCTCATGTCATATAAAATTCCACAGATCGATTTTCCAAATGAAGTTGAAAAATCGAGTGAGCTTACAAGCGAAGAAAAGCCGGGAATAAGTGGAGCCAAGAACCTAAGAATCAGCAAGGATAAAGATGTGAAAGGCCCGGGTTTTCATGAAAAGAAGGCAAAGAATAAGAAAACCCCACAGGGAGGATCTTACAGGCGGGAATTGGCTAAGAAATATAAAAAGCCACTAACCAAGGGTGATAAAAATTTTAACAGGAGAAATAAGAAAAAATAGTCAGGATCATAAAAAAACCTGAGAAGCAGCTATAAAAACTTTTATAAATGTTAAATATCTTCCAAATGGCGTCTATGTTGTTTCGGCAAAGTTCGCAGATGGAAGTAAAACGGTTCAGAGAATAATGAAATTGTAAATTTATTTATGGCTGAATAGCCCTTTAGAATGCGATATCCCGTGTCAGAATTAGTTTCATTCATGGGATATTTTTATTATTTAGATGTAGATTAAAAAAAATAATTACTTTTGTTATTCGAATAACACAAAATCTGAGAAGAGGTCATTTCATCTCTTCAAGGATCATTTTACTAATTAGTCTGATCCAAAAGAAAATCCCATGGAAAAGAGAATAGGCAGCGCTTTAATCCTCGTTGAGGAAAATTCAGAGGTTTCACTTCTGAACGAAATTCTTACCCGCCATTCGCAAATAATTATCAGTCGACAGGGAATTCCTCTGCGCGAGCGAAAAATTAATCTTATATCCCTGGTTCTTGAAGGAAGCACAGACGAGATTGGGTCTCTAACCGGCCAAATAGGAAGGTTAAAGAGTATTCGTGTGAAATCTCTGTTAATCCCTCAAAAAGAACAATAAAATGAAAATAAACCTTATTATTTTTAGTTTGCTCCTTCCAACTTTTTTAGCCGGAGCGCAAAGCAGATCAATTAGTGGAAGGGTTGCTGATTCAATATCCAAATCATCACTATCTGGCGCTCATATTACACTTTATACCCAGCCGAATAATATTATTATTTATAAAGGGATTTCTAATCATGACGGGCATTTCGTAATTGACAAGCTACCCTCAGACAAACTACTCATGGAAGTTTCTTATTTGGGATACCACTTTTTTCATTACGAGATAGAAGAGGGTAACAAAAGTATTTTGGAATTGGAAATTAGTCTTCAACCTGCGGCGGTTGAGGTTGGTGAAGTTGTTGTCACTTCAACCCGAAATGATAAAATGCTACGAGATGTTTCTCTTCCGTTAGCTGTATTGAATAATCGTAATATTGATGAACAACCTGCCATTACTCTTGCAAATCTCTTTCAGGATGCGGCAGGTGTGAATATGGCAAAAGATGGAACCTGGGCTACGAGCGTAAATATCAGAGGGCTTTCTGAGCAAAGGATTGTAGCTCTGGTGGACGGTAATCGCATAGAGACTTCAACTGATGTTGCAGGTGGTTTAGCTATGGTTGATCTAAATGACATTGAAAGAATAGAGGTTATCAAAGGTGCAGCATCGTCCTTATATGGAACGGGAGCCTTGGGAGGTGTAGTAAATATTATTACTAAGGAAGGGCATTATCATGATAAGTTTTTCGCGGGAGGTGATATAGCAGGAACCTATCAAAGCGTCAACAATCTGCACTCAGAGCATATTTCACTTAACCTCGCAGATGAAAAATGGTATGCTCGTATTTCAGGAACTAACAGAGATGCCGGAAATACCATGACTCCGGTAGGAGAACTGTTAAACTCTCAATTTTCTGATAAAAATGTTTCATTGAAAATTGGAGTAAAACCAAAAAAGAATCATGAGATTAATCTGATCTATCAGAACTTCAATGCACAGGATGTAGGAATTCCCGGAGGAATGGCTTTTACACCTGCTTCCGTTGCAAAATATACAGATGCTCACAGAGAAATGTTTTCAGCCAGTTATTCTGTTAACAAATCAACAGGTAAATTGAACCGAATTAAATTCAGATATTTTCACCAGAATATTCTTAAGGACGTTGAGCTGAAACCTAATGCCGTTCTTACTTTGACGCCAACTGGAAATCATACAACCAATGGTTTTCAGGTGCAAACTGACTGGACATTTAACGACAAACATACGGTAAATGCCGGAATTGATATTTGGCAGCGATATCTTTCCACCAACAGGGAGAAACATATAAAAACTCCTGTTTTGGATTCACTCAGGGGAGAGGTGCCAATTCCCAATGCTTGGTTCACAAGTGGTGGAGTTTTTATTCAGGATCAGATAGAACTGTTTAACAGCAAATTAAACCTTACTATCGGTGGCCGGTTTGATCTTATTAATACCCGGAATAATCAGGCAGTTGATCCATTATACCTGATTGTAAATGGAACAAGAAATGATTCCCCGGGTAAACAAAGAATTACTTTTGAACAAAACAGCATCAATAATACTAGTTGGAGTTTGGATGCTGGTGCACTTTACCACTTGACTTCAAAAGCAGACCTTACATTGAATCTGTCCAGAGCATACAGAGCCCCTTCGATTGAAGAGAGATTTAAGTACATCGACCTTGGTAGCTCAGTCAGAATAGGCGATCCAAAGCTTAAACCTGAAGATGGTTATTTTATTGATTTAGGGACAAGGTTTTGGATGGATCGGTTTCAATTTTCTGGTAATATTTTCGCAAATGCCATGAGTAATCTAATCGTTGAATCTCCTGGAATTTTCATCTATAATTATTCGTCAAATCCTGCAAATTTTGATACTCTTAACGCACTTATAAATTCAAATGTTGATAAGGCATTATTATATGGTTTTGATCTCAGCACCGCATATAATGTTTTTGATGGCATGACTCTTAAGGCTTCCGGGGGATTTGTCAGAGGGATGAACAGGCATACAAATACAAGCCTTTCCCAAATTCCTCCCTTAAACGGCAGGTTCACAGCAAAATATAGTCTTCACGGACTTTTTAGTACTGAAGTAAGTGCAAATATTGTTGCGGATCAGGATAAAATATCGATTGGAGAAAAGACTTCAAAGGGATACGCCAGCTATGATTTAAGTATTTTTTCAGAGCCAATTAAAATCTCCAGAATCAGCATCGAAGTTTTTGGAGGAATTCAAAATTTTACCAACAGGGCATATATGTTGCATCTGGCAACCAACAGAGGAATTATTAAGTATGAACAGGGAAGGAATTTTTACATGAAATTGCGTCTTAGCTTTTAATCAATCAAACCTGTCTGCCTAAGACCTGACAGGTTTGATTCCTCCTTCGCATTCCGTTTTGGCGGACGAGAAGGAAGTGGTTTAATTTCCTCCAAAGTTGGAGAGCTGGTAAACTCGGTTCCCCGACCCACTGGGTCGGAAAATAAGAATTCCATTTGATACCTCGATGGCTCTGCCTCGGGGTACTTCATTTTTCTGTGGTTCACAGTGATATCAAAAATCACTGTGAACCTCACAGAAATTAAGTGCTTTTTGCACTAAGCTTTATAGGCCTGAATAAGATCATTTTTTATATCATCAAGATGTTCAATACCTACTGAAAGTCGCAATGCATCTGGTTCAACGCCTGCAGCAAGCTGTTCAGTTGAACTCATCTGCTCATGAGTTGTGCTGGCTGGGTGAATAATAAGACTCTTTGCATCTCCGACATTTGCCAGGTGAGAAATGAGTTTTACATTATTTACCAGTTTTTTGGCAGCATCACTACCACCCTTTACATTGAAAGTTAAAACTCCCCCGAAACCATGTTTCAAATACTTTTTAGCTAGTTCATGATATGGGCTACTGGTAAGTCCAGGGTAACTAACTTTGCTCACCCAATCTTGCTGTTCAAGCCATTTTGCTAGCGTCAGTGCATTGTCTACATGGCGTTGAACGCGGAGAGACAAAGTTTCCAATCCCTGTAAAAGGAGAAAAGCATTAAAAGGACTTAAAGCATTTCCATAATCGCGAAGACCTTCAACTCTGGCACGAATAATAAATGCAATATTGCCAAAAGGACCGCCAGCTCCAAAAACGCTCCAGAAAACCAAACCATGGTAACCTTCTGAAGGTTCAGTGAACTGCGGGAATTTTCCATTTCCCCAGTTAAAGTTTCCACCATCTACAATTACCCCACCAATGCTGGTTCCGTGTCCACCAATCCATTTTGTAGCTGATTCCACAACTATGTTTGCTCCATGTTCAAGTGGACGGAAAAGGTAACCGCCTGCACCAAATGTGTTGTCAACGATAAGGGGAATATCGTGTTTTTTAGCAATGGCGGCTATTCCCTCGAAATCAGGAATATTAAACTTTGGATTTCCAATTGTTTCAAGGTAAATTGCTTTTGTACGGTTGTCGATTAACTTTTCATATTCTGAAGGTTTATCACCAACAGCAAATCTGGCTTCAATTCCCAGCCGTTTAAACTGCACTTTGAACTGATTGTATGTTCCGCCGTAAAGGAATGAAGTTGACACAAAATTATCGCCCGATTCGAGGATGTTGGTCAGGGCTAGAAACTGCGCTGATTGACCACTGGATGTAGCCAGAGCAGCGACTCCACCTTCAAGGGCAGCAATGCGTTTCTCGAATACATCGGTAGTTGGGTTCATCAGACGGGTATAGATATTCCCGAATTCCTTCAAACCAAATAAGTTTGCAGCATGATCGGTGCTATCGAAAGTATAAGATGAGGTCTGATAAATAGGCACTGCCCGTGAATGCGTCAAAGGATCTAACTCTTGTCCTGCATGTACCTGCAGCGTGTCGAAATGTAAGGAATTGCTCATAATAATATAGTTTTAAATGTGTTAACAAATGGATTTGGTTTCCGGAAAGGATATGTTCCAGGCATTATGATCTGCTATGGGCAGACCAGGCTGATTATAGCCGATGGATAGTTACAGACTATCTATACATAAAAAAGATGTGGTGCAAAAGCATACAAAGAAAACCGGATAAATTGGGCAATCCGTTTTGTACTTGAAAAGTCCCAATAGGGATAATGATTGTGTTTTTCTTCATGGCATTTTGATTTATAGTTATCAGCCATATGGCTGACCAGGTATTGGCACCTTTTCATGTCTGATAGGTTGCCAGAGGGTCATTGAGCCTGTTCTCTCGCCTCTTCTTTATAAACCTGCCCTAAATGTAGGGGGGTGATTTACAAGGGCAAATTAAGATGTTTCTGTCCGAATATCCAAATATTTAGTTAAAAAAATATGTTATTTGACTCATATATTTTTTAAATGTCTGTAAATCAAGTTAATAATATTGGACTTCCAAATCATAATTCCGAAACTATAACCTCACGCTTATTCCCGGTCCAATTAAAATAAACCATTTTCCTTCGTTGAGTTTATACCCTCCACCGAAATAAAGTGGGAATGTAAGTTTAACATCTTTTCGAGTGGGGTAAAGGCTTCCAATTACCACAATACCCATGTCTCTGTTCACATTTGGATCGTTAGAAAGATTAAATGCATTTAAAGCAAGAAAGCCAGCTCCGATTTTGTAAGGCTTATATTTCCCAGGTCTTTCGAGGTCATAAAAGCTGAATTGCGCCATCATGGCCATTGATATCCCTCCGAAATTCTGGTATTGGCTGCCTTCGGTTGATTTACCAAAGGTGTTTATCAGAAGTCCTGCCGGAAATGAAACATCTATATCGAATCTGTATTGTTTCTGGACATAAATCTCGAGTTCTTTTTTAAAAGGTTGGTTTGAATATTTGTCCTTAACATTTTCTACAACCAATTCAATTTTCGTCCAATCTTCAAGATCGTAAGTTTTTTTCCGGATATATTTATTTAGACTTATTGCAGTGGCGGTCTCATCCTTCTTATCATAAAAGGCTGAGCGTAAAGATTTCTCACCGGGTACAATAACGATATTGTCGATATCACGAAGTTCAATAAGCTCCCCATTTTTGCCAGTAATTTTTACCGATATTTTCAGATACTGCTTTCCATAAAATTTTTCAGGACTGTCTATTTTATTTCTATCGAAATCAAAAACTATATCTCGAATAGTCTTGGGAGACATCACTATTCCTTTGATCTGGGAAAGCACCATATCTCCCTCGCCATAATTAATAGTTACATAATCAAATTCTCTGGCCTCCTGATATTCTTTTATTGCAATCGAGGATCCGGTGGGGTTTCCATTGTTGAACAATTCAATTTTACGTTTATTAATTCCAACCGGGATTTTTATTTTTAAGCTTACAAAGTTTTCATTTCTAAGCGTAGTATCGGGACTGAGATCTTCAACATCTTCAAATCGAAAACGAGCTTTATTAAGTGAAGCTCCTTCAATCTTGACATCAACAATTTCTCCGGGACTAACGCTCAGGTTTGACGACCAGTCCTGGCCTTCATGAAGAATTGAAATTTTTTGAATATCGGTCTTTGGAGTGATGCTGAAGTTTGTGATAAACTTCGCTTTATCTCCATCTTTAATGTAGAGATAACCTTCCGATTCCTTGTGAAAGTTATAAACGCGAAGAATGCAAAGCACACGGTTATTCGAAAGCGAATTCTTTGTAAAAAGCTCGGCAATTAGTCCTCCGCCAGGCTCTTCTTGGTTTTCAATCCGGTACGTCTTTTGCATTTCAAGACCTGTGGAATTATCAAGCTGTATCTCAATGCCTTCGAGTCTTCCTTTGTCATCAAGTGTAACATCTTTTCGATCGATATTTACAAATCGTAATCTACTTTGCCTAACCCAGAAGGATTGTTCAATAGCAGGGATTTTGTAGCTAATTTTCCCGAGGGAGTCTAGGAAAGGCCGGAACGTTTCAAGCTGGAGTTTAAAGTCTTTTTGACCAAGTCCCTTTGGAATAATATGAAGCCGGAGCTGGTCAAATTTGGATGAAACACGGTAATCGATATCATTATAAGTTTGCCAGTTTGTAATTGACTTTACATTGTTGATATTATCTGAAACCAGTTCAAAAATTTTCTCTTCTCCAATAAATAGTTCATCTCCAGTTGGGAAAAAGAATACGTTTGTTTTTGTATAGGGAAACAGTTTCACTTCATGAATTACTGAACTATCTGCATTCACATTGGTTCTGAAACGGAAAGAAAGAAAATCACTTGTGGTAAGATCAGTAAACTTAACCTTAAAGTGAAATTGCTCATCTTCAGTCTTATACATTGAGTCGATAATGGAAAAATCCCCCGAAGACATAAGAAAGAATGTGCCGGATTTGAATTCTGGATTTACTGAAAGACTAACTTCACAAACTTCATCCGGTTTATTATACTCAAAATAAATTCTCTTCTCATTATTGGAAACAATGGAGTTTACTTGTTCTGAAAACGCCAGCGTATCAAGCTTTAAAATAACATTATCGAAGAGTTTATTTGGTCTGCTTTGCGCATTTAGAAAGGAAAGGCTTACAAAACAAAATATAAAAAATAAGTAAAGTATCCGCTTCATTTTTTGAAAATATTTGTTTGTAAATATACTATCTTATGAATTATTATTGCGATGAAAAAGGTTAAAACAATGATTCAGTTTTAATAAAGGAATCTATGCTTAACGACAGTTAAGAAAGATATTAAGTTGACGTTTTGTAAGTTTGTTGAAAATAGGAATAAATGCAGCATATAATTACTGATCAACTGATACATCCTCATTCGATTGCAATAATCGGTGGTTCCAGCAATATTCATAAACCAGGTGGAAAAATCCTAAGGAATATTCTGGAAGGAAGCTTTAAAGGGAAGTTATATGTTGTAAATCCCAAAGAAGAACATATTCAAGGAGTCCCCACCTTCAAATCAGTTAATGATTTGCCTAAAACAGACCTTGCAATTTTGGCGATTCCTGCTCGCTTTTGTGCAGAATCGATTACAATACTTGCAGAGAAAAAGAAAACGAAAGCATTTATAATTATTTCCGCGGGATTTAGTGAAGAAAACGAAGCGGGAAAAGTGCTTGAAGATGAAATAGTTGCGATTATCAGGAATGCTGGTGGCACGCTAATCGGCCCAAATTGTATAGGTGTAATGACTCCGCATTATCAGGGAGTATTCACAACTCCAATTCCAAGATTATCAGAATCTGGTTGTGATTTTATTAGTGGAAGCGGCGCAACAGCTGTATTTATTATGGAATCTGGTATTCCCAAAGGACTCACTTTTTCAAATGTTTTTTCTGTGGGAAATTCGGGCATGGTAGGGGTGGAGGATATTTTGGAATACATGGATGAGACTTTCGATCCTTTGAAAAGCTCACATATAAAACTATTGTATATTGAAAGTATCAAAGACCCCGACAAGCTTTTAAAACACGCTTCCTCTCTGATACGCAAAGGTTGCCGGATTGCAGCCATAAAATCAGGCGGATCAGAAGCTGGAAGCAGAGCGGCATCCTCACATACCGGCGCACTGGCAAGTTCAGATCTTGCGGTTGAGGCGTTATTCAGAAAAGCAGGAATAGTAAGGTGTTTTGGACGTGAAGAGCTGACTACCGTTGCATCAATTTTTATGCATAAGGAGTTTAAGGGGAAAGGAATTGCTATAATTACACATGCCGGAGGACCGGCGGTAATGCTCACCGATGCGTTGTCTTTGGGCGGACTTGAAATTCCCAGGATTGAAGGGCCTTGGGCAGATGATTTGTTAACCAAATTACTACCGGGTTCGTCGGTGGTAAATCCAATTGACTTTCTGGCTACTGGGACAGCCGAGCAACTAGGATTGGTGATTGATTACTGCGATCAGAAGTTCGATCAGATTGATGCAATGATGGTTATTTTTGGAAGCACCGGCTTATCGGAAATTTTTGACGTGTATGAAGTCCTGCATGAAAAAATGAAATTTTCGAAGAAGCCCATTTTCCCTATCCTTCCTTCAATCAGTACTGCAAAAAAAGAAGTTGAAGAGTTTCTTTCAAAAGGACACATAAGCTTTCCGGATGAAGTTTTACTTGGAAATGCGCTGACCAAAGTCTACAACACACCAAAACCTGCAGAGGATCAGATTTCCCTTGATGGCGTTGATATTCCCCAAATAAGAAGAATCATTGAAAGAGTAGATTCGGGATATATCGGCGAGTCGGATATTCAGGCTTTGTTGGATGCCGCAAGTATTCCGCGAGTAAAAGGTGGCGTAGTAAAAAATGAAAAATCCCTTCTGAAAATGTCGGGGGAAACAGGTTTTCCTTTGGTGATGAAGGTTGTTGGACCATTACATAAATCGGATGTTGGCGGAGTTACTCTTAATATTAAATCAAAAGCCCATCTTGTAGCTGAGTTTACCCGAATGACAAAAATCCCCGGGTATAAAGGAGTGCTGCTTCAACCCATGCTTTCAGGACTCGAGTTATTTGTTGGAGCCAGCTACGAGCCTAAATTCGGACATATTGTACTTTGTGGTTTAGGTGGAATTTTTGTTGAAGTTATCAAGGATGTTTCTTCTGGTTTGGCACCACTAACACACAGTGAGGTAATCAGTATGATTCGTTCGCTTAAATCGTATAAAATTATCCAGGGCGCACGCGGGCAAAAAGGAATTAACAAAGAAAAATTCGCAGAGATTATCATTCGACTATCAACACTATTGCGTTTTGCTGTCGAAATTAAAGAACTCGATCTCAATCCTCTGATTGGAAAGGGAGATGATATTTTCGTTGTAGATGCAAGAATTAGAGTTGAAAAGTAAATACCTGTTAGTTATGGGCATCTCTAAAAACCCATTATTGATATAATCATCTGAAAGTTAATAACATAACTATGATATAAAAGCGATAAAGTGCCTGATAGTTAAACGTTCTGGTTATACCGTGAGCACCTCATAAAAAAAGAAAAATGTGATAAACAAAGTAATAGAAAAAGGATACCACAATAAACCCTTAACCGAAAAACAAATAGCTAACAATAAAGAGAAGTCCAGGACAAGGGTGAGGGTAGAACATATATTTGGCTTTGTTGAAAACAGTATGAAGGGTTCATTTGTCTTACCAGAGCAAAAGCAAAAATAGGGATGATGAACTTAACGTATAATATTTGTCGTTGTGTACAACTGAAAATAGTAGTTGCCATGGGATAGGTATGTCCAGACGTGAGAGGCGAATTTTTGTAAGTATCTGATATTCAATTAAATAAAAAATAGAGGGAGGGGGGTAAAATTAGGTTTTTAGAAAACCATTGTATAGTTTTACTGTATTATTAACTGGGCAAAAACCTGTTATTAGAGGTGCCCTAAAGTTTTTTGAAAAAGCCAAAAGTCTAAAACAAAAAAACCTAAAACAAAAAAACAACGCCCAAAACAGATATACACGCAATCCGATTGCGTCTATCAATTTGTAATAAGATGTATAGACGACATTATTGCGTATACACATTCGTTATCGGCAAGCATAGAGAAGCAAAACGACAAATACAAACAATTGATAATACACGGAGAAGCCGATAGCCGAAAAGTGGAGGCGACAAAAAAAAGAATAAAATATGAAAAATTTAAATTTTTAGGATTGTTTTTAATTGCAATCTCATTTGGCACAACATCTCTGAAAGCCCAAGTAAGTGAACCAGATTTTGTCGGAGAAGCTTACCAACTTAAGAATGACGGTTCTAATGTATCATTAGACAAAGAGATTGCAGATTATACCGCTGGTATGTCTTGGTCATCTAATTCATTGAATGCACTTTCAATTGAAATTCGTGAAGGTAAGGCACAGACTAGATTTTCTTCAAGTGAAAATTTGAATATAGTTATTCGTGCTGTGGATAATAACACTGACCCTCTTGCAATTATTAGTATATATAAATTTAAAGCAACGTCAAGTAAAAGAACGGTTGTACTAAGCGAGGATAATTCCGGAACACTAATGAAAAGTAGGACAAATTCAAAAGATATGGTTCGATTCAATCGGGAAAGCTGTCCTAAGTAGGGATTTTCCCCGAGCAAATCGGGACAAGCCGCATTTAGATTCAATGAATAACAAAATTCATGAATAATGCGGGTTAACATCAACAGCCATGGGTGATTGCTGAGCGAAGTCGAAGCATA
>JBBQAQ010000013.1:0-82426 GCA_038316435.1 Bacteroidales bacterium | reverse complement strand
AATCTTGCAGATTCTAGGCATCTCTCTACTGGACAAAACGCCTGTAAAAGAGCTGCTTACAAATAACGATTACAAAAATGTCAAAGAACTAAATTGTAAACAACTGTCACTCAGTCTCTTTTAACGAGACAGTAGTGACATTTTTAAATGAAAACAGCCGATTTAACCATATTAATACAAAAAGATTCTGAAAGCGGAATGTATGTTGGGCAAATCGAAGAATTTCCTGCTGCTATTTCGCAAGGCAAAACCATTGACGAGCTTAAAACCAATTTAATTGATGCTTTAAAACTTCTGTTAGATGTTCAAAAAGCACAATTGCAGAAAGATTATAAACTCACTAAGGTTTTGAAAAGAAAATTGCAATTTGTATGAAGCGAAAAGAGTTTGAACGCCATTTAAAAAACAATGGTTGCATGTTACTTCGCGAAGGTTCAAACCATTCAATCTGGATTAATAAGCTCAAACAAGCGTTCCACGTCACTCCGAAATTGTAAATATAACATGCAAAGTAATTTGCATGCAATTATCAATACCTGTGCCTGTTAAATCTTAATCTTGTTCATAAGAGGTTCATCTTAATCATTGCATTTCTAAAGACTGACCAATAATCCCACTAAATGGCAAGAGGATACATTACACTTCTAAATCGAAAATGATTTGTTTATCAGGGAATTGATAAATGTAAACCAAAATATTGATATAAATCAACAGAATTTTACCAATGCGTCCGCCCCCGCCGTAGCGAAGCAGGCTCTACGGGCTATTTAACTATTTATCTGTTTGAACATTACTGGAAATTTATCAATATGGTGATTTTTGGAGTTCTTCGGTAAATGACATTAAACACGAGATATTTTGTAATAACTAAAGATTTTGTATCTAATCAGTCGGAACTCGGAAGTCGAATAAAAAATCTAAAGAATAATTTCACCTCCTTCAATTATGCCAGCCTAAGACCATGGCATTTCAGCTTTAATAGCATCATCTGTTTTATTAATTCTAAAATAATTTGGTAGTGATATGTAAATCAGTTAATATTGCAGAGAATTTCCATGCCCTTATTAACTATTTCATTCATTTCCCTTACTTTATATATCAGTTGTAATCATTGTTTATGATTCGCAAGTCTTGTATTTCACACCATTATATACTTAATTTCCACATTTTAACCAAACATGTACGATATTCTTGAATTGAATAAAAAGCTTCTTCCTGAACTAAGAGAAGTTGCTAAAGAATTGGATATTAAACGAGTTGAATCCTTCAAAAAGCAGGAGCTTGTTTATAAAATCCTCGATCAGCAGGCTATTGCAGCCTCTGAAGCCAAGTCTGCAAAAAAAGAATCTGCTCCGCAGTCAAATCAGGGCGCAGCTCCTGAAAGAAGAAAATTTGTTAAACCGCAACAACAGTTTAAACGGCCTGCACAGGAAAATCAGGCTGTAGCACCTGCTACTCCTGCACCTGCACCTGCACCTGCTTCACCTGCTGCTTCACCTGCTCAGGGCGCTCCCAAAAAAGACTTTAAAAAGCCTCGTTTTGTGAAACCTTCACAAAAACATGCTCACGACAACAGACCTCACGAATCGGTTAAATTGCCTGATATAGCCGACACTGAAACCGATGATCTGATTATTGATCCGGTTCCTGCCGAAAATCTAACTCCTAATGAAAGTCTCCCACAGCTTGAGAGAAAAACTTTCGACGGAAATCAGGAAACTACTCTTCCCCGTGAAGAAAGAAAACACCGTAATGAAAATCAGGATCCTAATGCACGTCAGGATAGACCCGAGAGGTCCGAAAGAACAGACAGGCAGGACAGACCCGAAAGAGGTGAAAGACCCGAAAAAAGACAAAACGACAGGTATGATTTCGAAGGAATTATTGTTTCCTCAGGTGTGCTTGAAATAATGCCCGATGGATACGGATTTCTGAGATCAGCAGATTATAATTACCTGAATTCCCCTGATGATATCTATGTTTCACAGAGCCAGATAAAATTATTCGGTTTAAAAACCGGTGATAACGTAAAAGGCGCAATCCGTCCCCCTAAAGAAGGTGAAAAATATTTCCCGCTTATCAAAGTTGAAGAAATAAATGGCCGCTCCCCGGATTATATCAGGGATCGTGTTCCCTTCGATTTCCTCACTCCCTTATTCCCGAATGAGAAATTTAGTCTGGTAGGTCCCGGTCATACCAATCTTTCTGTAAGGGTGGTGGATATGTTCGCTCCGATTGGAAAAGGTCAGAGGGGATTAATTGTTGCACAGCCTAAAACAGGTAAAACCGTATTGTTGCAAAATATTGCCAACGCAATTGCAGCAAATCATCCCGAAGTATATCTGATTATTTTATTGGTGGATGAAAGGCCTGAAGAGGTAACCGACATGGCCCGTAACGTTAATGCAGAAGTGGTTTCTTCAACCTTTGATGAACCTGCAGAACGGCATGTACGCGTTGCAAATATTGTACTTGAAAAAGCAAAGAGAATGGTGGAATGCGGACATGATGTGGTAATCCTTCTGGATTCCATAACTCGTCTGGCCCGCGCTTACAATACTATTGCACCTGCTTCTGGTAAAGTTCTTTCCGGGGGAGTTGATGCAAATGCACTACATAAACCTAAAAGATTCTTCGGTGCTGCCAGAAACATTGAAAATGGTGGCTCACTGACTATCATCGCTACTGCACTTACAGAAACCGGATCAAAAATGGATGATGTAATTTTCGAAGAGTTTAAAGGGACCGGTAATATGGAACTTCAGCTCGACAGAAAACTTGCCAACAAACGCGTTTGGCCTGCAGTTGACATCAACGCATCAAGCACCCGTCGTGAGGATTTGCTTCTTGACAAACATTCACTGAATAAAATATGGGTTCTGAGGAATTATTTATCTGATATGACTTCAGTTGAGGCGATGGACTTTATTTCAGACCGCATGTCGAAAACTGATTCGAATGAAGAGTTTTTAATTTCGATGAATAGCGAATAGACAATAAGAGATTTTCCTTTTTAAAGAGCCTTCTGTTTTTACAGAGGGCTTTTTTTTATGTCGGTAGTATATTATTTATTCCAAACGACCATTTCTTATTTGAAATAAATATGAATAAGCCCCTCACCGTATTTTTACTTATAAAATACCGGCATTTTTCTTAATTTTGTAATTCGTTTCAATTTTTCATAACAATTTGTTTTTTAAGTACTTAATATAATATAATATAATATAATAACTGAAATGGCTGATAAAAAGAATTTTGTGACCTGTGATGGTAACTATGCAGCAGCTTATATCGCTTATATGTTTAGCGAAGTAGCTGCGATTTATCCAATCACTCCTTCTTCAACCATGGCAGAGTACATTGATGAATGGGCTGCCTTTGGTAAAAAGAATATTTTTGGTGAAATTGTTAAGGTTTCTGAGATGCAATCAGAAGGTGGAGCAGCTGGTGCTCTTCACGGCGCATTGCAGAGCGGCGCATTATCTTCAACATTTACCGCTTCCCAGGGATTGTTATTAATGATCCCTAACATGTATAAAATCTCCGGTGAGCTTTTACCGGCAGTATTCCATGTTTCTGCACGTAGTTTGGCTGCTCAGGCTCTTTCGATCTTTGGTGATCATAGCGACGTTATGAGTGCCCGTCAGACAGGTTTTGCCATGCTGGCAACCGGTAGCGTTCAGCAAATTATGGACCTTGCAGGTATTGCGCATCTTGCTGCAATCAAATCAAGAGTTCCATTTTTGCATTTCTTTGATGGGTTCCGCACCTCCCACGAAATCCAGAAAGTTGAATATCCCGCTATGGAACAATTAGCATCTATGCTGGATTTCAAAGCTGTACAGGCTTTCCGTGATAAAGCTCTGAATCCGGAGCATCCTGTAACCCGCGGAAC
This sequence comes from Bacteroidales bacterium, assembly GCA_038316435.1. Lineage (GTDB taxonomy): Bacteria > Bacteroidota > Bacteroidia > Bacteroidales > JACJXF01. The sequence continues at coordinate 78,531 of JBBQAQ010000013.1, read as the reverse complement.
AGCTCAGAACCCTGATATCTACTTCCAGTCGAGAGAAGCTGCAAACGGTTTCTATGAAGGAATACCTGATATGGTAGAGGAGTATATGCAGCAGATCACTAAGATGACCGGCCGCGAGTATCATCCATTTACCTATTATGGTGCCAAAGATGCCGAAAACATTATCGTTGCAATGGGCTCAATTACTGAAACAATTCAGGAAGTAATTGATATGCTTGTTGAAAAAGGCGAAAAAGTTGGATTAATCTCTGTTCATCTGTATCGCCCATTCTCAGGCAAATACTTCTTTAAAGTATTACCAAAATCTGTAAAAAAAGTTACCGTTCTCGATCGTACCAAAGAAATTGGTGCTAACGGAGAACCTCTTTATCTGGATATACGTGACCTGTTCTACGGAAGAGAAAACGCACCGGTAATTGTAGGTGGCAGATACGGTCTCAGCTCAAAAGATACCACTCCTGCAATGATGCTTTCTGTTTTCGATAACATGAAAATGAAAGAAGCGAAAAACAGGTTCACTGTTGGTATTAATGATGATGTTAGCTTCCTTTCACTTCCTTTACTTCCTGAGATTTCAGTAGTAAAGAAAGGTACTTACGAAGCTAAATTTTATGGTTTAGGTTCCGATGGTACCGTTGGAGCTAATAAAAACTCCATTAAGATTATCGGCGAATCAACTGACAAATATTGCCAGGCTTATTTTGCATACGATTCAAAAAAATCGGGTGGTATAACTACTTCTCACCTTCGTTTCGGCGATCAGCCTATCAGAGCTCCATACCTTGTTGGAACGCCTGATTTTGTTGCTTGTCATGTACCTTCATATATCTACAAGTATGATATGCTGAAAGGTCTGAAAAAAGGTGGAATGTTTCTTCTGAACTGCTCATGGGATGTTAAAGAGGCGCAAGAGAAATTGCCGGATTCAATGAAGAAATTCCTTGCCGATAATAATATCAATTTCTATATTATTGATGCAACCAAGGTTGCCGAAGAACTCGGTCTTGGTAACCGCACCAATACAATCATGCAAGCATCTTTCTTTAAAATTGCCAACGTTATTCCTTACGAACTGGCTGTTTCAGAAATGAAGAGGTTTATTGTTAAATCCTTTGGCCGTAAGGGTGAAGAAGTAGTTGCAATGAACAATGCAGCTGTTGACAAAGGTGGAGAAGTTACCAAAGTTGAAGTTCCTGCAAGCTGGTCAAAAATCACTGTAGGAAAAGAGACTGATGGTCGCAGCCTTCCTGATTTCATCAAAAATGTTGTTGAACCCATTAATAATCTCAAGGGTGATGACCTTCCAGTTAGCGCATTCAAAGGTCGCGAAGATGGTACATTCCCTGCAGGAACTACCCAGTACGAAAAACGTGGAATAGCAGTTAATGTTCCTGAATGGCAATCAGCAAATTGTATTCAGTGTAACCAGTGTTCTTATGTTTGTCCTCACGCTGCAATTCGTCCTTTCCTACTCGATGAGACAGACATGAAATCATTGCCAAAAGGAGCTCCAACAGTTGCTGCTAATGGTAAGTCACTTGCAGGTTTGCAATACAAAATGCAGGTTTCTGTACTTGATTGCACAGGTTGCGGTAACTGTGCTGATGTTTGTCCTTCCAAAGAGAAGTCTCTCATCATGAAACCTCTTGAAAGTCAGCTTATTGAAATAGAAAACTGGAACTATCTTGGAAACAAAGTAAGTTACAAAGATACCCTTCTTCCCAAAGATGCTGCTATTAAAAACACTCAGTTTGCAAAACCATTATTCGAGTTTTCAGGTGCGTGTGCAGGGTGCGGTGAAACTCCCTATATTAAACTGATTACTCAGTTGTTTGGAGAAAGAATGATGGTTTCCAACGCTACTGGTTGTTCTTCAATTTATGGTGGTTCAGCACCTTCAACGCCTTATTGTGTAAATAAGGATCAGGAAGGTCCTGCTTGGGCAAACTCCTTATTTGAAGATAATGCTGAATATGGCTATGGTATGGCAATTGGTGTTGCTCAGATGCGCGATAGGATCAGCTTATTGATGAACACTGCAATTCAGAATGGCGCTTCAGCAAATTTGAAAACAGCTTTCGAAGCATGGCTGGCTGGCAGAGACAAAGCCGCTGAGTCAAAAGAAGCTACTAAACTGGTTATTGCTGCTTGTGAAAAAGAAAAATCTCAGGTAACTACTGATATTCTTAACCTAAAACAATACCTAATTAAAAAATCACAGTGGATTTTCGGAGGTGACGGATGGGCTTATGATATTGGTTACGGTGGACTTGATCATGTTCTTGCTTCAGGCGAAGATGTGAATGTACTGGTTATGGATACTGAAGTGTATTCAAATACTGGTGGACAGTCATCAAAAGCAACTCCAGTTGGTGCAGTAGCAAAATTCGCAACTGCCGGTAAGAGAATCAGGAAGAAAGACCTAGGTATGATGGCAATGAGTTATGGTTATGTATATGTAGCTCAGGTTGCTATGGGTGCTAATCAGGCTCAGTATCTTAAGGTTTTAAGAGAAGCTGAAGCATATCCGGGACCATCACTCATTATTGCTTATTCTCCATGTATTAATCATGGCTTAAAAGCAGGAATGGGTGTTACTCAGAAACAGCAGAAACATGCGGTTGATGCAGGTTACTGGCATCTTTACAGGTATAATCCGACTTTGGAAGCACAGGGACAGAATCCATTCACCATGGACTCAAAAGAACCCGATTTTACCAAATTCAGAGAATTCCTTAATTCGGAAGTCCGTTATACTTCATTGCAACAGTCCTTCCCGAAAGAATCTGAAGAACTATTCAAAATTGCAGAAGAGAATGCAAAATGGAGGTACAAATCATACGCAAGACTAGCCGGAACAATCGGAGCAGAAGCAAAAGCTGCGGAGTAATACTGAATTTTAAATTCTTATATATTAAAAGTCGGAGATTGTAACTCCGGCTTTTTTTATGCTCCAATGCAACTAAAAAGCGATTATATGTAATTTAATATTTCAGTACTTTTTCATTGTATGTAAGTTTGAATATTCAAATAATGTTCATGGGTTATATTAGTTTTGCATGTTTCAGGTGGACTAAATTTGCTGCAGGTTTCAAATAGTTATAGAATTAGTATTAGTCTGTTTGGGTTTGGTAATTTGGAGGGAAAGTGTTTATTTCCAATTTGAGATCCGATCCCTTTAAAAGATCCGATCCCTTTAAGAGATCGGATCTCTCCCAAAATAATTTGAACTGACATCAATGTTTTTTAACTAACTTTGCGCCAAAGAAAAAAAATTGGGAAGAATAATAGGAATTGATTACGGAACAAAAAGGGTAGGGGTTGCAGTTACTGACCCAATGCAGATGATAGCCAGTGGTCTCACTACTGTCGGATCCCATGAGATACTTGATTTTCTTACTACTTATATGCAAAAGGAAAAAGTAGATGCAATTGTGCTGGGGCTTCCCAAAAAAATGAACAATGAAGACTCAGAATCGTTACAATATGCCAGACAATTTGAAACTGCAGTAAAACGACGATTTCCGGAATTGCCCGTAATCTGGATTGACGAAAGATTCACTTCACACCTTGCAATGGATGCAATGATAAGAGGAGGTATGAAAAAAAAAGACCGACAGGTTAAAGGGAATCTGGATAAATTGAGTGCTGCAATTATTCTTCAAAGCTATCTGGAACAAAAAAGTTTAAACAAATAAAAACCTTTAATATTCCGGGGTATCGGAACTATTCACTATGATTTATCCTATTTACGTATACGGCACACCAATACTCAGAAAAAAAACTATAGACATTGATAAGGATTATCCTGGACTTCCCAGCCTGATTTCAGATATGTTCGACACTATGAAATTCTCTGAAGGTGTTGGTCTCGCTGCTCCCCAGATAGGTTTGGCAATAAGAATGTTTATGGTCGATGCCACAGGAACAGGTAAGGAGGAGGAAGGCTTTGATGAGGACGATGAAGATCTTTCCGATTTTAAAAAAGTTTTTATTAATCCGAAAATTACCAAATCTTGGGGTGAACCATGGACATTTAACGAAGGTTGTCTAAGTATACCCGATCTCAGAGAGGATGTTGACCGACCAGAGAACGTGAGAATTCAATATTATGATGAGTCGTTTAAATTCCATGATGAAGAGTTTGATGGAGTAAGAGCAAGGATTATCCAGCATGAATACGATCATCTGGAAGGGATCATGTTTGTAGATAAGATTAACCCATTAAGAAAGCGCCTGATTGCAGGACGGCTTAGCGCTATATCTAAAGGGAAAGTTGACGTACATTATAAAATCAGGTTTGTCAATAAGTAGAAGACAGAATCAATCCATTTCCTTTAAAACAAAAAAGCAAGCCATTAAACAGCTTGCTTTTTTAATTTTCGAAAATTAGTTTATTACCTCAGAGCAGTAGTTTTAAGCAAATCCTCTGATTTCAAAAGAAGATCAATATACTGAGCTCTCTTATAAACAAAAGGATCTCTGGTTTTTTTTTCTGAAAGCTTGCCTTTGAAATCTTTTAATGAGTTATAATTTTTCGATTTCATCCACTCGGTCATTTCATCCAGCATTACAGAAATATGGGAAACTTTATGCTTATATAATGTGCTTACAACCTGAACGGCATCAGCTCCAACCATAATAGCTTTCAACACATCCTTACCGCTCATTATCCCTGAATTGGCGCATATTTTTGCTTTAGTTCTTTCGTAAAGTAAACCCGCAAAACGTAACACAATCCGGTTTTCATTTTCACTGCTTAAATTGAAAGGTGAAAAATGCTCTTCTTTTTCAAGATCGATATCTGGTTGAAACATCCTGTTAAACAGCACAATACCATCAACACCTGTCTTATCAAGATCAGCTACAAATTTAAGTACATTGGTATAATACGGACTCAGTTTAACACTAATTGGGATATTAAGTGACTTTTTTATTTCTTTCACAACAGCGAGTTGCTCATGGATAATATCTTTTTCCTCTTTTTTGAAATCCCGTGGGATAGAATAAAAATTTAACTCAATTGCATCCACTCCTGTATCTTCGATAAGCTTTGCATATTCAAGCCATGATTCATGGAAAATGGCATTCAGACTAGCAATTACAGGAATACTTACTGCTTCCTTGGCTTTGCGAAGTTTATGCAAGTGTTCCTGAGGGCCGGAATGAGTCACATCAGGAAACAGTTTAATCATTTCTGCATTTCTCTCATTATAATCTCCCATCTGATTATCAAGGTGGAAATTTTCCAATTGAATTTGTTCTTCAAATAATGATTTGAACACAATGGCTGAAGCTCCAGCTTCTTCAAGTGCCTGCAGATTAGAGGTTTCACTTGCAAGATTGCTTGCTCCGACAATAATCGGATTCTTGAGTTCAAGTCCGAGATAGGTGGTTTTCAGGTTAATCATAATTAAAGGATTTATTAATTGTTCAGACTTAAGCGTATTGTCGTAAATATAGTCAAATTTTAAAAGCTTATCTAAAAGGAAAACACCTATTTCAGAATTTTGTTCGACTTGAAAGCTTAATATTTGTTAAAAAGATGGCTCACTGAATGATTTTTTCATTCCCGAAGCATTAATAGCATGCAGTTGCTTCGTGATATAAAATCAATACCTGTTTTAAGGCCGTTAATCGGATTGACTATTGGAATTCTATTGTTTAAATGGATTCAAATTCCAATGCATTTTCTTTTATCGGGAATGTTTGTTGCATTGGTATTTCTGCTCGTAATTAAAGTCTTCCGTACAACATTAAAACCAGGATTATCATGGCTAACCGGTGTGGCTGTGAATCTATTTTTTATTTGTTTGGGGACGATGGTTATAAGCAGATTTTATTTGGAGATTCCTAAAATCCAGAATGAATCATGTGAAATATGGTATGGGGAAGTGCTTACAGAGCCGGTAGTGAAGAACAGATTCTTAAGGTTTGAAATGTTACTTCAACTCGATTCTATTGGTGAAGAGAAAAACAGGGTTCAGGTAATTATCAGAACAGAGAAACGGTTTGATACTCCTTTGCCCGGACAGATATTGGTTTTGAAAACTAAACCTGAAAAGATTCCGTGCCCGCAGAATCCCGGTGAGTTTAATTACGCAAAATATCTTGAAAGCCTTGAAATTAGGTACCGCTGTTTTGTTAAGGAAAATGAATGGAAACTACTCGCTGACCCTGGAAAATTGTCTGTGAATCTTCTAGCATTAAAGGCTAAAAAAAAGCTATGGGAAAAGATAGAAAATCTGGAGACTGATAATAAAAATCTTGGGGTGCTTTATGCATTATCACTGGGTTCTAAAGATTTGCTTACGCCAGAAATTCGTGAATCCTATTCGTCGACTGGTGCGATGCATGTTCTAGTGGTTTCAGGACAACATATTGCCCTGATCTGGATGGTTTTGAGCTATATATTCATCTGGCTAAAAGATATCAAAGGAGGAAAATACATTCAGTTTTTTCTGATTACAGGATTAATCTGGTTTTACACTTTTATGACAGGTGTAACGGCGTCGGTTGTCAGGGCATCAGGAATGTTCACTTTGGTTTCCCTTGGAAAAATAATTCAGAAGGAATCGTCGATTTACAATTCCTTGAGTGTTTCTGCATTTTTCTTATTGCTTTTCAATCCTCAGTGGTTAAGCGATCCGGGTTTCCAACTTTCCTATCTTGCTGTTTTAAGCATAGTTTTTTTTCAGCCCAGAATTTCAGAGCTTTGGAAACCCAGACTCTGGCTTACAGAAAAGGTTTGGGAAATTGCCTCAGTAAGCATCGCTGCGCAGATTGGAACACTTCCACTCACACTTTTCTATTTTAACCGATTTCCGCCATGGTTCATCATAAGTAATATTGTGGTCATACCTCTGGTTACCTTAATCATGATATTGTTCATCATAATGCTGATATTCTGGGCGGTACCATTTATATTTTCTATTTTCCTTAAAGTCATTCTTTTCCTGATAGAGGTTATGAATACCTCACTTCGTTTTATTGAAGGTCTTCCTTCACCGGGAATGGATATGATTTATTTAAGTGGATTTCAATTGCTTTGTTTTGTTGCAGTGATCATTGGTATAACTATGTTTATTGCATACAAGCAAAACCATTATATTTTCATGGGATTAGTTTCTATGTTTCTTCTCACAGCTTCAGGATCATTTCGAAAGTACGAAACAATGAAAAAAAGTGAAATGGTTTTATTTTCAGTTCCCGGAAAAATGGTTCTTGGATTAACTCAAGGAAACACAGGGAAGTTCTTTCATAATGCGGCGGATACTGTCGATATGAAAAGTAATTTTGATTTTAAGTGCAAATCATTTCTTCTGCAAAATGGTATTCGTAAACACGAATTAGTAAGCATGAACGATTCTATGGCTATTCTGGAAGGGTTTAAAAAGATCCCCGGTAATAAAAACTATTATTGCAGAATTAATGGAAAATCAATTCTAATTTTAAATGACCCGGCTTATTTTTCAGGATTGAAATCATCGAAAATTCTAACATCAGACATTATAATCGTAAATGGTAAAGTCCCGAAAATTTGGAAGAATCAATTGCCTTTATTTTCAGCATATCAGCTTCTGATTAGTTCTTCTCCCCCGAAATATGTAGATTTTAAATCCGGACAATCAGCAATAGTAAAAGCAGACAGCACTTACGACACAAGAATCATGGGGGCATTCAGGTTGAGTTTTTAGGCTAAGGAGGATTTAACCGAGAATACCCAGTCCCTGCCGGATAATCACGGGTTCATCTCCAGTACAATCAACAATTGTGGAAGGAATATTTCCTCCGTATCCGCCATCAACGAGCAAGTCGATCTGGTCTTTGAAGTTCTCATAAATCAATTCCGGATCGGTTGTGTAGTCGATGATTTGATCGGTATCATGAATAGAGGTTGTTAAAATTGGATGTCCGAGTTCTTTCGCAATTTCCAGAATTATATTGTTATCAGGAATCCGGATACCAACAGTTTTTTTTCTGTTTTCCAGAATTTTTGGAACCTTGTTATTAGCGGGAAGGATAAAGGTAAATGGCCCAGGCAGATGGCTTTTCATTAACTTGAAAATTCGGTTATCAATCGGTTTTGTATAATCAGAAAGATTACTAAAATCGGGTACAATAAATGAAAAATTGGCTTTCTCGGGTTTTATTCCCTTAATTCTGGCAATACGTTCCACTGCTTTAGGTTTGAAAATATCACAGCCAATTCCGTAAACAGTATCAGTAGGGTAGATGATTACCCCACCATCGTTAAGAACATCACAAACTTCACGAACTTGCTTAGGATTAGGGTTTTCGTTGTAAAGGCGGATGTACATTATTGTTTTTGAGAATGTGTATAAAAATGAAGCTGGATTTTTTAAACTACCGTGTCAAATTTACTAATTCATTTATCATTGAGGGATAAAAGTTGAAATATTCAAAGACAATTCGAAACGATGCCACACCCAAATCATAAAAATGCCTTTTCTGAAAACACAAAAGCCTCCCGAATTATTTGCTTTTCAGGAGGCTTTGGTAACATTTATAAAATTTTTATTCCAGATACTTATTGATAAGTCTTTCAATCAAATCATTCAGAAGCTCAACTTCATATTCGCCAACACTTGCAACAAGATGTTCACCGCCGATACCACTGTCACCTGTTACAAAAACGTAGGTTCCATTGGTGGCAATTGCCATATAGCGCATCAGATATTCTGTTTCTTTATCAATTCCGCTTGCAGTAACAGGAATTACTTTTATTCCTTTGGTTGCTGCTGTTGCAATCAAACTGTGTATTTTAGAAACTATCTGAGATTCATAATGTGGAGGAGCATCAAGCACAAGGAAAATTATTCTGGAGGTTGCGTTTGATGACCATTGCAAATTATTAATTGCTTTGTCAAGCGCAGTATGAACTGCTTCTGGAAAATCTCCACCGCCATTGGCAGACTGTTTCCTGATAAAATCTATGGTTTTATTTACATCTGTGGAGAAGTCAGAAACACGGGTAAGAAATTCATCATCGGTATCACGATAGTAAATTGAACCGAGGTTGAGAGTGGCATCCGGGTTAGCGGTTTTGACTCTTCCAATTACATCGATCAGCTCTACCTTCAGAAACTCCAGTTCATCGCCCATTGAACCTGTTGCGTCTACAACGAAAGCAACGTCGCATTTCTTTGCAGAAGTCTGACTCAGATCAACTGTTAGGTTATTCACTCCCTGTGCAAAACCATGAATATCTGCGAAAATCTGATCCTTTATTCTGACTTTCAAGCCTTCGGTTTCTGCTGAAATACCAAGTAGCGGGAATAGTTCAGCTGTGCCGGAATTGTTGGTTTTGCCTGTCCAAATTACCTGATCCGAAGTATTCAGCAACTCAATTTTCACATCAATCAGATTTTCGGCCGAATTATTTTTGAGTTTAATAGAGATTCGGTTACTTAAATTTATATTCCAGTAAGCAGGCATGTCCGAAAAATCCTGGTTTTGACCAAGGTTTAACCAGAAATCCCAGTTAGCAAGATCATTCCATTCTCCGGCGGTTATTTGTCCGGATTGGATTGTGTCGCCTCCGGTTCCACTTTCTCCACCTTCTCCTCCTGAAGGACCTGGTCCACCTGTTCCACCGTCCTTAAAATAGGAATATTCGCCAGTTTCACTTCTAATTCCACTGTCTTCATTTTTGGAGCAAGAGACAATCAGAGCAGCAAAGGCAAGAAATATAAATACTTTTTTCATGATTATGTTTTGAAGTTATTACATCTTAGGTGTTGAAAACAAAAGAAAGATGCAATGAAACTTATTTAGGTTGCGTGCTAAAAAGTTAAATTTGTCTCAAAATACTGAAAGTAAAATGCATTTCCGAAAAAGGGAAGAAGGAAGTTGTAAATGTCAAATCAATGTCGTTGACTCAGGCCTGAAATATTATTTCCACATTCATGTTTTCTAATGTTTTCTTAAGTTAACGACATTGAATGTCAAATTGCTATTTAATTCCCCCGAAATACTTCATAAACTGCATTCTTTCGTATGCTGCGGGGTTCTTGCCTTCTACCATATTGATTGAACCTTTAAACTGGTCGATATAATTAAAGCCTTTTTCATCCATCCACTTTTCCAGACCCGAGAGCATCTGGTTAATATATTGTGGCCCATGTTTGTAAATTGCTGATACTACCTGCACCGCGTCGGCACCTGCAAGAATTTGCTTGATCATGGATGAACTGTCGTGTATCCCCGTTGAGGCGGCAAGGTTGCATTTTACATTTCCCGAAAGTATTCCAATCCATCGTAATACCTGATTGAACTCGGCAGGAGTGCTGAAAATATCAGCCTCCCCAAGACTTAGAGTTTCCAGATCAATATCTGGCATATAAAACCGATTAAACAAAACCATTCCCTTAATTCCGCTTTCTGAAACGGCCGTGAAAAAGTGGTAAGGTTTAGTAAAGTTCTGACTAAACTTAACGGCAACAGGAATTTTAACCTCCTTCAGAACGTTGGTAATGATTGAAAAGTATGTCTTTTCAAAATCAACATCTGAAGTATCAGCCGGGTTAAGAAAAATATTCAGTTCAATGGCATCGGCACCTGCATTTTCTATTTTTTTTGCAAAGCTGACCCATTCAGAATTACTCAGACAATTTATACTTCCAATGATAGGAATAAGCAACTCGTTTTTTGATTTTTTAATCAGATTAAGGTAATTGTTAAGGCTATCTTCCTTTATGTGGATATCAATATAATCAAGAGTTTCGGAATGATCTGTATAAATCATTTTATCTGCTTTGGCAGAATCAAGATGGTGTTTAGTATCAAGAAGAATTTCTTCTTCAAAAATTGATTTCAGAACGATGGCACCGGCTCCGTTTGCTTCCAGTTCTTTTATTTTATCAAAGGTCGAGGTTAGTCCGCAGCTGCCAATGATCAGAGGGTTTTTCAAAACCAAACCCATGTAAGATGTAGTTAAATCGGCCATAATTACTTAGTTTTTTTCAAGTATTCATCAATTCCTTCGGCAGCTTTTCTTCCATCGCCCATGGCAAGAATAACGGTGGCACCGCCTCTTACAATATCACCACCCGCAAAAACACCGGATATGCTGGTTTCCAGAGTATCCGGATTTACTTTAAATGTTCCCCAGCGGGTTACTTCAAGTTCTGGCATTTGCTTTGGGATCAGGGGATTTGGCGACACTCCTACACTTACAACAACAAGATCAATGTCGATCAGATATTCTGATCCAACAATTGGTACCGGAGATCTTCTTCCTGAGCTATCAGGTTCACCCAGTTCCATCTTCTGAACTCTCATTTGAGTTACTCTTCCTTCTTTATTTGCCAGATACTCAACTGGACTCTGAAGCATAAGAAACTCAATGCCTTCCTCCATTGCGTGGTGTATCTCCTCTTTACGTGCCGGCATTTCTTCAAGGGATCTGCGGTAAATAATAATGGCCCGTTCAGCACCGAGTCGCTTTGCAGTACGCACGGAATCCATAGCAGTGTTTCCACCTCCGATAATTGCTACGTTTTTTCCTTTTTGAACGGGAGTGTCGTATCCGGGTTTCGAAGCTCCCATGAGATTAACACGGGTAAGGTATTCGTTTGAGGAAAGAATCCCATTAGCATTTTCTCCGGGGATATTCATAAAACGAGGAAGACCGGCACCGCTTCCCATGAAAAAAGCTTTATATCCTTGTTTTTTGAGATCATGGATATCACCAGTCTTACCAAAAACGAAGTTCTTAATAAACTCAACTCCCATTTTCCTCAGAATATCAATTTCCATATCAACGATTGAGTTTGGAAGGCGGAATTCTGGTATCCCGTATTTTAAAACGCCCCCGATTTCATGCAGCGCTTCAAAAACTGTCACAGTATAACCCATTTTCGCCAAATCGCCGGCAGCAGCAAGCCCTGAAGGACCTGAGCCGATTACTGCAACTTTAATGTCGTTTTTTACCTTGATTTCCGGAATCGAAATCTGATTGGATTCGCGCTCATAATCGGCAGCAAACCTTTCAAGATTGCCAATAGCCACCGGAGTTTTTTTCATTTTCTGTGTGTAGAAACAGCTGGCTTCGCATTGAATTTCCTGAGGACAAACGCGACCGCAAACTGAAGGTAGTGCATTAGTCTCTTTCAGCGTGTGTGCAGCTTTCAGATAATTGCCCGATTCAATAAATTTGATGAATTTTGGTATATTTATGTTTACAGGGCAACCTTCAATGCAGGTAGGAGTAACGCAATCAAGACATCGTTGAGCTTCAGTAACTGCCTGTTCGGAACTCAAACCGATATTTACTTCCAGACTATTTTTATTTCTGATATCAGGTGCCTGCTCAGGCATTTTAATGCGTTCAATTTTAACACGATCCTTCTGTTTTAGTGTTTCCCGCAGACTGGTTCTCCATTCCTGGTCGCGTTCATTTTTGAGGTATTCCTGATTAAATCCCGACATTTCTATGACTGTTTTGTTTTTTATCACTATTATCCGGTAAATTATATTTCGTACCTAACTGGACTTTGTTCAATTTTGTATCTTGCTTTCTGCCAATATGTTGTCTCCCGATTTTATCGTGACAAGCTCTGACGGGACAGTCCCGGAGGAACTAAATATTGGTAGGATTAATAGCAGCCCCCCTTAGTATAAGTCCCGTCAGGGGCGCAATAGAATAAAGGGTTACAGCTCATTATCATTGCATTTACCGTACAACAGTGATTTGTTAATTATTTACTTCTATTGAAAACAACTATCTTTTAAATTCTAAATTAGCAATTTTTTCTTCTTCCTTATAAGCTCCAAGTCTCATTATAAGCTCATCAAAATCAACTTGATGGGCATCAAACTCAGGTCCATCAACGCATACAAATTTTGTAGCACCTCCAACCGTGAGCCGGCATGCTCCGCACATTCCGGTGCCGTCAACCATAATGGTATTAAGACTTGCAACCGTTGGGATGTTGTATTTCTTAGTAAGTATTGACGTGTATTTCATCATAACAGCAGGACCGATTACGATTGAAAGATCAATTTTTTCTTTTTTGATAACATCTTCCATTCCTTGTGTTACCAGACCTTTGGTTCCATAAGAGCCATCGTCGGTCATGATGATTAGCTCATCTGAATGTGGAGCCATTTCTTTTTCAAGAATCAGAAATTCCTTGCTTCTTGCTGCAAGCACTGTGATTACGCGATTTCCGGCTTTATGCAACTCTTCAACAATAGGTAGGAGAGGTGCTATTCCAACACCTCCACCGGCACAAAGAACGGTTCCAACCTTTTCAATATGAGTGTGATGCCCTAATGGACCAACCACATCTGTAACCTCATCTCCAACTTGCAAATCCGTGAGTTTTATACTTGTTATGCCCACTCTCTGGATTATGAGAGTTATCGTGCCATTGCTGGTATCGGCTGAGGAAATAGTAAGAGGGATTCTTTCGCCTTTTTCTCCGATTTTAACGATTACAAAATGTCCTGCTTTACGTTTTTCAGCAATGAGTGGCGCGTGAATCACGAGTTTAACAACATTTTCGGAAAGAAATACTTTTTCAGTGATCTGATTCATTGGGTTCTTTTTGCGATCCTAATAATAAACTCCTGATATTGATGAGGAATTTTCAAATTTTAGCTTTGGTAAAACTAACCAAAATTTGATATTTTTAAGCCATAAGATTGAATTTTTAACCACTTCCACTCGTTCAGAGTTGTTGAAGAGGAGGTTCAGTATTTATATCATTTTCCTCAACCTCAACCTCAACCTCGTCCTCTTCCTCCTCCCATGAATACTTCTTTCTCTCAGGTCCTTGTTTGCGATAATATACAGAAAGCACAATCCCTGTTAATCCTCCCATCAGGTGCGATTCCCAGGATACTTTATAATCATAGGGTAGAATCCCCCAAACAAGGCTGCCATACAGGAAAATAACCAGCAAGGAGATTGCAAGCAGATTCATGTTTTTCCTGAGAACCCCGGAGAAAAACAGAAAGGATGCAAATCCGTAAACTAGTCCGGATGCCCCAATATGGTAGGCTTCGCGTCCTGCAAACCAAACCAGCAAACCTGAAACAAAGTAGATAATGAAGAAAATCTTATATGCAATCTCCCGGTAAAAATAGAATATCGCAAAACTCAGCAAAAAGACCGGAACTGTATTATCAGCTAAATGCTTGAAATCTGCATGTATCAAGGGGGATGTTAGAATACCTGCCAATCCTGCCATTTTCTGAGGGAACACTCCGAATTTCACAAAGCTCGTATCAAGACCAATTTCGGTAAGCTTAATAAACCAAATCAGGAATATAAAGAATGAAGGGAAAATAAGGCTATGGTAAAATTTTTTCTTTTCATCCATGGCTGCGTGAATCAGGATTGATTCTTTAAATAATTAAAATTTTCGTTTCAGAATTCCCGAAAATTACCGAAAAAATACTGATTCGTGGAATTTTTATTTTTTTCTTACGGAAAATTAATAAGTTGGTGAGACCTAAAACCGCTGCGCTTAGGTTATTATATGCAAAGGACAGAATTACCAAATTGTTGTTTTAAATAAATTGTAACCTTGTAAGAAATGAGATTTCTTGATTGTAATACCTACTTTAATCCATGAAAATCATGCTTTCATATAATTCTTAGGCATTTCAACATATATCATTGTTTAAATCTATAATTTTATCTCTCTTAAACTTTACTTAAAATTGTGAATTCAAAACCTCTTAACCTTACAATTATGAAAAAAATCTTTGCTCTTTTGCTTCTGACTATTTTTGCATTACCATTTGTAAAAGCTCAGGAGAATGTCTTTGCTGTTGGTGATAAAGTAGTTAACCTTGGAATCGGATTTGGATCCATCGGATATTCTGCTTTTGGTTACAAAACCACGGTTCCCCCGATTTCTATTTCCTTTGAAAAAGGGATAAAAGACGGAATTCTTGATAAAGGAGTTCTTTCAATTGGAGGCTACCTCGCCTATTCTGCCAATAAATGGGAATCCACATGGGCAGGTGGAAGCTATGGATGGAAATATACTAACATTTACCTTGGTGCAAGGGGTGTATTGCATTATCCACTTGTAGATAAGATTGACACTTACGCTGGTGTTTTATTAGGGTATCATATTTCTTCAGTTCATAAAATTGGAACCACAACTGGATATGTAGATCCTTACTCCGGCGGCGGACTTATCTTTGGTGGTTATGTAGGTGGTCGTTATTATTTTACTGATAAACTTGCTGCAATGGGTGAACTTGGTTATGGAATTACCTGGATTACAATTGGAGTTTCTATAAAATTATAGCAATCAATTTTAAAAAAGTTAGGGGCAAAAATTCATCTTTAAAAATGAATTTTTGCCCCGTTTTTATTAGTTTTGCCGCTTCGGCAGACTCAGCATGAATCTAAACCTTCGGCCTAAGCTTCCTAACCTGCTCTCCGGTTTTCCACAGTTCTGACTCACGAAGTTCTTTTAATTCAATCTCAAGTTTTGCCTTGTAATCAGGGCCTCCAGTTGATTCCAAAACCCTTACACATTCTTCGCCGCTCTTAACTCTTCTGTATAATTCTTTGAATACAGGAGCTACTGCATCTCTGAATTGTGGTCTCCAGTCCAGTGCACCTCTTTGTGCAGTTGCGCTGCAGTTTGAATACATCCAGTCCATTCCGTTTTCATCAACCAGACGAATAAGACTCTGCGTCAGCTCTTCAACGGTTTCATTAAAAGCTTCACTTGGAGAATGTCCATTTTCACGAAGAACGTTGTACTGAGCATCCATGACTCCCGCCAAAGCACCCATTAATACGCCTCTTTCTCCTGTGAGGTCGCTATAAACTTCCTGTTCAAAAGTTGTAGGGAATAAATATCCTGATCCTACTGCTATACCTAAAGCAATGGTGCGTTCTTCTGCTTTACCTGTAGCGTCCTGAAAAATCGCAAAACTTGAATTTATACCAGCACCTGCAAGAAAGTTTCTTCTTACACTGGTTCCTGAACCTTTTGGAGCAACCAAAATAACATCGATATCTTTTGGCGGAACAACACCAGTATGGTCTTTATAGGTAATTGAAAAACCATGGGAAAAATACAGGGCTTTACCTTTTGTAAGGCATGGTTTAAGTAAAGGCCAGATTGTTCTTTGAGCAGCATCTGAAACCAGATATTGAATAATAGTACCTTTAGTAGCTGCTTCTGCTATCGGGAACAGTGTTTCACCGGGAACCCAGCCATCTTTTACTGCTTTATCCCAATCGGCTTTAAATTCAGGAGCCTGGCCAATTATAACATTGATTCCGTTATCTCTCATATTTAGAGACTGAGCGGGACCCTGAACACCATAGCCAATCACTGCAACGATTTCATTTTTTAGAACTTCCCTAGCCTTTGAAAGTGGGAATTCTTCCCTTGTGATTACTGTTTCAACCACACCACCAAAATTAATTTTTGCCATTTTAAAAAATTATTTGTTTGTTAATAATATTTCTCTTTCTGAGTATTTATTTGCCTCATCCATTTCGATAAGGTAACTGGTAATTTCTCTAAGTTGCTTGGTAACAGCCACACGACCCGACCTTACAAACTGCAACATTCCAAAAGGGAGCAGTTTTTCAAATAGTTCCTGTGTTTCGTCTTTGTGACCTGTCTTTTCAATAACAATGTACTCTGGTTCAACCGTGAGTATATGAGCATTGTATTTCCTGATAATTGTTTCCACATCATTGCCTTGAGCAAGCGCTGCTGTAGGCACTTTGTATAAAGCTATTTCCTGATGCACGATTTCATGAGTTTCATGATAAAAGGCCTTTAGAATCCCGATTTGCTTTTCGATTTGTTTTACAATCTTTTGAATTTGATCCTCAGTGGTATGCACCACAATTGTAAATCGGTAAACTCCTTTTACTTCCGACTCTGACGCATTAAAACTGTCAAGGTTTATATGCCTTCTTGTAAAAATAATAGAAAGCCTGTGTAATAATCCGATTTTGTTTTCAGTAAATATGGATAATGTAAATTCTTTTTCCATGGTTATTTTTTTTAGAATTATTCGAGTCTCATTTCAGATACCGTTCCACCTGCAGGTACCATTGGGAAGATATTGACTTCCTTTTCGCAATCAACTTCAAGCAGGAATGGGCCTTTGGTATTGATCAGATCTTCAATAGACTGATTAAGTTCATTTCTATCTGAAATTTTCTTAGCGGGAATCCCAAATCCTTCAGAAATCATAATGAAATTCGGATTTGTAAGTTCGGTCATGGAGTACCTTTTTTCAAAGAAAAGATCCTGCCACTGACGAACCATTCCCAGAAAATGATTATTCAAAATTACAATTTTCACTGCCAATCCCAGCTGAGAAATGGTGCCCAGTTCCTGAATGGTCATTTGGAATCCCCCGTCACCGATAACAACGATTACTTCCTTTTTATCACCGGCGGCCAGTTTTGCACCCAATGCAGCGGGAAGTCCAAATCCCATGGTACCCAAACCACCTGAAGTAACCCATGAGTTTGATGATCTGAACTGATAGTATCGTGCAGCTGCCATCTGGTGCTGACCAACATCTGAAATCAGAATAGCTTCTCCTTTAGTCTTCTGCGATATCTGGTGAATTACTTCTCCCATTCTGATCCCACCCTTGGTTGGATAACAGTCTCTTTCAATTACCTTTTCAAATTCATGCTCAGTGAGTTTACTGAAACTCTCTAACCATTCGGTATGAGTTTTTGAATGTACCAGTGGGATTAGCGCCTGAAGTGCCTGTTTGGCATCAGCAATCACAGCAACATCGGCTTTTACATTTTTGTCAATTTCAGCACGGTCGATTTCAATATGAATCACCTTTGCCTGTTTGGCATAAGTTTTAAGATTTCCAGTTACCCTGTCATCGAAACGCATTCCAATGGCAATAAGTATATCACATTGATTAGTATTGATGTTTGGAGCATAATTTCCATGCATCCCAAGCATTCCTGTAAAGAGTGGATGATCGGAGGGAAGTGCCGATAAACCAAGCAGAGTGCTGGCTACAGGAATTCCTGCTTTTTCAACAAACTCCTTGAATTCTTCCTGTGCTCCTGAAAGTAATATTCCCTGCCCCATTAGCACAAATGGTTTTTTAGCATTGTTAATCAGTTCGGCTGCCTTTAAGATGGAATCTTCTGTCATTACTGGGATTGGAGCGTAGCTTCTTAACTTTGTGATTTTTTTATAAACAAATTCAATTTCGGCATTCTGGGCATCTTTGGTGATATCAACCAAAACCGGACCCGGACGGCCTGAACGTGCTATAAAGAATGCTGTAGCCATTGCCTCCGGAATATCCTCAGCGCGGGTAACCTGAATGTTCCATTTTGTAACTGGCATGGAGATACTTACCACATCAGTTTCCTGAAAAGCATCGGTTCCAAGCAGGCTTGAAACAACCTGACCTGTTACGCAGACCAGCGGAGTTGAGTCGAGCATGGCATCGGCAAGACCTGTAATCAGATTGGTTGCACCCGGACCTGAGGTTGCTATTACTATTCCTGGCTTTTTACTAATGCGTGCGTATCCCTGTGCAGCATGAATGGCGCCTTGTTCGTGACGAACCATAACATGATGTAACTGTTTTTGATAGTCGTACAAGGCATCGTATACAGGCATAATTGCTCCTCCCACATAGCCGAACATCACTTCAACACCTTCTTCTATCATCGACAAAATAACAGCCTCAGCACCTCTGACCTTTTGTTTTTTAGGTTCAGTTTCCTTAGTCTGGCTTTTCAATTGAGTTTCCATGTAAGTACAAGTTTAGTTATAAGTGCATAATTTAAATCATTCTAACGGCACCCTTATCGGCCGATGTTACCATACTGGCATAAGCTTTTAAGGCTTTTGAAACTGGACGAATCCGGCCATCTGCTTTCCAGGCCATTTCTCCTTTTGTTTCCATTTCAATTCTTCGCTTTGCCAATTCTTCATTCGTGACCAGAACATTTATTTTACGGTCAGGGATGGATATTTCTATTAAATCTCCGTTCTTAATTAATCCAATATCACCCTTTTCTGCTGCTTCGGGGGATATGTGGCCGATTGAAAGTCCGGAGGTTCCTCCTGAGAAACGCCCATCTGTTATTAATGCGCATTTATCACCCAGTTTTTTGGATTTTATATAAGAGGTAGGATAGAGCATTTCCTGCATTCCGGGTCCACCTTTTGGACCTTCATAAACAATAACCACAACATCACCTGCATTAACTTCATTTCCTAAAATTGCTTCGCAGGCAGCATCCTGAGAATTGTAAACCTTTGCGGGGCCTTTGAATTTTAGAGAGTCATCTTTTACACCAGCTGTTTTTACGATACATCCGTTCTGAGCAATGTTTCCATATAAAACTGCAAGACCACCGTCTTGGCTGTATGCTTTATCAATACTGCGAATACAACCCTTTTCCCTGTCAAGGTCAAGGTCTTTAAACATGGCCTGCTGTGAGCCCATAACAATGTTCCGATAACCTCCGGGTGCTGCGCTAAAGAGAGTTTTTGCGTCATTTTGCGCTTCCTCACCAATGATATTATTTTTGGAAATAGCTTCGGAAAGGCTCATTCCATCAACTCTTTTCACATCAGATTTTAGCAAACCACCGGTTTCAAGCTCGCCCATAATCCCAAGAATTCCACCGGCACGGTGAACGTCCTGAACATGGTATGAGCTACTCGGGGCAACTTTACTTAACACAGGCGTGCTTCTGGAAAGTCGGTCAATGTCGCTCATGGTGAAATCAACTCCCGCTTCATGAGCAATGGCAAGGATATGCAATACGGTATTTGTTGAACCTCCCATGGCAATATCAAGCCTCATGGCATTTTCAAAGGCTTCCTTAGAAGCGATTGACCTTGGGAGAACGCTAGCATCTCCCCCGGAATAATATTTATTTACATTTTCAACAAGCACTTCAGCAGCTTTTTCGAAAAGATCAAGTCTGAATTTATGAGTAGCGAGGATTGTTCCGTTACCCGGCAAAGCAAGTCCCAGAGCTTCGTTCAGACAGTTCATTGAATTCGCGGTAAACATCCCTGAACAGGAACCACAAGTGGGACATGCGATTTTTTCTATGATTGAAATTTCTTTTTCACTAACAGAATCGTCAACAGCCATAACCATGGCATCGATAAGGTCATAAGACTTATCACCCGAAGTTCCGGCTTCCATTGGCCCCCCGGAAACAAAGATTGTTGGGATATTTAGGCGCATGGCGGCCATTAACATTCCTGGCGTAATTTTATCACAGTTGCTGATGCAAAACAAAGCATCAACCTTATGGCCCATGCACATATATTCTATGCTGTCGGCTATCAAATCCCGGGATGGGAGGGAGTAAAGCATGCCGTCGTGACCCATGGCAATACCGTCGTCAATGGCTATGGTATTGAATTCCGCGGCAAAATAGCCTTTTGATTCAAATATCTTCTTAACCATCTGACCTACTTCGTGAAGATGAGTATGTCCGGGTACAAACTGAGTAAATGAGTTAGCAATTGCGATAACAGGTTTACCGAAATGTTCCTCTTTCATACCGTTTGCACGCCATAAACTTCTGGCTCCGGCCATTCTTCGACCCTGAGTTGTTGTGTCACTATTTAATTTATACTTCATTTTTATTTCCTTTAAAATGAAAAAGCCACCCTCTTTTTCTGAGAATGGCTAGCGGAATATTAAAAAGTTAATCCATACCATTCTCAGATCTTCACCACCACGAGGATGACGAGGACAAGAATGCTAATAATAATATGGCTGCCTAACTTTTTCATAACTGTTTTATGCGACAAAGATATTCAATCATTTTTAAACTGAAAATATTTTCGTGCTAAAAAACATGTTTATTTATCACAAAGTACGGTTTTTTAAAAATCGCTTTCAATTTGACACATTTTCGGCATAAATGAGGTGAAAAAGTAACTAATCGTAAGTGAAATGGGTTTTAATTCTTTAGCGATTCGAAATGTTAGAGGGGGCAAAGAAGATATAATTCAGAAATGATGGATATCATAATTAAAAATGGAGGAAAAAAAGAGGGCAAGTTACTTACATCGCACCGCTACAACCACCTACACTTGCTTCCTTCCGAACCTGGGTGATTTAGTGGGAGCTGGTCGTATAAGGCTTGCCCGAGCGCAAAAGTAATATAAATATTATTTATAACAAAATTATTAATGCATTAGCGTTCTTATTCTGCAAAAACTTATATTTGCTAACAAAACACAATATTATGGCAAACAATTCTTATAAAACAACATTCGAGCCGGCATTATTATATGGTGGAATCGTAGGTGGAGTCATTCTTTTACACTCAGTAGTGCTTAATGCGCTTGATGCAAGCTTCTCGACGTATGCTCAGATCACAGGGTACATCCTGCCAATTGCGCTGCTTTTTCTGGTTTTGCACATGTACCGCAAAGAGCAATTGGGTGGGGTGATGAGTTATTCACAAAGTCTTGGAATGGGATCACTTGTCATGGTGGTTACCGGAATCATAAGTGCAGTTTATATGTTTGTGTTAATTAAATATATTGATCCTGATTATGTAAATGTCATGTTGCAAATACAAGAAGACAAATTGCTGGAACAGGGAATGGATGAAGCAACCATTGAGAAAGCTATGGAAATGACTTCTAAAATGAGAAGCGTTGGATTTCTAGCGGTTATTAGCTTTTTTACCACATCCTTTTTTGGTGTAATTTTTAGTGCAATAGTATCTATATTTTTAAAGAAAGAGCCAAAAGATCCTTTTGCTTCGGTTCAATAATATTAACAGAATTCGCATAAGTGAGTATAAATCAGATTTGCTAATGGATGTATCAATCGTAGTACCTCTCTATAATGAGGAGGAGTCGCTGACTGAACTTGTAGATTGGATTCGCAGGGTCGGGAATGAAAATAAATTCAGTTTGGAGATTATCATGATTGATGACGGAAGTACCGATCATTCATGGGAAATTGTAAGTGGATTGTCTGAAAAATATAAGGAAGTTAAAGGGATCAAATTTCGCCGGAATTACGGAAAATCTGCAGCATTACATGTGGGTTTTCAAACTGCAACAGGTGATGTAGTGATCACCATGGATGCCGACCTTCAGGATAGCCCTGAAGAAATACCTGGATTATATTCAATGATAAAAAAGGATGGATTTGATCTGGTATCTGGCTGGAAGAAAAAAAGACACGATCCAATTTCTAAAACTCTCCCAAGTAAATTCTATAATTACACTGCCCGGAAAGTAACCGGTATTAAACTGCATGATTTTAACTGCGGTCTCAAAGCGTATAAGAAATCTGTTGTAAAAGCTATAGAAGTTTATGGGGAAATGCACCGGTATATCCCTGTAATTGCCCGTCGTGCAGGGTTTATGAAGATAGGCGAGAAAGTAGTTGAACACCATGAGCGTAAATTTGGAGTTACAAAATTTGGAATGGAAAGGTATATTAATGGATTTCTGGATCTTCTAACTATAAGTTTTATTTCCCGATTTGGAAAACGTCCAATGCACATGTTTGGCACACTTGGAACGCTTATGTTTATTGTAGGTTTCTTATCTGCTGCATGGCTTGGAGCCCAAAAGCTTTATATGATTCATGAAGGAATTAAAGCCAATCTTATAACTCATAGTCCATATTTCTATTTGTCGCTTACCGCGATGATTATTGGATCTCAGCTTTTTGTAAGTGGTTTTCTCGGCGAACTTATTTCCCGCAGTTCATCCGATAGAAATCATTACCATATTGAAGAAGAAAAAAATCTTTAAGATTGAAGATAATCAGCATCGGTCCGGCTAGCCCCCTTCGCGGAGGGATTGCTAAATTTAATGAATCTTTCTCTTTGGCTTGCAGGCTCGAAGGACACGATATTGAAATTGTTTCTTTCAAATTTCTATACCCAGCCTTTTTATTCCCCGGAAAATCTCAATTTTCTGATGACCCGCCTCCACAAGATATTAAGATACACACCTGGCTCCACTCTCTTAATCCATTTAATTGGATATGGACTTCTAAAAAAATAAAGTATCTGGAGCCGGAGCTTGTGATTATCCATTACTGGATGCCATTTTTTGCTCCTGCATTGGGTTTTCTGGCAAGAAGAATCAGGAAACAAACAGGGGCTAAAGTTATTGCTATAACTCACAACCTCATTCCGCATGAAAAGCAGGCATTTTCTAGCATTCTAACCAATTATTTTGTTAATTCAATTGATGGTCTGATTTGCTTGTCTACTTCGGTATTGGGCGACTTAAGGGAATTTAACAAATCTCTTCCTGCATTGTGCATCCCTCATCCAGTTTATGATATCTATGGCGCAAAGGTGACCAAAGAGGAAGGTCTTTCCCATCTGGGACTTGATGTGCATAAGAAATATCTCTTATTTTTTGGTCTTATCAGAAAGTACAAGGGTCTTGACCTACTTCTGGAAGCTTTTGCACAAGTTAAAACGCCGGATTTAATGCTTTTAATTGCCGGAGAATTTTATGAGCCGATATCAACATATCTTGAGCAGGCAGAGAGATTAGGCATTTCAGGGTCAGTGATATTCACCGATTCGTTTATACCCGATTCCGAAGTGAAATATTATTTTTCAGCGGCAGAAATGGTTGTCCAACCCTATATTACAGCCACACAAAGCGGAGTAACACAGATAGCCTATCAGTTCGATTGTCCAATGCTGGTAACAAATACTGGTGGTCTTGCGGAAATAGTTTTCGATTTGAAAACGGGTTTTGTATGTGAAAAAGATCCGGTTGAAATTGCGGCCAAAATCGACTTGTTTTTTAATAGCAACATGGCTACCGGTATGATAGAAAATATCAAACTTGAAAAACACAGGTTCTCATGGGATACTTTTGTAAAGCAATTAATTGTTCTTGCTGAAAAAGTTTAAACTATTCGGGTTGCAGATCTTTCCGAAGCATTTGAAGCACATGCCTGTCAATTGGAAAAGCCAATTCATCTTCCTTAAGGGTTAAAACAGAAACCCATCTGAAAGACTGGCTCCCATTTTTTTCTCCCTCGAAATCAAATGGCTTAACTGAGATTTTAAATTTTGGAAATTCCTTCATCCTGATTTTGTAATATATACTAATTAGCTGATGATCGGCGTAAAACAAGGCTTTCTGAAAGAATCCGGTAGTGTAATAATGGGATAAAACCTCTACCTCTTGTCCTAATTCCTCAATCGCTTCGCGTCGCAGACAGTCTTCAGTTCCCTCGCCTGGAATTAGACCTCCCCCGGGAAATTTGGTCATATAGCGATCCAAAACATACTCATCACTGAGGAGTATTTCACTATTCTCATTAAGAATTATGCCGTAAACACGGATATTGATATGATTTATTTCTGCCATTTTAAAACATATAATTGTTTCCCGAAAAAAATACTTAGCAAAATAACGGCTAATTTTTACCTGTAATATAATTCATAATTTCCTCTGATTCAGATGGATGAAACCATTTAGTTTTTTGGTCTTTTCGAAACCAGGTAAGCTGTTTTCGCGCGTAGTAACGGGTGTTGGACTTAATACTGATGATTGCTTCTTCCAAACTTATCTTTCCTTCAAAATATTCGAAAAGTTCTTTGTAACCGACAGTATTTAAGGCATTTATTTTTTTATAGGGATATAAACTTCTGGACTCCTCAACAAGTCCTTCCTCAACCATTGCATCAACCCTTGCGTTTATCCGTTCATAAAGCATATCCCGGTTCATATCAAGGGCTATCTTCTTAATGGTGTAATTTCTTATTTTTTCAGGGGATGTTAGAAAAGAGGAATATGGTTTCCCTGTTATTATGCTTACTTCAAGAGCTTTCTGAATTCTCTTTGGATTACTGAGATCAATTTTATCAAAACTAGCGGGATCAAGTTTTAGCAAATCTTCAAGAAGACTTTCAATTCCTTCCGTTTCAAACTGTAACTGGATTCTGTTTCTGGTTTCCGGATCAATGGAGGGAAGCAGGTCAATACCTTTACAAACAGCGTCAATATACATGCCTGAACCTCCGCATAAAATGACCTTATCGAATTTTTTGAAAAGGTTTTCAAGAAGAAGATTTACCCCATTTTCATATTTGCTGGCATTATATGATTCGTGAATAGAAATATTCTGAATGAAATAGTGAGGCACTTTTTTTAGCTCATCACTTGTAGGAACCGCAGTACCAATATGTAATTCTTTATATATCTGCCGGGAGTCAGCTGAAATAATTTCGGTATTCAGTTTTTGAGCAATATCAATGCTAAGAGCAGTTTTCCCTATTCCTGTAGGTCCGGCAATTACTATTAGTTCTTTTTTATTCTCTGGAATTTTCATCACCTTCATCGATGAATTCTGAAGAGTCGTCGTCGTCGTCATCGAATTCTGAAACTTCGCCTGAAACTTCATCCGAAACGCCTTCGTCCTCATTTGTGTCTATTTCACCCGGCAATCCTTCTTTTGCTCCCTCATCATACTGATCTTGAAAGTTAAAGGCTGAATTAACATCTCCCACAATTGAGCCTAAATCCTTATTTCCGAAAAGGATTTGCTGAGGTGAGGCACCTTTTGAAAATACTACTGCAGGATAGTCGAAATACCTTACTTCTTCCTGTGTGTCAATTAGTTCAATGTTTAATCCTCTTGCATTGAAGAAGTCGAAAATATAAATCAATCTTTGTTTTGGATCTTTAACAAAGTCGCGCAATCTTGCCCGGTCCATCGCAACAGTAATGTTATTAGGTACATCCGACATATCGAATAGGGTAAATTCCTTTTCCTTTTCCCAAAGCTGATTAGTTTGATAAAATGAGGCAATCTGCGCACTGTCGTAGTTCAGGTCATCCTGGATGGCCTTATGAAAATCATAAAATGTCTGATTCGACCGGATTTCAATATCTCTGACAAAATCCTTGATTTCATGTGATAACAATCTGAACTTAAAAACCATAACTATTTTTTATTCAAGTTAAGTAAAAATTTTAACGTGTCTGCATTATCCGGGTAGTCATTTAATCCCGGCTTCTGACTGTTTCCGAACCCTACATAGTTTTCAATAAAATCTGAGCCGCTTACGCAACATTGAATTTTCTCAGCATCTGTTTCTAATCGGCCTTTCAATTGCGGCCACTCATTATAATACTCGTAAAACACTATTCCTACCGGACTGGACAAACTCTGATCCTCTTTGAGCAGAAGATAGCCAGTATCCAGATGTTTCAAGAGATTCACCAGATAAATAGCCTTATAATAATCGTAATTATTAGCGTATTTATTGTGGTTGTAAAGATACGAATAGGATTCAAAATTATCCAGCATATTTGGAATATTGAAGCCAAGGGGTAAAAAAAGTTTAGAGACACTTCGGCAACCCATTCCAAAATACAGAAAAATGTCATCTGCCAGATTTTTATAGTCATCAGGCGTTTCATCTCCTGTCAGAATTGCCACTGAATTTCTGTTTTTTCTAATTATGTGGGGATATTTTCCAAAATAATATTCGAAATAACGAGAAGAATTATCACTACCAGTTGCAATTACGGCATCAATATTTTTCAAAGGTTCGGTTAACAACAAAATAGTTTCTGCGAATTCAGGATTAGAATGACAAAGCACATCCCGCAAAACAGGCATTAATTTCTCGTCTTTGGACGACATTTTTACTACCGCTTTATGGTTGGAGAAACAAACGGAAACCAAATCATGCAGACCAACTAGTGGAATGTTTCCAGCCATAATGATTCCAATATTCAGTCTTTTTCCGGAAAAATTCTTTAGCTGTGGATAGTTATCCACCCATTTACGGAGTTTTTCTTCTTCAAGCATCTCGGCAAATGATGAAAAGGAATACAGCATAAAATCCCGTGTAAACCATGGGTTATATATTTCAGCGGTTTTTATGGCTAGAAGAAATGGTTTCGCATATAATTCATTGACTTCAGCTAATTGCGAATTTTCCATGAAACTCACTGAATCAAATTGTTTCAGAAACTTTCCCAATGTAGCAAAAGCTTGAATTTTGTTTTCCAAAGTATTTTTTTTAACTCAGTTAATTGTGTAGGAAACTAATAAAAAACATCAAAAACAGGCAATTGCTGAAACACTGCATACAGCCAGAAAAATCATTTGGCTGACACATACCAGCGATTTTAAAATGTAATATTTATATTTTAAAGAAATCCCTAAAACTTTCCTCCCTTTTTTCGGATGAGGTTCAGAGCCGACCCGGCCTTAAACCATTCGATCTGGTTTTCATTATAAGTATGCGCAATTTTAATACTCTCCGACTTCCCGTTAGCATGAATGAGCAACAATTCCAGATTTTTACCTGGCGCAAAACCAGCAAGACCCCTGATTTCGAATGTATCGTCTTCAAGAATCTTAGAATAGTCGTCCTTATTTACAAAAGTAAGGGCAAGCATTCCCTGTTTCTTTAAATTCGTTTCATGGATGCGCGCAAATGATTTTACCAGTACAGCTCGTGCATTCAGGAAGCGAGGTTCCATTGCTGCATGTTCACGGGACGATCCTTCACCATAATTTTCATCCCCAACAATGATTGAATCGAGACCTTTTGATTTATAGACTTTCCCAAGATCAGGAACAGCAATGTATTGTTTATCAAATGGATTGAGTACCTGATTCGGTAATTCATTAAAAAAGTTTAACGCTCCGATAAGCATATTATTGGAGATGTTTTCCAGATGTCCGCGGTATTTTAACCATGGACCAGCCATAGAGATATGATCGGTGGTGCATTTACCTTTGGCTTTAATCAGTAATCTAAGTCCTTTCAGATCATTTCCTTCAAATTCTTTAAAGGGAGTCAGTAGCTGAAGTCGCTGGGAATCAGGAGCAACGTTAATGATTAAGCTTGATCCGTCAGTTGCAGGAGCCTGGTAGCCATTATCTTTTACTTCAAATCCTTTTTCAGGCAATTCAACACCTTTGGGTTCATCCAGCTTGACTTTTTCACCTTTCTCATTTATTAATGTGTCGGTAATAGGGTTAAAGCTAAGATCCCCGGCAATTGAAAGTGCAGTAACGATTTCAGGGCTGGCCACAAATGCATAAGTATTAGGGTTACCATCATTTCTTTTTGCAAAATTTCTGTTGAAGGAAGTAATGATCGAGTTTCTTTCCTGTTTATCGGCATTGTGTCGAGCCCATTGACCAATACATGGCCCGCAGGCGTTAGCCAGTACAACTCCCCCGATATTTTCAAAAGTCTTAAGCAAACCATCACGTTCAATAGTAAACCTTACGAGTTCAGAACCAGGGGTTATGGTATATTCAGATTTAACCTTTAAATTCTTTTGTTTCGCCTGTTTGGCAATAGATGCAGCGCGGGTAATATCTTCATAAGATGAATTAGTGCAAGAGCCGATTAAGCCTACATCCAGACGCGTGGGGTAGTCGTTGTCCTTTACTGCTTTAGCAAACTGTGAAAGTGGCCATGCTTTATCAGGAGTAAAAGGGCCGTTGATATGAGGTTCGAGTTCAGATAAGTCAAGTTCTATAACCTGATCGAAATATTTTTCTGGGTGTTCATAAACTTCCGGGTCGCCGGTGAGGTTAGAAGCTACTTCATCAGCGAGTTTTGCAATGTCCTTTCTGCCTGTACCTTCAAGGTAAAGTTTCATTTTTTCGTCATAGCCAAACAATGAAGTTGTAGCTCCGATTTCAGCACCCATATTGCAAATAGTACCTTTTCCGGTACATGATATGGATTTTGCTCCTTCTCCGAAATATTCAACTATGTACCCGGTTCCACCTTTAACTGTAAGGATTCCTGCAAGTTTAAGAATTACATCTTTTGCAGAAGTCCATCCACTCAACTTACCGGTAAGTTTAACACCAATGAGTTTTGGAAATTTGAGTTCCCATGGCATTCCAACCATAACATCTACGGCATCAGCACCTCCAACACCAATTGCCACCATACCAAGGCCACCTGCGTTAACTGTATGCGAGTCTGTACCAATCATCATTCCTCCAGGAAAAGCATAATTTTCAAGAATTACCTGATGTATAATACCTGCTCCGGGTTTCCAGAATCCTATGCCATATTTATTAGATACGTTAGCCAGAAAATCGAATACTTCCTTGTTATTGGTATTTGCAACTGCAAGATCCTCTTTAGCTCCTGATTTTGCCAGGATAAGATGGTCGCAGTGCACTGTTGAGGGCACAGCAGCAGTGGTTTTTCCTGCCATCATGAATTGTAGTAATGCCATTTGGGCAGTTGCATCCTGCATTGCGACTCTGTCCGGATTAAAATTCACATAATCCTCTCCTCTAATATAAGCTTTTTGAGTATTTCCTTTGTCAAGATGAGAATACAAAATTTTTTCCGTAAGTGTCAAAGGACGATTAGTGATTTTACGCACGGCATTGATTTTATCAGCTATTCCGGCATATACAGATTGAATCATTTTAATGTCAAAAGCCATGGAAGGAGATATTAATTGATTTATTTTCTGTTGCGAAATTACACAAAGTTTAATACTTGTTTTTAATAGGAGACGTTTTAATACAAATATTGTTCAGAAATTCTTAATTTTATCTCGATTATACAGAATTCTATCTCCCATGATAAAAGGTGCAATGTTTCGCGAAAATCTTAAGGTATCCTTACAGGCTATCCGAACCAACCGTTTGCGTACAATTCTCACCATTTTCATTATTGCTTTTGGAATCATGGCATTAGTAGGCATTTTAACTGCTATTGACTCTATTGAGAAATCATTTACAAGTCAGCTTACAAGGATGGGTGCAAATACCTTTGTAATTGAAAGTAGGGGAATGGACATACAGATCGGTAACCAAAAGAGGCGTAAGAAGAATTATACTTTTATTAATTACAGGCAGGCTGAAGCGTTTAAAGAGAAATTTGTGTTTCCTGCCGAAGTATCTATTTGGGCTTGGGCAACAGGAATGGCAACTGTAAAGCATGAATCAATGAAAACCAATCCGAATGTTCCAGTTGTTGGTGCTGATGATAATTACATTAGTACTGCAGGTCTAGAGGTTGAAAAGGGTAGGGGTTTTTCTGCAGATGATGTGATTAATAACAGAAATTATGTTGTTGTGGGAAGTGAAATTGTAGATAAACTTTTTGCCAATAAAATTGATCCGATTGACAAGATAGTTATTATTGGTAGCGGTCGTTACAGAGTAATTGGGACCCTTAAGAAAAAAGGTTCAAGTATGGGGCGGAATATGGATAATATGTGTGTTATTCCCTACACCAATATGAGACAATATTTTTCCCGGCCAAATATGAATTACTCCATCAATATCAAACCAAATAAGCCGGAGTTAATGGATGCGGCTATTGGTGAAAGTGAAGGCGTCTTTCGTGAAGTAAGGAATTTGGATCCTAAAGATGAAAGCGATTTTAATATTAACAAAAGTGATATGTTGGTTGAGATATTGCTCTCCAGTTTGAAGAATATAAGGTTTGCAGCCATTGTTATCGGTGTTATTACTTTATTTGGAGCTGTGATCGGGCTTATGAATATCATGTTAGTATCTGTTACCGAAAGAACCAGAGAAATTGGAATTAGAAAAGCGATGGGTGCAAAATCACGTACTATTAAGCAGCAGTTTCTCTTTGAAGCGATTGTAATTGGACAACTTGGTGGAGCTTTTGGTATTGTTCTTGGGATTTTAATCGGAAATGTTGTTTCTTTGTTATTGAAAACGTCTTTTGTTGTGCCTTGGCAATGGATTACATTAGGAGTTTTTCTTTGTTTTATAGTTGGAATAATTTCAGGATACTTTCCGGCCGTTAAAGCCGCTAAACAGGATCCTATTGAAGCACTCAGATATGAGTAGCAAAAACGGTTAAACTAATGTGAAGTTATTATGGAAGATTTTTTTATAGAGAGAACTTTTAATACACCAGAGGTTGAATTGAGGCCTTCAGAGGGAGTCCTTAGAATTGAAGGGCGCTCTATCCCTGAAGATCCCGGGGAGTATTATGATGTTATTATACAGAAACTTGAAGATTATTATCGCGAGCCCCAAAAGATAACTAATATTGAGATTAAGCTTGAATATATCAATAGTGGATCCTCAAAGTACATGCTCGAGATGTTCAGAGTTGTTAAGATAAATTTCGATAAGGGAAACGATTGCATTGTTAAATGGTTTTATGAAGAGGATGATGAATCAATTCAGGAATTAGGTCAGCATTACATGAATACTATTAAGATACCATTTAAAATGATTGATTTTTATTAATCAGATCGAAAATAGTTATAACAAAAGAGGCTGTCTCATTTCTGGGACAGCCTCTTTTTATTGTTGTGAAAACTATTATTTTACAGTGTTCATGTAAGCAATCAAATCGAGGAGTTTGTTTGAATATCCCCACTCATTGTCATACCATGAAACCACTTTTGCAAAGTTGTCATTCAGTGATATCCCGGCTCCTGCATCGAAGATGGAGGTGCGTGGATCGGTCATGAAGTCGCTTGAAACAACATCATCTTCTGTATAACCAAGAATACCTTTTAATTCGCCTTCTGAAGCAGCTTTCATAGCTTTTTTAATTGCGTCATAGGAAGCTGGTTTAACAAGTTTAACTGTTAAATCTACAACTGAAACGTTCAGGGTTGGAACACGGAAAGCCATACCTGTAAGTTTACCATTCAGCTCAGGAATAACTTTACCAACAGCTTTTGCTGCACCGGTTGAAGATGGAATAATGTTTCCGGCAGCTGCACGTCCACCTCTCCAATCTTTCTTGGATGGGCTGTCAACAGTTTTCTGAGTTGAAGTAGTTGAGTGTACAGTTGTCATGAGGCCTTCTGCGATACCAAAGCTATCATTTAATACTTTTGCGATAGGAGCAAGACAGTTGGTAGTGCATGATGCATTGGAAACAAACTGCATGTCGGATTTAAAAGTTTTGTGGTTTACACCCATTACAAACATCGGAGTGTCGTCTTTTGAGGGAGCTGACATTACAACATGTTTTGCACCTGCAGTGATATGACCTACAGCAGTATCTTTGGAAAGGAATAATCCGGTTGACTCAATAATATATTCAGCACCAACTTCATTCCATTTCAAATTTTCAGGTTTCATTTCAGCAGTTACGCGGATAGCCTGACCGTTAACAACCAGTTTGCCATCTTTTACTTCAACTTTACCATCAAATTTTCCGTGCATTGTGTCATATTCCAACATATATGCCATATAGTCAACATCAATAAGATCGTTTATTCCAACAATCTCCATATCTGTTCTTTTCATTGCGGCTCTGAAGGCAAGTCTGCCTATTCTTCCGAAACCGTTAATACCAACTTTAATTTTTGCCATAATATTAATAATTAATGATTTATGTAAAAGGAATCTTTTTTATGTGTTTTCTCAATTGTGACGCAAATTTATGAATAAAAAATAAAACCTCAAAGTGAATAATGATTATGCAGAAAAAATGAATGGATAGTTTTAAAATGAAAGTAAATTCTTGGATTTAAATAATTACAGAAAATCAACAAGGTGAAATCCAGCTTAAAAATCCTGAAGAGTATTCTCCTGTTTTTTTTGGCTTTTAGAAATACTACGGCTTAATTTTTGTTCGGCTCTGCGTGATTTCCATTTCTCAGATAACGCAGCTTCGCTTACGTCTATTACTTTTCCAAAACGATATCCTACGGTAAGATTCAAAAAATAAAAATCATTTTGAGTTGCCATAATGGGAATTGCCTTTGGGAAAACATCAAGGCCAATAGCCACTTCAAGTGCATGTATTACAGCGTCTTCGCGGCTATATTCAAAATTAAAACCAAATTTCGCAGATCCACCGGGCACAACAGATAATTCATTAAACCCTTTAAAAAAGGAAGCCTTTCCATTTATATTGGATTGATGAATTGAAATATTAAATTTTTCTATTTTGGTAAAATCCTCATATAAATTATAATATCTGATTTCGTAATAGATGGGTTTTAAAATTCCAATAGTAGGCCCTGCCGAATAAAAATAGCGAATAGAAATGCCTCCTCTGTCATTTTTTCGGAATATCTCGTACTGCTTACCAATACTTCCCTTCAACTCAAAGAAACTATTCTGTTTGCCATAAATAAAACTTCGGCTGGAATAATAGTTGTAATTACTGGTTAATTTAATTTCTTTAGGATGCTTGACGGTCATAAAATCAACGTCATATAGGGTTTGGTTCCGAGCATTAATTCTCTTTCCATAACGATAACCAAGACCAATACCATTTGAGGTAAGGAAAACTATTCCGCTTTTCTCATTCCTGAGCATTATTTTTGGTTGATCATCTAACTCTCCCTGTGAGAAAACATTCACAGAAAAGAAAGATAAAATGAGTAAACTGTATAGTTTGAGAAATTTTCGCATAAATCATCTCCGTAAATAAAAACAATACCTTGAAAACAAAGGTCTTGTCAAACAGTTTATGATATGCATAATAAAAAGATAAATATTGCAGAAAACAATCCTGTAAACATTAGGATAATTATCTGCAATACCTTAATTCATAACCAGAATAAACCGGTTTGGTTTATTAAGCCTGAGGTCTAACAACCTGTTCCTGATCAATCTGACCGCGGTAAGCTGGGCAGTTTGCTTTTTTGTTGCAGGAGGTTAAAAGAATACCAAGGGCAAATACCAGCACAAGAACGTAAGCAAGCTTTTTCATTGTAAAATGATTTTATTATCTATCAAAAATTTATATTTCAGGTTCGGAGAATACTTGTAAGCTACAAATATAATTCTACATTCATTTAATATTCAAGTTATTCACCTAATAACAAACAACGACCCTGAAAGGTTGCAATATAATAAAAATAATTCTTTTATGTTTTATCATTTAAAAAAAATCCGATGTAAATGATCGACACAATACTGTTCTCGATATTTTGAGCTGATTCTAATTTACATTGCTATAATTCACAAAGCATTTTGCAATCATATTGTTGAGTTTTCGTTTTCTTGAGGCGCATGAACCCTTTATTAAGTAAACTGTTGTCGCCATAACTATTACCTAAAAAGCAATTATTTCTTCAAGGATTTGTTCGTTACCATCGCCATAAAGGCAAGAAATAACTGAATTACAGATTGTTGCCTTTAACGCGACTCCACATTTCAAGAACTTGGTCGTTTTTGTCCATGAAGTCATGAAGAAGAACACAACGCTCAACTACACTACTGTCGGGATATTGAATCGGGTTCAATTGCAGCATTTCATTTCCTGGTCCAAAGAAATAACTTGCATTTACTGTTTCAGTAAGAGTAGTATCCTTCAATGCTTCAATGATCTCGGGAGTGGCAATAGCACTGCAAAAGCCGCTGACATCCATATTCCGCATTGCAACCTCAGACTGGCACAAGTAATTCAGAAAATAACTAGCAGCTTTTCTCGTTATCATAGAGAATTACATCCCCAAAATCCACCCTAACCCTAACTTCAGTTCCTGATTCGAAATTTCCGGCGTCATTGCACGAAAAAACGTTGTCCAGAAATTTAACGTGTTGATCATCTATTACTTGTCCCTCAAAAACATTGGAAAGTCTTTCCTTTTTCATCACTTGGATGTCAGAGGGTTTTACTAACATTCCAACAGTTCTTCCCGCATTAAAACAATGATAGTCTTGAATCAGGAATTCAAATCCCTCAGGTGTTGTGACTAGCATTTCGTAGTGTACGCCCTTGAAAATACTCGATATAACTAGACCGGTAAACTGCGCTTTGTTAGACACTTCGAAGATGTATATATCCTCAGGTCTGACAACCACTTCAACCGGCTCATTGCTTGCAAAACCTTTGTCGACACACTCAAATTTATGTCCTGCAAATTCCACTAGTTTATCCTCGATCATTATACCGTTCAGGATGTTACTCTCCCCGATAAAATCGGCAACAAATGCATTGGCCGGTTCATTGTAGATTTCAACGGGTGATCCGACCTGTTGAATGATGCCTTCTCTCATGACAATAATCCTGTCACTCAGGGTCATGGCTTCCTCTTGGTCGTGTGTTACATACAAAAAGCTGATACCCAACTTCTTGTGCATAGCTTTTATTTCCATCTGCATATCTTTGCGCATTTTCAGGTCTAGTGCAGCCAGAGGTTCGTCGAGGAGCAATACTTCAGGTTCGTTTACAATAGCTCGTGCTATCGCCACCCTCTGCTGTTGCCCGCCCGAAAGGGTATCAACATCTCGTTCTTCGTAATCGGTCATAGAAACAATTTTCAGCACTTGTTTAACCCTTTTGCTGATTTCTTCCCGAGGCAATTTTTTCAATTTCAAGCCAAAAGCAATGTTCTCAAAAACATTGAGATGGGGAAAAAGGGCATATCGCTGAAAGACCGTATTTACCGGACGGAGATGTGGTGGAACCTTAGTCATATCCTGACCGGCAATGATGATTC
Source organism: Bacteroidales bacterium (assembly GCA_038316435.1). Taxonomy (GTDB): domain Bacteria; phylum Bacteroidota; class Bacteroidia; order Bacteroidales; genus JACJXF01. The sequence continues at coordinate 43,126 of JBBQAQ010000013.1, read as the reverse complement.
GGCCTTCTTTTGCGTTTAAAAATCCACCAATCAGTCTCATCAGGGTAGTTTTTCCGCATCCTGAAGGACCCAGGATAGTCACGAACTCACCTTTGCCAATTGAAAGATTAATATCATCTAGTACAGTCTTATCCCCGAAATGGTGAGATAAGGCTTCAATGGTAATTATATCGATCCTTTGCTCCATAGATTAATCAGGATATTATTTAGAGGGATACTATTTCACTTCTGAGAGAGGTTTAGGGGCGAAATTCCCCTTTACCTACTCGACTATAGCCAGTGGTTATTCTAATTTGAAATCTGTTAATTCATAATTAGCATTTCGCCCGCCTTCTTTTGTTTGTTGCAAAATACCTTTCACTACTAAGTCCTTTACATCTCTTAAAGCTGTGTCGGTAGAGGTTTTGGTAATTTTTGCCCATTTTGAGGTTTGCAATTTACCTTCAAATCCGTCAAAAAGTTTGTTGATCATTAGTCGTTGTCGTTCGTTTATGGCAGTATGTTCGTGCAGCTTCCAGAATTCGGCTTTATGTATTATTTTTTGTGTGGTATTTTCCGTAGCAAGCATTGCGTTTTTCAAGCAGTGTAAAAACCAATCAAGCCATTCGGTAATGTCGCCCGCACTGTGTTGTACTTTTTGTAATATCTCGTAATACTGCTTGCGTTCCATTAGGATTTGGCTTGACATACTGTAAAAGCGTTCGCCACTATTTTCAGCACGAGCAAGCAACATATCTGTTATTGCTCTTCCAATTCTTCCATTTCCGTCATCAAATGGATGAATGATGATAAACCAAAAATGTGCAATTGCGGCTTTCAATACAGGATCAAGTGTATTGTCGTCAATGAACCAATCTAAAAACTTACCCATTTCCGCTTTTACAAGTTCGGGTTTTACGGCTTCGTAATGCACCTTTTCTTTGCCTATTGCACCAGAAACTACTTGCATATCACCTGTTCGGTATCGCCCTACTTCAATTTTGTGAGACACGCTGTATCCTGTGGGAAAAAGTGCTGCGTGCCAGCCAAACAAACGTTTTTCGGTTAAGGGTGAGGCGTATCGTTGGGTAGCATCAAGCATCATTTCAACAATACCTTCTATATGGCGGTTACTTGGTACTAATCCTGCGATGTTGATGCCTAAACGCCTTGCAATAGACGAACGCACCTGCTCGTAGTTAAGTAATTCACCTTCTATTTCCGATGATTTTACTACGTCTAAGGTTAAGGCAGTAAGAGTGGCTTCTTCTTTGGCAGAAAAGCCCAGAGCATTCATTTGTCCAATGATTTTGCCTTGCATATGCCGTACTTCACCAAACACGGCATTAATAACTTTATCCTGCCACGAAAAATTTGTCCAGTTTTTCTGCTGATAGATGTATTTTACCATCGTTCTATATCAATTATGCGGTAAATATACAAATCATTCACCGCAAATTTGCGTCAATAATTTTGTTTTTTCACCGCAAAGGAACAGATTCTGACAAGTCAGCTTGAGGTTTGCACGTTTGCCTACCATTGAACATAACGTTTGACAACATGAAACGGTTGGGTTTTCGGAGCGCGCACTTGTCCACCGACAGAAGCGAGAACAAAACTCTCGCAAACCGTCAGGCCAATAATGCAAATAGGAAAATGGAAGAAATTGTTGAAGCTAAATCCTGATTTTAGGCCTGCCGGGGTTTGGATTCAAAAGCTCCGGCAGGTTTTTCCTGAACCATATCAATAATACCCTTTCCCCTCAACACAGTGCCGCACACCACCCAGCGGATCGTTCATATCGCCTTTATATCTGGGAATTACATGGCAATGAAACCGAAAAACAGTTTGACCGGCAGCTTCTCCGCAATTCATTCCAATATTATACCCATCGGGAGCATATTTATTTTCGATGAGCTCTTTGCATTTATTAATCATAGTCCAAAGCTCATTGGTTTCGGTAGTATTGAGGTCAAAAAAATCTTGCTTTTCAGTAGTTGAAATTATTAGGAGGTGACCAGGGGAAACAGGGTATTTATCCCTGATTATAAAGAATTTCTGCCCCTTGTAAATTTTTTCATCCTCTTTTATTCCTGTAAAATTATTCATCGGGTTCTTTGAATATAATTTAACACTTCGTCATAAAAACAAATCCATTATTTGAAGCTATTGATATCAAAGGTTGCAGCCTTTCCTTAAACTTCTCCCTTGTGAAGCTTCCCGCTAAATCATTTACTTCATCAAGATCCGGAAATATGGTAAGATAATCTTCCAGGAATTTATTTCCGGGGGATTTACTTTTTATTATTTCAACGGCTGACTTTTGTATAGTATAAAACGGGAGGAAGTATTTGTCAAGAGGAGGGAATTTATCGCTTTTGGAGCTGTTAAATGAATTGTCGGCTGGTATTTCAAAGGCAAAACAAGAATACATCCCTTACAGCAAACAAACACCTGAAATCTTTTCAAAACATCACTGCTATGCAGGGTCAAATTTAAGGGAGAGTTTAGGTATAGTATCAGGAAAAGATCATTGAGGACTTCAATTATTGAAGGAATAACCAAAATATCTTGTCTGCCTTTCATACAATTGCTAAATTGGTACCTGTTTAGTTACAAGAATTTAATATTTTACCATGAAAGCCTCCACAGCCAAAGAACTCAGCCAGGAATTAAAGCTACGCAACCCCAAAGAGCTAGTCGAACTCTGTGTTCGTTTGGCAGCATTCAAAAAGGAGAATAAGGAATTGTTAACCTACCTTTTGTTCGAGGAAGCCGACGAAGCATCTTACATACAAAGTGTGAAGGCGGAAATTGATTTGCAATTTGAGCAGGTAAACCGAAAGAGCCATTATTTCTTTAAAAAGAGCATTCGGAAAATTCTGCTTGTTACAAAGAAATTTATCCGGTATTCACAAAAAAAGCAAACAGAAATTGACTTGCTCATCTATTTTTGCACAAAACTAAAAAACCTCCGACCCTCAATACAAAGGCATCCTACACTATTGAATATCTATCTAAGGCAGACAACAGATATCAGGAAAAAAGTCTCTGCCTTGCATGAAGATTTGCAATTTGATTATGAAAGTGAAATGAATGAGTTAAGTATAAGTTAGCATGGAATGCCAAATCTGTGCTTACCCGGCATCAAGAATTTCATTATATGCGGTTTGTAAAACGTCAAACAAAAAGAGCGAAAATGTTAGTTTGTGCAGTTGCACTCACTCTCACTCTCGCTCTTTTGTGTGGAGCTGCGGGGGGTCGAACCCCGGTCCAAACAGGAAACCCATACGGTTTCTACATGCTTAGTTCTTCTTTATTTTCGTGAACAGGACAGTGAAAAACTACAATCCCGAACCTTAGTCGCTTAATTTTGCCGGTGAGCCACGACCTCTCACAAGCTATCCCTGTTTATATGGTGCCCCGTATGCCACTGCCAACCAGGAGTAAACAGCGGCGGAACATCTCGTCCCGATACCTAGTATCGGGATGAAGCTTTATTCACTGAGTGAATTAAGCAGCAAGAGCGTAGTTATTTTCGCCAATTAAGTGTTTGAAGCTTCAGTTTACGGGCGACTCCTCAAGACCCGGCATGCTTGCGTACCAATTTAGCCTGCTGTCAAATCCAATTCAGCCCCAAAATTGATACAGCAAAGATACTAAAAGTACAGTCTAATAAATGTTTAAAATTTAATTTATGCAATTGAAATTTGAAAGCACTCCGATTCTGTATATTCAATTGTTTATGCAAAATAAAAATAAAATCTAAATTATGAGTATAGTTATAATTTCACACGGGAAAGAAAGTGACCCAAATGGAACAAAAATTAATGTTAAAGATAAAGTGAATCAATTTACAGGGCTGACAAGACATCTTATTATTATTATGATGATCCAAACTATTCAATCGACAATATCCCATTGAATGAGGAAGAGCTGGATTCTATAGTTTTTGCTTCAAAGTTGCTGGAGCAGTTTAAAGGAGTTGAAATTTTTAAAACTTTTGCAGGCTCTGTTCAAAAACTTGTGGATGCCATTAATATTTATAAGCAGGCTTGACAGGATCGTTGGTATAGAAAAGGATCCGAAAACAGCTCTACATAGTCTTATTTTCACTTCGTTATGTTGGTAAATGGCTTTTGGTAGTCATTTTCAATATCAATGCTATTGCAGTGTATTTTATTAATACGTATAGCATTATTATAGACAAAACAATGATTGGGAATATTCTCAATACCAATTTTGAAGAATCCAGTAGTTTTTTCTCTTTTACTTTAATTGTGTATTTTATTTTATTAGGAATAATTCCGAGTATTTTAATTTTCAAAATCAAAGTTATTAATGAAACATTTAAGAGATTTTTAGTGCATGTTTTTTCAACTTTGCTTTTTTTATTAGTACTTGTTTATGCTACCTCTTCCAATTGGTTATGGATTGATAAAAATTCAAAAACATTAGGGGGTTTGGTTATGCCATGGTGCTATGTGGTTAATATAAATTTATATTACTATCACAAAAGCCAGGAAAATAAGGAACAGATTTTATTGCCAATTGCTACAATAAAAGATAATAGAAAATCTATAGTAGTTCTTGTAATTGGAGAATCTGCAAGAAGTGAAAATTTTTCTTTATATGGATATAAAAGAGTCACCAACCCACTGTTGTCAAAAATAAATAATGTACATAGTTACAAAGCTGAATCAAGCGCAACCTCTACTACAGTGGGAGTTAAAAGTATCTTAGAATATAAAGAAACCAAAAAGTTATATGAAATTTTGCCTAATTATTTATTTAGAAATAATGTTGAAGTTATCTGGAGAACCACAAATTGGGGAGAGCCTACAGTTAAAATTAAAACCTATCAAAATGAGCGGGAATTAAAAAAACTTTGCAAAGGAGACAGATGTGAATTTGATGAAATCTTACTCAGTGGTTTAAAAGAGCAGATAGTAGCAAGTGAAAAAAATAAAATATTGGTAATTTTACATACAAGTACAAGCCATGGTCCAACATATTATAAAAAATATCCACAGCAATTTAGCATATTTACTCCTGTATGTAAAAGTGTTGAGTTAGCAAATTGTACTCAGCAAGAATTGATAAATGCTTACGATAACACTATTCTTTATACCGACTATCTTCTAGCCACCTTAATCGAAGAATTAAAACAGTTAGAGGAATATAATTCTTCTATGATTTACATTTCTGATCATGGTGAGTCTTTGGGTGAAAATAATTTATATATGCATGGAATACCGGTAAGTATTGCTCCAAAAGAACAATTAGAAATTCCATTTATTGTATGGGTATCTGATGATTCAAGAATACTCAAAGAAAATAAAATGCTAACGCAACACCATGTTTTTCATAGTGTTTTAGACTTTTTAGCAATAGCAAGCCCTATTTATGATGAAAACATGAGCATATTTAAAAAATAGGTCTTCAGATTGTTTATAGGAGGTTGCTTTTTCGTTTTATTTCATACTCCCGCTTTACGCAATGAGCCGTAAACTGTTTAACTGATTTTGAAAATACGATAACGCATCGTATTTTTGCACTACAAAAATTCTATCAAGATGAAAGTAACAGCATTAATACCTGATGAATTAGTCAGGGAAACTCAAAAGTTGTCTAAAGCGAAGAACATAACCGAAACGATGATTATTGCACTTAATTCCTACATTGCTTTACATAAAATTAAGGAAATGGGGGAACAGGTTAAGAATAATCCTTTAACTTTTAAACATTCTGCCGAAGAAATAAGAGAAATAAATAGAAAGTGATGGACATTATTTTAGATTCATCTGTTTGGTTTGAGTACTTCAAAAAGAATATGTCCTATTTTCCGGAGGTTCAAATGCATTTGGATATTCTGCGAATTAAAACAATTGATTGCATTATAGGTGAGATTTTACAAGGTGCATTAAATAAAAATGAAATGAAGTTCATAAAGGATCATATTCAATATGTTCCTAAAATTGAAATCAACCACATCCTTGAAAAAGCCGGAGTATACTCATTTGAAAATAAGCTAATATCTAAGGGTATTGGATTGATAGATGCAGCAATTATTTATGCTACAATAGAAACAAACTCACTTCTGTGGACACTGGATAAGAAGATTATTAATTTTATTGATCCCGCATATCTATATAAATAAGAATCTAGCCCAAACCTAGTCCCAAACAAAAAACACCTACACGAATAAAAGTGTAAGTGTTTGATTTTAAGTGTAGCGAGAGGCGGGAATGATCCGCCGACCTCATGATTATGAATCATGCGCTCTAACCAGCTGAGCTACCTCGCCATTCGGGCTGCAAATATAAAAACTTTTATTCTTTTTTTGCCAATATGAGGTTTTTTTTCATCCTAATTAATAATTAACCGGGGATCAGGTAAGACCTTTATGCATTTTGAAATCTGTGAACCTCTTATTTAGCAGGCATTTATAATGGATTAATTTCGATGCGTCATTTTTTTTAATACTTTTATATCCTTTCAAATTAAAATCAAAACCTTATGAGATCTTTAAAAAACTTACTTTTTGTTTTTACATTAACATCGGCTGTATTGATGTCTTCATGCACATCTGCAACTAAAAATGAAGGCGTATCAAGCACTCGTCACTACCGCCACATTCAGTTCAGTGAAACTTCCTATGATGATATAAAGGGAGTTTATCCAATTTCTGACGATGAGGCTAAAACCATAAATAATTACACTTTTACTTATAACGAAAGTGGAAAACCTTCTAGTGTAAGCTATATGCGTGGTGATAAAATTCTTGGATATTCTGCCATGGGTTTTGCCAAACTCGAAATAGCTTATTCCGATTCAACCGAAATCCTTCATTTCTTCGATAAAGATGGAGTTGCAGTTAATTCTGACGGCGTTTTTGCATTTGTTTATAAGCTTAACCCCGAGGGAAACCGCATTGGTCTTAGCTTCCTTGATAAAAATGGACAAGCTCAATCAAATGAGAATAACATCGCATATTATGTGTGGAAAGTTCTTCCCGATGCAATGATTCAGGAAAAACGTTATAATAAGGAAAATGTTGAAGTGGTTATGAACCCAAATTGCCCGTTCTATGAACTGCGCTTTAGTTATGATGCAAGCGGCTATTGCGTGCGACTTGCAAATTATATGGCCGATACACTGTACGATTGCACAGAAGAAAACTGCGGTGAAGTTGGAGTTTCTTACTTCCTCTTCAAAAACAACGAGAAAGGCGCGCTTACCGATTTTGCTGTGTTTAACTCTCATGGTCAAATGTCGAACCTTTATTCAGGATGGTCAAAATTCCAAAATACTCTTGACGAAAACGGATATGTGGTTAAATCTTTTTTCTGGGATCAGGATAATGAACCATTACAGGGAGTTAGAAGCCCACAGACTATTACTAAATTCGATGAGCATGGCGCTGTCATCGAAAGACAATTTATGGATAAGGATAACAATCTGGTAATTCGTAAAGGTTCTGACGCAGCCGTTGTAAAATATACGTATGATGAAGTGGGAAGCCCTGCTGATACTGCATATTTCGATGTGGCCATGGCTGAAATTGTTAAGTAAATTTCTGCTGTAGAGGCACTCCAAACATTATTTTTGTAGACATGAATTATCGTACCGTCTATAAAAAATCTTAAAATGCTTATTTCGCCAGAGAGAACATAGATTTTGTTGTTCTTCTGGCGAACTTGCACAAACCAAAAAACCGATCATGAGAAAATTTTCATTATTCCTGATTTCGACTGTTTTTGTAGCTATTTCCTGTACTTCAGGTGTGGAGAAAAAAGCCGTTAATGCTGAAACTCAGACTGCAACTAAAACTGAAGCCGATTTGCTTCTTGATTATTTAGCTCAATCGGGCGATTATGTCAATAGCCGTAAGTTTCCTTCAATGATTAAACCGGAAACCGTTTTTAATGGGCTAGATAGTGCTTTGCTCATTATCGACATTAGGGATGTAGAGGGATATAAAAATGGCCACATAAAAGGCGCCGTCAATGTTCAGTTCAGTGACATCTCTGGTTTTTTTGAAAATTCTATTAAACCTTATGAATACGATAAAATTGTTCTGGTATGCTCACACGGACAAAAATCAAGTTACGCCACGCAGTTGTTAAGACTAATGGGTTACGGAAACGTTTATTCCATGCGTTGGGGAATGGCTGCATGGAATAAGGCAACCAATGATGGTAAACCATGGTCAGGTTTAATATCATCAGATTATTCTGCTAAGCTCGAAATCAAGGAAAACCCTGCACTTGTAGCCGGAGCATTTCCTTCCCTCGGTACAGAAAAAGCTACCGGAGAAGAGGTTTTTAATGCAAGGATTAGTAAGATTTTTGCAGATGGATTAAAAGAATTTGTCGTAAGTGCTGAAGATGTTTTTAGCAATCCTGATAGTTTTTATATAATCAATTACGATAGAAAAGATAAATACGATTTCGGCCATGTGCCGGGCGCAATCCGGTATAAACCAGGCGGTACATTGGGAATTGCATCTGAAATGAAAACCATTCCAACCGATAAGGATGTGGTAGTGTATTGCGCAACAGGTCATAATTCGGCCTTTGTAGTGGCATATCTGCGTTTATTTGGATACAAAGCACATTCCATGAAGTTCGGTAACAACTCCTTCATGCATGATAAAATGGTGCAGGAAAAGGAAAAACTGGGCTGGGAAGCTTTTTCAGAGGATATGGTAAAAAACTATCCTTATGTGAAATGAGGGTTTATTCCATTATTTAGACACTTAACTTCTACGGCATCTTATTCGCAACCTCCAACGAGATTCTTGTCGTTCTTCTGTTTTAGCTTGAAAAATCCGGCTTTCAGACTGTCGGGCATGCTGTTCCATTGCGTGAAAAGCCTGCGTGCCTTATAACGTGTTTCATACAGTTTGTTTTCCTGCGCGGTAATTCTTTCTTTTTCAAAAGAAGATTTCATAACGAGACTGTCCCATTCTGCCAATCCACCTTTTAACATCATGACGTTAGTAAACGACTTTTGCATTGCGAGAACCCATGCCTGCGCGGCAAGCACTCCATCTGAAGAATAAAATATGGTTTGTATGTTTTGAGTTTCCAGAATGGGTTTATTAGCGGGATTAAATAAATCGGAAATCGGGATGTTGCGCGCACCGGGAATACTTTGCAACTTATACTGTTCCGCGGGTCTTACATCAACAAGCTGGTATGAAGAGTCTTCTTCAACAATAATTTCAGCCAGTTTATCTGCAGAAATTTCAGATTTTCCCTGCATTAAAACAGACAGGATTTCTTCGGCACTTACAGAGTCCTTTCTCTGCCCACCTAGAGACATGATTGCTGAGATGGCTCCCAGAATGACTAAAACGATTGAAAATTTGTAACGGAAATTCATGTGTTCTTTTATTTCTTAGAGGGATTAATATATCGCCAAACAGATATGATTTGAAATTATTAGATCAATGACATTGATTCTTAGATTTCAGAACTGATATCAGGTCTTGCGAACTTTTTCTCGGCCTTTTCAGCCACCCAGAACATTCCAACAGCAGCAAGGATAACCAGAAAAACGAATATTCCATCGCTAATTCCAAGGCTTTCCGAAAGCTTTACAGGTCCTTTATAACCGGAAAGGAAGAGCTTTTCCATTTTTGGGTATATCTCTCCGAAAAGAAAAGCGCCAAAAGCACCTCCCATGAGATAAAAAAGCGCATCAATTTTTCCAATAGAAAGGGCGGAAATGCTTGTGCCCGGGCAAAATCCTCCCATGATAAATCCTGCACCCATAATCACGCCACCCACTATGGCAGCATAAATATAATACTGGTTTATAAAAACCTGTTTCATATCGAGCATGCCGAAAAATTGTAAAAATTGTGTTCCCAGCATGGCAACAATGGCAGCGGTGAAAAATACTTTTAATACGGTGGTGTCGTATCCATAAAACATCCCGGCCAGTTTTCTGCTTGAAGAAAATCCTGCCTGTTCCAAGGCAAAGCCAAAGCCGATTCCTATTATCAGAGCAGTAAGGAAACTGAGAAGGGGCGAGGCGTTTATTATTTCTATAAATGGTGACATAATTAGTAAGCTAGGTAAAAAATAAATTTTATTTAAGCGAAGAATGTTCTTGTAGAGTTAAATCCAGTTTTTTCTGAAGAACCAGGCAAAAGCATAAGCCGATCCAAATATTGCCATCATGGTTACGAACCCTGCAGTAGAAAGAACGGCCATTCCAGATAAGGCAGCGCCACTGGTACATCCACGTGCGAGCTGGGCTCCGAAAACAAAAAAGGCACCTCCAATAAATGCGAAAGCCAATCGACGACCCGAGGAAACATGCGTAGGTCGCTCAATCTTCCAGGTAAGTCGGCCTGAATATAATCCCGATAAAAACCCACCCAAGAGTAGGCCAAGGATTTCATAAACCAGCCAGTTATTGAGAGGTTTGGCACCTCCCTCGAAATATTTACCAAAATAGGCCGATTGTGTTGCATGATCAGGGCTAATTGCGCCAACTACCGACACAACACAATATTTAATTCCCCCGCTGGCACCTAATCCACGTCCGGAGAAATAAATTGCTGCCAGCAATACCAAACCCAGCATGGTTCCTGCAAGGTAAGGATTCATATAAGATCGTTTCTGCATGGATAAACATTTTATCCAAATTTCGGTTAATTGCAGATAATAAAAAAGTGATAATCTTATTTATTCTGTATTTAAACCATAGAGGTGGATTCCCGAATTTCGCAACTCAGATTCCATCTCACAATTCTCACGATGGAATGAATTAGAAACCAATAAAAAAGCCACCAATGCGTCGCAAAGATGGCTTTACAGATATATGTGATGAAGTTACTTTATTTCAGAAATACACATTATTTTTACTGGGATTGAAGGGCCGGGATAAGCCAAGCAAATAACGATATCAGAAAAATTATACTTTTCATTGTCAATTCGGGCTCCGATCAGATACTTTTTGCCTGCAACCGGAACGAATCCCCTTATGCTTTCATTGATGCTTACCGGCTGTAGAAACTTATTGTAATAATACCCTTCCATACCTGCACTTATACTGTCTTCCAGAGCAAACCAGGTACTTCCGTAAAGACCCCATCCACACATGGCTACTTTTGCAGTAACCGTGAGAGTGCAATAGTCGCTTTCCGCAAAGGAAAAGTCGTATTTATTACCTACGTAAACTGAAGTATCGCTGGTATCCCAACTGCTGTATCCTCCGATTGTAACTTCACCGCCGACTGCCGTTCCGATAAGACTGTCGAGTTTAAATCGTAAAACCTCAGTAATGTAGGCTTCGCAACTGTCGCCATTATCATCATGTATTATGGCGATGTTTATTTGGGGGGGATTTGTATAGATTACAGTGCCATCCCAAACAATTTCAAAAGTATGAGGAGCGCAGCCACCTGGGTATGAAACTGTTATTTCTACAGTATTGCCATTTATAACAATATTGCCTAATTCAAAGGGATCGCTGGTTTCAGATGAAGGGTTGGAGATTGCATTGAGATAATCCAAAGCGCTGACCTTCAGCTCAACATTGGATGAATTATTGTTATTTGATAAGGCTCCGTCTTTTTGGCAGGAGCCCATGGTTGTTAGAATAACAACAAAAAGTATTGAGAGTATTGTTTTCATTTCTTTGAAAATTATAAGATTCACAAACATAAGATGGAAGAAGAATATAAATGGTTGCGTAGGGAGAAATCACAAAGATTTGTAAATTGCACCAAAATACGCCAAACGCTTTTATAAATGCAATATCAAGGTCGTTTATTTAAGGGTGCCCGAAATCTTCAAAAATCAGCCCCACCCCAACCTCCCGAGTTCGGGACAGGCTCTCCCCAAGTTGGAGGAGCTATCCAAGATTTGCAAATAATTTTTCTAGAACAGAAGTTAATATTCTTCCCTTTTCTAATTTTATCTTCATATTTAAGTCAGACTTGCCCCTCCAACTCCGGGGGAGGAGTTTTAGAATCAGAAAATTTCTTAAGTAAACGACAGTAAATGCAATATTACGATGTTTGTGTAATAAAAAAAAGTTTGTTCAATAAACGGAAAATGAACTTCGAAACGTTCTGGAATCCTTGCCAGGCATTGACTGAATTTGATTTCCCTTGGAATGAAGAAATGCCACCAGCAACAATTTTCAGAGCTATACATGATCAAAAAAGATTCTTCTTTCGTTTTGACGTGATCGATTCCAATATCATCGTTAGCAGTGAAAAAACTGATAAAATGGCTGTTCTTGATTCAGACCGGGTGGAAATATTCTTCAGGTCGGATGAAAAAATGAGTCTTTACTATGGCTTGGAAATGGATCCATTAGGAAGAGTTCTGGATTACAAAGCTGAATTTTACAGAAAATTCGATTATTCCTATAAGATGGATGGAATTACTATCCGTTCACAATACACTCTTAACGGATATCGTGTTTGGGGTTGCGTAAAACTTGATACATTCAGGAGTATGAATTTGCTGAATAACAATAAGATAGAAGCAGGTTTATTTCGGGGGAAATGCATTCGCGAACTGAACGGAGAACTCTCTTTTAAGTGGATTAGCTGGATAAAACCAGAATCTGAAACTCCCGATTTCCATATTCCATCGGCGTTTGGCGAGCTCAGATTATTGTAAACCTTATTGAAATTATACAATTATTCCATCAACTCCTTCTTCAATGAAAGCCTGCGCAGATAAGGCATTCGCCATCCAATAATACCCATCAGAACTAAGGTCATTGCACCTCCGAATACTACCGAAGGAACAAGTCCCATAAATCTCGCCGCTACGCCCGATTCAAATCCCCCGAGCTCATTAGAAGAACCTACAAAAATACTGTTTACTGAGGCCACTCTGCCTTTCATCACTTCCGGGGTAAAAAGCTGAAGAATTGTCTGTCGGATAACCACCGAAATGTTATCGAATATCCCGCTTAAGAATAGAAAGATGGCAGCAAGCCAAAAAACTTTTGAAAGGGCAAAGCCGATTATGCACAAGCCAAATCCAGCAACGCCAATAAAAAGAACTCTTCCCGTTCGGTTTACCGGTGGTCGGGATGCCAGAATAAACGACATGAGAATAGCGCCCAAAGCCGGACAAGCCCTTAGGAAACCTAGTCCTTGTGGGCCAACATGAAGGATATTCGATGCGAACGCAGGTAAAATGGCAACAGCGCCGCCAAAAAGTACAGCGAACATATCGAGAGTAAACGCGCCAAGCAGAAGCTCGTTTCCGAATACAAATGAAATTCCCTCCCTGATATTGGCGAAGATATTCCCATGTTTCTTGATGATTTCAACGTCGGGAATTTTCATTCTCCAAACCAGGAGAAAGGAAACCAGATATGACAGGAAGATTGTAAGATATGCGGCATTGATTCCGAAAAAGCCGTAGATCAACCCGCCGGCTGCAGGACCTGCAACTGCTGCTACGTGCCAGTTTGCGCTATTCCAGATTGCTGCATTTGCGAGGTGTTTACGGGGCACAAGCTGTCCAAGCATAGCAGTATGGGCGGGCATGAGAATACCTCTTGCAATCCCCGTTATAAAAAAGGTGAAATAAATAGGAAAAGTGCCGAATATTTCAAAACCGTTCAGAGCAGGAATGGAATACAAAAACAGTATTGCCGAACCAAACATCAGAAGGTTAGTGGTGTACATTATAATTTTTCGCTTGTTGAGGATATCAACATAATGACCCGCAAACAACGCAATGGAAACCTGAGGGATCACTTCCACCAAACCTATCATTCCAAGAGCAAGAATGCTACCTGTAAGCTGGTAAAGATGCCATCCTACAATTACAGATTGCATCATGGTGGCCATGGTCATAAAAAAGCGGAAAGCAAGGAACTTCCTGAAATCGGGAAGACGCAGCACAGCTGATTTTTCACCGGAGAAATTTGATTTCAACTTAGCTAACATGAAGTATGGATTTAGTTTGCAAATGTAAGCACTGCAAAGTAGAATACTAAACTCAATTAAATCCTGAGGTAAAACAAAGATTAATTAATCTCGCAGTTTTGGGTAATTGGATGCGATTTCTGGTTCTCAAAACGGTTGCGAACAATGTTATGAAATTCATTAACCGACCGTTTGTGAAAAAACGGGTATAGCATACTGTCGCGGAATCGTGACTTGCTCTTATACCATGTGTCGTGGGTTATGGAGGTATAACCGTCAACTGTGGATTTCATCTGTATCTCCTGTGTTCCTTCAGTCTTACCGTTTTCGATATAACAAAAGCGTATGATTTTGCGATTGTCGTCAATTTCGGTTACTTCGTCAGCAATACCAAGATTACGGATCCCTCCTAAAAGTTTAACATTGAAAAAGAATAATTGACCAACCTGCATTTTAATAAATGGATCTTCCGGATACAAAATTCTGTCTTCATCTTTGGAATATAAAAACCCAAAACCTACAATTCTTCCCGAATATGCCTGTGATGGTTGTATGCTTAAATACTCTTTCCATACATCTTCGGTGTTACCGTGAATCAGGTAGGAAGTCGAAACCTTATAAAATCTCGCTGAGTCCTCCTCTTTGAAACATTTAGGTATAAAATCGGAAAAAAATTCATGTCCTACTTTTCTTTGAGTTTCGACAAAAGAAATAATTTTTTTCTGGGGGATTCTTGAGTAATCAAGATTCTTGAGCGATAACTGAGGAAAAGCGGTAAGCCCTGAGATCATGAACACGAAACTCCATGCGGAAATACGGAGAATAAAAGGCGGTATATTTTTCTTAAATAATAGCACCTGCAGCTTTTTTTAGGGTTGCTAAAGGTAATAGTTTTTTGATATATTCAAATTTTTGCATTCCATTCTTCGTGAAAATGCTTTAAAAATAACAACATAAACTCATGCCGTTCTTCAGCCATTTTCCTTCCGGTTTCTGTATTCATTAATTCTTTCAGAAGCAAAAGCTTTTCATAAAAGTGATTAATTGTGGGTGAATTACTATTCCTGTATTCCTGGCTGTTTGAATATTTTTTAGGGGGATTTTCAGGATCGAAAAGGAGTCTGTTTTTATATCCCCCGTAATTAAATGCACGGGCAATTCCAATGGCACCCATGGCATCCAAGCGATCGGCATCCTGAACCACCTGCAATTCGATAGACTTTGAAGTTTTACCAGTTATTTCCTTGCTAAATGAAATGTTTTCAATGATATTGATGATTGAATTAATACTGACGGGTGATACCGATTGTTTATTCAGAAAATCGAAAGCTATCAAACTTCCTTTTTTCTCGTTTCCGTTGTGAAATTTAGGATCGGCAATGTCATGTAGCAATGCAGCAAGTTCGCTTGTAAGTAAATCAGCAGATTCTCCTGATGCAATAGATCTGGTATTTTCCAGAACTCTGTGAATATGCCACCAGTCGTGACCACCTTCAGCTCCCGCGAGAGTAAACTTTACAAATTCAATAGTTTTTTCTACAATATTCATGTGGGGAAATTAGTCATTTTTCAGACAATCCCTGCAAAACCCATAAATGCCAGAGCAAGCATTCCGGCAACAACCAAAGCAATTGGAGCTCCTCTCATTGGCTTGGGAATATTCAACAATTCGAGTTGTTCTCTTATACCAGCGAAAGTTACCAGAGCGAATCCAAATCCCAAAGAGTTTCCAAGTGAAAAAACGGTTGCTTGCATCAGATTCATATCTTTCTGAACAGCAAGCACGGCAACTCCAAGAACGCAGCAGTTTGTGGTAATAAGCGGTAAGAATATCCCCAAAGCCTGATAAAGTGTGATACTCACTTTCTTAAGAATAATCTCAACCATTTGAACCAGTGCCGCAATGATAAGAATAAATACAATGGTTCTGGAAAACTCAATCCCCAATGGCACAAGAATATACATGTAAACCAGATAGGTAATTATCGTCGCAAGGACTATCACGAAAGTAACAGCTGCAGCCATTCCCATAGAGGTTTCTACTTTGTTGGAAACGCCTATAAATGGACAAATACCAAGAAACTGAGTAAGAACAATATTGCTTACAAAAACCGTTGAAATTATGAGTAGTATATATTCCATTCTGAAAATATTTTTCGTTACTAAATTTTTACGCGCAACAATCCTTACACGTCATCAATCCTTCAAATACTTCTTCTTAAGCTGATTCACCGCCATAATCAAATACCCCAAAGCAATAAAAGCCCCCGGTGCAAGAATAAAAACGAGCATTCCATCGCCTGCAATAAATTTATGACCTAAAACCGAACCGCTTCCGAGAATTTCCCTTATTGTGCCAAGAATGAACAATGCCATTGCAAATCCAAGCCCCATACCCAGACCATCAATTGCTGAACTGAGTACTGTGTTCTTACAGGCAAATGCTTCTGCGCGACCCAGAACAATGCAGTTTACAACAATCAAAGGAATAAAAATACCAAGTGTGTTAAACAGTTCGGGAAGGTAGGCTCTCATAACTAGCTCTACCACAATAACAAAACTGGCAATGACCACAATAAACGAAGGTATCCTTACTTTATCGGGAATGAAATCTTTCAGCAGGGAAATAAAAATGTTTGAGCCTACAAGCACAAAAGTAGTTGCTAAGCCCATACTCAGTCCATTTATCCCGGAAGTTGTTGTTCCTAGAGCAGGACAGGTCCCAAGTATCAAAACCAGAATCGGATTCTCCTTAAAAAACCCTTTGGTTAAATTCTTCCACTGATTCATAGTTACTTATTTTGTATAATCGTAATTATTTTTTGTCCCCATTTAATTTCACCACAAACTTCTGGTAAACAGTGCTTTCGTTTACTTTTTCAGAGTGCTCATATAGGCATTGTAGGCTCTCTGAACAGCATCGCAAAAAGCCCTGGAGCTAATTGTTGAGGCTGTAATTGCATCAACATCTCCACGGTCTTTTTTAACTCTCATCTTAAAAGTTTCCGGATTTTTCCCTTGAAACTGCAAGCTGAAATCAGATTTTTTCTTATCAATTTTATCGCCCAAGCCGGGGGTTTCCTGATGCTGCAACACGGTAATATCCATGATGGTTCCGTCGGGAGCAAATCCTACCATAAGTTTTATCAAACCGCTGAAGCCCTTTTTTGTATAGGTCTCAACCGAAGTCCCTACAAGTACTCCGTTCTTTTTAGCGGGATAAAACTTAAGACTGTCAAGGTCACTTGCCACGTAAAATGCTTCAATAGCCGGTTGGTTGTCGAACTCAGGAACAACAGCCTGAATGGCATTATTTGTTTTGTTGATTTCAACCATCCTGATCGGCTCTTTGGTGAATTCATAAACAAATCCTAGTGCTGTAGACGATACAAGGCTTATGACAAGCAGAGCCAGAAGCATATTGCCAAATGTAGATTCTTTCTTAGCCATGTTTAACTTCTCCGAATCGTTTGGGTTTAACGTATTTGTTTATCAGGGGAGTAAATCCGTTCATCAGCAGAATCGCAAACTGCACCCCTTCCGGGTATGCTCCGAATGATCGAATTAACACCGTAATTATTCCAATGCCAGCGCCATAGATTAACATTCCTTTAACGGCCATGGGTGACGTTACATAATCGGTTGCCATAAATATTGCTCCTAGCATTAATCCTCCTGTTAACAGGTGAAAAATTGGAGTTGGAAATTTATCGGGATTTCCTACATTCAAAATGGCAGTAAAAATTAAAACAGTCAGCAAAATTGAAACCGGTATGTGCCAGCTGATTATTTTCTTCCAAAGCATATATATTAATCCGAGAATTAGGGCAAATGCAGCGACTTCTCCCGCAGAGCCCATCATTTTTCCAAGAAACATATCCATATTGGACGGCATTTCGTTCATTATTTCGCCAACAGTCATGTTGTTTGCAAGGCTCTCACTCATTTTACTCAGGGGAGTTGCACCGGTTGTGGCATCCAGATATTTCCACCACTGACCAGGTTCAGGATAGGAGGTCATTGCAGCCGGAAATGAAATGAACAAGAAAACCCTACCCACGATAGCCGGATTGAAAATGTTATTTCCAAGTCCACCGAAAGTCATTTTTGCAATTCCTATTGAAACAAATGCTCCGATCATAACCATCCAAATGGGAATGTTGGTAGGAAGACAAAAAGCCAGCAGCAGTCCTGTAAGTGCAGCAGATCCATCTAAATGAGTAGGAGATGATTTCAGCAGATATTTCTGAAATAGGAACTCAAAAATTACACAGGAAATCACGGAAACAGCTGTGATGATGATCATCCCGATACCAAAATAAAAAACCGATACTGCCAATGCAGGCAGAAGGGCAATAATCACGCCGTACATCAACTTTGGAACCGATTGTCCCGAGTGTGTATGTGGTGATGGGGAAACTGTAAGAATACTCATGTTCAGATTTCGTTTTGCTCGTATAAATTTTAGTTTTTCCTTGCTTTAATAAGCTGACTCACTCTGCCTTTGCCCAGTCTTATGTAATCAAGTAAAGGTCTGGATGAAGGGCAAGTGTAGCTGCAAGATCCGCATTCCATGCAATCCATGATTTTTTCTCTCTCAAGCCTGTCGGTCATGTTGCGTTCTGAAAGGCTCATTAAGAGGTATGGCTCAAGTCCCATTGGACAAGCACTTATGCATTTCGAACACCGGAGGCAACTTTTCACTTCATGTCTGTGCGATTCCGATTCAGGAATGACCAATATTCCCGAGCTTCCTTTAACAACAGGAATTTCGATACTACTTAGGGCCTTGCCCATCATTGGTCCGCCGTTAATAACCTTGCCGGTGTCTCCGGGTAAGCCGCCAGCAGCATCAATTAGTGCCTGAATTGGCGTTCCGATTCTTGTCATGAAATTTGAAGGGGATTTAAGGGAAGGGCCTGTTACAGTTACAACTCTTTCAATCAGAGGTTTGTTTTTTTGAACTGCCTGATATGCAGCATATATACTTCCAACGTTAAAAGCTACAACGCCTATGTCGATTGGCAATCCTCCTGATGGAACCTCCCGGTTTAACAAGGCTTTTACCAATTGCTTTTCACCACCCTGGGGATATTTAACTTTTAGAGCAACCACGCTTATTCCTTTTTCTGAAGCAGCCAACTTGCACATTTTTTCAATTGCATCAGGCTTATTATTTTCAATTCCCACAATTGCTTTTTCAACTTTCAGAGCGCGCATCATGATCCGGATTCCAACCATAATTTCTTCTGCTTTTTCAAGCATAAGGGAATGATCAGAGGTAAGCCATGGTTCACATTCAACAGCGTTTACGATCAGGTATTCAGCCTTTTTTCCATTCGGGATACTCAACTTTACATGGGATGGGAACGTGGCTCCCCCCAATCCAACGATTCCTGAGGTATTTATTTTTTTGATAATTTCCTCTGACGTGAATATGAAATCTTTTTTCAGATCAGGAGTAGTGTCTATTCCCGGAAACCATTCATCACCTTCCACCTGAATTTGGACAGCCATACGCCGATATCCACTTGGATCAGGAAAAGAATCGATCTTCAATACCGTCCCGCTAACAGAGGAATGAATGTTTGATGATACAAATCCACCTGATTCCGCAATAACTTGACCTGTTAGAATTTTATCTCCCTTGCTAACCATTAGTTTTGCCGGAGCCCCAATATGCTGGGAAATAGGGATGGTTACCACGGGAGGCAGGGGAAGCACCTCGATCTTTTTATGAGCGGAGATTTTATTTTCTTTGGGATGGACTCCGCCTAAGCTAAATGTTTTTAACACTATGATAATTTTTAATCATTATTTTAGAGCCTTAAACTATGGCAATTTCTTCTGTTTTTGTAGGCTTTTCTTTTTTAGCCGGAAACCCGATTTCAAGAATTGAGTTTGTCGGACATTCAGGTGCACATTTTCGGCAAAGTTTGCATTTCAAGGGATCAATATAAGCCAGGTTATTCTCCATGTGAATTGCTTCAAACTCACAGATTTTCACGCATTTACCACACCCAATACATGAAACAGAGCAATTCTTGCGGGCAATAGCGCCTTTTTCAGTATTAACGCAGGAAATGAATATCTTCCGATCCTTTGGGTTTTTCTTTCTTAACTCAATGATATTCCTCGGACATGCTTTAACGCAGGCGTTGCAGGCGGTACATTTATCATCAATAACTTCAGGTAGGCCGGTATCCAGATTCATAAATATTGCATCAAATGTGCAAACAGCAACACATTCACCGTTACCTAGACATCCGTTCGGACATGCACTTTCGCCCATATAAAGTGAATTTGCCAATGTGCAGGAGGCTGCGCCTTCGTAATGGTTTGTTCGGGGACGGAATTGATGCGTTCCGTTACACCGTATCACGGCCACTCTGGCTTCTTGTTCTACCGCTTGTCTGCCAAGCAATGCCGCAATATTTTTCATGGTTTCATTCCCGCCAACCGGACAAAACAGTCCATCGAAATTCTCCGATTTCACAATGGCTTCAGCAAAATTCCTGCAGCCGGCATATCCGCAACCTCCGCAGTTAGCGCTAGGAAGCGATGCCTCTACCTGATCGATCCTTGGATCTTCAAAAACTTTAAATTTTTGCGCGACGAAGTATAAAATTATCGCTGAGGCTCCACCTATGGAGCTTAGGGTTATAATAGTAAACAGAACGACATTGCTCATATCAATCGATCTTTTGTAAAGAAAAGTTGAAACTTTTCTTGATTTTATTTCTGAGTAAATACAATACCAAATAATAGGGTGGAAGGAGTCCTATTGCAAGAAGTCCTGATATAAGCTCCGGAATACCAGCATTGCTGAATAACAGTAAACCTGAAAAAAGTAGTATAAATGGATACACATATCCAAGTAACAATGCTTTAAATCCCATTGATTGAGCCATTATCAGATTAACCATCTCACCTATGACAAAACCAGGGTATTTTCCCATAACTTCAATTTCCTTATTTTGCATATCCGCAGCGCTACACGCTCCTTTCGCATGACAGGCAGCACATGCCGATTCAGATATAATTTTCACAATCACTGAATGGTCAGAAACCTTTTCAATGAAACCTTTATGCTCAATTGGACTTTTGGTGCTTTCAGACATGATATTTCTGAAATTTGAATACAAATTTAAGATTAGAGGGATATTAATATGTGCTAAAAATCATATCTTAATTGAATTTTATTATTTAGTTTGGATTTAAATAAGTTATGAGTTGTTTAAACATAGCTTTTAACATGTATTCATTCAAAATATTAGTAAAGTGATAATTCTCAAAAGATGAGCTTTGGAAACTGTCAGCAAAATATTCCGGGCGTACTCTTTTCGAAGTGGATCAAGCCGGTCAATCCAGCAGGTGGAATACATTACGGGGATTAAGAGTATTACATTTCTATGGGATTATTCAGAACAATTTTTCAACTGAAATGTTATTAGGATTAAAAGGAAATTATTGGGGTATTCGACTGAAATAGTGTTCTTTGTTGTTTTAGCTTGTCTTCCTTGAGTTTAATTATTATTGAGATGTACAGAAATTTTATCTAAATTCTCAAAAATGTTTTATGATTGATTGTAAGTATAAAATGAGTGCTATTTTTAAGTAATTTTTCTTGCTCCGAGATTTTACATATTTTTCCTTGCGCCATGAAAAAAAATTGAAATAATGATATTAAAAGCAGATATACCTGACCAATACATTGAACTTCTCCCTGAAGGTAGAAAGCAGGCAATGAGTAAATTACGAAAAGTTATTCTTGAAAATCTTCCCAAGGGATTTGAAGAGACAATAATCTACGGATCAATTGGATATGTGGTTCCAAAATCCATATTTCCTGATGGGTACCATTGTAACCCGAAATTACCTTTACCTTTTGTAAATATTGCCACACAGAAAAACTTTATGGCTCTTTATCACATGGGGCTATACGCTGATAAAGAGCTCATGGACTGGTTTACACAGAAATATGCAGAGCAAATTAAAACCAAACCTGATATGGGAAAAAGTTGCCTGCGGTTTAAAAAAGCCGAACATATTCCTTATGAACTTATTGGAGAGCTTATTAGTAAAATGAGTGTAGAGAAATGGATAAGTATATATAAATCAATGCTTAAAAAGTAATTTACTAATTTTTATGAACGCAAATTTAAAAGGCATTGATGCGTACATCTGCGAATTTCCTGAAGAGGTTCGGGTAATTCTAGAGCAAATCCGTTCAACTATACTCGAGGCTGCTCCTAAAGCAACAGAAGCCATTAAATATGGTATGCCTACATTTGTATTTAACGGAAATCTTGTTCACTTTGCGGCTTTTAAAAATCATATTGGTTTCTATCCAACTCCATCAGGAATTGAATCTTTTAATAAGGAATTGTCCGTTTACAAATCGGGTAAAGGATCAGTTCAGTTCCCAATTGATAAACCAATCCCTCTAAAACTTATTTCCCAAATTGTGAAATACAGGCTTATTGAAAATGAAGCAAAGCAAAAAAAGAAAAAGCTGAAGACCTGAAACTAAAAAATTTGAGGTTTTTGAACTATTTGCATTGTTTCATGTTAGTGTGGTAAACTAAAAAAATGAAACCATATTTTGTCAATTTTCTGAACGCCTTGGTATATATTCTTCTTGGAATCTGGGCGTATTTTTCATCTGAGGCGCCTTCTCCAACTGCATTAATTCCTGTCTTTGCTGGAGTGATCTTACTCGCTATTACACCTGGATTTAAAAATGGAAATCGTGTATTGGCGCATGTTGCAGTAGGACTTACATTTCTTATGCTTTTTGCCCTTATCAAACCCCTAACAGGTGCGCTTGGAAGAGAAGATCAGCTTGGAGCAATCCGTGTAGTTCTTATGATGATTTCTTCATTGATTGTATTGGTTGTTTTTGTAAAAAGTTTTATTGATGTTCGAAGATCTCAGGAAAATAACTTCTGAAATTGCATCTTGGGTTCTTCTTATTTTGATGTGCCAAGTTTATTCTATTATGTAGTTTAAAATGATATAGGGCAATGTAGTCAATTAATCCCCGAAGGGGGTAAATTTCAATAACCGTGGGTGAAAACCCACGGCATAAATATACTCGGAATCTCAGCCCTGATAGGGGTTGAACTGTATACAGTAAATACCGTTCATCAATTTTTATTTCATGTTCTTGGGGACTAGATTTATCCTCCTTTGTCTGGAAGATTATGTGATATAAAATTAGCCGGTAGCTTGATATAGTTATAATATATTCTGGTTCAACCCGTTGCCTTCGGCGAGCTCGTAAACTCGGTTCAGGGCTGATAAAATTCAGCGTTCAGTAGCCGTGGGCTAACGCCCACGGTTATTGAAATTTAGCCGCTTTGTGGCATTAAATACCAATGAAACCCATATGTTTCGAAAAACACAAGCACCAATGAACCGAGTTTACGAGCTCGCCGAAGGCAATATAATTCAGCAACATGTGGGTTTACCTTCACTGAGCCCGAAATCCAGCATGAAAAATAAATAATTAGTTTGATAGCACATCAAAATAAGAATTTACATGCATCTTATTTTGGTCTGACGCGTATTAGTGACATTGGTAGCAAATTTTAAGTACCTTGCCGCCTGTTTTTCAAAGAAATAACGTAATATAATGCGTCACCTTCTGATTTTATGCATATTTCTGATAGCATCTGTTCAGGCTTTCCCACAGTTGCTTATAAATGAATATGCTCCTGCAAATACATCCGGATTTAAGGATGAGGATGGCAATTATTCCGATTGGATCGAAATATTCAATAATACTTCTTCCACCATCAATCTGGAAGGATATCACCTCTCTGATCAGGCTGCATTTCTCTCCAAATGGACATTCCCTGCAATTTCACTTAGTCCGGCTTCGTATCAGGTGGTTTTCGCCTCAGGAAAAAATCGCATTGCAATCCCCCAAAGTTTTGAAACCATTATTACACAAGGTGCAACCTGGAGTTATCTGGTGCCAAAATCTGAAATTGGTAACAGTTGGAAAACTACAGGTTTTAATGATGTACTATGGAAAAAAGGTGCTAGTGGGTTTGGATATAGCGATAATGATGATAATACGATACTCCCTGTCATTGTGAGTGTTTTTGTTCGCAAGGAGTTCACTGTTGAAAAGCTTGCTGACGTTACTAATCTTATTTTAAGTATTGACTATGACGATGGATTTGTAGCATATATTAACGGCCACGAAATCGCCAGAAGTAATCTTGGTGCTGCTGGTTCTGTGGTAACATACAACCAGTTAACTGGAAGTTTTATACGTGAGGCAACTCTTTACCAAGGTGGAGTTCCTGAGAATTATGACATTGCTGATTTTCAAAGTTTTCTGGTTGAGGGAGTAAATGTAATTGCAGTACAAGGACATAATTCAGCTCCAAGTTCTTCCGATTTTAGTCTGATTCCAATGCTCACGTTGGGATACAAGGGAGGCGGCTATCTCAACAGTTATCCATCGTATCTGAGTTTCACTACAAATCAGTTGCATGCAAGTTTTAAAATCAGTTCTGCTGGTGAATCTTTATTTCTCTCCAAACCAGATTCAACATTTTCTGATTCTATCTCGGGTACACCTATAATTAATAATATTTCAAGAGGACGAACTCCTGATGGATCAAATATTTGGAAGTACTTTTTTACTCAAACTCCCGGAAAGCCAAATTCAACCAAAGCCTATGATCAAATGGGAGGTGACTCTGTGAAATTTTCTTTTTCAGGTGGATATTTCCCGGGTGGATTAAGTGTTCAGCTTTCAACTAAGGATCCGGCGGATACTATTGTTTACACTACGGATGGTTCAGAGCCTGAATTAATTGATTTATGGTATAACTCTCCAATCCCGGTAAATAGTAATACCATTCTCAGAGCTAAATCAGTAAATGCTCAGAAACTCCCAGGAATAATAGTAAGTAACACATATTTTACCAAAGAGCACACTCTTCCGGTAGTCTGTCTGAGTACCGATCCTTATAATCTTTGGAATAATGACTCCGGCATCTATGTTTTAGGCCCGAACGCTTCAACGGATAATCCTTTTTTTGGAGCCAATTTCTGGCAGGATTGGGAAAGAAAAGCTCACGTGGAATACTATGATATTGAGGGTAATAGACAGATCAATCAGGAAATAGGAATTAAAATATTTGGTAACTATTCGCGTGCAAATCCTCAGAAATCTATGTCGCTTTTCGCTCGTGATGCTTATGGTAAGGGATCCTTTGATTATCAGTTTTTTGTGGATAAACCCATAAAAAAATTCGAATCCCTGGTATTGAGAAATGGAGGAAATGATTGGGCTGAGGCCTTTGTAAGAGACGGACTAACTTCAAGTCTCATTCGCAATATGGACGTCGATCGTCAGGCATTTCAACCAGTTGTAGTATATCTAAATGGGGAGTACTGGGGAATTCTTAATATGAGAGAAAAAATAAATCCGAATTTCATTGCTGAGAATCATTTGATAAATCCTGATAGCATAAATTTACTTGAATCAGCCGGTACAATTCTGGATGGTACCAATGTAAATTACATGGAATTACTTAGCTATTTGGAAACTCACACAAGTCTTGTTGCTGAATCCGAATACCTAAAAGTCAGTAATCAAATGGATATGAATAATTATATTCAATACCAGTTGACCCAAATTTACATAAATAACAAAGATTGGCCTGGGAATAATATCAGGTATTGGAATAGCCCAGAAACAGGAAATAAATGGAGGTGGATCATCTTTGATACAGATTTCGGTTTCTCAATTTGGGAGGGGAATGCAGCCTATTTCAATACTCTAGAATTTGCACTAGATGATAACGGTCCAGGCTGGCCAAACCCACCTTGGTCAACACTCTTGTTCCGCAGATTAGTTACAAATCCTGAATTCAGGAGGGAATTTGCAAATCAGTATGCTGACCGACTAAATACGAATTTTAAATCTGCCGTTGTAAGAGCTGCGATTGATTCTCTTAAGGCAATTTATATACCGGAAATAGGAGATCATATGGTTCGCTGGGGGCTTGATTATGCTAGATGGGAAAACAATTATCTGACCATGAAGTATTACAGCAATGACAGGCCAGTTCATGCAAGAACTCACCTTCAAACTAATTTTGGATTAGGCTCTTTGTTAAATGTTTCCGTTTCTATAAGTACAGCCGGATCAGGAAAAATAAAAATCAATTCTATTATTCCCAATAAATATCCATTTAGCGGCATTTACTTTAAGAATTTACCCATTAAGATCACTGCCATTCCAGCTCCGGGATATAAGTTTGTAAGATGGGAAGGAACGCAGAGTTCAATAACTCCGGAAATGAGTTTTAATATGGCTACATCAGGAACTTTCACTGCTGTTTTTGAACCCGCACTGTTGTCAGATATAAACATAGTTATTAATGAAATAAACTACAGCTCATCCCCTGAAAAAGACACAAAAGACTGGGTAGAATTATACAATGCCGGTAATACGCCAGTAAACCTGAAGAATTGGATACTGAGCGATGCAGGACCAGAACTTGGATACGCCTTTCCCTCGGACCTTATTGTCGCTCCTGGTGCGTATGTTGTTGTTTGTAAGGATATTATGGCGTTCAAAACTTTAAATCCTACCATTACTTCTTCAACTGGTGATTTCCCATTTGGACTCGCTAGTACAGGCGATGATGTTAATTTGTTTAATGATCAGAGTGTATTGGTTGACTGGGTAAACTTCGCAGTTTATACTCCCTGGCCAATGGATGCAAATGCCACAGGTGCCACAATCGAACTTATTAACCCTTTAGCGGATAATAATCTGGGCGGAAACTGGAAATCAAGTCCAAATGGAGGCACACCTGCAGGCTTTAATGCTCGTAATCAAGGTCTGGATATCAAAGAAGAAATTCCGTTGAGAATTGCAAGTTTGGATTGCTTCCCGAATCCCTTCACCGATTATACAACACTTAGAATTGAAGCGGCAGAATCTGGCTATTATTCCCTTGAAATCTATGATTTGCAGGGAAGATTGCTCAAAACTCTAGCGAAACAAAGGATTGACGCAGGCGCATATTATATCGACTGGGATGGAAGTGATAACAACAACCAAAGGCTTTCCGGTGGAGTTTACTTCATCCGGATGGCTGGTGAAAATCTAAGACTAAACCTGAAAGTGGTGATGGTGAAGTAATTAGTCAAGACTTATAATTCCAGCTTTTGTACCTATCCAGGTTTTTCCATTGCTTTCAAAGGCAATGGCAGTAACATAATTATTTGGGAGATTTGCCGTGAGCGGCGTCCAGTTAGTCCCATCATAAATGGAAATCCCCTTTTCTGTTCCTGCCCAGATTTTGCCGTCCGGAGCTTCTGCAATGCAATGAACACGAGGGTTTACTAACTCACTGTAAAAGGATGTATTCTCTGCCTTAGGGTCATGGCCAATATGCATCACTAATCCTTCTCTGCCACCCATCCATTGCCGGCTTTGGGAATCGACGAAGACAACAAATGCAGTATCAGACAAATTTGTCCCGTTATAGGGCTTAAGAAGTTGTGTTGCTCCTGTGAATGCGCTTATTGTTGAATTCCAACCATAAGCCCGGTACACACTGCGACCATTACTAGCGAAGTAGAAATCTCCATCCCAACTAGCAATAGAGTTGATTCCTACTTTCTCAAATGCAGCAGCTGATATAGTTCCAGATAGATTTTTTTTGAACTTCTCCTTCTGCCATAATTCTAATAGATTGCGGGTAACTCCATATCCAGTGCCAAACCATCTTTCCGAATCCTGAGTAACATAAACTGAGCTTACACTATCATAGCTCATGTTCTCAACAGGTATCGCAACAGAACTCGTTTTATTCCCTGCTAGAGTAACTTTAATGAGACCTTCTGTTGTGCCTACCCATAGGATATTATTCGGTTTTTCGTACCCAAGTGCAGTAACTCCAGCATCCGACTTAATATCAATTTGCTGATAGCCGGAATTCACCTTTTTATACAACCCAGAATCTGTTCCAGCCCATAGTGCATTTGTGTTATCAATAGCCAATGAAGTGACATTCTGATTATTTAAGTCAGTCACGATTTGAGGGTTGTTTTTATGGTCATCATCGCAAGAAACAATTGAAATCAGTGCGAAGAGAATAAGAAAACTATTTTTTTTCATTTTTTTCGTAAAATTATTTAAACATTGTAATGTTGATTTCAATCCTATTTAACAACAAGCCTTACAGTACTGGTTTCTACAGCTTTATCACTAAATGATCTCAACACAACAATAAAACTTCCTTTTCCCCATTTTTGGGTTAAAAACCTCTGTGTTTGACTCCCCTGAGATAAACCTTTCTGTGATAAAGTATAAATAATTTTCCCATCCATGGAAATAACCTGAAACTCAACAGATGCAGGTGATTTCAGACTGTAAGATATTTCGGTTGCTTCTGAACAGGGGTTTGGATATGCTTTGATTTCGGAAGCGAAAACATGATTTTCGGAAACAGAAACAGCGTTGAGGTGATCATAAGAAACCAGATTTGAAGGAATTGGAAACAATTCAATTCCCGAAGCAACAGAATATATATTTTTGGTGTATTGCTTTTTGGTGGAGTTATTCCAGTGTTCATGAACGCCAAGGCTTGAAGGCATTTCAGAACCATCACCTTCTGGATCATAGCTAATACCTGCAGGCCAGTTGGCTTTCGATGCTCCCTGATGAAGATAATCGTCAACCGCCGGAAAGTAGGGACGGTCTTTGAAAGCAGTATTTATGTTTGCCTCTGCTCTAAGAAAATCAATGCATACTGATTCCAACGCAATCTCATCCTGTGAGATGAAAAGTGAATTTGGAAAGTCAGTATTAAATGGTGGAATTTTCCATTTAACAGGCATATCCGTGGCTTCTATTCCTCCCCAGAGTCCATCGATAACAAACAATACAGTGTTTCCGCCGAGTTTCTTATGACCCATAAGGTCAACCAGCACCCGGTACATTTTATAGGTTCCGCGCACACCGGAAGTCATTACATCATTGTCAACCGTGCATATCAAGCCATCATGCAGGTGAAAGGATGACCAGTCTGCTCCGTGAACACCATGCGAACCAAAATGAAGTTTTGCACAAAAAGTAACTCCGTTTCTGGCATGAGCCTTGAGTGCTGCAACATTTATCAGATAATTGGCATAGTACATTTCATGCATCATCTCATCGTTAATAGCATCGGGCATTTCAGCTCCTTTATCAGAGTAAACAATAGCGTCAAAATTGGTCCATCCGGCGGAGGTTGTTCTGCCTAAACTTGTATTTTTACTTTCCTTATCGAGAATTTTTACATTGGGATATTTAGCATGAATTGCATCATACATACTTTTATATACGTGGGTCATAGGTTCTGCAATATAGATATCTTCCTGAGCTACATTGCAGCTATCTACAAGCTGTCTAACGAAAGCGAGAACCGTTGCCGGAGTTGTACCCGACATGGCAGCATTTTTCACTCCTGTTGATGAGTTATTCCCTGTTTCAGCCAGTGTTGCTGAGTTTATTGCCCATCCGGCTTGGCCGTTATTTACTTTAATAAAAATTTTCTGTCCTGCCACGTATCCTGCCGCCGTTCCTGTTTTTTTAGCGTTAAAATTTTTGAATATTGCATCCCATGAAGCCTTAACTGTACTCTGTCCGCCCAAGCCTTTTATTGATTTGTCGGCCATTATATTTATTGTATCCTGGTTATTATTTTTTGCCATGAAAAAAGCATCAGTAATAACGTTGGTGCAGGTTTCTTTTGTAGCTGCAGGATTCCACGACCATACGACTCTGCCTTGGAAAACCCCTTGTCCCACACCCATCGGGCTGTTAGGAGCGTCAGGCAATACTCCCCTTGTGAATCCAAATGTGTTTGCATATACTTTTCTGACATCATTTAAATTGAAAACAATCAATAAAACCACACATAAAATGCTTGCAAATACAGCTGAAAAATACTTTTGTTGCTTGAATTTCGAAAATGCTTTTTTAAACAAAAGTACCGATCCACCTAAGGCTAGAAGATAAATCACGAAACCCGACATGATAGGTGCAGCAGCTCTCATACACGGGTATCCTGCTCTTTGAGGTTTTGGAATTACACGGATCAGAAACCATAGACTTGATGCAATTCCCATTAATAAAAAAATAGCTTTTGGTGATAACTTGAGGAGCGCAAGCCTGTTTTTTATAAACGTCAGACTCTTTGGAAAATTTATATTATTTTTCATTAGGGTAGTGGGTAAGTTGAATATTCAAAAGTAGCGGGAATTTCGATAATAATTAAAGTTTGCCATACTATTAATTTATAGATAACCAATATGAAGTAACTCCACTTTTAATAAATGCAAAATGGAAGAGCTCGAAATCAGGTGTTTTTACCTGCTTATCCGTAACGATTCTAAATATCTATATAAGTAAACAAATTGCAAAATGAATCGTACGAGTTCGCATTTTAGTACTTAAATTTGAGAGGAAATGATTTATTTGTGTGCATCCGCCTAATTAAATTTTTGTTGGTTTAATGATGAACCTTACAAACCATTCCATGAAATTGAAATTTTAACTGCATTTCTTATGTCGAAAATAGCACACAGAATTTATATAGGACTTTTAGTAGTGGTTGTATTCATTACGTTTATTTTTCTTGTGTTCAGAGGGATGGGGTATTATGGCATCAGCATGGAAGAAAGGGTTTATCACCCTGATCATCTAGTATTAAAACCCAGCGGTGTACTCGGTCATGGTATGGGGATATTAGGATCCCTTTTAATGATCATAGGCGTAGCTTCATATATGCTGAGAAAAAGACTTCGTTCATTATCCCGTTTGGGCTTCCTAAAGCATTGGCTTGAATTTCACATTTTCCTTTGTACACTGGGTCCAATACTCATACTTTTTCATACTTCATATAAATTCGGAGGACTTGTAGCTATTAGTTTCTGGAGTATGGTAGCTGTATTTTTAAGCGGGATAGTTGGAAGGTTCATCTACATTCAAATCCCCCGAAGTATTGAAGGACGCGAACTGAGTTTAAATGAAGTTCGTGAGATGAAAACAGACGTTGCCGGAATCGTAAGAGATTCGCACAATCTGGATGAAGAAAGCTACACGATTTTAGTGGAATCCATTAAAAAGAAGATCGAATTATATCATAAAAATACCTTTGTACGTTTTTATTGGAAGTATAAAGACGACCGCCAAACTATCAGAACCGTCAAATCAGTTTTAAGAAAAAATAAATTTCCCCGAGAGGAATTCAAAGAAATTGTTTCGCTTGTTAAAAATGATATTACCCTAAACAGGAGAATTGAGCGACTTGACACCATGCAGAATCTCCTTAAATACTGGCATGTAGCGCATTTACCTTTTGCATTAGTAATGTTCATTATTATGGTAATACACGTTGCAGTTACTATTTTGTTTGGATATAAATGGATTTTCTGATTATGGAACTTTTACTGGAAAATATTTTAGTTTATACTCTGGCTGCAATACTTTGTATTGTAGTGATCTGGCTTTATCTCCGAAAAAAAACCAAGGAATCAAATATCGTTGATGCTAAAATTAAAAAGGCAAAGGAAGACGGTTTGTATGAGCCGATTTCATTGCACCCTGTTGTTGATGTAAATAGCTGTATTCAAACAGGAGCCTGTATTTCCGCCTGCCCTGAACATGATATTCTGGGGATTAGAAATGGGAAAGCTACCATTATCAATGCCTCACAATGCATTGGCCATGGTGCATGTTTTCATGCGTGTCCTACGGAAGCTATCAGTTTGCGTATTGGAACCGAAAAACGTGGAGTAGATCTCCCACATGTGAATCAGAATTTCGAGACAAATGTTCCCAGAATATTTATCGCCGGAGAACTGGGAGGAATGGGACTTATCAAAAATGCCGTTGAACAAGGGAAACAGGCAACTGAAAATATCATAAAATCACTCAAGAAGCACCATTCTGCAAGTTATGATTTGGTTATAGTGGGAGCGGGGCCTGCTGGTATTTCAGCCAGTTTGACAGCAAAAAAGCACGGAATCAATTTTTTACTTTTGGAACAGGACACACTCGGAGGTACAGTTTTTACTTTCCCCCGAAAGAAAATTGTTATGACTTCTCCAATGGATCTCCCTCTTTTTGGTAAAATTAAACTTTTCCAGACCAGTAAAACCGAGCTTCTTGATCTGTGGCAGACTGTCTTGAAGAAAAATAATATCAACGTAAAGGAAAATTCAAAGGTAGAATCAATAGTTTTTGAAAACGATATTTTTAATCTTACTACTCTTAAAGGGGAATCGTTCACAGGAGCAACTGTTTTACTCTCAATTGGCAGACGAGGAACACCTAGGAAACTCGGAGTGCCGGGTGAAATTAAAGAGAAAGTTGCCTATCGACTTTTGGAACCTGAAGCTATATCAGGCAAACACATTATTGTTGTTGGTGGCGGAGATTCCGCTGTTGAATCTGCTCTGTTGCTAGCAAATCAAAACCATGTGATCCTTTCATACAGAAACGAAGTATTTAACCGCATCAAACCGCTTAACAGCATGGCGCTGAATAAAGCTGTTGCCGATGGAATAATGGAGGTTAAACTTAGTTCTAACCTGGTTTCAATCGAAGACGAAACTATTCATCTCTCAACAGGTAAAGAAGACCAAAGCATCAGTATTCAAAATGATCTTGTTTATATTTTCGCGGGAGGTGAATTGCCTACCCAGTTTCTCGAGAAAGCAGGGATCAGGATAACAAAGAAATTTGGAGAGACGGTTTTGAAGCATTAGGGAAGACAAGTGAAAAAGGTTTACGCTGAGCTTGCCGAAGTGAAAAACGGGCTGAAAGCCCACCATATTTTAAAAATGATATATGAGGATTAACGCCCTACAAATATTTCGAATCATAGTATTATCAGTTTTGCCGGTTACCGCAGCAGCGCAGCTTTCACCGGGCGATTTATCCACTCCTCATGCTCATCTGGAAGGTATTTCAAATTGTACACAGTGCCATGTACTCGGGAATAAAGTTTCAAGTGAAAAATGCCTTACATGCCATACCGAAATACAATCAAGAATTAGTAATTCCAGAGGATACCATTCATCTGCAGATGTAAAGGGA
The DNA here is from genome assembly GCA_038316435.1 of Bacteroidales bacterium. Classification (GTDB taxonomy): domain Bacteria; phylum Bacteroidota; class Bacteroidia; order Bacteroidales; genus JACJXF01. Next base: position 10,097 of record JBBQAQ010000013.1, on the reverse strand, counting down.
AAAGAGTGCTTCACCTGCCATAGCGAACATAATGGAAAGAACTTTAAACTCATTCGTCTCGAAACAACAACATTCGATCATAAACTTACAGGTTTTCCTTTGTCTGTTCCTCATGCTAAAAAAGAATGCAAAGATTGTCATGTTGCCAAATTCATTGCCGACCCAAAGTTAAAGGCTAAAAAAGCAACATATTTGGGCGTTGGAACCGAATGCCTGACCTGTCACGCCGATTATCACCTAAAAACTTTACCAGCAACTTGCCTCGATTGCCATACTGCTGAAGCATTCAAACCGGCATCGAAATTTTCGCACGACAAGGCTAAATTTCGTTTGCTTGGAAAACACAAAAATATCGATTGCTTAAAGTGCCATAAACTGGAAACCATCGACGGAAAGAAATTTCAGGAATTCCGTGGGGTTCAGTTCAGCAATTGCACCAGTTGCCATAAAGACCCGCACAATAATAAGTTCGGACAAAATTGCAGCCAGTGCCATAATGAAGAGTCGTTCCAGGTTGTAAAAGGAGTTGATAAATTTGATCACAATAAAACAAATTTTAAACTTGAAGAAAAACACTTGGGTATCAATTGTAAAGCCTGTCATAAAACAAAGTTTACGGATCCCTTAAAATATGCAAGATGCAGCGATTGTCATGTCGATTACCATAATAAACAGTTTGCAAAAAACGGTGTTTCTCCAGACTGCGCTACCTGCCACACCGTGAAAGGCTTTACTCAGTTCTCGTATACAATTGAACAGCACAATTCAAGTGTATTCCCACTTCAGGGAGTACACAGTGCTATACCATGTTTTGAATGCCATAAAAAGCAGGAGAAATGGAGTTTCAGAGAAATTGGAAAAGAATGTAAGGATTGCCATAAAGATATACACCAGAATTTCATTCAGACCAAATATTACCCTCAGTCCGATTGCAAAGTTTGTCACAAAGAACAGCGATGGGCCGATGTTTCCTTTGATCATTCAAAAACTGATTTTAAACTCACCGGGGCACATGATAAAGAGGGATGCCGGGCTTGCCATTTTAAAAAGGATAAGTTTGGAGTAGCTCAGCAAAAATTTCAGGGCTTGTCAAAGAATTGTACCGATTGCCATAATGACAACCACTATAAGCAATTCGAGAAAGGCGGAGTTACGAATTGCCTAGAATGTCACAATACAGTGAGTTGGAAAGAATCGATGTTTGATCACAATAATGCCGCATTTAAATTAGATGGAAAACATAGTAATGTTCCCTGTGCTAAATGCCATAAACCAACACAGGAAGGGTCTGTGATTTACGTTAAATATAAACTAAAAGAATTCAAATGCGAATCCTGTCATTCCTGATATTCCTGATCGTGCTTTTCTTTGCAGGCCGTTTGGCGGATTCGCCGCATGGACCTGATTTCAAGCTCAGCTGCAGCACTTGTCATAGCCCGGGTGGTTGGCATCTCGACACCGCTGTATATTCATTTGATCACAATACTACTAAATTCCCTCTTTCTGGCCAGCATAATAACATTAGCTGTAGACAATGCCATACCACATTGGTATTTTATCAAGCTAAAAGTCAATGCGTCGATTGTCACAAAGATGTGCATGAGGCAACGGCAGGAAGTGACTGCTTACGCTGCCACACTTCTGTTTCTTGGCTTGTGAATAACATAAATGAAATACACCGTTTAAGCCGTTTTCCTCTCATGGGAGCTCACAGAACTGCAGATTGTACTCAGTGTCACAAATCAGAAAGTATGGTACGGTTTGATGTGTCTGGAGTTAATTGCATCGATTGCCACATGCGCGAATTTCAGGCAACAACCAATCCAAATCATTCTACATTCGGGTTTTCTCAAGACTGCTCAACTTGCCACCCAGTAAATGCAATACAATGGGCAGGTTCAGGATTCAATCACAATTTCTTTCCTCTTTCAAAAGCTCATACACTGCAATGTATTGATTGCCATGAAACAGGGACTTATAGTGGACTTAATCCTGATTGTGCAGCCTGCCATCAACCAGAATACAATGCTGCCAAAAACCCAGACCATATTGTTTCGGGTTTCCCAAACAATTGTAAATTGTGCCATTCACTTAATCCAGGTTGGAAACCTGCATCCTACAGGCAGCACGATAATCAGTCATTCCCAATATATTCGGGAAAGCATGATGGAGAATGGAATTCATGTACCGATTGCCATACTAACCCTTCTAATTACAAAGTTTTCAGCTGTTTGAATTGTCATGAGCATAATCAGGCAAGTATGGATGGTAAACACAAGGGAGAAGTAGGGGGATATTCATATAACAGTGCGGAATGTCTGCGCTGCCATCCAAATGGGAAAGCAGATTAAAACAGACATTCGAAATGTATTATAGCAGATAGGTTGAAAAAGCAATTGTTTAAAAAAAGTGTTTTATTTTTACTATTCCATCTGAGAGATTATGAAACAACTTGTAGTAATTATTTTTGTAATATTGATTGGTGTAGAGCTTTTCGGACAGTCAGTTTCGGAAAATCTTCCTGGTCAGGTTTCGTATGTGAGTTCGCAAAATGTTTATGTCAAATTCAAATCTACTGAAGGAATATCTGTTGGCGACACTTTATTCATGTCGTCTCAGGGAAACCTGATTCCTGCATTAAAAGTTAGTAATCTCTCTTCATCCTCATGCGTATGCATTCCTTTACCCGGAATTATACTTTCTGCATCAGACCTGATCCTTGCAAGACCAAAATCCCAAGTTAAACAAACTGAAGCAATCACTCAAAAACCGGAGATTAAAGTGCCAGTTGTTATTTCTCAAACAGACACAACCAAAACCGAAGAATCCAAAGCTCCCGAATTTAAGCAGAGAATAAAAGGAAGTATATCTGCATATTCCTATTCCGATTTTTCTAACACAACCGCTAGTAATTCCCAGCGTTTCCGATACACTTTTTCATTGGATGCCAGAAATATTGGCAATTCAAAGTTTTCAGTAGAAAGCTATATTTCTTTTAAACATAAAGTGGGAGAATGGATAGACGTAAAAGAAAACATTTTTAATGCACTCAAAATATATACTCTGGCTGTGAAATACGATCTGAACAAGACTACTCAAATTAGTGCCGGCCGCAGGATTAACCAGAGGCTATCCAGCATAGGGGCAATGGATGGGATACAGATTGAAAAAAATCTTAAAAATTTTGCTATGGGTGCTGTGGTTGGGTCAAGACCCGATTATACAAACTATGGTTTTGATCCCAATCTCTTTCAATATGGGGCTTATCTGGCATACAATTCTAAATCTGCAAGCACCTTTACTGAATCATCTCTGGCATTCATGCAACAAACAAATCATTCCAATACAGACAGGAGATTTGTGTATTTGCAACATTCCAATTCCCTTCTTAAAAACCTATATTTCTTTGGTACTTTGGAAGTTGATCTCTACAAACTGAACATTGATACAATAAATGGAAATACTCCACAAAATACATTTAATCCAACTGGCGTTTTTTTATCCTTAAGGTATAAACTAACTAAAAATCTTAATGTTTCCGGCTCATACGATGCAAGAAAAAATGTGATGTATTACGAGACCTTTAAATCATCCATCGACAGTGCGTTTGAAAGGGAATTAAGACAAGGTTTCAGACTTCAGGCAAGCTACAGGATAACCAGAGACCTTATGTTCGGAATTCAATCAGGTTACCGGTATTTGAAATCGGATCCACATCCCTCTAAAAACTTATACAGCTACCTTACCTACAGTCAAATTCCTGGAGTGAATATTTCGATGACACTTTCAGCGACCTATCTGGAATCGAATTATATGAACGGGAAAATACTCGGCGGCAATTTAAGCCGTGATTTTTTTCAGGGGAAATTCTCAACCGGAATGGGTTACCGATTTGTCGACTACCGACTGCCGGAGAGCTTTATAACAATCAAACAAAACATCGCTGAGATGAATCTCTCATGGCAAATGGCGAAAAATATTTCATTTTCTTTAAATTATGAGGGAACCTTTGAGCAACAAAACTCTTACAACAGGTTTTATGCTCAGTTCAGGAAACGATTTTGATACCATTTTATCTCGAAAGGTTGTAATATTGTGTGGTTAATTTAAAAGAACAAGTATGAATATCCTGACAATTCTTTTTTTATTTCTGGGATTGGTTCCTGTTAACAAGCCTGTAGATTCACCCCATGGTTCAGATTTTAAAATTAGCTGCAGCAATTGTCACAGTTCAAAAGGTTGGCAACTTGATAAAGAAGTTTATTCCTTTGACCATAATACCACCAAACTCCCACTTTTTGGTCAACACAATGCAATAAGTTGCCGGCAATGCCATAAATCACTAGTTTTCAAAGAAGCCAAAAGTGAATGTTTTCAGTGTCACAATGATGTTCATCAGGGAACCGTTGGGAGCGAATGTTCACGTTGTCATACTCCGACTTCATGGCTGGTAAATAACATAAATGAGATTCACAGGATGAGTCGTTTTCCCTTGATAGGCGCACACAGAACCGCCGATTGTTCGCAATGTCATAAATCAGAGAACTCTACAAGGTTTGATGTACCGGGAATTAATTGTGTTGACTGCCACAGGCAAATTTATCTTGCAACCACCAGCCCGAATCATGTTGAATCAGGTATGTCTGAAGACTGTATTTCCTGCCATCTTCCAACCTCATTTCAGTGGGCAGGTGCAGGTTTTGATCATAGCGTTTTTCCGCTGGTTCAAGGGCATTCAACTCCAAAATGTATTGATTGCCACACAACCGGAAAATATAAAGATGCTAAACCGGATTGTTTTTCCTGCCATCAGCAGGATTATCTGGCAACAAAAGATCCGGATCATAATACTTCAGGTTTTTCACAAAATTGTAGTGAATGTCATACCCTGATCCAAGGCTGGAAGCCAACAACCATAGACCATTCGAAGTTTCCTCTGACTCTTGGTCATGCTATACCCAAATGCGCAGATTGCCATCTTTCAGGAAATTATACAACCACACCTATTGATTGTTATGCATGTCATCAGAATGATTTCCAGATTACTAAAGAACCAGATCATGTTACTTCGCAGTTTTCAATAAATTGCCTGGAATGCCATTCCACTAATCCGGGATGGAAGCCAACAACCTTCAATCACAGTAAATTTCCACTTACTCTTGGGCATTCGATTCCAAAATGTTCAGATTGTCATATATCTGGGAATTATACGACAACACCTATTGATTGCTACTCTTGTCACCAGCAGAATTATCTGGCAACCACTGATCCAAACCACAAAGTCTCGGGCTTTTCAATAACCTGTACCGATTGTCACACAACCAATCCCGGGTGGAAACCGGCAAACTTTAGCCATGCAAATTTCCCGCTTACTCTGGGTCATTCAGGACCTTCATGTAACGATTGCCATAAAGGGAATTACAGCTCAACATCCAAGGATTGCTATTCTTGTCATCAGACTGATTATAATGCTAGCACTAATCCAAATCATAAAACCTTAGGATTTTCGGTAACTTGTACCCAGTGTCATACCACCAATCCCGACTGGAAGCCGGCTAAATATCTGCAGCACGACACGCAATTTCCTATTTACTCAGGTAAACATCAGGGTCAATGGACTTCGTGTGTTGACTGCCATAAAAACGTATCCAATTACGCTATATTTACCTGCATTGATTGCCATGAGCACAATAAAGCAGATATGGATAGTAAACATAGTGGAAAAGTGCAGGGTTATTCATGGGTTAGCTCTGAATGTTATCGGTGCCATCCAAGAGGAACTAACAATTAGCAGGGAATCCCTTATATTAAATTATTTTTCTTGCATGACGGAGAATTGAAAGAGGGCTAATTTCTTTTGATTTAATTTTTGCCGATTATTTTAACAAAAGACTAAAATGCTTGTTTTCGTGTATAATTAAAATATTATAATGCAGCCAATCGCTAACATCCCGCAGACTTCTTTTCCTCGCATTGTTATTGTCGGTGGTGGTTTCGCAGGAATGAAACTTGCCAGGAAATTATCTAAAAAAGCATTTCAGGTTATTCTTATTGATAAGAATAATTTTCACCAGTTCCAACCCCTTTACTATCAGGTAGCTACGGCGGGTTTGGAGCCAAGTTCTATTGCTTTTCCCATGAGAAAAGCGTTTCAGAAGTTCGAGCATACTCATTTCAGAATGGCTGAACTTCAAAAGGTAATAGCCGAAAGAAATGAAATCGAAACAAGTTTGGGTAGACTTAGTTATAATTACCTTGTTCTTGCAATTGGCGCGGATACAAATTTTTATGGTAAAACTGACATTGAAAAGACTGCAATGCCAATGAAATCGGTTGGTGAGGCTTTGCGAATCAGAAATACCATCCTGGAGAATTACGAAAAAGCGTTGAATTCAACAGATCCCCTTGAGCAGCAAGAGCTAATGAATATAGTTATTGTAGGGGGAGGAGCTACTGGAGTGGAATTGGCCGGTGCGCTTGCAGAAATGAAACGGTATGTGTTCCCAAAAGATTACCCGGAAATGGATTTTAGCAAGATGGGTATTTATCTTATCGAGGCAAGCCGCAGGGTTCTGGCAGGTATGAGCGAAGATTCATCGGCAAAAGGGGCGAAATACCTGAAGTCAATGGGAGTTCAAGTGATGACTGGAACAAAAGTTATTTCTTTCGAAGCGAAAAGAATAAAAACCGACAAAGATCAGACGATTCCTGTAGAGATGGTGCTATGGACAGCCGGTATTGCGGTTCCTGAAATAGAAGGTATTGAAAAAGCTGAAAAAATGCGCGGAGGAAGAATTTTAGTAAACCGCTTTAATCAGGTTGAACATTACGAAAATATTTTTGCCATTGGAGATATGGCCTATATGACGGAGCCAAAATATCCTAATGGCCATCCTCAGGTTGCTCCGCCTGCAATTCAGCAAGGATCGTTATTGGCGGAAAACCTCGAGAAGTGGGTTGAAGGAAGACCTTTGAAGGAATTTTCGTATTCTTATCAGGGATCAATGGCTACAGTAGGCCGTAACCGTGCCGTAGTTGAACTTGGTAAATTTCATTTCGGGGGATTTGTAGCTTGGGCATTTTGGCTGTTTGTGCACTTAATGTCGATTGTGGGTTCAAAGAATCGGGTATTTATCTTTATGAACTGGATGGTAAATTATATGAGTTACGATCAGTCGCTGAGATTGATTATGAAGCCTTCCAGAAGGAAAAATTAGCAACATTATTTTGCGTTTATTGTAAACACAATAAAAGAATGCGCATTAAAGAAATAGTATGAAATTGCTGTGCCGAAAAAAAGGTTTGTAGTAGGATAGAAAATAAATAGTGATTGACAATGGGATTACTATAGCATATCGGATTATCCAGGCCCGGTAATAATTAGAAGGCATTGCAAATACATCCAAGTAGCCAAAAACTCCATATAAAAGTATTCCAAATAATACACCAAGTCGGAATATTTCTGGGGTTAAACTGGTCTCTCCGGGCAGGAAATTAGGTAATCGAATTTTCATCTTTTCCCAAACTAGTTCTTTTAAAATCCGCTGAAAATATGCGGTTAAAATTATTTGCAAAGTAACTAAAATTCATGGAAATATTTAATTGGGCTATCCAACTGTTTTATGGCAACAAATCTTTAGGCTTCACTGATTGGTTATTCAGGTAAAAAGAAGTTTAATGCCATTTTCAAAGCTTTACTTTAATTCCAAAGGGGAAGAAAGTAAAAGCGTAGAAATTATCAAAATGGTCAAGGTTCACAGGTGAATAGTACACTCTATTTGAAGGCATGATCACAAGCAATGGAGAAGACTCAAGGTATAGTCTTTTTGTAATTCTTATGTTGAGGGTAATACTGGCATTCACGGTTACCCCAAAACCATCATTATCGTCCCAATTTACATGTAAAGCACCCACACCCAGACCACTTGTCCAAAAAACCCGGTCTTTCATTAAATTTAGCTTATAATAACCGTTCAAACTCAGCTGACTCAAATTACTTGAAAGATCATATAACTGGTCGGTTGCAAAAAAACCAAAATGACGGGAATGTTCATACGAAATCCCATATTGCCAGTTATTCTTAAGGTCTTTTTGGTACTCAAAGAAAGTTCTGATTCCTAATGAGTTATATCCGTCAACAATAAAGCCTGTTTGAAAAGTTAAATAGTCGGGTTTACGAGGTTTTTCATCCGACTGAGAATATGCTGATGCATAAAGAAATCCAAAAAATGCAAGCGCCAGATATTTGATTTTCATTGATTGAAAGTGTTAGAAAGATTTCTTTATTCTTGTGTCCCTGATTCCATAATACTAATTCCTGAATTTTCCAGCCGGAGATGTATCCCACAATATAGGGTTTGTTTCCCAATAGTTATATGGATTGCAGATCGTTCTGAGTCCTATTTAAAACGGTAATTTAAGATATAATCGTTTTTTTTGTTACACTATCAAGAGCAACGGGTTGCAATCCTTTATCTATTCTGCGTATAATTTCATCATTTAAGTTGTAAATAAAAGAATTATCATTTTCTAATATTGTTGCTCTTTTTAATGAAATTAGGTTTGAATAACTGCTTCTTGATAATCCTATAAAAAAATGCGCTTTGCAACATATTTCAAAATTTATTGCCGCGTTGATTTCATACTCATAATTCGAATTATAAAAATAGAATGGTGTAATCCCTGATTTTTGAAATGTTTTAGAAATTTCTTTGTGATTATCTCCAGAAGTGAAAAACAAATTACCTACAATATCAAAATTAGAAATCATCTTTATTAATTTATCTAAGCTAATTAGTAGTATTTCTTTTTTTCCAACTACCTTATTATTAGCATATTCTATCCAATCAGGTTCTGTTCTTACTTGTATTGCCGTAAATATATCAGAAGTGTTTTCTTTTACCAAATGGTCAAATTCCGGTTTTAATTTTAATGCTTCCAGAACTTTCAATTTAGTTGAATTCTTATTGATAGTAAAATTTAATCGTTCTACTTTTAATTCATTTTCAGAATATTGCCTTAAATTTATGTGATGATAGTTTATAATTTTTTTAGTATTGGCTCTACTGTTAAACTTATCCATTGAAATCATAATTTGTTTTCCATTATTATACTTACTCATTATTTCATTGAAAAAATCAATATCATAAATGTCAGAGAAAAGAATCTTTTCTTTCCAACCCAAAAATGGTTCAATTAAGGTGCATTCTTTTTTCAAAGCAATATCGCAAGCACTAAATAAATAATGTAATTTATTACAAAGTCCTCCTTTCAAATAAACTTTCAAATAGTTGTCTTTGTAATTTACAGGGGTAAATCTCCAAATTATTTTTCTTGTCCAATTTTGAATATTCATAACGATATTTTAATTTATCTTGACTAAGGGTAAATTTATAAGTTCATAATTCGATATCATTTTCCATAAAAAAATTTCCTATCTCAACACAAAATTAATATTTCCTGACACTACTGAAAATCTTTATTTATCCTTAAATCCGCAAAAGCCTTGTTAACAAAATCCATCAAAACATTGTGTATAAGTAATTTACACAACGTTTTGATGGTTGAAAAAGTTCACCTATTTTAGTGTTTGCAAACAATCAAAACAGGAACAATAACTTTTTCACAGTGAAAATACAAAAAATATCATCCAATGTAAGTCCCTTTTCCGGGATTTCTTTTGTCAATAATGAATTCAATACTGTTGGGATGGCTCAACTAATTGATAAAGAACTAGGTACAAGAGTTAAAATCGTTGGCTTTTCATATAGTGATACAATAAGGAACTTCACCAACGTTTTTTTAGTGGTGGCAGTTGTGCTGAAGATATTCAAACCCATTTAAGGAAACACCTTATATCTATTCCTGGCAACCATGTTCCAAGTGCAGACACCATATTGCGTGGGATAAAAGAGCTTGCCACTAGTAATTCAAATTTCACTTCCAAACAAGGAATCTCTTACAAGTTTAATATCAATTCAAGACTTAATGATTTAAATATCAAATCATTAATACTGACTAAACAATTGGAGAAAGATGCATATTATGATTTTGATTACGATAACCAGATAATTGCCACCGAAAAATACGATACCAAG
>JBBQAQ010000012.1:0-92235 GCA_038316435.1 Bacteroidales bacterium | reverse complement strand
GCTATTGCATTCGATTTCAAGAAAAAGGATCCAATCTTTGGCTTTATGAGTAAAATGCGAAGTTCCGTAGAAGTCGGAAATATGTTTGTCAAGTCTGGCAAGGGAGCCTACCATTGTGGAACCAATGTAAAACCTGTCAAGTTTTGAACTAAATAATATGTAACAATAATTCATAATATAAAATAAAAACCCCAAAAAGTTAATTTTTGGGGTTTTCGTGGTGCCACCTGGAATTGAACCGGGGACACACGGATTTTCAGTCCGTTGCTCTACCAACTGAGCTATGGCACCTGCTGTTAAAAGTGGTGCAAATTTATACAAATTTTTTGTTTGACAAAACTATATCTAAAAAAAACAGATTTTTTTCGTTCGAAACCAAAAAAAGCGGCGCCAACAAGATGTTACTGATTTCCGTGTTTTTCCTTAACACATTGAAATCACAGAACATAGTTGTCGATATTATTGTCAACAGCCCCGGCCACTCAACTCTCTAGGCAGCCGTAATCGCTGCCGGACTTGATGATGACCTTTCAGGTACAGGACCTTTCACAGTATTTGCTCCAACTAACGCCGCTTTCGATGCACTTCCCCCAGGAACTGTTGATGCTTTGCTAGCCGACCCAACAGGCGACCTTGCACAGATTCTTCTGTACCATGTTGCGAGCGGAAAAGTGATGTCAAGCGACCTGTCAGACGGACAATCGATCACTACACTTTTGAATAAAAATCTCAGTGTAAGCATAAATGCAGAGGGAGTTTTTATTAACGGTGCAAAAGTAACAGTTGCCGATATTGCAGCCGACAATGGCGTAGTACATGTTATTGATGCCGTTCGTTATTTCGCCGGCATTTGAAAAACATTCCTGGACTCATGCTTTACTCTACGGCGCATTTTTTGGCCTGGTTACCTATGCCACCTACGATCTAACCAATCTGGCAACCACAAAAGACTGGCCTCTTCTGGTTACTCTCGTCGATTTACTCTGGGGATCTGTCCTCGCAGCTTCTGTTTCCGTAATCAGCTATTTTATCGCTGTAAAAATGATACTCTAAGTAAAAACAAACTCGGTTTTACACCTGATTTACTTTCAAACAGCCAGTGATAGCAGGCGCTTTCCGACATATTCTTATATATGCTGAGTACTAATTTTATTATGCCTACATTTGTGCTCTTCATGACACACCCTATTCCTCATCCCTCTTTCTAAATTTCCTCAATCTAAGTCCTCTCAACTAAATTCAGTAATATTTAATTTTAATTTAATTCAAAAAAATGCCATTTAAGTCCTTACAAATCATTGATCCTATTTTAAAAGCCCTCGAAGAAGAAGGCTACACAATTCCAACTCCTATTCAATCTCAGGCTGTTCCAATTGTATTAAAAGGTGCCGACCTGCTTGGTTGCGCACAAACAGGAACAGGAAAAACAGCCGCATTCGCTATCCCAATTTTACAATTGCTGAGTGCAAACAAAATTAACGAACGAAAAAGAAGAATCAGAAGTCTTATTCTTACCCCAACACGTGAATTAGCCATTCAAATTGGCGAAAGTTTTAATGCCTATGGCCGACATACTGGTTTATCCTCTACTGTTGTTTTCGGGGGAGTCAACCAGAATCCCCAAACTGCCGCTCTCAGAGCAGGAGTTGATATCCTGATTGCTACACCAGGTCGTTTGCTCGACCTTATTAACCAAGGTTTTATAAGTCTGAGGGATGTGGAAATTTTCGTACTCGATGAAGCCGATCGTATGCTCGACATGGGTTTCATTCACGATGTAAGAAAACTCCTGACCATGCTCCCCAGAAAGCGCCAGTCGCTGTTTTTCTCAGCAACCATGCCTCCTGAAATCGTGAAGCTGGCAAGTACAATTCTAGTAAATCCCTCTAAAGTATCCGTAACACCCGTATCTTCTACAGTTGATATTATCAAACAATTCGTTTATTTCGTTGATAAAGGGAATAAAAACGCTTTATTACTCGAAGTTTTAAAGGGAGATGCTATCAAAACAGCATTGGTATTTACCCGCACAAAACACGGTGCCGACAAAGTCGTGAAAATGCTCTCAGCACATCATATAAAAGCAGAGGCAATTCACGGAAATAAAGCCCAGAACGCTCGTCAGCGCGCATTGACCAATTTTAAAGCCCAGACAACCCGAGTACTCGTGGCTACCGATATTGCAGCCCGTGGTATTGATGTGGATGATTTGGAATATGTGATAAACTACGAAATCTCCAATATCGCTGAAACCTATGTTCACCGTATCGGCAGAACCGGTAGAGCAGGAGCAAAAGGCACGGCCTTATCGTTCTGCGATGCTGAAGAAAAAGAATACCTGCGCGATGTTGAAAAGCTGATTTCTAAAAGAATTACCGTTATCGACGATCATCCATTCCCACTGATGGATCATAATCCGGCGAAGGCTCCAAAACAGCAGGGAAGGGGTAACCCGGGACATGCAAGGCCGAAAACGGCAACTCAAAACAGACCAAAACAATGGTCGGGCAGACAAAGGGCTTCAAGGTAAATTAGTAAGTCGTTTCTATTGGGTTACTTTTTCAGACAAATTCTGTGGTTTGTACAAAATTTGTCTGAAATCGTATATTTTTTGCTGTATATCCAGAGTAATCCCATATACGGAAATCGTTGCGCCCGAAATGCCATCAACGTCCTTCCCAACCTGCAGATCCCGGCCTCCGTCATAACCAACAAACTGCTTTAACCAGCTTTTTGCTGTGACTTCCTGCCCGTGTGTAGCCATGTAATTATAAACTTTAACCTGCATCACTGTTGGCACACTATCAGTCAAAATAAAGTAATCAAAATATTCATGTTCTCTGCTTTGCATAGCATCTTTTAAAGAAGAGCATCCTCCGACCCGGCAGCTGTATATCCGTCCCACATAAATAAATTTTATTGGACTTTTACCCTTGTCGTACCTTAGTGAAAAATATTTACCCTGGAGATCAGTTGAAGCAGGAAATTCTGATTTATAGCCTATTTCACTTAATTTTGGATTTTCCGCATCACTGAATTTTTTTAGCTCGGAGAAAAGCGAGCCAGGTTGGAATTCAATCTCATCCTGTGCTGCACTCTTCAAGGCTATAAGAATCAAAACTGCAAAAATAAAATAATTAAACATCTTGAGATATTTAGAAGTTAACGGCTATGCCCGTATTAAGTACTTTTAAAAAGTCAGGATCTGCTGCAGTTTTTAAAAACTGAATGTCGGCTTTCAATACTGCTTCTGAAGTCAACTTCAAACTGACCCCCAGCGTAATAATGGTAGCATTAAAATTTTTGTTTTTTAGAATTCCTTGTGAGACAGTAAATTGCGTGTTATATTCTTCAAACCTTATAAATGGAATTAGTTCCGATTTTATATTTTTGAATGAATGAAACAGGTTGTACCCGGCCTCCACATAATAACCAGTCATGGAACTTCCGAGATTATTCGGTATTCCACTAATAGCAGTAAAAACATTGTATTGTTCAGTGTTTGACAGTGATATATAATACAATTGCGTTTTACATTGAAATGCATGACGGGAAAAGCGCGCATCAAGTCCAAACATAGAAATCCCTACCACTGATGAATCTGCTCGTTCAATAGTGCTTAAATCGGCTTTATCAATTCCATTGTACATGCTGCTTTCGGTTTTTCCGAAATACCCAGAAAGTCCAAGGTTAAACCCACCGATTCCAAAATATTCAATTCTGCTGGCCAGATCTGGCGAGCTAATAAATGATTCCGCAGCTTTTTGCCTGCCTCCGCGCAAGCCATCCTTGCCATTTAAATGAGGCGTCCCGTCATACCCGTTAAATCCATTTACCAGATATAACTGATATTTCATTTTTATTGGCAGCACTGTTCCGGAAATACCCAAACCTGCCTCACGCCAGGTACTTGGGGATATTTTCTGATCAATCATTGGTCTTTCAACGCCATTAAAACTCACCGGCTCGTGGGATCCGTTAATTATTCCCATGGGAATTAAAAGCAAACCGGCATGAAATTGAATGTATTTATTGAGTTTGTATTGAAGATAAGCCTGTTCAACAAATACTTCCTTTACATGCTCAAATTCAATTTCAGAAATAAAACGAGCTCGGGAATTAAATCCATATTCCATAAGCATAACTAACCTGTGTACATCGAGCGCTCCATTTTGTCGGATTTTTGAGCTAAAGGGCTGATTAAAGTGTACTTCACCATATCCACCGATTCTTAAGTTAGCTTTTACTTCCGGCTGATTTATTTTAGAGGAATCATTTATTTCACGATTGTATTCATTCGATTGCGCCTGTAAAATCATCCCCAAAAGGATTATAGCAAAACCTAAATATATTTTTAGCATTGTATTTTTTATTTTTTATTTGGATACAAACCTATACAATGTTTAAGCTACCTTTATCCCTATTAGTTGTGATTTTTACCACCATCACCATTCCGCTATTTCTCCCCTCACAATCCCATCCACTCCATCTAAAAGCCCAAATCCTCTATTGTTTTTAATCCGCCTAATCCTTAAGTTTGGTTCGGAGTACACCCTAAACCCTCAACCCTCAACCCTCAACCTCAACCTAACCATGAAAAAACTGCTGTTTTCATTCTTGTCTTTTCTGATTTTTGGATTCTATACCAATGCACAGCTCAGTCTTACAAATCTTCTCACCGAAAACCTTACAAATCCGACTGGTATTGATATTTCCAGCCCCCGCTTTTCCTGGCAACTAGTATCTCCCCAAAGAAATGTAAGCCAGTCTGCTTATGAAATTAAACTTACTTCCGGTAAAACTCTGGTATGGAACAGTGGAAAAGTAAAATCTGAACAATCTGTGCAAGTTTCTTATTCCGGTTCTGTTCTTTTATCTGGTACACGGTATAACTGGCAGGTCAGGGTGTGGGATAACAATGGAAAAGCTTCGGAATGGAGTCAGACAGCCTATTTCCAGATGGCTCTTCTCAAATCAACAGACTGGAAGGCGAAATGGATAGGACCAGGCTATGTTGAAGACTCAGCCTTGCGCGCAACTCCCATGATGAGAAAACAATTCTCTATCAACAAAAAAATTGTTTCTGCAACAGCCTATATCACTGCCCATGGTCTTTATGAGGCTCAGATTAACGGTGTAAAAGTTGGAAATGATTTTTTTACCCCGGGATGGACGAGCTATAAAAAACGACTTCAGTATCAGACTTATGACGTGACTCCTATAATTGCTTCGGGACAGAATGCAATAGGTGTGATGCTTGGCAGTGGATGGTATCGTGGAGACATAGGATACCAGGGAAATTCTAATTTCTATAATTCCGACATTTCACTGCTTTGTCAGATTGATATTGTTTATGCCGATGGAACTGCTGAAAGTATTATTAGCGATGATTCCTGGAAATCCACAACGGGTGAAATTCTCTATTCCGAAATTTATAATGGAGAGATCGTAGATGCAAGGCTTGAAAAAGCAGGATGGGCAAAACCTGGTTACAAGGATGCTGACTGGAGTGGAGTTAAACTAGGCGAATACCCTATGGATGTTCTAATTGCCACGGTTAACGAGACAGTAAAAAAGCATGAGATATTTGTTCCCATAAAAATTATTAAAACCCCGGCAGGCGAGCAGGTAATTGATTTTGGCCAGAATCTGGTGGGATTTGTTACCATGAAAGTAAAAGGTAAAGCAGGTGATAAAGTAATTCTTTCACATGCAGAAGTACTGGATAAAAGCGGCAATTTCTATACCGAAAACCTTCGTGCAGCTAAAGCGCAGGATACCTACATCCTGAAAGGTGGAAACGACGAGGTTTTTGAACCAAAATTTACCTGGCATGGCTTCCGCTACTTGAAAATCGAAGGATATCCCGCTGAGATAAAACCTGAAAACTTTACTGCAACCGCTTTATATTCAGACATGAAGAAAACAGGAAACTTCACTACTTCCAATCCTCTGATTAACCAGTTACAGCATAACATCGAATGGGGACAAAAAGGCAATTTCGTTGATATTCCAACCGATTGTCCGCAGCGTGACGAGCGTCTGGGCTGGACAGGCGATGCTCAGGTATTTTCCAGAACTGCTGCCTTTAATATGAATGTGAACAGCTTTTTTGCCAAATGGCTTAAGGATATTGAAGCAGATCAGGAAGAAGGAAAAGTTCCTTTTGTAATACCCAATGTTTTGGGTGCCGGAGCAGTTAATAGCGCCGGATGGGCAGATGTGGCAACCATTGCGCCCTGGAATATGTACCTTGTTTACGGGGATAAACAACTCTTGGGTCAGCAGTATAATTCAATGAAAGCTTATGTTGAAAGCATCAGAAAAATTGCCGTTAATGATTTATGGAATTCAGGCTTCCATTTTGGCGACTGGCTGTTTTATCATCCCGAAGATGATAACGATGGAAGAGCTGCTGTTACCGACAAGTATCTGATTGCCCAATGTTTCTATGCACATTCCACACAACTGCTTATAAATTCAGCAAATGTACTTGACAATAAAACCGATGTGGCTTTTTACACTGAATTGCTACAAAAAATCAAAGCAGCTTTTCTGAAAGAATATATGACTCCAAACGGACGCCTTGTTTCTGGAACACAAACTGCTTATGTACTGGCACTGAACTTTGATATGTTGCCTGAAAACCTCCGCAAACAGGCTGCCGAGCGCCTTGCATCAAATGTAAACAGCTACGGCACACATCTTACAACAGGTTTTCTCGGAACACCTTATCTCTGTCACGTTCTGACCCGTTTTGGTTACAACGACCTGGCATACAAACTGCTTTTACAGGAAACGTATCCTTCATGGCTTTACCCGGTTAAAAACGGTGCAACAACAATATGGGAGAGATGGGACGGACAAAAGCCCGATGGTTCATTTCAGACACCGGGGATGAATTCCTTTAACCATTATGCATACGGCGCAATCGGAGATTGGATGTACAGAATAATGACCGGCATTGATACCTACGAAGATGCCCCGGGATATAAGCATAGCATAATTAAGCCCTATATCGGGGGAGGTTTTACCAGCGCATCTGCAAGTCTTGATACCTATTTTGGAAAGCTAAGCAGTTCCTGGAAAGTAGAGAATGCTAAGCTTTATTTCGATATTGAAATCCCTGCAAATACTACCGCCACAATTTATATTCCGGCAAAAGAAGCAGCGGCTATTTTCGAGGGAGGAAAAGCACTGTCCACAATTAAGGAAATTAAGGTAATACGATGGGAAGAGGGATACCTCATTCTGGAAGTCGGTTCAGGGAAGTACGCATTTACTCTGTAAACTGTATGTAAAAACTTAACCCGCTTTTGGTTTCATATTTAAAACCGAAAGCGGGTTAGCTGTTTTTCAAATTCTAATACCCAATCATTTTAAACGGAATAACCGTCATGGTTCCGTATGTTTCGCCAGCTTCCAGCATTTCTTCATCATCTTCTTCGTAGTACCAGTTGACAGAAATGTCAAGATTAGCTTTCTTAATAGGCTCAAGCTTTTTGAAAACATCCAGAATGCATTTGGATGAGCTTGTGTTAAAATGTTCAAGCTGAATGTTGATAATTGTTTTGGCAGTAGGATTATTACTGTATTCCTCAACCCATTCAATCAGTGGTTTATAGAACTGTGATGAATTTTCAGGATTTGACCTTCCTTTTATTTCAATAATTCCTGAGATGCAATCTGATGTAATCGATGGAGTTTTTAATGTACCGGGAATTGAAATTGGTTCCATTTTTGTTTTATTATCTTTAATAGGATTTCAGAAGTAAAGCTAAACGAAATAATACTAAAGTACTCAATAGAAATGTATGATTTACACTAAATTCAAGGAATCATTGATCAATGCAAATATTTATCGGATATTGTGATCTGAATTTGAACATTTGCTGTACTTTCGGAAAGTTTTTGCCGGAAATATTTTAATGAAAAGGGGGCATTTAGAGGGAGAATACTGTATTTAAAGCTGGTTTATTTTCAAATACCTTATGATTTCAGTCACATATTACTTTCTATCATTCATATTTCAGTGTAACTTCTTACCAATGCAAGCAGCAATTTAATAATCAGTATGATGAATGGTAAATGTGCGTGAAAATCAGACAAAATACTGACCTAAACTGAACGTGAAGTGTTCATTTTCGTACAGAATTAAATGCGTTCAAATACTCATGATATTTTATTCCGGAGCATAAACTTATCATAAAAATAAAGCAAAACAACCGTTACAATTCCTGTACCGATGAGCACCAGTCCAAAGCGGTTCGGGTGGTACGTTTCCCAAAGGATTTTGTTTAAACCGGCTGCATCCGTTTGTAAAAACAAAGTTGCTGAATTAAAGAGCTGATCATTGGAAAGATTAGCAACATCAGGAAGTTGGGGCAGAAGCTTTTGAATCATCACGTACTTGTCGGCCAGGGCGTTATAAACTCCCCCGGCTATAAATCCCCCGAAAAAATTACCAAGAGCCATAGGCAGAAACTGAGTGCCCATATACAAAGCTGCCTTATCTTTTGGTGCAATTCTACCAATATATTCAAGTATTTTAGGGGAAAAAGCCATCTCGCCGAAAGAGAATATCAGAATGGAAATAAGTGTAAAAAAGGGATTTGAAGTTAGAACCGATAATGCCAAACCTATTGAATTAATGAGTATCCCAATCGTCATCGACTTCAAAGGTCTTATTTTCATTACAATACTACTTACAATCACTTGAAACAGCACAATAAACATAGCGTCCATTGCAATGATCTTCTCAGTAAGAATTATCCCAGCATCCGTTCCAACTGCCTTGGCAAAACCCGGTGATATCGAATACAGTGCATTGTAAAGCGGAGAAGTATTCACCCATTGTTCCATAAATACGGGCAGACTGTAAAAATACTGCCAGTAAACAGTCCATGCGCCGGTTATGATGGCTAGGAAAATAACAAAACGCAGATCCTGTAAAACAGTAAAAATGTTTCTAAAAATGGTAGACAGACTTTTCAGCAGAGAGTCGGAATTGATCTGTCTGTCGGGTTCACGAAAGAAAATCAATACTATTACAAGATTGATCAGAATTGATCCTGTCGCCATTAGAAAAATATAATTCCAGCTAATTTCGCGGAGTTCGGATGCCATGAGCGGACCCACCAATCCCCCTATATTTATAATCATATAAAAAATACCAAAGCCCAGAGAAGCATTGTCTTCATTGGTTGTACGGGCAATAGTTGCGGAAATAATCGGTTTAAAAAGCGCTGCTCCAATGGCAACATAAAAAAAAGTGATGAATACAAAAGCATAAGAACTAACCTGTCCCATAAGGTAATAGCCCGATGAAAGTATTATAAATGCTATGATTAGCACTTTTTTATACCCGAATTTATCGGCAATAGCCCCGGTAATTACCGGAAGGAAATACAATATTGCGTTTACGATGCCCATGAGCATTCCTTTTTCTACCTGTGTAAAACCCAATGCACCTGTTTCAGGGGAGTTGGTAAGGTAGAGAGCCAGAAGATTAAAAATTCCATAATAGGCTAAGCGCTCAAAAAGCTCGAGAGTATTGGCGGCCCAGAAGGTTCCGGGGAAAGATCGAACGGTGGATGTGAATCGGCTCATAGGATGATTTTACGACTGCAAGATAGAATTAATTGGCCTTGGTGCAACTTTGAGTAACTCTGTGATTTTTTTTACACAGAGTAGCACAATTTGTAAATGTTGCGTTTTTTGTGGAACACATAGCACATTATTTCATTAGCACGTTAATTCGGACACCCTGCAATTATTCTATGCTTCGACAAGCTCAGGAACCGCCTCTCATATGGTTATTGAGCAAAGTCGAAGTACCACCGTATCCCGATGGAATAATCGGGAGGTGTTTCGCTAGGCATCAGCATTTTCTACCAATATGTTGTTCCCTACTGGACTTTCTCTTAGGGACAGCATACAGGTAGAATTAAAAACAATGCCTTTAGTATAAGTCCCGTGAGGAACGAGATATTATTTTGCCGAACAATATTGAAAAATATTATAAATTAGCAACGAAATAGAAAAAATGCATGAGCAACATAAAAAACGAATAGAATCACAACAATATTTGATACATTCGACATAGGTGTGCAGCCCAAGCCAAACGAGGGATGCAAGTTTTTTACATAAACCCAAATTTGTTGTAGTTTTGTATTCAGGTATAAGACTTCGAAAAATAAGAATTGTAATATGACTAAGAAGCTACAAATACGAAACAGCACAGCTGAATTTTTAGTATTTACACAGCAGACAGGTGATAAAAGCATTGAAGTGCGCTACGAAGACCAAACAATATGGCTTTCGTGGTTACGTAATAGATAAAAAACGTTTGGAGAACGGCACTTTTCTTGGTGAAGATTATTATGAACATTTGCTTTCCGAAATCAGATAGATTCGGCTCAGTGAACGTCGGTTTTATCAAAAACCGACTGATATATACGCCACAAGTGTTGATTATAATAAAGAGGCACCCACTACCAAAACATTTTTTGCAAAAGTTCAAAACAAGTTGCATTTTGCAGTTCATGGACATACGGCTTCAGAATTAATAATGTTGAGAGCCAATGCAGAAATCCAAAATATGGGATTAAGCTCATGGGAAAAAGCAACGGATGGGAAAATATTGAAAGCAGATGTTGTAATTGCTAAAAATTATTTATCGCAACAAGAATTAGAATCGTTGGGACGAATTGTGAATGCATATTTAGATTTGGCAGAGGACAGAGCCAAAAAGGCAATTCCAATGACAATGGAAGATTGGGCAAATTCCGCAAATCTTATTTGAAAAACTATAGCGCTGCCAAAGCAGAACTATAATCGGGTTCCTGTGTAATTTCCGGAACCTGCTCAGTATAAATAACCTTTTTGTTTTCATCAACAATCACAACAGCACGCGACAATAGCCCTGCAAGCGGTCCGTCTGAAATAGTAAGACCATAGCTTTTGCCAAATTCCGGTGCGCGAAATACTGATGCTGAAATAACATCTTTTAATCCTTCAGCTGCACAAAACCTGCTGTGTGCAAATGGTAAGTCCATCGAAACACATAATACAACTGTGTTTTTCAGACTTTGTGCCTTTGCATTAAACTGTCTGACTGAAGCAGCGCAGGTACTTGTATCCAGACTTGGAAAAATATTAAGAACCAGGCGTTTACCTGCATAATCAGATAAGGTGGTTTCAGATAAATCAGTCTTTGTAATTTTAAAATCCGGCGCAATACTTCCTTTTGCAGGAAGATTTCCAATTGTGTGAATCGCATTGCCTTTTAATGTGATGTTTGCCATTTTTTTATTTTTTAAATTTCAGGGGATAAACAAATATTTTTGCCTAAGGTTCACGATTTTTTCTTTTCGTAAAACCAGGTCGTTTTTGTATCCAGATCATCAAAGGTAAACATTTCCTTGTCTTTGTGACGAATAAAAAAACTCATCATTCCAAAATCGCCAACGCACATGATATTATGAAGGAAGAGCATAGTAGTTAAAAAAAATCTGGTTTCGGAGCCGCCAAAGACCAAAAAAGGGATGCAAACTATATTAATTACAACAAATGGAGCCAGTGCCAGAAGAAAAAAGTTTTTTTTACTGGCTACAAAGTTTTCAGCAGTTGCATATACAATCATTTGCTTTAAGTCGGCACCAAATCTGATTTTCCTTGCTCCAACTATCAGAAATCCAAGTGCGTGAAGACCTTCATGAACAGGGATTATCAGCAAGCTTCCAGTAACCACTCCCCTTAAAAAAGCCGGTGAATAATTACTGAAGGTATCAAATGAAATCCCATGCTTCAAAATCCCCAGAATAATTTGTGATACAAGCAAACATAAAAACAAGGCATTTATTACGAAAAAACTAATTGTCACGCTGTTTGCAGCCTTAATATTCTCCAGAACAAATCCAAGGATTTCATTGAATCTTAGTTCTTTAAAAAGCTTAAATTTGCCACTTTCCTTAAGATATTGCAAACTGATTTTCTGCATAGTGAAATTTTGTTATTTGTCGTTTATAACATATTCGTAGGTAGAAACATTTTGCGCCATCCTGAAATACTTGTTGGCCGAAGAAAAATCCTTTTTCGACTGGTAATACCGTCCAAGCCCCATCCAGACCATAGCATTGAAAACAGCTCCTGCATCTTCATACTTTTCAGCCATTTTAAGAGCTGTGGTATATTCCTGAAATGCCAATTCATAATTTTTTCTGTATTTCTCGTCTAAAAGTCCTTTGTAAAGGTGATACTCCATCTTTGCAAAATCGCCTGGTAAGTTGTTGAGATTATTCACAATAATATCGGCAACTGCAAATTTGTTGCTATAAATCAGAATTTCCGCATACCTGCCCACATAAAGCGGATTTCTTGGGAATTCCCTGTAAAGCCCGGCTGCATATAAGGATGCTTCAAGGGGATTTGATTCGTAATTCATGTAAATATACGCAAGAAATGAACGAGCCTCATTTTTAACATAGACAGCATTTTTTGAGCAGTAAATTAATTGATTCAGCCCTTTTTCCTTATCTCCGGCCTGAAAAAGAAGCTTTACAGGTTTATATGCAGGGTGTTTTTCGGGATAGGCTTCCATATAATAATTGTAAAGCCCGCTAGTAAAATAAAATTCCTTGAACTTGTCCTGTACTTCCATTCCCTTTAACGTTCTGTGATACATGCTGTTCAGATATGGAAAAACTTTTCCCGGCTTCCCGTTATCTGCCCAGAATTCCGAATAAAGTGCTCTTGGAAATAATTCAAAAAACAAGCCTTCCAGACTTTCCGGATCTTTTTCGAGCATCAGAGTTCCCTTCATACATGCATCCTCAAGTAAATTAAGGAAATCAAGGGATTTTGGATTGTTGGGTGTCAGGGGGAAATTTTCCCAATATACATTTAGGGCTTCCATAAATGATAATACTGGATGATCCGGAATTAGTTTTTGAAGAACACTCAGTTCTGCTCTGGCTTTTGTAAAATCATTACTATAAGTAAATGACAATTCAGTTTCAATTTTTTTAAGTAAATCAGGCCGGTCCAGAAGATGTATTTGCGCTTTGGACTCAATTGAAAAAATCAAAATAGACAAAATGAATATAATCTTCTCCATGAAACATAGCTTTTAATTTTGCAAAATTATGCAATTCGCTGATTATATCAGTTTATTAGGGTTAAGGAATTGATAAATAATTCTTAGCAGTATTTTACCAATTCTTTTTCCCTGCAAATAAAATAACTAATTTTCCCGCTGAATGAAAAACTAAATGATACAGATAGATAATAAACTGGTGAGTCTCGATCTTTTTGAAAAGAAGTTTGTATGTAATCTTTTTGCATGCAAGGGCGCATGCTGTGTTCATGGGGATGCTGGAGCGCCACTTGCAGCAGATGAAAGAGCCATCCTTGATAATGAATACAATAACTTTAAGGAGATACTTTCCGAAAGCGGAAGAAAGGCTGTTGAGAAAGAGGGAAAATGGGTATCCGACGGCCCCACCGATTTTGTTACTCCGCTCAATAAAGGCAAGGAATGTGCCTATACAGTTTTTCAAAATGGAATTGCAAAATGTGGAATTGAATTTGCATGGAAAAAGGGAATGACGACTTTCCAAAAACCAGTTTCCTGCCATCTATACCCGATACGTTTATCAAAAATCGGAGATCATATTGCCCTGAATTATCATGAATGGGATATCTGCACTCCTGCATTAATATTGGGTGAAAGCCTTGATATGCCAGTTTTTAAATTCCTTAAAGAGCCAATTATAAGAGCTTTTGGAGAGAGCTTTTATAAAGAGCTGGAGGTAGTAAATGATGCACTTCAGCAAAGGATGTTATAATATCTCTGATTTTAATTCCCTGTTCCTAAACAGCCCGGTTATTGTCAAAAAACAGCAGGTTTTTCTTAATATTACCTCAAATTTCTACAACCATGAGCACAAATAAAACATATATTGAACAAAACAAAGACCGATTCCTTGATGAACTCTTTGGTCTGATACGAATTCCTTCAATAAGCGCCCGTCCAGAGCATAAAGATGATATGATTAAGACCGCCGAATATATTAAATCGGCACTTCTGGCCGCAGGAGCTACTATATCTGAACTTAAGAGCACAAAGGGATTTCCTGTTGTTTATGCGGAAAAAATTATTGATCCATCCAAGCCTACAGTTTTGGTATACGGACATTATGATGTTCAGCCAGTTGAGCCGCTTGATCTCTGGAAATCGCCTCCCTTCGAGCCTGAAATAAGAGAGGGTAAGATTTTTGCCAGGGGAGCTGATGATGATAAAGGACAAATGTTCATGCAGGTAAAAGCCTTCGAGATGATGAACCGCACTGCCTCTCTTCCCTGCAACATTAAATTTATGATCGAAGGTGAGGAAGAGATCGGATCCCCTAGCCTCAAAGATTTCTGTATACAAAACAAAGAACTTTTAAAAGCCGACATCATTCTGATTTCTGATACCACAATGATTGCAAGCGATATACCTTCTATTACTGTGGGTTTACGCGGACTTAGCTATCTTGAAGTAGAACTGACAGGCCCTAACCGCGATCTTCATTCGGGTTTGTATGGCGGTGCTGTGGCCAATCCTGCGAATATCCTTGCAAAAATGATCGCCACTCTTACCAATGAAAATCAACATATTACCATCCCGGGATTTTACGATGATGTGGTTGAAATTAGTGCAGAAGAAAGGAAGGAAATGGCCAAAGCCCCATTTAATCTGGAGAATTACAAAAAAGCTCTTGATATTGAAGATGTACTCGGCGAAAAGGGATACTCAGTAATTGAACGAACCGGAATAAGGCCAACTCTGGATGTTTGCGGAATGTGGTCGGGATATACCGGTGAGGGCGCTAAAACCGTTCTTCCTTCCAAAGCATATGCGAAAATTTCAATGAGACTCGTACCCAACCAGAAGTCAAAAAAAATAGATAAACTCTTTGAAGATCACTTCAAATCGATTGCCCCCAAAGGAATTCGCGTGAAAGTAACCAGTCTTCATGGGGGAGAAGGGTATGTTTCTCCTATAGATACTCCCGGATTTCTTGCTGCCAGCAAAGCTGTTGAAGAAACATTTGGCAAAAAGCCAGTGCCTACAAGAAGCGGAGGTAGTATTCCCATAGTTGCAGATTTTGAAGAGGTTTTAGGAATTAAATCCATATTATTAGGATTTGGACTAGATTCCGATGCCATTCATTCGCCCAATGAGAATTATCCGGTGAGCCATTTCTTAAAAGGAATTGAGACAATTCCATTGTTTTTCAAATATTTTTGCGAACTGAAGAAATAGAGGGTACTGCTTATTTTGAAGTGTCAGGTTTATCCTATTGTATAGTTAAAATGATATTGGGCAATGTGGTCAATTAATCCCCGAAGGGGGTAAATTTCAATAACCGTGGGTGAAAACCTGCGGCATAAATATACGCAGAATTTCCAGCCCCGATAGGGGTCGAACTGTTTACAGGAAATACCGTTCATCAATTTTTATTTCATGTTCTTGTGACAAAGTAGATTTGTTCTCAAAGCATTTTTTAAAATTGGTCGAATTTGAACCATTTATTCTTTAGAAATTGATATTATTCAAAATAATCATCCCAATTTCCACATTTTTCCCAAAATTAACGAAATTATTTCCTTTGGCCATGCTTTTTTATCCCACACTCTGAATATTTTGTAATTTTCTCACAATCTGCTCCCTATGAGCATTTCGAATATTACTAAAGTCTATCATTCTATAAAAACACATCAAAAAATAGGGGGTGTTAATAAAAAAAGTGCATAAAAATTAAAAAATTAGTAAAAAAACTGAGGGTGTAAATAAAAACATTTATATATTTGCAGTCTCATACTGATTTTTTAACCCTTAATTTATTTTGAAATGGCATACATTAGATTTCAGGCTCTGAAGGAGGTTTCAACAAGAAAACCTCACTTTGCTGTACCTCCTACAGCAAAAGTTTCTGATTACTACGGTTGTAATGTGTTTGATTACGACAAAATGCGCAAGTATTTGTCGAAAGAGGCTTATGATAAAGTTGTTGAAGCAATCGACAAAGGAACGAAGATTGATCGTAAAGTTGCCGATTCTGTTGCTTCAGGAATGAAAGCATGGGCAGTAGAAAAAGGTGTAACCCATTACACACACTGGTTTCACCCACTTACCGATGGCACTGCTGAAAAGCACGATGCTTTTATTGAACATGGCCCTTATGGTGGAGTAGTTGAAAATTTTTCAGGAAAACTCCTTGCTCAGCAGGAACCTGATGCTTCATCTTTCCCTAGCGGTGGATTAAGAAACACTTTTGAGGCCAGAGGATATACCGCATGGGATCCTTCTTCACCTGCATTCACAATTGGAAATACTTTAGTAATTCCTACAATTTTTGTTTCCTATACCGGTGAAGCACTGGATTATAAAACTCCTCTTCTGAAAGCACTTACAGCTGTTGATAAAGCTGCAACCGATGTGTGTCAGTATTTTGATAAAGATGTAACCAAATGTATTTCTAACCTTGGTATTGAGCAGGAATATTTTCTGATTGATGAGGCACTTTTCAATGCTCGACCTGATCTTGCCATGACAGGCAGAACTCTTATGGGTCATGCTTCTGCAAAGGATCAGCAGTTAGAAGACCAGTATTTCGGATCAATTCCCGAACGTGTAAAAGGTTTTATGTACGAACTTGAGATCGAAGCCTATAAATTAGGAATCCCTCTAAAAACCCGTCACAATGAGGTTGCGCCTAACCAGTTCGAGGCTGCTCCAATACATGAAGAGGCTAATCTGGCTGTTGACCATAACCTTCTCATGATGGACCTTGCAACAAAACTTGCAGGAAAACATAATTTCCGTATTCTTTTCCATGAAAAACCATTTGCAGGAATTAATGGATCAGGTAAACATAATAACTGGTCACTTGCTACAAATACCGGAGTGAACCTATTATCCCCCGGAAAAACTCCAAGGACAAACCTTCAGTTCCTTACTTTCCTTGTAAACGTTGTTATGGCAGTTTACAAAAACTCAGATTTATTGAGAGCAAGTATTGTTTCTGAATCGAATAGCCACAGACTTGGAGCCAATGAGGCACCTCCTGCAATCATTTCAGTTTTCCTAGGAACCCGTCTTACAGAGATGTTTAACGAAATTGAAGAGAAGGTATCTTCAAGAAAAATGACACCTGACGAAAAAACCGAACTGAAACTTAATATTGGTAAAATTCCTGAAATCCTTCTTGATAATACCGATAGAAACCGCACATCTCCGTTCGCTTTCACAGGAAACCGTTTCGAATTCCGTGCAGTCGGTTCATCTGCAAACTGCGCAGCACCTATGACTGTTGTAAACACCGCAGTTGCTGATCAGCTGATAGTATTCAAAAAAGAAGTTGATGCAATTATCGCAAAGGGTGTTAAGAAAGATGAGGCAATTTTCCAAGTTCTTCGCAAATATATTATTGAATGCAAAGCGGTTCGTTTCGATGGTAACAACTACAGCGAAGAGTGGGTGAAAGAAGCTAAGAAAAGAGGTCTGACCAATATCAACGACGTTCCTGAAGCTTTGGATGCTTATGTAAGTAAGAAATCGATCGACTTGTTTAAACGCATGAACGTACTTTCAGATGTTGAGCTTCATGCCCGCACTGAAGTTAAATACGAAATGTTCATGAAAAAACTCCAGATTGAATCCAGAGTACTTGGCGACCTTGTTCAGAACCACATTGTTCCAATCGCAATCAAATACCAGACAAGCCTTATTGAAAATGTAAAAGGCCTGAAAGAAGTATTCCCAGCTGCCGAATACAAAGAACTTGCTGGTGCACGTCTGGAACTTATCCGCGAAATTTCTGAGCACGTTTCCTATGTGAAGGCACAAGTTAAGGAAATGGTGGAAGCCAGAAAAGTTGCTAATAAGATTGAAGAATCACGCAAAAGGGCTGATGAATATTCAAAGAAAATTAAACCTTTCCTTGCTGATATTCGTTACCATATCGACAAGCTTGAACTTATCGTTGATAACGAAATGTGGCCACTTCCAAAATACAGAGAATTACTCTTTACCAGATAGTTTGTTCATAATCAAATGTAAAAGGCCGTTCGCAAGAATGGCCTTTTTTTTGTCACCTCATCAATACGTCATCCAACTCCCAAACATGAAATATTCCCCACACTATTCCGTTATTAGTAAAATTCCATTAATTTTACCCTTTAACAAAGACAATATCGTATGAGGCAGATATATGTTATCCTGATTATACTTGCGCAATTCAGCTTCTTTGGGTCGGTTCAGGCTCAGAATAAGAAGGATAAAGATCATAAGGCAAATATGGCTTTTAATGCAGGTGAGTATTATAAAGCAGCAGATTTGTATAAAACTGCCTTCAATAAAATAAAGGATAAGAACAAACAGAACGAGGTGATTTACAAAATTGCCGAGTGCTACCGTATTGTTCGCGACACCAGAAAAGCAGAATTATGGTATAAGAAAGCAATTGCAAAGAATTTCCAGGATCCACTTATTTACCTTCATTATGGAGAGATGCTTATGATGAGCGAGAACTATCAGGAAGCAGCAGAGCAATTTAAGCGTTATAAAGAACTTGTTCCCGACGATCCCCGCGGTGAAAACGGTATCAGGTCATGTCAGGTGGCCGTTGAATGGATTGAAAATCCTACAGGATATGAAATCGAAGAGATGCGATATTTCAATTCAAGTGAAAGGGACTTTAGTCCAAGCTATGGTCAGGAAGATTTCAGTTCAGTTTATTTTACTTCTACCCGTGAGGATGCTACTGGTAAAGAGACTTCTGGCGCTTCGGGTGAGAGTTTCAGTGATATCTTCGTATCCAACATGGACAGAAAAGGTAAGTGGAGTACTCCCGTACCCGTAAGCGAAGAATTCAATTCAGAAGCTGATGACGGAACTCCAAACGTTTCTGCTGATTTTACAACTATGTATTTTACTCGTTGCCCGAGAGGCAAAAAAGAACAACTGGGATGCTTCATTTTTTATTCGCGGAGAAGCGGTGGCGAATGGGCAAAACCGGAAAAAATTAAAATTTCGGAAGATAGCGTTGTAGTTGCACATCCGGCAATCTCTGCTGACAACCTAATTCTTTACTTTGTTTCCAACTTACCTGGTGGATACGGTGGTAAGGATATTTGGAAAGTTACACGCGAAAATGAGGGTTCTGAATGGTCTGCACCTGAAAACATGGGCGAAGATATCAATACTCCCGGAGATGAAATGTTTCCCTATTCTCACACGGATGGTTCACTGTACTTCAGCTCTGATAGTCATATTGGCATCGGGGGATTGGATATTTACAAAGCTACATTGGGTGAAAACGGTCGCTGGATTGTTGATAATATGAGGCCTCCGGTAAACTCATCTCAGGACGATTTTGGTATTACTTTTGAAAAAGATGTGGAGCGTGGATTTTATTCCAGTTCCCGAAAAGGAAAGGGAAATGATGAGATTTATTCATTTTATCTCCCCCCGCTTAAGTTTAATATTACCGGTGTTGTTCGAGATGAAAAGACAGACAAAGCACTTAAGGAAACCACCATTAAATCTATTGGAAGTGATGGGATAACTGTAGAAGCTGCTACCAATGAGGAAGGGTACTTCCGCTTTATGCTGAAACCAAATACCGACTATGTTTTTATCGCATCCAAAAAGGGATACCTCAATGGAAAAGAACGTGAAACAACTAAGGGTTTGGAAAAAAGCAAGGACTTCAGAACCGCAATTTACCTTTCATCAGTTGACCAGGTCATAGAACTTCCGAACATTTATTACGATTTCGGAAAATGGGATCTGAGACCCGAATCAATGGTTGCTCTTGATAAACTTATTGAAACGCTGGCTGATAACCCGAATATTACTATAGAATTAATGTCGCACACCGACTCCAGGGGTTCAACGCAGGACAATGAGCTTCTGTCGCAGCGCAGAGCTCAGTCTGTTGTGGATTATCTGATATCTAAAAGTGTAGCGGCAGATCGCCTTCAGGCTAAGGGTTATGGGGAGTCAGTTCCAAAAGTTGTGGATGAAAAAGTTGCTACTGAAAATAAATTCCTAATTGTAGGTCAGGTTTTATCTGAAGAGTTCATTAATACCTTACCAATAACAGGAAATGAGCAGGAAATAGCTCATCAGGTAAACCGCAGAACTGAATTCCGGGTACTCTCAACCGATTATATACCCAAAAAGTAAGCTTGTTTATTCTTATTTGAGTTTTCTGGTGAGCTTATGTGTAGCATCTTCGATCGATTCTTCCGGTCTGATAATGTTGTACTCTCCCCAGAATTCGGGATCTTCAAAATCCTTAACCTGTTCAGAAAACACATCGGTAGCTCTGGCAGTATC
Organism: Bacteroidales bacterium; assembly: GCA_038316435.1. GTDB lineage: Bacteria > Bacteroidota > Bacteroidia > Bacteroidales > JACJXF01. Next base: position 71,843 of record JBBQAQ010000012.1, on the reverse strand, counting down.
TTTGATTTTGTATTTTACTATATTATCAGTATCAATATCGGTAATTGCCATCTCAGAAACAGTGGTATAAGTAGAACGGAATAAGTTACGATTCCATTTACACCGGAAACGAGCTTCAGTTCTGGCATAGCTCAAAAACCAGCGGTCATTGATGATGCGATATTTTACAATATAATATGCTCCAGGTATATCGATTTTCATACCCATTGGTTTCTTTTTTATCATCACATCCGGCGCAAATTCAAGTCCGGTTGGGCTTAGTTGAAATTCTATCCCCGAAATAGCAAGTGTATTAACATCGATGTACAACTTTCCCTTGTAAAGTGGCATGCTGATTCCTTTTTTCTGGTCAAAGCCAATTATATAGGCATCCCGGTCTTCAACTGTTTCAAGACCATTATAAAAAAAGTCGTAAACATTGAAATTTTCTTCACTGATAAGCTCTTCAGGATTTTTTATAACATCCAGCATAAAGAGATAGTATGGTCCTCCTTGTAAACGAAACAATATCGTGTCCATTTTCTCTACATCCTGACTCTTTCTGCCTTTGAAGATTTTAACCCTGTCATTGTCAATATATCTGCTGTAGGGAGCTTTGTACACATCAAAAACGGCCTCTGAAATGGCAACATAATTACGGTTTTGTTTAATTGTTTCCCTGTAAAAAGCAGTGAGCATAGCCGGCGAATCGCCATAGTTCTGACTTATTTTATTTCGGGCATCTCTTATTAGCTGGATTGGATCAACCTTTCGAATGGTAAGCTCACGAATATAATACCTTGCCAGTTCAAGCTGGATTTCGTTATGCATCTTCTGCATATCCGGTATTGGGATTTCAATATTTTTATATCCCAGACAAGAAACACCTATTTTTGAGTTGATTCTACTGGTTGGTATTTTGATAATGAATTGCCCGTCGGCATTGGAAATAGTGCCAATACTTGTTCCAACTATGTAAACACTTGCAAAAATAATGGCATCCTTTGTATCTTTATCTTTCACATTCCCCCTTAATTCAACAAAACTTGTATCGGGAGGAAGTGGAGTTGAATTTGCTAAAAATGCCAAAGGAAACATCATTATCCCCAAGATTATAGAAAAACAATTCTTATGAAACCGGGTGCTGTTCATAGTTTGGTAATTTGCGGGTAAATAATATAATCTCCGGCTACATCTATTTTTCCAATAAAAACCTGATTACGAATTTATGAAGCCGAAAGTCTGCATAAATTTATAAAATATTGTAACATAACTTACGAATACGTTTTTCATCTTTCTCCAAACGAATCCTTAGCGCACCGAGCGAAGCCAAAAGTGCACCGAGGAAGCCAAAAGTGCACCGAGCGGAGTCAAGGTGACTTCCCTCTAAAAAAAATAACTACCTTTGTTCCGCAAAAAATTAGAGTGCCAGAATCATCAAAATATAGTCAACGTGGCGTATCCTCTCAGAAAGAGGATGTTCATAATGCAATCCGGAACATAAGCAAAGGCTTGTTTCCCAATGCGTTTTGCAAGGTAATTCCGGATATTCTGGCAGGCGACCCCGATTTTTGCACAATTATGCATGCCGATGGCGCCGGCACAAAATCCTCCCTCGCCTACGTATACTGGAAAGAAACAGGCGATATGTCGGTCTGGAAAGGAATTGCTCAGGATGCAATTGTGATGAACCTTGACGATCTCCTTTGTGTCGGAGCAGTTGATAACATCCTCCTTTCATCAACAATCGGCAGAAATAAAAACAAAATCCCAGGCGAAGTAATTTCAGCCATAATCAACGGTACCGAAGAGTTCCTGAGTATTTTAAGGGATTCAGGAATAAACATCATTTCCACAGGCGGGGAAACGGCTGATGTAGGCGACCTTGTTCGTACCATTATTGTTGATTCTACAGTTACATGCAGGTTGAAACGCTCTGATGTTATTGAAAACAAGATACAGGATGGTGATGTTATCGTAGGACTTGCATCTTTTGGGCAAACTACCTACGAAAGCGAGTATAACGGGGGAATGGGAAGCAATGGGCTTACTTCTGCCCGGCATGATGTTTTCTCAGCTTATCTCAGAGTGAAATATCCCGAAAGTTACGATAATGAAATCCCACTAAATCTCGTTTATTCAGGCAATACTGGCCTTACAGATATAGTTCCCGGAACAAATTGCACAGCAGGAAAACTGGTTTTATCTCCAACCAGAACCTACGCCCCGGTAGTGAAAAAGCTTCTGGATGAGATCCGGCCTGATATTCACGCAATGATTCACTGTTCAGGCGGTGGTCAGACTAAAGTGTTGCATTTTGCTGAAAACATCCACATTATAAAAGATAATCTTTTCGAAGCACCTCCGCTTTTCAAACTTATTCAAAATCAAAGTGGCACCCCTTTACGAGAGATGCTGCAGGTTTTTAATATGGGCCATCGGATGGAATTCTATGTTCCGGCTTCCAGGGCTGAACTGGTCATCAGGACAGCCAAATCTTTCAATATCGAGGCTAAGATAATTGGACGCTGTGAAGCATTCAACGGGAAAAAGCTTACTATTTTAACAGGGGAAGATAGTTTCGAGTATTAGCTACTGTTTTGTTCTCACCAGTCAATCCTATTATTTTTTGTATTTTTACAGAGCTTAAATCATAACTTTTATGAGCAATAATTTATTTTTAGAAAAACTGCAGGGTGTTAAGAATCGTTTTCATGAAGTCAGCGAGTTAATCACCAATCCGAATATCGTTTCGGATATGAAAAAATATATCCAGCTAAATAAAGAGTATAAACAGCTGGAACCCATTATGGAAGCTTATCATGAGCATAAGAATATTACTGAAAATATAATCTCTGCTCAAGATATCCTTAACAATGAGAAGGATGAGGAAATGAGGGAAATGGCAAAAGAGGAATTGGAAACTCTGGTGCCAAAAATTGAACCACTCGAAGAAAAGATAAAATTTCTTCTTATCCCAAGTGATCCGGAAGATGAAAAAAATGCTGTACTTGAGATTCGTGGAGGAACAGGCGGCGACGAAGCAAGTATTTTTGCGGGAGATCTTTATCGTATGTACACCAAGTTTTTTGACATTAAAGGTTGGAAATACGACATCACAACAGCAACCGAAGGCACAGTGGGTGGCTATAAGGAAGTAATTATAGATGTTACAGGAGCCGGAGTATATGGTATAATGAAGTACGAGTCTGGTGTTCACCGCGTACAACGCGTTCCCCAAACAGAAACTCAGGGAAGGGTTCATACTTCAGCAGCTACCGTTGCGGTTCTTCCTGAAGCAGATGAATTCGATGTGCAACTCAAGACTGAAGATATCAGAAAAGACACCTATTGCTCATCAGGTCCTGGCGGACAGTCAGTAAATACAACCTATTCAGCAATCCGGCTTACACATATCCCTTCAGGACTCGTGGTAACTTGCCAGGATGAAAAATCCCAGATTAAAAACCTTGAAAAAGCAATGAAAGAGCTGAGAACCAGGTTGTACAATCTCGAATATCAGAAAAGGATGGATGCCATTGCTTTAAAACGAAAAACTATGGTTTCTTCGGGTGACAGATCGGCAAAAATCCGGACGTACAATTACCCACAGGGAAGAATTACAGATCATCGAATTAACTATACAATGTACAACCTTCAGGCAGTATTGAACGGAGATATTCAGGAAATGATCTCGCAGCTTCAAATGGCTGAGAACACGGAAAGGCTTAAAGAGAGCGGTATTTGAGGTATAGTTTTGAATATTATACAAACAAACCCATCACCTTATGAATTCAAGTCAGTTATTCAAGCAAATCAGAGAAAAGCAGAGTTATCTATGCGTAGGACTGGATACTGACTACGATAAGATTCCGAAAATTCTGCTGGATAGCGATTATCCTGTGTTTGAGTTTAACAAAAGGATTATTAAAGCAACCGCAGATCTGGCCGTGGCTTATAAGCCAAACCTCGCTTTTTACGAGAGTCTTGGTGCCGCAGGACAGATAAGCCTTGAAATGACCGTTAATTACATTCGTAGCCATTTCCCCGAAATGTTTATCATTGCTGATGCAAAGCGAGGCGACATAGGCAATACATCAAAAATGTACGCTTCTGCTTTTTTTCGGAATTTCGATTTCGATGCAGTCACAGTTGCGCCATATATGGGGGTCGACAGCGTAAAACCTTTCCTCAATTATCCCGATAAATGGGTAATTCTTCTTGCCTTAACATCAAACGATGGAGCAGAAGATTTTCAATTGCAAAAGCTTGCCAGCACTGACGAATATCTTTTTGAAAGGGTGCTGAATACATCGAAAAACTGGGGAAACATTGATAATATGATGTATGTTATAGGTGCTACAAAAGCCGATTGGCTCTTGAAAGTCCGTAAAATAGTACCAAAGCATTTCCTTCTGATTCCTGGTGTAGGAGCGCAGGGTGGAAGTCTTCAGGAAGTAAGTGAAGCCGGCCTGAATTCACAATGCGGATTGCTTGTAAACGCCAGTCGTAGCATAATTTACGCTGATATTACTTCTCATTTTGATGAGGCTGCCCGCGATGCTGCGCATGAAATTCAGAAAGAAATGTCGAAGTATTTAGCAAAAGCTAAATTGATCTGATTCCACCTAAATTATTTTTTCAAATTTTCAATTCCTGAGGCTGATTTTTTCCTTTTGGGAGCATTAAGATAATAATTCTTAATGTATCACTATGGCAAGTTTAAAGGAAGATATACTGCATTACATCTGGGAAAACCGGCTTTTTTATGAAGACTCGCTGCTTGTTAATGGGGAGAAAGTCGAGATAATTGACACAGGTCAGCACAATTTTGCTTCTGGCCCCGACTTCTTTAATGCAAGGATAAAAATCGGGAACACACAATGGGCGGGCAATGTAGAAATTCATGTAAAGGCATCCGATTGGTTTCGGCATAATCATGAAAGCGATCCGGCATTTTTTAACGTAATTCTTCATGTGGTTTATGAGCAGGACTGCCGGCTGGAGAGGCCTGGTGGAGAAGAGATTCCATGCTTGGTACTGAAGTTTGATGAGGAAATTATCAGCAGATTTAATCAGTTAATAAAAACCGCAGATACTATTCCTTGTCATAAACAACTGGCCAATATCCACAAAATATACTGGTGCGACTGGCTTTCAAAACTTATGATGGAAAGGCTTCGGGAAAAAACTCTTGAAGTGGATCAGATTCTTGCTGAAAATAAATATAACTGGGAAGAAACACTTTATCATTTCATGGGAAAAAGTTTTGGCTTCAAAATAAATTCAATTCCCTTTGAAACACTTGTCAGGACTACACCTTTAAACAGTTTGCTCAGATTCAGACAGAATTCACTTGCGATTAACGCCATTCTTTTTGGCCAAGCTGGATTCCTTGAAGATTTGATTTCGGAAGATGAATATTATATTTCACTTCAGCGGGAGTATCATTCCCTTGTGAAGACCTTGCCGCCAAGAGTTCTGGATAAAAGTACCTGGAAGTTTATGGGAGCCAGACCGGGGAATTTTCCGCTTGTGAGAATTGCCCAATTTGCTTCGATAATTGTACAGAAATATCCGCTTTTCGCTGAACTCATTGAACATACAGATCTTAAATCATTGAGAAAAATTACCGAACCGGGAATGGAAAGTTACTGGGAGACCCATTATCTATTCGGCAAGACAGGGAAAAGACGAAAACTAAAAATGGGCAAAATGGCTTCAGACCTGGTAATTATGAATTCTTTTATCCCGGTTGTTTTTCATTATGGGAACTTTCGCAGAAGACAAGATCTGAAAGATAAAATTATCTGCATACTCGAATCTTTGTCCCCTGAAAAAAATGAAATCCTAATAAAATGGGAGAAATATGGAGTTAAAGCTACAAATGCTTTTGAATCGCAGGCACTTATTCACCTTACAACACGTTTTTGCAAGCAAAAGAAGTGTTTGGAATGCATGATAGGAAACAGGGTGATCAATCCAAAATCAAATGGAAATAGTATTTGAAAATTGAAATTCCGATCTGAAATTTCACCTGAAAACTCAAATTGGGAAGTCTCAGTTGGATTAAAGCTGTCATTTATATTCTCAATTCTTTCCACTATCAGTTTTAATGCAGGAAAAGTTGTTAATATCAGCATAATTTTTAACGGTTTTATGGCATGACAGAACTGACAAAATATCAGAATTAATGAGCTTTTCAGCAAGAGTGGAACGATTATTGATATAACCCTTCCCAATTAGTTAACATCTTTTTTAAAAATGTGTAAAAAAAATACTTTATAATGAACATTGAATTAAAATATGTTATATAATTACATCAAATTTTAAGAGCAGAAACAGGTTTAAAAGACCTGATATAAAACAATTGAAATCAAGCACATAATCATTATAAATTTTAAAAAAAACTATTAAGAAGCAAAGCTTTCTCATGAAATCAGAAGAAAAACAAGTGATGACCACGACTTCAGGCGAAGCCGATGGTCAGGAACCTCCAAGCAGATACGGACAGGCCCAAAATGAAACACTAAGTTTTACTGCACGCACAAAAAAAGAATTCCCAATCAATCCCAAGACGCAGGCCTTTAAGGAGCGCCATTTCCCGGGAGTCAGCGCAGCTGACTGGAACAACTGGCAATGGCAAATCAGAAACAGCTTCGCCACCTTAAAGCAACTTGAAACCTTCCTGAATCTCTCTCCAGAAGAAAAAACCATCTCCGACAGGGAAGTAAATCTACCAATGCGAATCACACCTTATTATGCAAGTCTCCTTGACAGATGCAATCCTTTGCAGGCCTTGCGAAGAACTGTGGTTCCTGTAATTGACGAACTTATCATTTCTCCAGGCGAGGAATCCGATCCGCTTAGCGAAGGTCACGACAGTCCGGTTGAACTTATTGTACACCGTTATCCCGACAGAGTGCTTTTTACCATCACCGGAATATGTAGCGTTTACTGTCGTTACTGCACTCGTTCACACATGGTTGGAAAAGTTGAAAAAAGCCATCCAAACCTGAGTAAAATTGATGCAGCTATTGAATATATCTCCAATCATGCTGAAATCAGAGATGTTTTGCTATCCGGAGGCGATCCGCTTACCATGTCGGATAACCGTCTGGAATACATACTTGAACGTCTAAGAGCTATATCCCATGTAGAAATAATTAGAATCGGAACCAAAGTTCCTGTGGTTCTTCCCCAAAGAATTACTTCTGATCTGGTTAAAAAGCTGAAGAAATATCATCCGCTTTACCTGAGTATTCATTTTACTCACCCCGATGAGATGACTGAGGAAACCATCGCAGCCTGCAACAGGCTTGCTGATGCAGGAATTCCAATGGGTAGCCAAACAGTTTTGTTAAAAGGAATAAACGATAAAGTTGAGATTTATACCAAACTTACTCACGAGCTTCTGAAAGTCAGGGTACGTCCGTATTATCTTTACCAGTGCGACCCTATCCCAGGATCCTCCCATTTCAGAACTTCTGTGAAAAAAGGATTGGAGATAATCAAAGGATTAAGAGGATTTACATCCGGCTATGCAGTTCCTCATTATGTTATCGACGCTCCTGGTGGCGGAGGTAAAATCCCTCTCTTACCTGATTATTATCAGGGGAAAAAGGATGGAGATATTATTCTAACTAACTATCAGAATAAGAAATTCAAATATCCTGACTATATGTAAACATGAGTTCCGGGGAGTTTCAGAACATTACATTGAAACTCCTCGGAAATCTTCTCATAGATAATTTCTTAATTTTACCTGAAAATGGAAGATTCATCACGATTCTTCCGTTTTTTATAATACACAAAATGAAAGTAGGATTAACATACGACTTACGCTCTGAGTACCTTAAACAGGGTTATACAGAGGAGGAAACTGCTGAATTCGACCGTGAGGAAACCGTTGCAGCTATTGAATCAACTCTGAATCAACTGGGATATGAAACTGAAAGAATCGGTAATATAAAACAACTGGCCAAAGAACTCGTTTTCGGAAAAAAATGGGATATCGTTTTTAATATCTGCGAGGGATTGTACGGAATTGGGCGCGAAGCTCAGGTTCCCGCACTTCTCGACGCCTATAATACGCCTTATGTATTTTCTGGTCCGCTGGTATTGGCTCTCACACTGCATAAAGCCATGACAAAAAGCGTGGTCAGGGATGCAGGAGTTCCTACACCCGCATTTCACGTAGTACACACTGCTGAAGATATTTTCGAAGTTAAATTGCCTTACCCTTTGTTTGCTAAACCTCTGGCTGAGGGCACAGGCAAAGGAATCGACACACATTCGGTTATCGAGAATCCCGAGCAATTAAAAGAAAGATGTAAATACCTTCTTAAACAATTTAAGCAACCTGTTCTTGTTGAAACCTATCTTAGCGGGAGAGAATTTACTGTTGGAATCGTTGGCACCGGCGAAGAAGCTCGTTCCGTTGGTGTAATGGAAATTATACTCAATGAAAAAGCTGAGAAAAATGTATACTCCTACGTAAATAAGGAAGAATGCGAGGAACTAGTTGAGTACGTTCTTGTAAAAGGCGAAATTGCTAAAGCCTGTGAAAAAGTTTCTCTCGATGCATGGAGAGCATTGGGTTGCGAAGATGGCGGCAGAGTTGATGTGCGTCACAACAGCGAAGGAATTCCTAATTTCATTGAAGTAAATCCACTTGCAGGAATACATCCTGAACACTCCGATCTGCCTATCCTCAGTACAAAGAATGGAATCACGTATCCAGAGTTAATGCAAATGATTATGGATTCGGCAGTTAAGAAGATTAAGAAACCATAAGGCCGTTCTACACAACTTATTTGCCGAGTGAATCTGATATATTTAAAATGAAAAAGGCAGTCATCCTTATAAACAAAATAGGAGAAATACCTACGGAAGATGAACTTGACGTTCTTGCTCAGGCATCTGAAGTTGAGACTGCACTTTCAGAACTCGGGTACGTTTCTGTCCGCGAATTTATGGATATGAACCTTGAAAAAGCCAAACAAAATATTCTTAAACACTCGCCCGATCTGGTTTTCAACCTTGTCGAAACAATCGACCAACGCGGCGACCTGATATTCCTCGCACCTGCATTACTTGGAAGTTTGCATATTCCTTACACCGGATGCTTGCTTGATGGTATGTTCCTTACGTCCAACAAAATATTAACCAAACAATTGCTGGTTCACGAGAATATAAGAACTCCGGAATGGTTCGAAAGCACAGGTGCAATCGATCTTAATCGCTCTAAAACATATATTGCAAAACCTTTATGGGAAGATGCATCAGTTGGAATTAATGACAGCAGTGTTTTCAAAGGCAATGATGCCGGAATATTCACTCAGCTTAAGCAAAAATGGGGTAAGGGCTTCTTTGTGGAAGAGTTTATCGATGGAAGAGAGTTTAATATTTCTGTTCTCGGGGGAGAAAAGGGACCACAAGTGATGCCTCTTGCAGAAATAGTATTCCAGAATTTCCCTGCAAACAAGCCTAAAATAGTGGGTTACGCCGCAAAATGGAGCCAGGATACATTTGAATATCACAATACGGTGAGAAGTTTTGATTTATCAGAAACATCTGTAGGATTGCAATCGGAATTGAAAGAAATGGCTCTGAAATGCTGGAAAATTTTCAATCTTAAAGGATATGTGAGAGTTGATTTCAGAGTTGATCAAAACGACAAACCCTATGTTTTAGAGATTAATGCAAATCCATGTATATCGCCCGATGCAGGATTTTATGCTGCATGTTCCATGGCCGGACTTTCATTCACAGAAGTAGTAAAACGAATTATTTACGACGCACAATCATGACGACAGAAAACCTTACTTTCCGTACCAATGTTAAGTTTGAAGATATTGACGCAGTTACCGATATAGTTCGCTCAACCGGATTTTTTCGTGAAGATGAAGTACTTGTTGCCCGCGAACTGGTTGAAGAAGCATTTCACAAAGGAAAGGAAAGTGGTTACGAATTTATATTTGCGGAAGCAGAGGGCAGAACAATTTCCTATTCATGTTACGGGTTAATTCCCTGTACTTTAAAAAGTTATGACCTATACTGGATTGCCACCCATAACGATTTCAGGGGAAAGGGAATAGGTCGGATTGTATTAAAAAAGACCGAAGAAGCTGTTAACCAGTTAGGTGGGAAAACAGTTTATGTAGAAACCTCCTCAAAAGAACAATATATTTCCACACGAGTTTTTTACGAAAAGAACGACTATATTCTCAAAGCCCTGTTTGAAGATTTCTATGATATCGGGGATGATAAGTGTGTTTATATAAAGGTGGTTTCCTAAAATTTAATTACATGATATTTCCTGTCTTCCTATTTATTACTTCCATTCCTCCGATGGATTATCTTTACTTTTTACAGCATTGATAATCAGGTTTTTGAAAAATATTTTAAAAATAATTGAATTTTAGGTACGAGATTTTGTAAATTGAATCATTAAGGTATAGAGCAATAAATCAAAAAGTATTGTTTGAACCCCAACTATTATTTATGAAACCAAAACCTAAAAATTATGGAACAGTATTCAGTATTCATTTTTGTCGCTAAGTTCGTGATTTGTGCAGGATTACTCTATTACACAATTAAGGCAAAAAAAGAGAAGAACCTATTAAAATCTACGATTATCTCGTTTATCGCAATTGGCATTCTAATTCTAACAAGTTTTTTAATTTCCCTAGCAAATATTTTTCCAAACGAAACCCCCTTTTACGAAGTGAATTTTACCGAGTTTTTAGCTGTGACCTTGCTTATTAATGCATTTTACACAAAGCATTAAGGTGAAGTATTAATGCAAGTGTGATTTCATTGTTGAGGCTGATATTTGGTGAATTTCATATAACGATTTAAGGGTGTTGCCTAAAACCTATATTAAATTTAGGCACTAAATCTTTATGTTTATGAAAAATGTAACATTAAGTAAAGGAGAATTCATTGAGCTGGATGCTAATGAATTGAGTCAGGTCAGCGGAGGGCTTCTCTTACTTTTAGCTCAAGCAGTTGGCATTTATTTGCTTTATCAGGTTGCTGGTAATCCAACAGCATCTTATGAAGCATTTATGAAAGGTTGGAATAGTTTTTAATCATTTTAACACATGAAATTATGAAACTACAAGAATTAAGTTTTGATGAAAGAATCACCATTTATGGTGGCAGTCAAGCCTCGGATGCCTTTATGTATGGTTTGGGAGCTATTTGCAAAGGGATGTATTATCTTGCTACTTTTCAGAGTGATTATGGCATGAATTGTATTGCAAGGTGCTACAGTTAACAAGGCGACAGATAAGAATTATCCTTGTTAATTAAGGGATTTTACTTAGCTTCATGGACCGGTAAAATTTTAAAATTTTACCGGTTTTTGAATTTCTCCAGGGTCATGAAAACGGTAGTTTTTTGTATGTCAAATAAAAACATCAAAATATTCTTATGAATACATCTTGTTATATTAAAAATTTTGAATATTTTTGCAGTTCGAAAAAAATTGAAGGAAAAAATTAAAAATTGTAAAGAATGTTAACTGCTGAAAAGAAATCGGAAATTTTCAAAGTACACGGGAAATCAGAGACCAATACTGGTTTATCAGAATCACAGATTGCTTTGTTTTCAACCAGGATCAATGACCTCACTCAGCATCTTAAAACCAATAAAAAAGACTTTAGCACACAGAGAGCTCTTCTTAAACTTGTTGGTAAAAGAAGGCGCTTACTGGATTATCTAAAAGATACAGAGATCAAACGATACAGAAGTATTGTAAAGGCTTTGAACTTAAGAAAGTAATAGTAAAAAGGCAATTCCTTGGATTGCCTTTTTTCTTTACAAGTCCTGTGTCGGTTATAAATTCGCGGTAATAGATAAAACATAATTTTAGTAATTCCGCATTATCTGTCACAGAGTTCAAAATCCCAATTCTTTATAGGTCTCCACTCACTCATTTAGCTAATCATTTTCTAACTCTGAATAGTATTAGTTTTATCTTTCCCAAAGTCATTTATCTAAATTAATCCCACGAAATTTCTGAAACATGTATAAACTTACCGAAAAACATATCGACCTGGGCGATGGCAGGATTGTAACCATCGAAACCGGAAAACTGGCTAAACAAGCCGATGGTTCCGTTGTTGTCCGAATGGGCAAAACCATGTTGTTGGCAACTGTTGTTGCTGCCACTGAAGCAAAAGAAGATGTGGATTTCATGCCACTCTCCGTAGAATACAAAGAAAAATACGCGGCAACAGGTCGTTTCCCTGGCGGATTCATGAAAAGAGAATCCCGTGCCGGTGATTATGAAATTTTGGTATCCCGCTTAATTGACAGAGCTCTCCGTCCACTTTTTCCGGGTGATTACCATGCTGAGGTTTTTGTAAACGTTATGTTGTTATCAGCTGATCCTGATACTGCTCCCGATGCCCTTGCAGGTCTTGCCGCATCTGCTGCCCTTAGCGTTTCAACAATTCCTTTTGGCGGTCCAATTTCTGAGGTCAGGGTTGCGCGGATCAATGGAAAATTTGTCATTAACCCTGGATTTGCGGATCTGAAATCAGCTGATATCGACATCATGGTTGCTGCTACCAAAGAAAACATTCTTATGGTGGAAGGTGAAATGAGCGAAGTATCAGAAGACGATATGATCGAAGCCATTCGCATTGCACATGAGGCAATTAAAAAACAATGTATTGCTCAGGACGAGCTGGCAAAAGAACTTGGTATTGTTAAACGTGAATATTCACACGAAACAAACGACCTTGAACTGAAAGCCCGCATCGAAAAAGAACTTTACGATAAAGTATATGCACTTGCAGGTATTGGCAATCCCAATAAACATGAACGTGCTGCGAATTTTCAGGCTATCAGGGATGAGTTCATGACAAAACTGAAAGCTGAAGTGGGTGAAGAGAACGTAAACCAGATGCTGGTTAAAAAATATTATCACGATGTTGAGAAATCAGCAGTTCGTAACAATATTCTGGATAAAGGTATTCGTCTCGATGGCCGCAAAACCGATGAAATCCGCCCAATATGGTGCGAAATTGATTACCTTCCTGCAACTCATGGTTCGGCACTTTTTACCAGGGGAGAAACTCAGTCGCTTACAACAGTGACACTTGGAACAAAAATGGATGAGAAAATGATCGATGAAGTTCTTTTCAAAGGAACCGAGAAGTTCGTTTTACACTATAACTTTCCACCATTCTCTACAGGGGAAGCTAAACCTTACCGCGGCACAGGTCGTCGTGAAATTGGTCATGGTAACCTCGCACACAGAGCACTGAAACGTATGGTGCCCGGTCCCGATCAGATTCCTTACGCTGTACGTGTTGTTTCCGATATACTTGAGTCGAACGGTTCATCATCAATGGCCACAGTTTGCGCAGGAACTCTTGCACTTTTGGATGCCGGTGTGAAAATGAAAAGACCGGTTTCAGGTATCGCAATGGGACTTATTACAGATACAAAAACTGGAAAATGGGCTGTTCTTTCTGATATTCTTGGAGATGAAGATCACCTTGGCGATATGGACTTCAAAGTAACCGGGACCAGAAATGGTATCACTGCTACCCAGATGGACATTAAAGTTGACGGTTTGTCATTTGAGATTTTATCAAGTGCACTCGAACAAGCCAAAAAAGGCAGAATGCACATTCTTGATGTGATGATGAAAACTATTTCTGAACCACGAGAAGACTATAAACCACATGCTCCACGTATCGTAAGAATTGAGATTCCTAAAGAACTGATCGGAGCATTGATTGGTCCCGGTGGTAAAATTATTCAGGAAATTCAGAGAGAAACTGGCACTGTCATCACAATCGAAGAAGTTGATAATAAAGGGATTGTAGATGTTTCCGCGGTTAATAAAACCTGTATCGATGCTGCTATGGCCCGCATTCAGAGAATTGTTGCAGTTCCTGAGATCGATAAAGTCTACAGAGGAAAAGTAAAAGCAATAGTAGCTTTTGGTGCTTTTGTTGAAATAATTCCTGGTAAAGAAGGTCTTCTTCACATTTCAGAAATTGAATGGAGAAGATTAAATACTGTTGATGAAGTTCTGAAAGAAGGAGATGAGATTGATGTTAAACTTATCGATATCGATCCAAAAACAGGCAAACTCAAACTTTCTAGAAAAGTACTTCTTCCTAAACCTGAACAAAAAGCATAAGCTTTCTCTAAATATTTGAAACGCAGGGTTTTACGCTCTGCGTTTTTTTTTGGAATCCCGTGAAAAAATGAAAGCATTTACCAGTTTTCAATAATTCTAAAATTTTCACACCATATTTATTAGTAAACACACTTTTTTAAACCATTCCCAAAACATAATTAAAACCTCCAATATCCGCATAGATTTTTTTAAATTCTTCTATCTTTGCTTCTCACCAGCTAACATTAATCTTCCCATTGAATAAATTATATACAGATGAAAAAGCTAATCATTCCTGTTATGGCTATATTCTTTTCTGCCTGCTCTAACCAGCAAATTAAGTACCCTGAGACATTTAAAGACGGTACAGTTGATACCTATTTCGGAACCAAAGTTGAAGATCCCTATCGCTGGCTGGAAGATGATAAATCGGAGCAAACTGGGAAATGGGTTATTACGCAAAATGCTGTAACAGATTCGTTTATGGCAGCAATTCCATTTAGAGAGAAAATCCAGGCTCGACTTACACAATTGTGGAATTATTCTCGTATGTCGAATCTTAATAAAAAGGGAGAGTATTACTTCTATGGATACAACTCAGGACTGCAGAATCAGGACGTTATAATGTATAAGAAAAACATAAGCGATGAGGGGCAAGTCTTTTTAAACCCAAATTCATGGTCTGACGAGGGAACAGTCGCCTTATCTGCATTTTCCGCATCCAATGATGGAAAGTATGTTGGCTATGGCAAAGCGGTTGCAGGCTCCGACTGGAACGAGTTTTTTATAAAAGAAATCGAAGGGCTTAAAGATTTGGATGATCATCTTAAATGGATTAAATTCAGTGGAATAGCATGGTTTAAAGATGGTTTCTTTTACAGCAGATTTAATGAACCCAAAGAAGGGGATGATTTGAAAGGAGAAAACCTGTATAATAAGGTGTATTATCATAAAGTTGGAACTTCCCAAACGTCTGACATTCTCATTTTTGAAGATTCAGTACACAGTGGTTGGAGCTTTAATCCTACAGTTAGTGATGATGAAAAATATCTGATGATAACTGTAATAGAATCAACATCTGGAAACGCGCTATATGTAAAAGATCTTACAAAGAAAAATTCAGAATTTGTAAAACTCGTTGATAATTTTGAGAATGACTTTTCTTATAACGGAAATGTTGAATCCAAAATTTTTCTTCATACCAATTATAACGCTCCTAAATATAAACTTATAAGTGTTGATTTTGAAAATCCGGTTTCTTCAGCATGGCTTGATGTTATCCCGGAAAATCAGGATCAAGTGCTTGAAAACTGCAGTTTTGCTGGGGATAAAATAGTTGCCAAATACCTTAAAGATGCTAGGAATCTGCTTTCAGTATATTCGGCAGATGGCAAATACCTCAATGATATTGAATTACCGGGAATCGGAACTGTGACATTCTTTAATTCAGAATCTAAGAACAACGAAGCCTTTTACCAGTTTACTTCTTTTAATTATCCGGCAAGTATTTTCAGCTTCAATACCGAATCCAATGTTTCGGAATTGGTCTTCAAGCCCAATGTGGACTTTGCTCCCGATGAATATTTGACTGAACAAGTATTTTATACCAGTAAAGATGGAACTAAAATTCCCATGTTTCTTGTTCACAAAAAGGGCATTCTTACTGACGGTACAAATCCGACTCTACTTTATGGTTACGGGGGATTCAATATCACGCTATCACCATCATTCTCCGTCAGAAACATAATCTGGCTTGAGAATGGCGGTATATATGCTGTTGCCAACCTAAGAGGTGGCGGAGAATATGGTGAAGAATGGCATCAGGCAGGAACCATTTTAAAGAAGCAGAATGTGTTTGATGATTTTATTGCTGCGGCCGAATACCTGATAAAACAGAAATATACTTCACCTGAAAAGCTTACTATTTTTGGTGGTTCAAACGGCGGATTACTTGTTGGTGCTGTAACAAACCAACGACCTGAATTATTTGCTGTTGCGATTCCTGCGGTTGGGGTTATGGATATGCTGAGATACCATAAATTCACAATTGGAAGATATTGGGCTACCGACTATGGAACCAGCGAAGATTCTGTTCAATTCAACTATTTACTTGGTTATTCTCCTGTTCAGAACATCAAGGAAGGAATAAAATATCCTGCGGTTCTGGTAACTACAGGTGACCACGACGACCGCGTAGTTCCCGCTCATTCATTCAAGTACATTGCAAGTCTTCAAAACACTTATAAAGGAAGGAATCCCGTACTAATCAGAATTGAAACCAATGCTGGTCATGGAGCTGGAAAGCCTATCTCCAAAAGCATTGCTGAAGTTGCTGATATGTGGGCCTTTGCATTTTATAATATGAAATTTGAACCTAATTACGGGAAATAAATTTCATGCAATGATGATTTATTGATTATACGGGAATATTTTTGACATAAAAAATTCTTTATCCGTTAAGGAAATCAATATTTCCAATTTTCAATATTTTCAAGTGGTTTCCTGATCAAAAATGGAATATAATTATATAGTCATAGAAGGGAATATTGGTGCAGGGAAAACAAGTCTTGTAAAAAAGATTGCTGCTGATGTAAATGCAGGAATAATTTTGGAGAGATTTGATGAGAACCCCTTCCTTCCAAAGTTCTATGAGGATCCGGAACGGTTTTCTTTTCCTGTGGAATTATCTTTTTTAGCTGACCGGTACCATCAGCTTAAAGAGGAATTGAGTAACAGACAGATATTTTCCAGCCTTCTGATAGCAGATTATTATTTTTCCAAATCACTTATTTTTGCCCGGAATACGTTAAAAGATGACGAATATAATTTATACAGGCAGCTTTATGATATAATACATCAACACTTGCCGATTCCGGATCTCTATGTTTACCTTCATGTGCCAATAGAAAAACTACTGGAAAATATTAAGAAAAGAGGAAGAGACTACGAGCAAAATATTGATGAATCCTATCTGTTACAAATTCAAAACGGGTATTTTGATTACATAAAATCAAAAGAAAATTTTAAAATACTTCTAATTGACGGTACAAACATTAATTACATTAATAGTGAACAAGATTACACAAGAGTTAAGAATTGCATCTTTAACAAGCATTATCCCATAGGAATAAGTCGTGTAATTTTATAGTATTTACGCCATAAATGAGGGATAATACTTTTTTTTAATGAAAAAACTTTTGTATATTTGCGTGTGGTTCTAAGAAAAAGATTATTTTCACCTTTAAACTAATATCCAGATCATTATGAAAAAATTGACTTACCTGGCACTTTTTGCGTTTGCTGCAATCGCAATGACCAGTTGCGGCGGCATAAACAAAATGAAAGAAATGTCCGTAAAAGATTACTATAAAGTTACTCCTGAAGTACTTGAAGAAGTAGGAGATCAGGTAGCTATGAAAATTGACGTGAAATATCCCGCAAAATTTTTCAACAAAAAAGCTATCCTTACCGTTACCCCTGTTTTGAAATACGAAAAAGGAGAAACTGCTTACCCTGCTAAAGTTTTCCAGGGAGAAGGTGTTGAAGCAAACAATCAGAAAATTGCTTTTGCAACTGGCGGTACTGCTACCTTAACAGGATCGATAGCTTTTACAGAAGACATGATGAAATCAGATTTTATTGTAAGAGTTGAAGCAGAACTTAAAGGCAAAAAAATTCCTTTTGGCGAATATAAACTTGCTGATGGTGTTCTTGCTACTGCTAAACTGGTTGTAATTGATCCTAAACCTGTAATGGTTGGTGACAAATTCCAGAGAATCATTCCGGAATCAATGATGTCTGATATTCTTTATGTTATCAACAGAGCTGATATCAGAGCTTCTGAATTGAAAAAAGAAGAATGGAAAAAACTTATGGAGTTTATCAATACTGCTAATGCAAATGCTAAGATTGACCTCAAAAACCTTGAAGTTTCCTCATATGCATCACCTGATGGCGCAGTTGAACTGAACGATAAACTGGCTCAGAAACGTGAAGGTTCTGCTTCAGAATATCTCACAAAAGAATTAAAAAAATCTAAAGTTGAACAAGTTGCAACTGAAGGGTTCATAACAAAAAAATACACAGCTGAAGACTGGGATGGTTTCAAAAAACTTATGGAATCAAGCAGCATTCAGGATAAAGAACTTATCTTAAGAGTTCTTTCTATGTATTCTGATCCCGTTGTTCGTGAAAAAGAAATCAAAAACATCGCTGCTGCATATAAAGCAATTGCTGAGGATGTACTTCCACAGCTTAGAAGATCAAAACTTACTGCAAATGTTGATATGGTAGGTTATTCAGATGAAGAAATGAAAGCTCTTTGGCTTAGCAGTCCTGATAGTTTAGATATGGAAGAAATTCTTTATACAGCTACACTATACACTGATTTGCAAACTAAATTAGCAATTTATAACAAAGCCGCTGCTAACTTCCCAACTTGTTTCAGGGCAATTAACAATGCTGGTTATGTAAATGTACTTTTAGGAAACACTGCTGATGCGCAGACTGCTCTTCTTAAAGCTAAAGAATTACAGAACAATGATGCTGTTAATAACAACCTTGGTTGCGTAGCTCTTATGACCGGTGATGTTGCTAAAGCTCAGGAGCTTTTCACTGCTTCTATGGGTGCTGGTGCAGTTGTAAATTATAACCTCGGAATTATTAAAGTAATTCAGGGCGATTATGCTGCTGCTGCTAATTACTTTGGTAATACAGACGAATTCAACACCGCTTTGGTAAAATTCCTGCAGAAAGATTTCGACGGATCACTTGCTACCATTGGCCGTATTGAAAAAGAATTCGCAAAGAAAGATTACCTCAGAGCAGTTGTTGCTGCTAAACAGAGCAAAGACGAACTCGTTTTCGAAAGCCTTCGTATTGCTTTCGCAAAAGACAGCTCACTGAAAAATCGTGCTAAAGTTGATATCGAATTTGCAAAATATTTCCAGAACGAAGTTTTTAAAGGGCTTCTCAACTAAGTAAAACTTATTGTTTAAAAAAGGCCATCTGAAAAGATGGCCTTTTTTGTTTTAATAAACTGCGAAGAACTTTTATTTACCTTAGAACCAGTTGTCGGAATGCCTCCCAAAGTACAATTCCCGCACTTACAGAAACATTTAGCGAATGTTTAGTTCCTGCCTGAGGAATCTCAATGCAAGCATCACTCAGATCAATTACTTCCTGTTCAACACCATGAACTTCGTGTCCAAATACAATAGCATACTTTTTACTTTTGTCTAAGTGTATTTCTTGTAAACTGGTGCTACCTTCAGCCTGTTCTGCAGATAAAACTTCATAGAATTCAGACTTTAATTTCCTGATAACTTTTAATGTCTCATCGGAATATTCCCACTCAACAGATTCAGTTGCGCCTAGTGCAGTTTTATGAATATCCTTGTTTGGCGGACATGCCGTAATTCCGCATAAATAAATCTTTTCAACCCTGAAAGCATCACATGTGCGAAAAATTGAACCAATATTATTCAGACTACGGACATTATCCAATACAACCGATACCGGGATTTTCCCAACAGCTCTAAATTCTTCAATACTTATTCTGTTAAGCTCTTCAATTGCGAGTTTTCTCATTCTTTCATTCATCTTTTGTGATGCAAAGTTATATGCGGAATTTATAATAAAAATACTTTTTGCAAATCATTTATATTTTATCAATTGATTCTTTGACCTGAATGGATTACTAAAAACAGATTTACCCAAAATAGGCAATCATTTCTGAATTGGCGTTGTCAGCTGAATTTTTGGTGAGTATTTAATTGTGTATTTTGAATTGAGTATTTAATTCAATCGAAATTATAGTTTTATCCCTGTTAAAGTGAAAAAAAATGGATATTTTCGTGAGCTGATTATACTAAATAAAAGAACTCAGAACATGAATATTCACGAGTATCAGGGAAAATCTATTCTTAAAAGCTATGGAGTTTCCATACCTGTTGGTTTTGTTGCTGAATCACCAGAAACAGCTGTTGAACTTGCCAAGAAAATTCAAACACTCACAGGAACATCTACATGGGCTGTAAAAGCGCAGATTCACGCCGGTGGCAGAGGTAAAGGGGGAGGAGTGAAAATTGCAAAATCACTTGATGATGTAAAGCAATTTGCAAAAGATATAATCGGAATGACGCTAATAACCCACCAAACGGGACCAGAAGGAAAAACAGTACATAAAGTGCTAATTGAACAGGGCATTTTCTACCCAGGAGAAAGCGAGATTCGTGAATTCTATATGAGTGTTTTGTTAAACCGAAGCACTGGCAGAAATATCATAATGTACTCGACCGAAGGGGGAATGGATATTGAAACTGTTGCTACAAATACTCCGCATCTCATTTTTAAAGAGGAAGTTGATCCTAAAACAGGTCTGATGCCATTCCAATCCAGAAGGATAGCGTTTAACCTTGGATTAAGTGGTAAAGCCTTCAAAGAAATGACAAAATTTGTGCATGCACTTTACAATGCATATATTGGTTCTGATGCCTCGTTATTTGAAATTAACCCGGTCTTTAAAACTTCAGATGACCTTATACTCGCTGCTGATAGCAAAGTTAACCTTGAGGATAATGCTTTGTACCGTCATCCGGATTATGTTGAGATGCGTGATCTCAATGAAGAAGATCCTACAGAAGTGGAAGCCGGAAAGTATGATCTTAATTTTATAAAGTTGGATGGAAATGTAGGCTGCATGGTTAATGGAGCGGGACTAGCTATGGCAACTATGGATATCATAAAGCTTTCAGGTGGAGAACCTGCCAATTTCCTTGATGTTGGCGGCACAGCTAATGCTGAAAGGGTTGAAGCCGGATTCAGGATTATTTTGAAGGAACCCGCTGTAAAAGCTATCCTCATTAATATTTTTGGAGGGATTGTTCGTTGCGACCGCGTAGCGCAAGGAGTTGTGGATGCCTACAAATCCATCGGAGATATAAAAATCCCGGTGATTGTTAGGTTACAAGGTACAAATGCAGTAGAAGGTAAAAAACTTATCGACGACTCGGGCTTAAAAGTCTACTCAGCCATTTCCCTGCAGGAAGCTGCAGATCTGGTTAAAGAATTGGTATAATATGAATTGAGTTTAAAAAGGGGTTGGTATTTGTGCCAATCCCTTTTTTATTTTAGAATCCTACATCTCCTGATAACCCTATCTCTCTAGGTCATTTCCACACAACATCCTTCCTTCGAACAGGCATTGTCATACATCTCGCACCGCCACCTCCACGCGCAAGCTCCGATCCATCCATGGTTACAACACATCGCGTGAATTTAGCAGGGTCTGTCTTGCCAGCATTCACATCTTTTGCTTTAAGAATCTCAAATCCAGCTTTATTCATATTTTCAAGGGTGTAAATATTTCGGTTGTACCCAATTACCTTTCCGGGTGCAAAGGCAAAAAAGTTAGCTCCACTGTGCCATTGTTCACGTTCCTGAATCATGTGATCAGTTTTTCCTCCGCAATAAGTAATTTCAAGATCCATTCCCAACTTTTTCAAAATTGCCGGAATATTTTCGCATTCAGATATTGAAGTAACTTTACTGTTATCTATTTGGATATGAACTGTTTTAAAACGGTTTGGGGCGAGAATCAATGGTTCGTATACCATGCAGCAGTTTTTATCAAGCAGGGTGAATACCATATCCAAATGAATGAATGATTCAGGTTCGAATGGTAATTCCTGGACAATTACGTGCTGCTTTTCGGGATTCTTTTTTAACTCCTCTAGGATAAAATCCACTCCCTGAGTGGAAGTTCTTGATCCTATTCCAATGATAAGAATGTCGTTTCTGGCGATAAGTATATCTCCACCTTCAATGCGGAATGACGAGTTTTGTGATCTTTCAAGAATAGGGTCAATAATTTTTGCGGAAAATTTAGGATGATATTCGAAAATTGATTGCATAATAAATGATTCCCTTTCCCTGACTCTGTTTGCCATTGATGCAATCAAAACATTATTGTGAATTGAAATGGATCCGTCGCGGGTAAAGAAGAAATTATGCAGGGGAGGTAAACTGTAATTGTCTTCGTTGAGAAAGTTAGTAACGGTATTTCTTTGAATAGGTACACCCTGAATCAATTGGTTCGCAAGTTGCTGACTATCAGTTGATAAAAGCTGATTAATAAGAACTTTCTGGTTCTCGTTAAAACAGATTTTGTTTATTAGTTTTTCTTTGCAGTCAGATATGGAAAGCACTTCTGCTAGCAGATCTTCGACGAAAAATGTTTTTGTAAATCCTGCAAGCAAACAGCTCAATTGCGAATATTCCTTTTGAGCCACGGATAAATTAAGTATATCGCTGTAAAGCGCCCGCTGGGCATTTCGGGGTGTCATGTTTTCAACTTCCAAACCCGGTTTATGAAGAATTACAGCTTCAAGTTCACCGATTTCAGAATCAATACGAGTAATAATTTTATCAGACATATTCAATTTAATATAAGATCAGGCACAATTTCAAATACCCCAAACATTACAAAGCTACAAATTATAATTATCTCAATTTCACTTGATTTCTAAACGTTTGCTATTCAAATTCTATTGAATCTAGAAAATCTTATAGATGATTGCAATTATGAATGGCACCAAAATGGTTAGTATCACTCCATGAAGTAGGGATGTAATCATGTATTTGTTTCCGGAAGATTTCAGGATTATTGGCAAGCTTGTGTCCATCGAAGTTGCACCTGCTGATGCTATCGGTGCAAGCTTACCAAAATACCTGCTGAGGAGAGGTGCAAAAAGCAAAGAGAAAATTTCACGAATTATATTGACTAGGAGTGCCAGCGTTCCCATCGCTTCCCCTGAAAAATGAGTGATAAGAACTCCAGACAAACTATAATACCCGAAACCTGACCCGATGGCCAATGAATCTTTGATACCTATGCCCGGTATCAGCCAGTTGTATAGAAAAATTCCTATGAAAGTGCCTATGATAGTCGATACCGGCAATAAAAGAATTTTAAAACTTAGGGATTTTAGTATTTCTGGCAAACGTGGATCACTACCAAATGAAAGACCGATAAAAATCATCAGAAAATACAAAATGTACATTGTGAGCTTGTCGTAAGACAGATCTGAAGGAGATATTCCGAGTTTTCCGGCTAAGATTCCAACGAGGAAAAAGCCTACAATAATCAGGCTATTTTTCATTTTTGCTTTGGATAAAGCGGTATAACAGATATGCCATAAATACGCTTCCGGCTATTGCGAATAAAGCGATTATTAATGCATCAAAGCCAATGTTGGCAAGGTTTTTCATGATTTCCGGCTTTGTGCCTACACTTAATCCCATGAAAAAAAGAAGAAGGTAAATGATATACATACTTACTTTGTCCGTTACTTTATTAAAACCCTTTATTCGGTTTAAAGCATAACCGGCAAGTGTTGATAACAGTAGTAAAATCAGTATTATCCACATTATATTGGAGTTTTTTACAGCAAAGACCAAAAATAGTAAAATTATGTTCAAAGAAATAGGTCATACATGGAATTGCGAAATTTTCGAATTTGTTGCAACAGGTTTAGATTCAAACTTTTCAGAGTAACAATTCGCGTCTGGTCAGAAATCTGGTTCAGAATGCTTATTTTTGACCCCATTTAATAAATATTTATGACGATACCTGACTGGCAAAGTCGAACCGAGCTACTCCTCGGGAAAGAAGCTATTTTGAAACTTAGGAACTCCCACGTTTTTGTTTTGGGATTGGGTGGTGTAGGCGCATATACTGCTGAATTGCTTTGCAGAGCAGGTGTTGGACGCATGACAATTGCGGATGGTGATAAGGTGCAACCCTCAAACATTAACCGACAACTTATTGCTATGGGAAGTACTCTGGGAGAGGAAAAGGCTGAGGTTATGGCTCAGAGGTTAAGAGAAATTAATCCTGCACTTGAATTAAGCGTTATTACTGAATTTCTCAGGGAGGATAAGATGGATGATGTTCTCGAAACCCGGTATGACTATGTTGTTGATGCAATTGACACCCTTTCTCCAAAAGTATTTCTTATTTTGAATACCTTAAAGAGAGGATACCCTATTGTAAGTTCGATGGGAGCGGGCGGAAAGCTTGATCCTTTGCAGGTAACTGTTACAGACATTTCCAAATCCTATAATTGCCGTTTGGCACACAGTCTGCGAAAAAGTCTACACAGGTTAGGGATTCATGAGGGATTCAAAGTGGTGTTTTCACCGGAAACCGTGTCTAAAGATTCTGTAAAACTCATTGAAAACGAGGAGAATAAGAGATCAACAGTTGGAACTATTTCATACATGCCTCCATTGTTTGGTTGTGTTATGGCTTCGGTTGTAATCCGGGAGCTTATAGGACAATAAGTTTTTTTTCTACTTCCTAAATAACACAAAGAAAGCTCGAAAAATTCTTAGCGTTTCTGCAGCATTTAATGGTTTAGGAGGAAAAACTAAATGCGAAGGCACGAAGGCGCAAAGGGAAACTCTAAATTTGCTTAGCGTATTTCTTAGCGTCCCGATATCCATCGGGATGCGACTTTGCGTTTAAAGTACACAAGGGAAAACTAATTGCCAAGATTTCGCCAATTTTTTTTGTAGCAAAGTAATAAATGGAGTAAAATCGAATATTATTTATTCACAGAATTGTATTCCTTTAAAACTTGTGAGCAAAAAACAATAGATTTGTCCGATATTTGCAATACCATTAATTCACTTATAAAAATTGTAAACATGAAAAAATATATTTTGATTTTCTTACTGGCTCTAGGATTCGGGCTAAGTTCAAATGCGCAGATTCTTAGTTTTGGTATCAAAGGCGGATTGAATTATTCGAAAATGAAATTCGACGAGATTAAAAACATTACAACCACGGGTGCAAACTATAACCTTATGGAGGATGAATCTTTTCAAGGTTTTCATATTGGAGTAATGGGCAGACTAAAAGTATTTAACCTCTTTGTCCAGCCGGAGTTATTATTTAATACTACCGGGGGAAAGGTACTAGTTCAAGAAATTGGCAGCTCAGTTTCGAAAGTTAAACAGGTAAAATACAACAAATTAGATCTTCCTGTTTTAGTTGGAATGAAATTCGGCCCTGCCAGAATTAATGCCGGTCCTGTTGCCTCAGTTACTCTTTCTTCTAATTCGGAATTGGGAGATATTATTCCAAACATGAAAACCATGTCGAAAGGCGCTACCATTGGCTTTCAGGCTGGTGCAGGGATTGATATCCTTAAAAAATTCACTATCGATCTGCGTTATGAAGGTGGATTAAGTAAACTGGGCGATAAGCTTACTGTTGGTGGAAATTCTTATGCTTTCGATTCAAGAGACAGAAAGTTTTTAGTAAGTCTAGGATTTTTCTTTTAATCAATTAAGATTGCAATATAGAATTTATCATGCCTTGCAAGCATCAATGTCTGGCTTGGATTAGCATTCGTGCAATTTTTTGTAATCAGGGATATGTTAATTTGTTTGCCTGTCAGAAAATTTTCTTAAAACAAAAAATAGATGGGTTATCGGCTGATTTCCATTAAGATAGCTACAGATTATTCTGAGTCTGAATTGCAGGAAAAGATTCGTCGCGATCTGGGGATTCATGATTTCAGCTTCAGTATCGAGGGAAAAAGTCTGGATGCGCGTAAAAAATCAGATATCCACTGGGTTTTACGGCTTGGGGTCTCTTCCCCTGAATTAAATGGGGGTATTGCAGAGTTGTCCCCTGAAATTGAAATCCCTCGAAATAAAGCAAATAAAAAAGTTGTTATTACCGGTAGCGGACCTGCAGGATTTTTCGCGGCGTTTTTCCTTCAAAAAGCCGGTTTCACTACTGTTTTGCTTGAGAGAGGAAAGGATGTTGCAAAAAGAGCTGAGGGGATTGAACATTTCGAAAATACCGGATGCTTTGATCCAAAGGGTAATTATGCTTTTGGCGAAGGTGGAGCGGGTACTTTTTCAGACGGAAAGCTTACTTCCAGAAGCAAACATATAAATCCTGAAAGGCAGTTTATTCTAAATTCATATATAAAAGCTGGGGCGCCGGAAGAAATCGCGTTTATGACGCATCCACACCTGGGGAGCGACAAACTCAGGAATATTGTTAAAAACCTTCGTAAGGAATATGAATCTCTTGGCGGCAGTATGCTTTTTGAAACCTGTCTGACTGATATTGAAGTGAAAAAAGGCAAAGTAGTTGCTGCCATTACCGACAAAGGCATATTTGAAGCGGATTATTTTATCATAGCACCGGGTCATTCAGCGTATGAGACCTATCGAATGCTCATTGGACATGGCGTTACGTTCCGGCCAAAAAACTTTGCAATCGGAAGCAGGATGGAGCATCCGCAACATATTATTAATGTGGCACAATGGGGAAAACCAGCACTGCCGGGTGTAAAAGCTGCTGAATACAGGCTTACCTCTAATCCCGACGGAGCCTTGCCGGTTTATACGTTTTGCATGTGTCCCGGAGGTATTGTGGTTCCTGCTGCCGCTTATGAAAAGACCAATATTGTTAACGGAATGAGTCTTTACCGTCGCGATCAGAAATTTGCAAACGCAGCCTGCGTAGCTGCAGTAAATCCATTTGAACTAATTGGAAATGAAGCTACTGCTGAGTCGGTTCTCGACTGGCTGGAAGCTCTTGAGACAAAGTTTTATGATTTTTCAGAGGGATACGCTTCCGCTTTTTGCAGCATTGACAATTTTATTAAAAGGAGGGAGCCTAAATTTTTACCAGAAACCTCATATCCATTGGGACTCAAAGCATCTGCTCTTTGGGAATTGCTTCCACCAAAGGTAAGTAGCTCAATGCGCGCGGGTTTACTTGATTTTTGCAAGAAAATCAGGGGATTTGAAACGGGAATTATCATGGGACTGGAGAGTAAAACTTCAGCACCAATTCAGGTGATAAGGGATGATTCAATAAACTGCAGTGGATTTGAGAATCTTTATATTTCGGGGGAGGGAAGCGGTTTTGCCGGGGGAATTATTTCCAGTGCTGCAGATGGAGTAAAAACTGCATCTGCAATATGTGAAAAAGTGTAATGAATTTTTTATCTGGAACTTGATTTCTATCGGATATAAGATAAAACCTCCGGGGTTTAAACCCCTCATGTTTAATGTCGTGAAAAACTAAAAATCAGCGTGTCTTTTCAGCTTTTTTTGAAAATCGCCAACTATTTTAACCTGTGAGGTCTTAGACCAGACAGGTTTGATTGATTAAAGGAGTAAAGAATTTATTCAGTACTTAGCGTGGTTGCCCATAATCCAGCTACCCAGCCGGTACTCCAGGCTATCTGCAAGTTAAATCCGCCGGTATCGGCATCTAGATCAAGCACTTCACCTGCGAAAAACAGATTTTTAACGAGTTTAGATTCCATGGTTTTAGAATCAACTTCAGATGTACTTACTCCGCCAGCAGTGATGACAGCTTCTTTATAGGATCTGCATCCTGAAATTTTGAAGCGCATTTCCTTCATCAGCAGCATTATTTTCCGACGTTCTTTCGAGCTGACCTGATGACACTCTTTTTTTGGATCGAGTGATAAAAGTTCGAAGAATACAGGAATCATGCTTGATGGAAGCCAGAGTTTAAATGCGTTTTCCAGTAACTTTTTACCGTTCTCGTTGAGATCGCGGATCAGACGGGTATCGAGTTTCTGTTCATCCAGAGCAGGTTTTAAATCGATGGAAATTTCTACACTTGCACCTGTTCTCAATGCATCCACTGCAATCCTGCTAAGCGTCAGAATAATTGGACCGGATATTCCGAAATGGGTAAATAGCATTTCCCCAAAATCTTCTGCTTGTTTTTTGCCGTTTACCCAGAGACTGGCAGTAACATTTTTTAATGCCAGCCCTTGAAGTTTAGAGGCTGTTTCCCCAAGGGTTTCCAGAGGTACCAATGCCTGATGCAAGGTTTCAATCCTGTGTCCGGCTAACTGTGCAAGTTTGTATCCATCACCGGTGGAACCTGTTGCAGGATATGACTTTCCGCCGGTACAGATAATAACTGATTTTGCATTTATCAGTTTGAAAGAATCACCATTTTCCACATTTAGTCCGGTTACTTTTCCATCGTGAATTAGTAATTCAGAAACTCTGGAATCATAGAGAATTTCAACATTATACTGATTTACCCAGTGAAGGAGGGCATTAAGCACGTCCACTGCCTTGTTGGTAACCGGAAACACCCGGTCTCCGCGCTCTGTGACTGTTTCCAGACCATGTTCTTTCAAGAGTTCCAGAATATCCCCTGAAAAAAACTGTGAAAAAGCTGATTTGAGGAATTTGCCATTGGGATGAACTTTGGAAAGAAACTCCGACATGGGCGCCATATTGGTAATATTGCATCTTCCTTTCCCGGTTATAAGAAGTTTGCGTCCCGGTTGGCGCATGCGTTCCAAAACCAGCACTTTTGCTCCCGATTCAGCGGCTTTGCCTGCAGCCATAAGCCCAGCAGGACCTGCACCAATAATCAGCACATCATATTTTTCAGGGCTTTGCATACGGTTGTTTAAAAACGAAGCAAAGATAGTCTTCAAAAAGAAATAAAAGCAAGGATCATCAATTTGAATTTACTGCTGAATACCGGAATGCTTAAAATTTATAAAACAACCCCGTCTCACCAGTTACATTGATTTCCCTGAAAGCATCATACGAAGCATAACCTCCCATTAAATTGAAGCTTACCCTCTTGAAAATGAGGAATTCTATGCCAATCCCCAAGCCGTTATTCCACTGATGTTTATTATCTTCTGGATAAATGTTGGTCGAATTATCCAAAACTTCGTTGTACCGATAGTGATTCCCTTCATAAACGAAAAAACTGGTTGTTCTGGTTTCAACTACATTGTACATAAATGCAATACCGAGACTCAGACTCTTTGAATAATCGCTTTTATAGGGAGCGAAGATTCCCTGGATAGTCTAACGGGAAGGGCAATAACGATAGGATAAACCATATCCGGTCGTGAATCCGGCGGCCATTCCTAGTCCGTGTTTGTAATTTATCCGGTCAGATACCTCAGTGCTTTCCTGTGCAATGATAGAATTGGTTTGTATGCAAATTGCAGAAGCAAAGAATAAATATGGTATAAATGTTAATAAAATCAGCCTTTTCGGAGCGGACGAAATTTTTATCCCCAAAGCAAAAAAATATTTTATCTGCCCTCAAGTCTGAATCCAGGGATTTCATTTTCCATTTCCGCTGATTTTCTTGTGCCGGAGGGAATTGTAATTCCCAACCACTCTTCAAGAGTATTGAAGACTTCATCAGGATTGTCCAAGTCTGCAATTTTTACACGGTGGTTTGCTCCATCCTGCATAAATAATAATGCATCAACGGTATTAGAAAGTTCAATGGCTCCGGCCGACCAAGGATCATTTTTCCCATAAATATAAATGATGTGATCCCCATTATTTTGAAGCCATTCATAGATATCAAGAATGGTATTGTAATTAAAAGTATAGGAAATCCCTTTGGGTGGGTTTTATGTGTTCATTAGCTACATTTACTATTAAATTGCTTAATCGCCTCAGGTCATCATCTTCACATTTAATTTAAACTTCACTTTGCTTGTTTCGCCTGCGCTGATTATGTTCAGTTATTCTCTTGTATTCATTGTTGCTTATTTCATTTTCTTTAAGTAGTCAACTTTTTTTTCTGCTGCTTTCAAAGCCTGCTTTGCTAAATCTTCGCCCTGAACTTCGTTAACCAATTTGTCGCTTAACCAGGCAACAATTAATTCGTCTTCATCTGCCTTAAAGTATTTAGCAAGTTGTAACACTTGTAAACGGGTTGCCTTGCGATGTCCGTGTTCAATCTTGCTGAGAACAGCTTGGTCAATATCAAGATATGCCGCGACTGTCCGTAAAGGTAATTCCAGCTTTTCTCTAAGTTGTTTTATTCTGTTTCCTAAACTGTCCATCTTTGAATGAATTTGCTTTGACTTAATTTGTCAAAGATACTGTTTATTAATAAATCAATTCGAATAAACCCTAAAATAATTGTTTATTATTGAATTTCCGTAAACCACAGGAAATGCTTGAAACTCCCACTATTCTCGCGGAATATTTTTGTATTTTAGCCAAATAAAAAATCCGACATGAAAAAAATTCTAAAATTCTTCCTTTGGTTTTTGGCAGTTTTAGCAGGAATTCTATTGATTGCAGCGCTGATTTTTTTCGTTAGGTTTCGTAAGGCAACAAAAGTAATGACGACGGGAGAAACAATGGCAATAAATGATTCGGTCTGGTGTATAAAAGACAATTTTGTAAATGCTTTTGTGTTTAAAGGGGATAGCGGTTACCTGATGGTTGATGCAGGAATCAGCAAGAAAAATTTCCAGACAGAATTAAAAAAGTTTGGAATTTCAACGGATCAGATTACGACTTTATTATTGACTCATACAGATAGTGATCACACTGGTGCGGTACCATTGCTGAAAAACGCTAAAATCTACTTGCATAAGGAAGAAGAGCAGATGATCAATGGCACAACTGGAAAAATGAAATTCCTCAAATTGAAATGGAAATACGGTCCCTATACACTTCTCAATAGTAACGACTCTCTTAATATTGACGGATTAAAAATTACCATTATCCACACTCCCGGGCACACTCCCGGTTCTTCATGTTTTATTATTGGGAAGGATTATTTCGTTACCGGAGACAATCTCATTGTAAAAGACAAAAAGTATGAGCATTTTGTGGAGATGTTTAACATGGATACACCAATGCAGATTGAATCGCTGAAACTTTTACCAGCTTCGCAGAACTTCAAGTACATTCTGACCTCTCACAATGGAATTATAGAAACCTCAGAATAAAAATGGCAATTAGAGTGGCATTCAAAATAAGATTGTAGATTTATGCGATTTTTTTTGGAGTGCACAAACTTATTTGCATCTTTAAAATCTCATAGGAAAGCCAATTCTTTGGATTGTTAATAACAGATAAATGAAATCAAGACTCTTCAATATTAAGCCAATACAGCAAATCCTGAACGAATCGTCTGATATTGAGCATGGTTTTAAAAAATCCCTAACTGCACTAAATCTTACCACTCTTGGAATAGGAGCAATTGTAGGTGCAGGGATATTTGTTCTGGTTGGTCAGGCTGCTGCCCAGTATGCAGGTCCTGCCATTGTTCTTTCATTTGTCATATCTGGTCTTGCCTGTGCATTTGCAGGATTATGTTACGCCGAATTTGCTTCAATGATCCCAATTTCAGGTAGCGCTTATACCTATGCTTATGCTACTTTAGGTGAATTTCTTGCCTGGATAATCGGCTGGGATTTGATCCTTGAATATCTTTTTGCTGCATCGACGGTTGCTGTTGGCTGGTCGGGTTATGTGGTTAGTTTTCTTTATGATTTTGGAATTTCCATTCCCGCTCAGTTTACAGCTGCATATCACACCGTTTTGATCAATGTTCCGGATATGGGATGGAAGCCTTTAACTGATAGTCTTGCTGGAGATCTCACTACGCATGGTGTTTTGGTAGATTCTCTGCCACATCTGACTGCCATTTGCAATATTCCAGCGATGTTTATTGTTGCCTTTCTCACAACCTTATTGGTTATAGGGATTAAGGAGACGGCGAATTTCAACAACATTATGGTAATTACTAAGGTATCGGTGATTATCATGTTTATCGGACTCGGATTTATGTATGTAAAAGCAGGAAACTGGCACCCTTTTATTCCTGAAAACACAGGTGTATGGGGTCAATTCGGGTGGTCGGGTATTTTACGGGCATCCGGGGTAATCTTTTTTGCTTATATTGGATTCGATGCAGTTTCAACAGCTGCTCAGGAAGCCAAAAATCCTCAGCGGGATATGCCAATCGGGATTTTAGGATCGCTCGGAATCTCAACCGTGTTGTATATATTGATGGCCATTGTTTTAACGGGAATTGTAAGTTATACTCAGTTAAATGTTGCAGACCCTGTTGCCGTTGGAGTGAATGCCATGGGTCCTGAAATGTTCTGGTTGAGGCCAATCATAAAAATCGCCGCCATAGCCGGTATAAGCTCAGTAATTCTTGTAATGTTAATGGGACAGCCGAGAATTTTCTATACCATGTCAAAGGATGGCTTATTACCTCCTGTGTTTTCAAAGGTTCATCCCAAATTTCAAACGCCATATATCAGTACTATTTTGACAGGTATCGTTGCAATTGTTCTTGCTGGAACGCTCCCTATAAACAAATTAGGAGAACTTGTTTCAATTGGTACTTTGCTGGCTTTTGTAATTGTTTGTATAAGTATTATTGTGCTTCGAAAGACCCGCCCGGATATTCATCGTCCATTTAAAACTCCATGGGTTCCTTTAGTACCATTACTCGGAGCAGGTATATGTCTGCTTCAGATGTATGCATTGCCGTTAGATACATGGCTTAGGTTAATTGCATGGTTTGTAATTGGTCTGGTTATCTATTTTGCTTATGGTATCAGAAAAAGCAAGCTGAATAAACATTCCGACCTAAAATAATGTCAAACCTCTTTAAAACCAAGCCGGTTCAGCAGATACTCGGTGAAATAGCCGAAAGCGAACATGGTTACAAGAGGACATTATCTGCCACAAATCTTACTACCTTAGGTATAGGATCAATCGTTGGTGCTGGCATTTTTGTTTTAACAGGTCAGGCTGCAGCTCAATATGCAGGCCCGGCAATTGTTATTTCGTTTATTATTTCAGGTTTCGCCTGTGTTTTAGCCGGATTATGTTATGCTGAGTTAGCATCGATGATTCCCATTTCTGGCAGTGCGTATACTTACGCATATGCTACTTTGGGTGAATTCTTCGCCTGGATTATAGGCTGGGATTTGATTCTTCAGTATCTGTTTGCTGCATCAACCGTAGCTGTTGGCTGGTCGGGATATGTGGTGAGTTTCCTGTATGATTTTGGAATTACAATGCCAACACAGTTTACGGCTGCCTGGAATACCATATTGGTTGAAGTGCCCAATATGGGCTGGAAACCTTTGACGTCAAGCCTTACAAGCGATTTGCTTGCCACCGGGGTTTCGGTTGATTCTCTTGCCCATGTAACTGCAATCTGCAATTTCCCGGCAATGTTTATTGTTGCTTTTCTAACCATTCTTTTGGTTATCGGGATAAAAGAAACTTCGAATTTTAATAATCTTCTGGTAATTACGAAACTCTCAGTTATCATACTTTTTATCGGACTGGGATTTATTTTTGTGAAGGCTGGAAACTGGAAACCATTTATTCCTGAAAACACAGGTGAATGGGGATATTTTGGCTGGAGTGGAATTCTTCGCGGCGCCGGAGTAGTTTTTTTCGCTTACATTGGATTTGATGCAGCCTCCACCGTTGCTCAGGAAGCCAAGAACCCACAGCGAGATGTGCCAATCGGTATTTTGGGCTCACTGGGAGTGTCTACCATTCTATATATTCTCATGGCTATTGTTTTAACGGGAATTGTAAGCTACACTCAGCTGAATGTTGCTGATCCGGTTGCAATAGGAGTTAATGCAATGGGAGAAGGCATGTTCTGGCTGCGACCTATAATTAAGATCGCGGCTATTGCTGCATTGAGTTCTGTGATATTGGTTACGCTGATGGGACAACCAAGGATATTTCTTTCCATGTCGAAAGACGGTTTATTGCCGCCCGTATTTTCCAAGGTTCATAGCCGGTTTAAAACGCCTTACATCAGTACAATCCTCACCGGTGTTGCCGGAATTGTTTTAGCAGGGATTTTACCCATTGATATTCTTGGAGAACTGGTTTCCCTCGGAACCTTGCTTGCAGTGGTTATTGTCTGCACTAGCATTATTGTTTTACGAAAAAAACGACCGGATATCCACCGCCCTTTTAAAACACCTTTTGTTCCTCTGGTTCCGATTCTTGGTGCATTGATCTGCCTGGCTCAGATGTTTTCTTTGCCTTTCAATACCTGGATCAATCTGGCGATATGGTTTGGGATGGGATTGGTTATTTATTTCTTTTATGGGATGAGGAAGAGTAAGTTGAATGAAAGCAATCGTCCTTAGAAATTCTTATAATCCTTAATTAATGGAATTGTCAGTTGTAAGGTATTCTAGCCAGATTAATACTTGAGCAATATTTATTGTACTTTTGAAAAAAGTCAAATTATGACAGTCTCTGATCTAAAACTTAAAATCGATTCACTTGAAAAGAATCGATTAGAGGAGTTGTATGGAGTCCTAATAAATTACATTAATGAGAAAAAGGACATAAGAGATTGGGAAAAATTGACTGAAGAGCAAAAACAAGGCATTTTTGATGCGATTGAGGAAATTGAGTTAGGAAAAGGTATTCCCAACGAGAAAATTATGGCCAAAATTCGCAAGAAATATTTACGTGCCTAAGCAAATTATTTGGTCACCATTAGCTGAAAATGACTTTGTGTCTATCCTTGATTACCTTTAAGAAAATAGGGATGATAGGGTTCTGGAAGGGTTTATTGAAATTATTTCTTCATCACTTTCTCAGATTTCAATTAATCCCAAACAATTTCCTTTGATTTATGAGAATAAGAAAATCAGGAAATGTGTTTTGACTAAACACAACATTCTATTTTACCGCAACAGAAAAGATTTTGTGGACATTTTAAGGATTTTTGATAGTCGGCAAGAATCCAAATAAACTATTGTTCTAACTAAATCCAGCACCTAAAAGCGCTTAAACCCAATGCCTAGTGGTTTTCTGGCTTGCTTTTGTCAGCTTTTCAAATTAACTTTATTTACCGTTGATTGATCCCGGCTTCGATCGCCCTCACTGGGCTTAGCTGCAGAAAGTTTCATGGGATTAACAGTTTCGTTTTAATAGGAAAGTTGAAACACAAGTCTTTTTAGTTCAATTTCCGCTGTTTTTGCTGCAAACTGGAGGTTTATCAAGGCATATCCGGCTGTTTCAAAACTTGCCTGGGCAGCTTTGACCTCCAGAATAGTGGCCTGATTTAGCTGAAATCGCTGAATGACAAGATCAACTAATTCTTTAGAGTTTTGAAAATTAGCCTGTTGGGATTCGATCTGTTTTAATGTGCTTTCGTAAGCCTGGTATGTCTTTAAAGCATCTGCCTTAAGGGATGAAAGCAGACTTTCTTTTTGAAGTTCGGCATTTCTAAGGTTATATGTCGCTACTTCCTGTTGGGTTTTGTAGATAGTCCCGTTAAAAATAGGAATTTGTAAGCTTGCACCTAGTGTTGGCCCGTAATTCTGATTAAATAAGTTAAACCCAGCAGAACTGCTGTTGTAAGCATAATTGTACCCTGTGTTTATTCTTAGGGTTGGATATCGTTGAGCCCTTATCTCCTTAATAATCTGTTCGTTAATTCGAATTTGTTGGTCTGCAGAGAGAAACTGTGGATTGTTTTCAAGAAAACTGATAATGGAATCTTTTTGAATGCTCTTATCCACTTGAATAGTATCATTTATGGTTGCATCGAAATACTCTACAACTCCTATTAGCTGAAGTAATGAAATTTTTTCCTGTTCAATTAGCAGTTGTTGACTTTGGAGGTTTTGACCAGCGAGATTCACATCCATTTTCGACTGAAGCTGATCTGCATTATTTGCCATTCCCACTAAATAACGCTCCAAAACAATCTCCGACTTTTTTGATGAAACATCAAGAGAACTTTTGATAATTTCAAGATAGCTTTGTTGCCGAATGATATCATAATACGTAACCATGACTGCCGCAATCGTATTCTGAATCTGAAGATTTAGTTCTGATTCACTCTGAAGTTCCAGAATACTAAGTCTTTCTTTAGTGGCATAAACTTTAAACCCATTAAACAATGTGAACCCTGCTGTCAGTGCGGCATTGACGGTATGGTTTGAAACATTGTTCTTTTGAATAATAGTACCGTTGCTTAATTTCTGATTTAAGTCATACAGAGAATTATTGTTTCCGGCGGTTAAATTTACTGTTGGCAATCCCCCGGCCACTCCATATGAATTATTGACTTTACCGATCTCATTGAGATTTTTAGCAATCTGAATATCAAAATTGTTTTTCAGGGCGGTATCAATGGCATTGCTGAGACTCAAAGGTATTTGAGCCATTGAACTCAGGGGGAAAAGCAGAAAGCCTAAATATATGAGTGCTTTGTTCATGGTTTCACTTTTTCAAAGAGGAATTATCTGAGTCGTCGGTAAGTATTCTCCGTTTTCCTGAAATGTAGGTGTAAACAGAGGGAATGACAAATAATGTAAGGATCAGAGAGAACATGATTCCTGCAACAATAACGATACCTAATGAAACCCTGCTGGTTGCGGACGAACCCAGACTTAGTGCAATTGGTAAGGCCCCGAGGGATGTTGCAAGACTAGTCATCAGAATTGGACGCAGACGTTGAGTAGACGCTTCAACAACTGCCTGAATCATTGGAATTCCCAGTTCTCGCTTCTTATTGGCAAATTCAACGATTAGAATTCCGTTTTTGGTTACGAGTCCAATTAGCATAATCATCCCGATCTGTGAGAAAATATTAATTGTATGTCCAAATATCCACAAACTAAGCACTGCTCCTGCAATGGCCAGAGGAACCGTAAGCATAATGGTAATTGGATCTCTGAAACTCTCGAATTGTGCGGCGAGAATCAGGTATATTAAAATAAGCGCAAGAATAAATGCAAATGCGATATTTGAAGAACTTTCTGAATAATCTCTCGAGGGACCGCTTAGCGATGTTTGAAAACTTTCATCCAGCAGATTATCTGCAATAGTCTGCATAGCTTCCACACCATCACTGATGGCTTTCCCTTCACTTAGTGACGCAGAAAAAGTAGCTGACTTATACCGGTTGAAATGGAAAAGTGAAGGTGGATTTGCGTTTGGCACCAGTGTCAGAACGTTTGCAAGTGAGATGTTAACGCCTTTATTATTCCTGACAGAAAGTTTGAGAATATCATCAGGGACTTGTCGGTCTTTTAGTTTTACCTGAGATATTACCTGGTACTGTTTCCCGTTCATTATAAAATAATCAAGTCTTCTGCCGCTAAAGGCACTTTGGAGGACATCTGCAATATCTGCAACAGTTAGACCCAGCTCTCTGGCTTTTAAACGGTCGATGATAATATCAATTTCAGGTTTATTGAATTTCAAATTCACATCCACATTTTGAAAAGTTTTATCATTTCTGGCAGCTTCCAGAAATTTAGGGATCATGGATTTTAACTTTTCGAAGTCAAGATTTTGAATAACAAACTGAACCGGCAGAGACCCTCTTGAGCCCAAACCCACAGAAATTGTTTGTTCTTCAACAGGGAAAATAAGTATATCGGTAAACCTTCCGACTTTTCTTCCTAGATCTTTGGCAATTTCGGTCTGGGTTCTTTCTCTTTCATTGGAAGGAACCAGTCCAACTCTTCCGAATGCACCATTCAGTCCGGAGTTTCCGAATCCTGGAACTGAGAAAAAAGTAAAATTCAATTCGGGGACAGAATCCAGCAGGAAATTTTCAAGTTGCCCTGCTGCACTAATCATATAATCAAAACTTGCCCCTTCGGGTCCGGTGATCTGAAAACGGATACCGCTTTTATCTTCAATAGGCGCTATCTCACTTTGGAGGGATCGGCCTATAGTAAAGATTATTACAACACAGGTAATTACTATTATCCAGGCGATTCTTCGGCGTTCAATAAACTTCTGCAGAATATTTTTATAACCGTTTTCCATTCCCGCGAAAAATGGTTCTGTACTATTGTAGAATCTTCCGTGCTGAGTTTTTTTCCCGGTAAGCAGAACATTTAAAACTGGAGTAATGGTAAGGGATACAAAGGCAGATACCAGAACAGCCCCGGCCAAGACAATTCCAAATTCCCTGAATAGACTTCCAACAAATCCCTTTAAAAAAATTACCGGGAGAAAAACAATTGCCAGCGTAACAGAGGTAGACAAAACAACAAAAAAGATTTCCCGACTTCCTTCCAGCGCGGCTCTCCGAATAGGCATGCCTTTCTCAAACTTCCTGAAAATATTTTCTGTGACAACAATCCCGTCATCGACAACCAGTCCTGTTGCAAGAACTATGGCTAGCAGGGTAAGAATATTGATTGAAAAGCCGGTAATATACATGATGAAAAAGGTAGATACCAATGAAATAGGGATATCTATGAGGGGACGAATTGCAATAAGCCAGCTTCTGAAAAACAGGAAAATTACCAGAATCACGAGAAGCAGGGATATTAGGAGAGTTTCTTTTACTTCGGTCAACGATCTTCTGACGTTTTTTGTTGTATCGACAAGTGTTGTGAAAACCAGATCACTATCTTTTTCCGATTTCCGGATATCGTCAAGCCGTTTATTGAACTCATTGGAGATATTAATGTAATTTGCACCAGGCTGAGGTATCAGGGCGACACCAACCGCTGTTACGCCATTCATTTTCCAGTTTTGCTCGTACTGTTCGGGTCCAAGTTCTACCTTGGCAACATCGCTTAGTCGCACGATTCCAGCTTTATCTTCCCTGATAATCAGATTAGCGAAATCATCCACAGTACTTAATCTGCCTAGGGTTCGAATGGTCAGTTCGGTTCTGTTGCCATATATTTTTCCTGAGGGAATTTCAACGTTTTCGTTTCTTAAAATACTGGATATGTCATTGAAAGCAATTTTGTATGCCTGCATTTTATCAGGATCTACCCACAAACGCATAGCGGGTCGCTTTTGTCCGACAACATTTACTGAACTTACCTCGGGAATTGTCTGAAACTTGTTTTGCAGGAAGTTTTCTGCATAGTCGCTGAGTTCCATAATTCCTTTGCTGGGACTTTGCACAGCCATAAAAATGATGAAATCGCTGTTTGCGTCAGATTTGGTTACTACCGGCGGTGCATCAATATCCTGGGGGAGGTTTCTGACAGCCTGACTAACTTTATCGCGTACGTCGTTTGCAGCGGTTTCCAGATCTGATCCAAGATTGAATTCTACTGTAATATTACTTCCCCCTACAGAACTAGCAGAAGTTAAAGTACGAATTCCCGGGATACCGTTTATGGCTTTTTCAAGAGGTTCAGTTATCTGAGATTCAATAATATCGGCGTTTGCACCAATATATGCGGTTCTTACAGTAATAATCGGAGGATCGATCGCAGGGTATTCCCTGACACCTAGAAAATAATACCCAGTGACGCCAAACAAAATGATGAGCAAATTCATCACAGTGGCTAATACCGGTCTTCTTAGGGAAAGTTCTGAAATGTTCATTTAGCGATCTATTTGGAATCGAGACTACCGGAAATGTCCATTTTAACTACTTTCCCGACATTTACCACACTATTTTGTCTTACAAAAAGAACTCCACTTACAACGACTGAATCACCGGCTTCAATTCCGTTTAGAATTTCAACAGCATCAGCGTTTCTTTGCCCGGTTTCAATATTCGTAAACACAGGTTTATGACCCTTGATTACGATGATCTGATTTGAATTGGCATTTGGAATAATTGCATTCGAGGGAACGGTTATTCTGCGTTCGTTTCTCACAAGTATGACTTTTACAAATGATCCTGAACGAATTGTACCCGATAAAAGCCTGGCTCTTACGCTGATGCTTCGTGTGTCTGGATTAATTTGTGACTCTATGGCGGAGATGGTTGCTTTTTGCTGTTCCTTGGAATCATTTGTCAGTAGATATACGGTATCTCCCTTATCCACAAGCTTTGCATAGGTTTCAGGAACTGTAAAATCTATTTTAGTTTTATCATTTTGGTGTAATGTGCCGAGTAAAGTTTGAGTTGTAACGTATGCGCCGGGACTCACTAATCTCAATCCCAGATTCCCGTCAAAAGGTGCACGAACTTCGGTTTTGTCGATTTTTGCCTTGAGAATGTGAATTGCGGCCTTGATTTCATTTAACTGGCTCAATGATACATCGTATTCAGACTGGTTGACCCCATTAACAGCCAAAAGCTTTTTTAAACGATCTTCTGTTTTTACTGCCAGTTCAAGTTGAACTTTAGATTGCTCCAGTTGCGCCTGAAGTTCATCATCATTTATTTTTGCAAGCAAACTTCCTTTCTTTACAGCTTCTCCATCGGGAATGTTTAAGTAAATAAGTTTACCGCTAGTTTCAGGAAATAACTCAATACTTTCCTCAGAAAGAGAAGTGCCGTTTACTTCAATTATTGTAGGGAAATTAACCATTTCGGAAACAATAACACTTACGTTTACAGGTAGTTTTTCCTTAACCGCTGTAGTTTTCTCTTTACAAGAAACCAAACCGCTCATGATAAATATGAACAGAGTTGGATAATATAGATGTTTCATAGTGTCAATGCCTTAATCACAGCAAATATAATGAACTTTATTCTCTAATTTTTGGAATATTATCTTTTCAACCTTGACTTTAGTAAAGGGTTAAAGTTTAATGAATTACCCCGAGGTAGAGCCTTCGAGGTATCAAATGAAATTCTTATTTTCCAACCCAGAGGGTCTGGGAATAAAACCACTTCCTTCTCGTCCCATGAAGCGGAAAGCGAAGCAAGGAGGCTTCAAGACCTGACAGGTTTGATTGTGATTAAATGACCGCTGACAATATTGGCGATTGACTCTTAAACAATTTGAACTGATTATTTGTTATATATCCTTAACTAAAAACGTACACATGCCGGACAATCAATATATTGCAGTAAATCAAACACTTGAGGCTCCAGTTAGTGATCCTTCTTTTCGTCGTCTGCTCGAAGAGTTCAAGGCCAGTATGAAACGGGCGTTTCATGAAGATGATAAGATAGATCAGTTTTGCAGTACAAGAGGAATACCACCTGCTGTTCTTGAAGAGCTTATGTCGGGAAAGCCTCTCGCACTTTGCATTCCAAAAGAATACGGCGGTTTTGGAGGAACTGTTAAGGAAAACATCGCTTTTGTTTCCGCTGCATCCTACGAATCACTTGCTCTTTCGCTTACTCTGGGAATAAATAATGCTTTGTTTATTCAGCCTGTTGCCAAATATGGACAAGAAAGTGCCAAGCAGAAAGTCTTTAAAAGGTTTCTGGATACCAGTTGCATGGGAGGACTCATGATCACTGAGCCTAATTTCGGAAGTGATGCTTTGAGCATGAATACTTCATTTTCGGAGAAAGATGGTCTTTTTCATCTCGAGGGAAAAAAACACTGGGCCGGACTTACCGGAATGGCCGACTTTTGGGTACTTACTGCACGAAAAAGAACGGAATCAGGGAGTCTCATGAGAGATATTGATATGTTTATCTGTGATGTGAACGCCCCGAATCAGAAAATTGTGGTGGAGGAATATTTCGAAAACCTCGGTTTGTATCAAATTCCTTACGGCAGAAATCATATTGATGTGCATATTCCGGAAGATCAGAAATTAATTCCGCAAACCACTGGTATTCAGATGTTACTGGACATGTTGCATCGAAGCAGATTTCAGTTTCCTGCGATGGGACTTGGCTTTATTCAGAGAATTCTGGATGAGGCAATTTCTCATACCAAATCAAGATTGGTAGGAAATAGGAACCTCTTTGATTACGATCAGGTACAGCAACGATTATCGAGGTTACAGGCTAATTTCACCATCTGCTCCGCATTCTGTCTGAAATCGGCAGAAATAGCCGGTACAGAAAATAATCTTTCGTCACTCGGGTTTGAAGCAAATGTCATAAAAACCGTAACATCAGATATGATGCAGGATTCCGCGCAGTCTCTCCTTCAGCTTGTAGGTGCAAAGGGATATAAACTCAATCACATTGCCGGCAGATCGGTTGTTGACAGCCGTCCATTCCAGATTTTCGAAGGCTCTAATGACATTCTTTACCAACAGATAGCAGATTCTGTTCTTAAACTGATGAAATCTGCCAAAGAGCGGAGTTTTTATCATTTTTTAAAGGGATTCACTTCACGCGCTGCAGATCATGTAAGAGAATTGGTAAATTTTGAAGTGGATATGCAGATTCCACAGAGAAAACTGGTTGAATTCGGACAGGTTGTAAGTCGAATTATGTCTATCGATTTCGTTATGCACCTAGAGGAAAAGGGCTTCAGGAAAGACCTGATCGATAATGCATTGATGGCATTAAGACAGGATATTTCTTCGCTTTTGAATACCTTTCATTTTCAAAACAGCGGTGAGGTAGTGGTTGAGTATGAGGAGGGGAGTTTTTGGCTTGACTTTTCATAGATTCACAGGAGGCGATCCTACAGGTGGCTTCGTGTTGACCATAAGCGGTGCCTATGGTTCCGATATGTCGCCCTCTCAGGGCTAGGAGTTATCTCGATTTCCACAGATATTGAAAATGCTTGCAACCGTTTCGGTTTTAAGTCCGCTTACAAATATCCTGTTAGCTGCAGGGATTGGGTAAACTTGAACACCTTCCTGTGAAACTTCCTGAACATCAGTTGTTCCGGCTGCTTGCTTAACCACAATTGTTTTTGTTGTTACTCCGGCACCCGAAACAGTAATATTTGCAGTTCTCTGAATTGCGGTTGGGTTTAGCGTTGCAGTTGCGGTTATTGTTTTGAAAACGTTAGTTGTTGAACTGCTCAGAGTTAGCCAGCTCTGATCGCTTGAAATCGCACAATCCACATTTGTATCAACTGTAAAAGTTCCTTTACTATTTGCAGCCGCGGCAATTGCAAGGTTTACTGGCAGAACCGTCAAGAAAGGCGGGCTTGAATTACAGCTGCCGATTTCATAGGTATGCATCGAAGCGGAGGTATTCCTTTCTCCCCCGGTAAAAGAATAGGTATAATAAAAATACACCATACTTCCTTCACTTGCTCTAATTTTATAGGGAACGTTAGGTTTTACATTAATTCCAGGGAAAGGGCCTCCTGTTGTATTTCCATAGTAAAGAATACAGGTTGTATTTCCGGCGATGACACTGCGGTTGCGCCACCATTATCTGTTGCTTTTGCAGTGATGGAGTGGCTTGCGATGTTTCCCCCGGTCCAGATAATTGAAAATGGAGCAGACAGTGCTTCCCCGAGTTTAATATCCCCTGAGAAATATTCGACCATTGAAATTGTTCCATCCAAATCTGTGGCATTTACTCCTAAAGTAACTGACTTTCCTTCATAATAAGAGGAATTATTAGCGGGAGTGGTTATTGAAACATAAGGCACAAGATTGGCCAGATCCGTAACGATTATTAAAACATCCGACTGTGAAGTATATGTTCCATCGTTGGCAGTAAGCCGGCATTAGTAAACTCCCATTTCGAGATTTGAAATCTCAGGTGAAACGACCAAACTATCTGAAAAAACAATTAAGGTTGTTCTGTAACTTCCACTTCGCACCGGGATAAACTGTGAAAAAACACTAAAATGAATTGCTGAAACGAGGGATAATACGAATAGTATGCCTGTAAGCTTTTTCATCTTTTTATGTAATTTTTGCGCCTGTCTTCTGATAAATATAAACGTAATAAAGCCAATTTTTTGCAGA
Organism: Bacteroidales bacterium; assembly: GCA_038316435.1. Taxonomy (GTDB): domain Bacteria; phylum Bacteroidota; class Bacteroidia; order Bacteroidales; genus JACJXF01. The sequence continues at coordinate 28,324 of JBBQAQ010000012.1, read as the reverse complement.
AATCTGGTTATATGTGTCGGAGTCAATAACGCCGGCGAAGTTTAATGCGGTTTTTTGCATAAAGCGGGGGATCAGTTTTTTTACTAGGTTTTTTCTTCTCAAAGAATCCTTAAAAAGAGCACCCGTAACATTTGCATTAATATTTTGCTCTTCAATGAGCTTAAAATCAGTTAAATCCAATGACCTTTTTAAATCCGCCATTTCTGAGGGAAAGCGAAAATCAGTATATAAAAAGTATCCATCAGGTTTTAAAACGCGGGAAACTTCAGAGAGAAATAAGTCCATATCCTGATATCTGTGGGAAGATTCAACATTTAACACAGCATCAAAACTATTGTTTTCAAAAGGCAGACTATGAGCATCTCCCTGCACAAAATCCAATCCCTCGCTAATATGATGTTTGTTTGCGAATTTCACTGCTTTGTCTTCAAGATCCATTCCTACTGCAATCGACGGTGAAAAGGTCTTTTTAACATAAGCAAGGCCACCGCCTCTGCCGCATCCCACTTCCAAAATGTGTTTATCCTTAAGTTCGGTTGCAGCTGCAAGTCTGTGATATAACTGGATTGAATAACGGTTCGACTCATCCTCAGGATCCAGAATAATGTTCTCATTTGGATCATCATATCCGTAATTCATAAATACTATTTCGTTATCGGCATCAATCCTGCTGATATACCAATACCAAATCCTGAACATTAATGATCTAATAAATAAACTCATGAGAAAAATTTATGGGTTAGAAATAATTCTGATATCTATTTTTTTTGCCTGGCATATCAGAAAGCCCGGAGGATAATTGTGTAAATGTAATAATTGATTTGCAAAGAATAAAATAGCAAGAGCCTGACTTGTTTAACCAATTGATATTCTTTAGGATACAAATATTTTAAATAAGGAAATCCTAAAGTCAGTTTTAAAATTTGAATTGAAAGACTTCTGTAACGTCAAAAAATCATTTGCCGGATTATAAAAATGTCAGATAATTTGGCCAAAAGTTTCTAACCTTTTTCACTTATTTGCCTAAGTTGCTCAAAATTAACTACACTAAACTTTTTCCCATCCATTTTAATCAGCCCTTCTGAAGCGAATTTATTTAGGATACGGATTACAGTTTCCGGACTCATGCAGGTTAGATCAGCAAGATCCTTTCTGGAAAGTGGAAGATTAAATTCACTGTGCTTAAAAACCCGGTCAGACAAACATAGGATAATGTCAGCTAACCTACCGAAAGCTTGCTTTTGAGTTATACAAAAGAAACGGCCGTAAATCTGTAAACTATTAGATGTTAAAATATCAATTACTTCTTTTGCAAAAGCTGAATTCTGACTCAGTAATTGCTTAAATGTAACAAGATCAATTTGCCGAACTACAGAATCTACATAAGTCATTGCAGAATAAAAATATGTATTTTGACTTTCAGCAACTGATGCCATTCCTATAAAATTACCATCAGGAATAATTTTTAGAACCAACGATTTAGTTCCGGTCTCCATAAATACTTTCGCCAAACCGGAAACCATCATCATAATGTTAGGAGCGAACGCTCCCTGTTTACAGATGATTTCGCCTTTTTTATATTTAATCTCAACAGAATTGGCTTCTAATAGCTCCTTTTCCGCTGGATTCAGCTTTTCAAAACATTTACAATGTTTGATGTTAATTGTGCAAGCAGTGAATGGGAGACTATTATTGCTCATTTGAGTTTTTCTTTATCCCTCAAATATATGCAAATTGAATCATAAGAAATGCTGATGTAGATCATATTTTATTCTGTTCTGTAACTAAGTGATTACGTATTCAAATCAGATGAAGTTCTTTGGATTATATCATTTGATACTTAATCTTTACATAAATAGCATCACAAGTTTTACTTTTTGTAATTCGCTGTAATCTAGCTATATAAATCGATATATAAAATCGTTTACTTCGAAAATCCGACCAAATAAAATCCTTAAAGTATGAATCTAATAAAGAAGAGTTTTTTTGTATTTATGATCGGCATGATTGCGTTTTCTTTCTTCCTTACCAATTGTAACGAAAATAAACCGGGAGTAGATCCAGAAGTTCAAGGAATTGCTTCATGTGAAGGTTGCCACACAGATTATGCGCATTTGCAAAGGATTTATTCTCCTGATACAGCAGCCCCAGTTGGTGGATGTGGCGGCGAAGCTCCTCATTATGAGCCCTATGATAGAGTTTATATGGGGGGAGCAGGATTTGAGTCGTATAAAAAAACAGGGCATTATAAAATTGGTTGTGTGGGTTGTCATAATGGAAAAGATAGCATCTCTGATAAAACTCTGGCGCATTCTGGCGATTTTATTTCTCATCCCTCTATGTTTTATGAGGAGAAATGTGGTACCTGTCACAGTACAATTGTTGCAAATTTTAAAACAAGCATTCATAATGGAACCGGGCAAAAGAGAAAAGTTACTATCAGAAGTGGCTTGAGCGGACCAGCAGATTTTGATAAACTCCCGGCTCATCAGATTGAAGGGTATACTTCCAATTGTGCAACTTGTCATGGAACCTGTGGAAATTGCCATATTGTGCGTCCACCTATCGGAGGCGGGGGACTTGCAAAAGGTCATGAATTCACACAAACTCCGGATATGCTTTCAGTTTGTGTTACATGCCATGTTTCCCGTGGTGGGCATGCATATTTAGGAGTAGCTTCAGGAACTGTTTCTGATGTACACCTGTCTAAAATGGGCTATAAATGTATGGATTGTCACAGCGGATCGGAATTGCACGGCGATGGCAAACCGGTAGAACAACGCTATGCTTACAGTGAGTTACCAAAATGTGAAGACTGTCATACTGAAATTGCAACGAAAAACGTCTACCATACAATGCATTATAATGATTTCAATTGTCAGGTTTGCCATTCACAGAATTACAATAATTGTGGAAGTTGCCATATACATGGTGAAGGAGCACGGGTGCCTTCTTATCTGGGATTTAAAATTGCACAAAATCCAATACCTGACATCAAGACCGAATTTAAGTTCACATTAGTACGCAGAACTCTTGCAGCACCTGATAACTGGAGTAAATTCGGAGTTGAGGAATATGCTAATTTCGATGCATTTCCGACGTACAATTATACTTCTCCTCACAATATCCTTAGATGGACTGAAAGAACCAATGCCGGACAAGGAGTATCCTGCTCTTCAAAATGCCATATCCGGAATGAGAATGGCCTGTTGATAAATAAGAATCTATATCTGTTTGAATCCGATTTACTCGAATGGGAAAAAAGCGCTACTACTAAAATTACTGTAGATGGCAAATTACCGGCATCATGGATGAATTAATTTAAAAAGCTTGAAATCCAATACGTTAAACAATTAAATAATTAAAACTATGTTAAAATTCAGGAATTATTTTTTAAGTATTCTTTTACTTACTTTCCTTGTAAGTTCATGCGAGAAAGATGAAAAAACTATCAATGAATCTCAGGTATTAGTTGAATATCTCGAGTCAGCAGAATCTCCGCTGATGAAGGATTATGTTAATACTGATATGCCAGCGATTATGACTGCAACTGATTTAAAATCTCTAAATGAAACCGGTCAGGTGTATATTATTGATATCAGAGCCGTAGCTGATTTTGCAACTGGACATATTCTAAATGCTCATAATGTTGCTGTTAAGGATGTTCTGACTCACATCAAAGCTTTAGACTTGACTCCTTACACTAAAGTTGCCATGGTATGCTATTCAGGCCAGACAGCTGGATATGTAACAACAATTTTAAGAGTTTTGGGTTACGATAAAGTATTTTCACTTAAATGGGGTATGAGTTCATGGAACGTGCAATTTGCCTCAGGTTGGAAATCTGCCGTTGCTTCAGGAAATGCTTATGCTTCACAATTCGTTTCAACTGCAACTGAAAAAGGAGTTCAAGGAAGCCTTCCTGTTCTTTCAACTGGTTTTAGCACCGGTCAAGATATTCTGGAAGCCAGAGCTACAGAACTTCTTACAGCAGGTTTTGACCCAGCAAAAGTAACTAAACAGACTGTGTTTGATAATCTTGCTGGTTATTACATCGTTAACTACTGGCCTGCAGCACAATATACCGATCCAGGACATATTCCCGGTGCAATCCAATACACACCTAAAGAGTCTATTAAATTACTTGTTGACCTTAAAACCCTTCCAACTAATAAACCAATTGCAGTTTACTGCTATACCGGACAAACCAGTGCTGCACTTGTTGCATACCTGAGGTTACTAGGTTATGATGCAAAATCAATTCTTTTTGGTTGCAATGGAATGATATACGATATCATGGTTTCCAAAACAATGACCACATTCAGTGATACTCAGATCATGGGATATGCTTTTGTAAATTAAACAGTCATTTGATTCATTTAAAGAGCTTTCTCGTTGAGGAAGCTCTTTTTTTTTAGTCAAAATTCAGAATTTGTAATCTCAGAAATATTCAATTTCAATTCTTGCATTCTGCATTAATAGCTCAAAGGATCTTTATTCTGCTGTCCTGAATAGAAAAATGCATATTTTTTATTTGGACAATCGGAATCAAATATTTACTATTACCATTCAAATATGATTCCATGATTACCGTTAATAAAGATCTTAAAGAAAAATACGATTCCCATTATTCTGATAAAACCGAAGAATGGCGCAGAATAGGCGCAGTGGGCAAAGTGGAGAATATTTTTGATATTTCCAGGGGATTGCATTTTAAAAATCTTGTGGATATTGGCGCGGGTGACGGTAACATCCTTTCGTTATTAAGTGAAGGTAATTTTTGCGAGGAATACACCGCTGTGGAAATATCCGACAGTGCCATAAAGCAAATGTCGCAAAAAACTATAAAGGGATTGGTCGAAATCAGGCAATTCGATGGATACAATCTCCCCTTTGCCAATAAACAGTTCGATCTTGCAATTTGTTCCCATGTAATCGAACATGTGGAGCATCCCAGACAATTAATGGGTGAAATAAAAAGGATATCCAGAAACCAGATTTTTGAGGTTCCTATTGATTTTTCTTTTAAAGTGGATAAGAAGTTTAAGCATTATAACTCTTATGGGCATATTAATATTTATACCCCGGCTCTGTTTAATTTCCTACTTTATACCATGGGATTTGAAATATTGAATAGTAAATCTGCACTTTATAAAAAAGAAGTTATTGAATTTCAGATGAAGAGCTTTTCAATTGCTAAATTTGCTGTTTTACTTAAGCGAATACTTTGGAAAAGCTTACCATTTCTGATGAAGCTGAAACCTAATACCTATACGGTTTTAGCGAAATAATATATGCTGATTTTCGGCAAGTTAATTAAATCAAAGATTTGAAAAATGAGCATACTCCGTTTTCCCAAATTTGTTATTCTTGGAATAAGTATTGCATTGCTTGTAAGTTGTAAAAATGATCCCGGCACTATACCCGTAGTTACAACCACCGCAATAACCGAAGATTCACTTACAACTGCCGTTTCTGGTGGAACTGTACGAAAAGAAGGTGGAGCAGAGGTTTCAGCGCGGGGTGTATGCTGGAGTACGAACCATATTCCTACAGTTGAAGATGAGAAAACTACCGATGGGACTGGTACAGGGATATTTACAAGTACTCTTACAAACCTCCCTTTAAATACAAAATATAAACTTCGGGCTTATGCCACCAATAGCTTTGGGACTGCTTATGGTGAGTTAGTGATATTTACAACCGGTGCATTAACAGATGCTGATGGCAATGTTTACCACATTGTCACAATAGGCTCGCAGGTTTGGATGGTTGAAAATCTTAAAACATCAAAGTATAAAGATACTACCGATATTCCATTTGCTGATACTGATGCTGAATGGGCTGGCCTCACTACTCCGGCCTATTGCTGGATGAACAGAGATGAAAACCTGAGTCTTGAAACCTATGGCGCATTGTATAACTGGTATGCAGTAAATACTGGTAAACTTTGTCCTGAGGGATGGCACGTGCCTGATAGTGACGATTGGAGCATGCTTATCGAATATTCAGGAAAACTTGCATTAGCCGGAGGGACCTTAAAAGAAGCCGGAACAAAGCATTGGGAGAGCCCGAATATTGGAGCAGATAACTATGATGGATTTACCGCAATCTCTGGTAGTTTCAGAAATGACGCCGACGGAACCTTTGGCTCTTTTGGATACTATTGTTATATGTGGAGTGCTACCGAGTTAACAAGCAATACGACCAAAGTCTGGACCGAAATTCTGAAGTTTGGCAATACCAAAGTTGTTGAAGAGCCAAACGCAAAAGGATCAGGGCTGTTTGTGAGATGCATTAAGGATAGAGATAAATAATTTTAGACACCATAATTTAAAATGATTTCAGACGAAAGACTCCAGACACTTCCCGCATGGGTGAAAAGAATTTCGCTTTTCCTAAAGAAAACAAAAGTTCCAGCAAGAATAACCTTCATTATTATTTCCCTTCTTGCTACTGCCTGGTTCCTGATTCGGGTTATTCCAAAACCTGCAAGAGCAACATACCCATGCATGCAAGTTGCCGCTCCGATTATGTCGGGGATTTGCCTGCAAAGCCTAAAGGGAAAGTTAAAATTAATTTACCGGGAATTCAGGAAGGTACCTATTCGATGGAAATTTATAAGGTTGGGTATCGGCCAAATGATGCGTACACAACCTATCTCGATCTGGGAAAACCAAAACAATTGACAAAACTTCAGGTTGAGCAAATCAAAAAAATCAATGACGGTTCTCTGGTTACATCTGAAATAGTAAAAATAAAATCAGGCAGCACATTTTCTAAGGATTTGGATATTCGTGAAAATGATGTTTTTTTAATCAAACTGATCAAAATATAAGCAGACTATAATCCACCTAAATAAATCTCAATGAAAGCAAGTATTCTGATTCTTCTTAGTTTTCTCTTTATTAGTGAAACCTACAGCCAAACGGCCAAAGCGCTTAACGACAAAGGCATTGCCAATTACAATAAAAATGATTTTGCGGGAGCAATTGCAGATTATACCAAAGCCATTGAGCTTGACCCAAAGTATTCAAATGCTTATGTAAACAGAGGAAGCGCATACCTTGAGCTTCGTGATTTCGCAGCAGCAATTTCTGATTTTTCAAAAGCCACTGAAGTAAAACCCGATTTTGCTGAGGCATTCTGCTATCGGGCAAATGCAAAGGTCAAGCTTGGAAATACAACAGAAGCAATAGCCGATTACACCAAAGCTATCGAAATTAACCCCGCCTACGCTGAAGCATATTTTTATAGGGGAGTTTTAAAGCTTGGCCTTCAGGATGACAAAGGAGCTATGGCTGACTTTTCCAAGGCTATTGAGATGAATCCCTTTTACGAATTGGCATATTATAACAGGGGAGTTGCTAAAACTTACCAACTTGACGATATTGGGGCAATTGAGGATTTTTCAAAAGCCATAGAAATTAATCCCTCTAATTCACTTGCATTTTATAACCGGGGAGTAGCAAAAGTTAACCAACAGGACGATAAAGGAGCTATGGCCGACTTTTCAAAAGCCATTGGAATAAATCCCGGATTTGCTGAAGCTTATAAAAACAGGGGCGATTCTAAATCTTTTCTTCAGGACTCAGTTGGTGCACTTGCCGATTACAACAAAGCCATTGAGATTAATCCGCAATTTGCTGAAGCTTATTGCAACAGGGGAAATACCAGAGCCGGTTTTAAAGATAATAAAGGCGCCATTGATGATTTCACCAAAGCCATTGAAATTAACCCGGAGTATACCATTGCCTATGTCAATAGGGGAATATCAAGGGCGCAATCTGAAGATTTCAAAGGAGCAATTGCCGATTATACAAAATCCCTGGAGTACGACCCTGAAAATCCGGATGCATATTATTACAGGGGAAATGCTAAGGTTAGCATCAAAGACAATAAAGGAGCTTTAACGGATTTTAATAAAGCGATTGAAATTGATCCTTCTTTTGCCCTAGCTTATTACAACAGAGGAACGGCAAAGCTAAATCTGATGGATTACAAAAATGCAATCGATGATTTTACAAAAGCTATCGGGTATTTGCCAAAATATGCAGCAGCCTGGTACAACAGAGGTGTGGCAAAAAATAAGCTGGGACAGGCCGACAATGGATGCCTGGATTTAAAAAAAGCTGCAGATTTAGGAGATACGGATGCTGTGGATGCAATTAGTAAATTGTGCAAATAATAACCATTTCGAAATATTAGGAAAACCTAACAAGGAGAATTTTATTTTTCACATTGCGATCACTGTTTTAAAATAGTGTTAGATCGAATAGGTGTCAATTTAAAGGCCTTTCAGCTTAAAAATATGTTGCTTTTAATACAAGTAAAGACTATTTTTACAAAAGCGGCTCATTTTTATTAATATATTAAGATTCATGACTTTTTGAGTAAGTTGTATTTGGTTCAAAAAAATCAATAAAATAGGATTGCACAGTTTTTTAACCGATAAGTCAAGGCCTTTTTTAAAATATTAAGTATTTTCTATGTTAAACCATACCACTGGAATTTCTTTTTGAGGTTGGTTTAAACTTTTCTCATTAAAATCCTGATAATTCAGGAAGTGTTGATTTATAGTAAAAAATTGTTTTTGACAAGCTCTTAAACGACAACCATCCAGACAAATAAAAAACTCTGTCTGTTTCTGTTTTGACCATCTTAAGCCTTATGCTTTTAATAGACCATAGGAATGCATAGGGTAAGTCTATCAGACGTAAATTTTCAAATTGGCCATGTAAGGGTCTTTTTTTATTACTTAGTTTAGTGCTCTCACTGCTTTTGTATATAAGGAAAAATTTAGTCATTATTAACACTATATAAAAATCAAAATGGATCAGAAAACTCTACCCAATCAGGTTTTAAGCATTTTGTCCTTGGAAGATTCTATTAATGACTTCGAAATCATTCATCATTTATTGACTAATGCCGGATATAATATTAAAATGGATCGTGTTGAAAATGAATCAGATTACAAAAAGGCACTAAACAGTAAAAACTATTCTGTCATTTTAGCAGATTTTAGCCTACCCGGGTACAACGCATTTGAAGCATTAAAAAGTGCCATCGAAATATGTCCGGAGATTCCTTTTATTTGCTTTTCAGGTGCTATTGGTGAAGAGACTGCTATTGATCTTATAAAACTGGGAGCGGTTGATTACATATTAAAAGACAAACCTGGTAAACTTCCCTATGCAATTAATCGGGCACTTCAGGTAGCTAAAGATATCACTCATCGTAAACAGGCTGAAAAAGAGCTAATTGCAGCCAAAGAAAGGGCCGAAGAAAGCGACAGGTTGAAAACATCATTTCTTCATAACATTTCTCATGAAATCCGCACACCGATGAACGCTATTCTTGGGTTTTCATCACTTCTTGCGGAACCCGACAGGCCAAAGGAGTCTCAAATGATGTTCATTGAAGTTATCCGTAAAAGTGGAAAGCAATTGCTTTCAATTATTAAAGATATCGTTGATATCGCAAGTATTGAATCAAATACAACAAAGCTTAACATTATTTCAGTTAATCTTAATGCAACTCTTTCCAATCTGTATAATCAGTTTTCAGAAGATGCTAAAGAAAAGGGTATCTCTCTTAGAAATATTAATAGCGTTCCTGAAGAGGAAATTATTTTTCAAACAGATAAAGTCAAGTTTATTCAAATCTTTTCTAATCTGTTAAATAATGCTCTGAAATTTACTAAAAAAGGCCAGGTTGACTTTGGATATAAATTACATAGTTCTTCAATTGAATTTTTTGTTGCGGATAACGGTATTGGAATCCCAATTAACCAGCATACAAAAATATTTAATAACTTCTATCAGGTTGACAATGGGGTTTCAGACCTTTATGGAGGAACGGGGCTTGGCTTATCAATAAGCAAAGCATACTGCGAACTTCTTGATGGCAAAATATGGCTGACATCTGAGCCGGGAAAAGGATCTGTGTTTTATTTTTCTCTTCCTTATATTCCAATAATACAGACTTCAATTCAGGAATCCAAGGCCTCAGAAATTGGAAACAATACTTTGCTTAAAGGGAAAACCATCCTTGTAACTGAGGATAACGAAAATAATTTTTTAATAATTTCTTTATTCCTGAAAAATCTGGATATCAACCTAATTCATGCAATTAATGGTGAAGAAGCAATTTCTAAATGCAGATCCCATCAAAACATTGATCTTATTTTAATGGATATGAAAATGCCAGTTCTGGATGGATATTCAGCCACTGAGAAAATCCGAGAATTTCTTCCGGATCTGCCAATTATAGCGCAAACAGCCTATATTGCAGACAGAGATAAAGCATTTGAAAGTGGGTGTAATGATTTTCTAAATAAACCTTTTTCACAAGAAGACCTTATTTCGATTATTTATAAAAATCTTAAATTGAAATAAATATCAGGAAATCTTTCTACTTATTCCACTATCTGGATATCACCCATATAAACCTCCCAGATTGAAAGTTTTTCTTTTCCGAATAACTTATCCTTCCTGGTGATGAAGTGCCAGAAAGGATTATTTTTATAAAAATTAGTTAACCCTTTAATATCTGAAACTATGAAAGATATTGTATACAAGCACATTACTTCATAATTGCATCAGATTACAAAAAGGTAATCCCTAAAAACGTCAGCGATTGTGTGTAAGTTTTAAATTTGGATTTGACACTAAGATGAAAGGGGAGTAAACTACTATTTCAAAACAATCACCTTTCTTATCTGATCACCAATCCTCAGAATTACCACACTCTGGTTATAGACTGAAAGATCAATTTCTGTGTAATTAAGTTTATTCAGGGAATATCGACCAAGAAGTGTTCCCTGCACAGAATAAATAAGCACGTCAGAGACACTATTATTTGGAAATGAGACCTTTACAAGACCGTGTGTTGGATTCGGATACACTTCCATCGGGTTAATTGAATCAACATTTTTAACCTTAACTACCTTATCCAAATCAATCAACATCCAGTTTTCACCAAAATGATTATCAACATTTGCACTTTTTAGGGTAATTGCCTGTTGTGAATTTGTGGGGACAGGCCAAGGTGCAATGTTGGCAAAAACGACCTGATCGATAACCTTTCCATATTTATTAACCAGCTGTATCGCTTCGCCCTGATCTGATAATCGTCCAGTTGTCCATTGATAAGCACTAACACCCCTGTTACTCCAGTATGTAGAACTACTATTGGAAGTAATGTACAGCATTTCTTTCGAACCAATTGAAATCCCTTGAGGAAACAAGAATGTTATGCCTTTTGTAAACTGACAACTATCCATAATAACCGCAGCATTTCCGGGATTAAAAAGCCCGATAAACTCAATATCCTCTGTTCCACTTTGAGTATAATAAACAATATCGCTTATCATTACTGAAGGAATAATATTTGGTACATTTATTCCTGCTCCAATATTTCCAAAAGTTCCGGCATCAATTAGTGGCGACCTGGCAGATAATGTAAAGTCGGATAAAGTTGGATTAGTAAAAAGAGGATTTACAAAGAGGTTATTATTTGCATCGGGGAGTTTCTCTGTATCGTCTGACGAATTAGAAATATTAATACTTGAGTACGCATCACTGAAATATCCCGCTTCGTATGAATTAGAAATTATAGAATTGGTAATAACAGCATTAGCGCCTGCATCACCCGGATGTTTCTGATAATTGGCTATGGCATAAATGTTTCCGTAATACGTGCAATGATCAATAGCAACATTGCTGGAGTCCTTCATGCCTGCCCCCATACCGCAATTAATAAAGATGGAGTTTGTGATTTTCGCTGAAGAACGTTGTCCAATCGAAACTCCTTTGTCTTGAATATTAAAGACAATATTGCTGTCGATGATTACATTCTTCGCATGATCACCTAAATCGACAGCATCAGAGTTGAACCCATCAAAATCGTGAAAGCAGCTGTTCTTAACAACTGTGTTTCCCGTTGTCATTTCTCCAAAATCAATGGCATCAACATCTAGCTTATCATTACCCGGGAATTCGCAGTGGTCGATAAGGATTTTGCCAAATTTGACATTGAGCATATCGGCTCCGTTATATTCAGTGTGTAACCTGCTATTTGTAAGTACGGTATTTGAATTATATAATGCCAGGGGATTATAGTAAACATTATCAATAAACAGGTAATCGAGAATAATATTCGATTGAAAAACAGTCAGAGCAAAAATATCATAAGCAGGATTAAGTCCTTTTGAAGCACCTTCGATATGCACATATCTAAAATGACATGTATCACTAACATCATTAATACTAATATTTCCCCATTTCTTATTCACGCTTTGCGGATTACTCTTGAAGATAATCGGTTCAGAAGCTGTTCCAATTGCATTAATTTCCCCCATTAAAGAAATTGAAACTCCATCAGACATCCAAAGTTCAACACCAGGTTCAATAATCATTTTCCCTGTTCTAGTGATAATAACATTTTCGGGCACTACCCATGGTGAGCAATCTTTTGAAAGCGTCATAACAGTTGAAATTTCGCTTGGAAGCATGCATTTCCCGTCGCGTTCATAAACAGCCAAAACATTAAATTCTGACACTAGGTTTGCAGAAAGTTCTTTTGAAGTAGTGAGGTAGATGTCTTCAGGTGTTCCAAGGGAAAATAGTTCAAGGTCGAAACTTACGTCTGCGCTATTGGCTGCATTCTGATGAACTTCAACAGCAATAATGTTTTGACCATTTACAAAAGCCGAACTACTTACTGAATGCGATGTAAATGTACTTTCATCTGCTCCTGCAATGGATGAGAGTGCAAGTGTGTTTTTACTAATTATTGCTGCGGGCATATTCTGCCGAAATACTTCGCTTCCATTTACATATACAACAGCTCCATCATCGCACTTCAACAAAATGGTAATATTTTTTAAAGTCTCTTTATTGGTCAGTACAACACTTTTACGGAAGTAAGTAGTTATATATCTGTTGTTTGTGTTTCCCCCGAAACCAACAACAGTTGCTTCATCGCTGTCTCCATAGCCGAATTCTGCCACTCCTGTTTTCCAGAATACATCGCTAAAAGCAGAGGTTATCCATGTAAGGTCTAAGTTGGGATCAGTATCATTATATTTCCATTCACTTTCTTTGGCAATAATAGGGTTCTTAGTATTTGATTTCCACCCAATAAAGTTAAATCCCGCTTTCGGTTCAGCAACAAGTTTTATCGTTTCACCCGAAGGATAAGCGCCACTGGAAAAAGAAAAAGGAATTTTCAGTCCATTGAAAGTTATATTGCCGGCATTTGCAGGGAAGGTTGCAATTGAAACGGGCACAGCACCCAAAAAGCCATATTTAGTCAGATCATTAAGTAAAACGGAAGGTCTGGCTCTGGCAAAAGTTTTCATTTTATCCACTTCGCTATACCAGTAATTCATAGAAGATATGGGGTTACCATAGCTTGATGAAGTACCTTTCCATCGCTCAATATGGTTTGGCATTTCTGCAGCAATGGTTTGTTTGTGCCACTCAATCAATGAATCGATTCGGCTCTGACTAAATGTAGTAAACAAGTGATCGGCAAGTTTTCGCCCAAAATATTTTTTATAATCTGCATTATTCATTAATTGTTTGAAAGGCCATGGATCCTGAGCAAGATAAAAACTAATCATCTGGTTACCTGCACCGAAAAAGCCGCGGTCCAGATCACAGATTACCCATTTCCATTTTCCTGAATCTGTTGGTTTCCAAGCCATTACATTATGACCGATAGATGAATTTCCGTCATATACTTCAGTAACGATTAGCTGAGTAAAATTCTCAATGTCCATCTGAGCAGCAACAGCGTCATAATTCGCAGGAATTGATAAGTCATTAGCAACGAGTCCCAATAAAACATTATACGCTGTCAAATCGCCTGTTTCAGCAAAATTCTGGTTTTCGACCATATCGAAAGTACTAGGATCAATCCCATGATTTCCAACAATGAAATCTTCATCAATCTTTTCGCGGATGTTGTGAATGCCCATATACTGGCCATTAACATAAACGACGCATGCGCGGAAGCCTGAATTATCAAGGCCAGTATATCCCATGGTTGAATTCTGGATCATTCCGTCGCGGAACATTGTATTAGCCCAATCGCTACCTGATGCCCTGAGCGCAAAGGTGTTGAAGCTTTTCCGCGATTTATCGAATATCAGTGGGTAATCCAGAGTACTGGCACCGTATTCTTTTCGGAAATATACACCCAGCATTTTCTCAGGTAATTGCCAGGAATACAAACCATTTACTTTAATACCAGCCCGCAGGTTGAAAGCAGAACCAACACGCCCGTCGTTTTCAAAAAGTTCAATATTTACAGGAATCTCCCAGTCGGGTTTAAATGATTGAACATATAATCCCTTTATCGGATCCCAGAAGTTCATCGGATCAGTAGAGATTGAAACAACCGGCAGAGTTCCCATTGCATTAATAGTATCTATAAAATAGGAATTTGTATTAACAGGACCTGGCAACTGTCCGGCCTTAATGATTCGCGCCCGGACAACTGTATTTTTTGTAATACCAATCGGGTCAGCAGCAAGCATAGACAGTTCGTTGGGTTCAGCACCGTCGAGAGTATATCTAACCTCCCCATCAAAAATGGTTGTTAATTGAACAGAAATAGCAGAAGTGTAAATTCCCCCTGGAAGTGAAAATGAAGGATCGCTTTTTACAACTTCGGAATAACTTACAGAACTATTATTAGTTGTTCCGGGGGTTGGTGCTGTGAAGTACACCCATTCGTTACCACCGTTAGTTTTTCTTCCATATGAAATATTCAATTCCTGATTTCCAAAAACTAGAGTATCCAGAACAAACAAGGTCGGAGAAAATATGCCAAGCTCCTCGCCGGCTGCTGTTAATTTAAAATTAGTATGAAGCGCAGTATCTTTTCCATCGGCCCAGATAACCATGAACTTACCAGCTCCAATTTCCGCATTGACATTTATCTGCCATTTATTTGGAACAGAAATATTGTCGGTAACATAATAGCCTTTTAATTGAATGGCTTGACTCCCGGCGTTATAAATTTCAATCCAGTCTGAACTTTCGTTAAAGTCGGGGTCAAGAGTAATACCTGAATTGGATGCAACAAACTCGTTGATATATAACTGTCCTTCAGAGACTAGTGAAATCGAGATAAATATGAGGAATATGAATATTTTCAAGCGAAACATTTTATGAGCCCTGTTTTTTTTGGATTGTTTGTACGAACAGATTAGTACAATTGGTTACATTAACGTTTGATAAAAACGGTTAAATGTAGGTGTTTTAACATCATTAATAGTTTTAGAATGTTAAATAAAATATAATATATGGAGAAAGGCTCTGAGTATTTGCGAATGCTTTTAACATAAGTTGCGGGCAATAATACCAATAAATGGTTAACTTAACCCGTCAATTTAAGAATTTGGATTTAAAATGAATAGTAGTGAAATAGAAGGCAATCTTCCCTAATCAAGCTTTTATGATTTTTAGTTTGCTTTTCAATTTAGAATTTTATAGATTTGTGATACGAATATTAATAATAGTAACACTATGGCCTTAGTTCGTTTTGGAGTTGGAATAGATGAAGAGATTTTAAAAGCATTAGACAGCTTTGTAATAGACAATAATTTGCCTAATCGCTCGCAGGCAATCCGTCATTTAGTTGAAAAAAACTCAGTTGAGAAAAAATGGCAATGCAATCATATTGTTGCCGGAGCTATAGTTTTGCTGTATGACCACCATAAAGGTGATGTAACAATAAAATCGAATGATGTGCAACATAAGTATTTCGAGGTGATTTTATCATCTCAGCATTTCCATTTAAGTCACGATAATTGTCTTGAGATTATAGCAGTTAAAGGTGAAGCAAGTAAATTGACTGAATTGTCTGATAAATTAATCGGGATTAAAGGGATAATTCACGGTAAATTAATAATGAGCAGAGTAGAGTAATTTTTTTTGCCTAAGTAGTAACACGAATTTACTAATTAGTAATATTTAACTAAAAAAGAAAAATGAAAAAGAAAGTTTTATTATTCACAGGTTTGTTGACTTTATCGCTATTGCCTGCCTTTTCGCAGGAATCGATTAACGACACACTTAAATTAGACGAAGTAATAATAACAGGTTCACCTGTAAAAGTGAATAAAAATAATGTTCCAATGGCTGTTACAGTTGTTAATAGGGAACAAATATCCGAAAGTAACGAATCAGCCTTGTTGCCCATTTTAAATGGCCGAGTTCCCGGCTTGTTTGTTACCGAACGCGGCGTTACAGGTTTTGGGGTTGCAACTGGAGCTGCCGGTCAAATTTCAATTCGTGGTATTGGCGGAAGTCCCACCACAAGCGTTTTGATGCTTATCGACGGACATCCTCAGTTTATGGGCATTTTCGGGCATCCGTTGGCCGATTCTTACGTAGCTTCCGATGTTGAACGGGTTGAGGTAATCCGTGGCCCTGCTTCTATCCTTTATGGCTCTAATGCAATGGGCGGTGTAATAAATATTATAACTCGTAAACAAGCAAAAGACGGTTTTCAGGGCAATGCTAATATTACCTACGGTTCATATAATACTCAAAAATATATGGCCGCTGGAGGTTTCAAGAAAAACAAGTTTAGTGCATTTGCATCCATAAACCACGACCAAACCGATGGGCATCGTTCCAATTCTGATTTTAACATCACAAACGGCTACCTTAAATTAGGCTACGAACTAAACAGCAACATAAAAGCAAGTACCGATTTAAGTTTAGCAAAGTTCAAAGCTACCGACCCCGGCCCCGATACCTTAAATGCAAAAAAGGGTAATTCGCTGGATATAATGCGAGGCTATTGGGCTTTTACTCTTGATAACAACTATGAAAAATATTCAGGTACAGCCAAAGTATTTTACAATTTTGGCGAACACAAAATTTCCGATGGCTTTCATTCAAATGATGCCAATTACGGTTTGAATATCTACGAAACGGCAAAACTATTTAAAGGAAATAGCACAACCATAGGTTCCGATTACCTTACGTATGGCGGAAAAGCCGAAAATGAAAAGGCTATGGCAGGGGAAGGGATAGTATTTAAAGATACCTCCTTGTATGATGCTGGATTTTATGGCTTTGTTCAACAAACATTGTTCGACAGGCTCACGTTGAATGCAGGTTTACGCTTGCAAATACATGAAGTTTATGGTAAAGAATGGATACCATCGGGGGGATTCGCATTTAAACTTACCAAACAAACTACATGGAAAGCTTCAGCGGCAAAAGGTTTTCGCAGCCCAACCATTCAGGAATTGTATATATGGAACCACAATCCAAACCTAAGCCCCGAACGAATTATGAGTTATGAAACCGGGCTTATACAATCGCTTTTTAACCATAAGTTAAATCTCGAATTAACCGGATTTTTTGTTAAAGGCGATAACCTTATTATCAATGTTCCCATGGGAGGCTTGCAGAATGCAGGGGAAGTAGTGAACAAAGGCATTGAGTTTGCAGCAAATGTTATACCCATAAACAACTTAAACATAAATGTTACCTACTCATATATCGACATGAAAAAGCCTGTTTATGCCACTCCTAAACATCACTTTTTCGCGAGTTGCCGTTATCGTTTAAACAAACTTCAACTTATGGCGAGTACACAGTATGTAAACCATTTAGATACCGACCCTTCTGCAAATACCCATTTTCAAAACTACACGCTTGTAAATGCCAAAATTTCATATAGGGTTTGGAAATATGCTGAACTATTTACCAGTGCCGAAAACTTGCTTAACGAAAAATACGAAACCAACCGATATTATACCATGCCAGGCCTTACCCTTTTCGGTGGTGTAAATTTTAAATTCTAACTGGTAAATTATTTAAATAAATACAATGAGAAAGCTATTTGTAATGGTTGCAATTTTCCTTTCTAGTTGAATTATCTTATCGTTGTGAAACTCTGTAAGAATACGGCCGGCGCTTAGAATTTTGGTGCCGGCCGTATCACTCGAATCTTGCAGTGAAATGGGTAATGTATAACTTATTATTTTGATTTCCCAAAAGGGATTTTCATTGTCAATGCAAAGTTACGCCCGGGATTATACAAATTAACTTCCTTAAGTGTTGATAAATGGTCAATATACTTCTTATCAAAAATATTATTGGCACTAAACCCAATATAAATAAGCTGATTTTTCAGTTTTAGATTACTACCAATAGATAAATCAAGTAAACTATACCCGGCGGTTGTTGTTTCGTCGGGTGCGGCATTGTTTTGATTAAAGGCCGTATGGGTATTAACTGCCACAAAAGCATTATGGAAAAAGGCGAGTTTTTCTTTTTCTGCCCTAATTTCGAAGTTTAATTTATTTGCCGGAACAAACGGTAAGTATTCGCCATTGTCCTGCTTTCCAATAACAGAAGCGAAGGTTGTTTGCATGTGCAGCCAATTAACAAATAGCGGATGATAATGAATTCCAGCCTCGCCACCAAACAACGTGGAGTTTTGTTGCATATACTTATAAATAGGTATACCATTGGGAGTGCTTGTACCTGTAGGTGATATGAAAATATAATGGTTAATAGTGTTGTAAAATCCCGCAATATCGAACGTAAAATTTTCGAGATGATAGTGCGAGCTAACATCAAATTCGTATGAATTTTCAGGTACAAGTGCATCATCACCTACTTCGTAACGAGTTTCGTGTTGTCCGTTCGATGTAAGTTCTGCCAGATTTGGAGTTCGATAACCTGCCGCAACATTAGCCCTAAACAAAAGTTTCTCGGTAATATTAAAAGTTGCCCCAAATGATCCGCTAAAACTACCGTAATTTTTATTTAACGCTGCTCTATAATCAGCCGAATCGACCACGCTGATAGCTTTTGAAGTCAACATTTTATTGTCGTACCGTATGCCAGTTTGCAGTTTAAGTTTCTTGAAAAAAGTCTTTTGCAACAATGCAAACCCTGAATAATTATTTACCTGAGCATTAGGCAATAATTTTGTCTCCCTGTTATTCAGGTTAGTGTTTTCCTGGTTCATACCCTGAAACCCTATGATGCATTCTGAATTTTTGCCAGAGGGCAAATAAAGTTTGGTTTCGTAGGTCAGAGTAGCCAAATTCATTTGTATCTCGTAAAAATCTTTTTCGCCAAAATGCACTAGCTCTGTATTTTGGTACGCAGCATTAACATCCAACTTCATTGAGCCCAAATAAATCTTGTTTTGCGACGATAAAAGGTGCGTTTTCAATCGCTGATAAAAAATATCGTTGGTGCGTCCTCTTTTAGTTATTGCATCAATAGCTTCTTCTTCTACAAGTCCTAGTTTTTGTTGGTTATAGTCATAGAACAATTTGAATGTGCCTATTTTATTTGTAGTACCTACATTTGATTTAATTGAATTTTCATTAAAACGGGAGTTGGGGATATACGCACCGCCGCCTTGTAAAAAATCGGAGTTAGTTTTTTGTCCAACTCTAACACCGCCAAAAATATTTTTGGAAGCACCCTTTATGCCTAAATTATTGGTCATGCCTAGGGTGTTCGAAAATAATTGCAAAGTATAATCGCCCACTATACTTCCTTCAGGTGCGGGTTTTTCTTTAATAAAATTGAGTACACCGCCAATGGCATCAGAACCATATAGCAAGGAAGCCGGGCCTTTTATAACTTCAACATCATCAATGCCGAATTCATCAATACCCAAAGGGTGGTGGCTCGAATATTGATAATTCTCGAAACGAACACCATTATTTAAAACCAATATATCATTCATTGATAAACCTCTGATTACAGGCTTAGAAACGCCACTTCCTTTCGAAATCATATCCACTCCGGGAATTTTTGTAAGGGTTTCCATAAAGTTTGGAGTCGCTTTTATTTCCGTAGGTTTTAATTTCAAAACATCGATCTTTACAGCATTTTGATGTTGTGTAGTATTGTAACCACCCGAAACCACAATCTCTTCAGCTTCAACAACCGATTGATTGAGTTTTACATTTAATTCAACTGTTGAGCCGTTTAACACGATTGTTTCAACTTTTGAGGCATACCCAATAAATGAGTATTGGACTTTAATATTGCCATTCGGAAGATTGGTAATTTGATAGTAACCATTAGCATCCGATATAGTTCCTTTATTTATTTCGGGTAAGCTTATTGTTGCTCCTGCCAATGGCAAATTATCTCGATCAGTGATTTTTCCTGTGAATTTATTTTGTGCGTTTACTATATGACAAGCCAATGCCATAAAGCATAGTATGAATATTTTTTTCATTTTTTAAGATTAAATATTTTACAAATATGTTTTTACACACTCAAGAGGAGTGTTTATACGATATTGGTAAAAACAGGAGGCCCTCGTAATGAAAAAGAATATTTAGAAAAGTTAGAATACGGGAAAGAATTATAACAATTGCTATAACAGTCTTTAAATTCAGCTTTTACAGAAGTTTCTAAAAAATATCCCGCAAGGAATATAGAAAACTCAAAATTACAAACGGCGCATTTATCATGGTAAGCATGAAAATGATTTTCGCCTTTAGCACTACAAACTATCTGGACATGATGATGCTCAAGCTTAACTATTGATGGTGTCAACAGGAATAACACCAATAAAAACGAAAATATTTTCTTTAGTTTCACAAACATAAAAATAGTAAACTTTTCTACAGAACAAACTTAATCCATTTTTGTTAAAAAATACTGGTATAATTAATAGATTCCTCCATTCTACTGGGAAAGTCGGGTACATTGACTATTCAGAGCCTGAGATAAATTCCTGTTATTAAGATATGTATAAAATTTAAGTATACCAGCTAAAGGTGTTCAATGTGAGCGGATTTAAAGTTTATGACGCAGCCATCTGTAAAGCTTAAATGCATGATTCGAATTTGTTTTTTTTGATAAAACCAATCATTATATTTGGTCAATTAAAAACAAGAATTATGCATATCAAAACATCAAACCAACCCGAACTCAAATTAGGTATTGGTGATTATACCTGTAATTGGGGAGTTCATATTTGCGGTTTATACGAGAAGTATTATTCGAAATTTCCGCAATGCGATTGCCATGTCGATATGCCTGAACATTTTAGTGTGTTAAATGCCAAAGATTTATACTATCCAAATGGCGTTTTTTCACCCATCGAAATGGACAAAGGATTGAATAACTTTTTTAAACTATCGCAAAAAAACGGCAAGAAAAATGTCAGGGCAACTGCGGAAATGGCCTGGGCATTATAAACTGTTAAACATTTTGGTTCAGGAAAAAACCAAGACTTAATTACAACCGTGATGAAAACAAATCTCATCGAATTAATTGATTTCGAAAGGATTAATTCCTTGCTCGAAGGATTTAACCGGACAACTGGTTTTGTGACTGCCATCCTCGACCTCGAAGGAAATGTGCTCTCACAATCGGGCTGGCGGAACATTTGCACCGCTTTTCACCGCGTTCATCCCGAAACAGCAGAAAAATGCCGGATAAGTGATACCGGGTTGGCCAACAAAATGGCAACGGGTGAAAAATATCATTTTTATAAATGCCTGAATGGATTGGTCGATGTGGCTGTGCCGTTGGTAATTAATGGCGAACATATCGCTAACCTGTTCTCCGGACAATTTTTCTTTGAGGAACCTGATCGCTTATTTTTTAAAAAGCAAGCTGAGAAATATCGGTTTAACGAAAATGTTTATTTAAAAGCCCTTGAAAATGTACCTGTCGTTTCACAGGAAAAGGTTAAAACTGCCATGGATTTTTTGTTAAATATGACAGAATTAATTGTAGACATGTCTATGCAACGGCTGGAGCAAAATGAATCAAATAATGCATTAAAAGAAAGCGAAGAATACAACCGCACCTTGTTCACAGAAACTAGCATGGGATTGGTACTTACAAAAATGGATGGACAATTAGTAGATATAAATCCGGCATCAGCAAATATTATTGGACGGACAATTGAGGAATGCTTAAAACTAACTTATTGGGAGTTGACTCCTGAAAAATATAATGATCAGGAACAACTTCAATTGGAATCACTTAAAACCAAAGGTATATACGGACCTTACGAAAAAGAGTATATCCATAAAGATGGGCATTTAGTTCCGGTGCGTTTACAAGGAAAAATTATTGAAAGACAAGGAGTAAAATACATTTGGTCGAGTGTTGAAGATATTACTGAAGCTAAAAAAGCACAAATTTTGCTGAATGAAAGTGAAGAAAAATTCCGGGGTATCTATGAGCAATCGCCTGTTGCAATTGAAATTTACGATGTTGATGGTAAACTGATAGATGTGAACCAGAATACTTTAAATATGTTTGGGGTCGATGATAAAAAATATATTATTGGATTTAATCTGTGGGAGGATCCAAATTTATCAACCGAAAAGATTAAAGCCCTGAAAAATGGCAAACCGATTTCCATCTCAACCAATTTCGATTTTGAAATTGTAAAATCGAAGAAGCTTTATCCAACAAGTCGGTCCGGAACAATGTATATGGACATGTATGCCATACCATTAAAGCTAAATAATGAAATTACCGGATATCTTGTGCAAATAATTGAAGTAACTGAACGCAAGCAGGCAGAAGAAAAGATCCGTGAAAAGGATATTGAGTTTAGAAAACTTTTATCGAATGTGCCTGAACTGATTTATCAATTTACCAGAAAACCAGATGGAAGCTATTTTGTTCCTGTTGCTTCCGAAGGAATTAAAAATATTTTTGGCTGTTCTCCGGAAGATGTTTTAGACGACTTCTCACCTATTGCCAAAGTAATTTTTCCGGAAGACTCAGATAGAGTTATTAAAGAAATCGAAGACTCAGCAGAGCATTTGACTTATTTCACCTGTGAGTTTAGAGTGCAAATACCAGGTAAAGAAATTCAATGGATTTATTCCAGATCAACACCCGAAAAATTGGCCGATGGAAGTGTAACCTGGTTTGGCTTTAATGCAGACATTACAGAACGAAAACTAGCGGAAGCTAAATTATTTGAGAGCGAAGAGAAATTTCGGACTTTGGTAGATAATTCGGTACAGGCTGTTTCACTTGTTCAGGATGAGGTTATTACCTATGCCAATGCTGCGCTTCTGGAAATTACCGGATTATCTCTAAAAGAAACAATAGGTCTTTCAGTCAACAAACAATTAGAATTACTTCATCCCGAGGATCGCCAAAAAGTACTTGAACGTCATGCCCGGTTTTTAAAAGGAGAGCCGGTAAATGCAGTTAATGAATTACGGGTTATTAATAAAAGCGGCGATATTCGTTGGGTTATTGTCTCTAATGTAACGCTTATTCTTCAGGGGAAACCTGCAAGATTAAGTATGATGATTGATATAACTGAACAAAAACAGGCGGAAGAAGACTTGAGAGAATCGGTGCAAAAATACCGGGGATTGTACGACAGCATTCGGGATGCTATTCTGGTTGCCGATAACCAACGAAATATCATTGATTGTAATCCGGCTTTTACTTCTCAGTTTGGTTATTCTTTAAATGAAATAATTGGCAAAAAAACCATTTATGTCTATGAAAATGAACAACAATTCAATGAGCTTGGTCAAGCCATAAAAGAGCATTCCGCTGATAAAACACCCTTTCATTATACGGTAAGTTACAAAAAGAAAAACGGTGAAATATTCCCGGGGGAAACAGGTATTCACTATCTGAATAATAACCAGGGTGATATCGTGGGTTTTATTGGATTAATTAGAGACGTCACTGAACGAAAAAAGGCAGAAGAAGTATTAAGAAGGAACCAGGAGTTAATGGAAGAGTCTCAAAGAATGGGAAAAGTCGGCGGTTGGGAATTCAATATTGATATATTGGAAACTACCTGGACAGAGGAGGTTTTTCATATTCATGAGATCGACAAAAGTTTTAAATCAACTGTTGAAAATGGCATCAATTTTTATACTCCCGAATCAAGACCGATTATTGAACAAGCCATACAGCGTGCCATTGATTTCGGGGAACCATTTGATGTAGAACTGGAAATCATTACAGCGAAAGGGAATCTTCGTTCTGTTAGGGCGAAAGGAAAAACTGATTTGGAACATGGCAGAGTTCTTGGTTTTTTTCAGGATATTACCGAAAGCAAACAGGCAGAAAGGGATTTAAAAGAAAGCAAGTTTTTCTTTGAACAATTATTTATTCAATCTTCCACCAGTACTCAACTTCTCGACAGAGAAGGTTGGTGTGTAAAGATAAATCCTAAACTAAGTGAACTTTTTGGTGTAAACCCAGAAGACATTGAGGGAAAAAAATATAACATTTTACAAGATGGCGAAATTATCAGAACCGGTGTAATAAATCATCTTAACAGGGTATTTGAAAATAAAGAAACCGTAAAATGGGAAGTTAATTTTGATATACAACATGCTTCGGAAACAACGGGAGTAAATGTCTCAAAACCTGAAAAAAAATGGTTTCAAAATTTGGCTTATCCTATTTTAAATTCTGATGGTGAATTAATGTATGTAATAGTACAACATGAAGATATAAGTGATCGGAAACAGGTAGAAGAGGAAATAAAAAAATTAAATGAAGAATTAGAAGAACGGGTAGCCGAACGCACGGCTCAACTTGTAACTGCAAATAAAGAACTCGAAACGTTTACCTATTCCGTATCGCACGATCTGAAAGCCCCGCTCCGGGGCATCGATGGCTACAGCAAGCTGTTGCTGGATAATTACAGCCAAAACTTAAACGAAGATGCCAGCTATTTTATCAACACCATTCGAAGCTCGACCTTGCAAATGAACCAGTTGATCGAAGACCTGCTTCAGTATTCTCGCCTCGAACGGATCCAAATGCAGGTAAAACCGTTTAAAATCAGGCCAGTGATCGAAACCATTTTAAAAATGAATGAGGATGAGATTGCAACCAGCCATTTTTCAGTTGTATTGAATGTTCCCGATACTGAACTGATTGCCGATACGAATGGGATCCAAATCGCCATACGAAACCTCGTCGAAAACGCCATCAAGTTCTCAAAAGCGGCACCCGCACCTGAAATAAATATCGGATTTGAAGAAAATTCCGATTATTGGATTATTTCAGTAAAAGATAATGGCATTGGCTTCGACATGAAGTATCATCAACGTATCTTTGAAATATTCCAACGCCTGCAACGCGCTGAAGATTATCCCGGAACGGGTATTGGGCTGGCCATGGTTGCCAAAGCAATGCAACGGATGAATGGAAAAGCCCGTGCCGAAAGCGTTCCCGGACTAGGAGCCACATTTTATCTTGAAATTCCAAAAACCAATCAATAATGAATGCGATGAATTCCAACCAACCAATTTTATTGGTTGAGGACAACCCGGTTGACCTTGACCTCACCTTACGCGCTTTTGCATCGCGCAAACTGACCAATCCCATTGAAGTGGCCCGCGACGGGGAAGAGGCGCTGGCATATATCGAAAAATGGGGAAATGGTGATCCCCGCCCTGTGGTAATCCTGCTCGACCTGAAGTTGCCCAAGGTAAGCGGGCTGGAAGTGCTGGAAGCGATCAAAAAACATCCCACTTTCAAAACCATACCGGTTGTAATCCTTACTACCTCGTCCGAATCGACTGATGTTGAAAATGCGTATCTTTTAGGCGCGAATTCATACATTGTAAAACCGGTCGATTTCGACAAGTTTATTGAAGTAGCCAAACAAATTGAGATATACTGGAGTGTATTAAATAGACCCGCATAACAGATGAAACGACCATGAGAAATCCTTTCTCACACAGGAGGATGATTATTCGGGAGTTCCATGTGGCAATTAAAAAACAAATTATAAACACATGAAAATATTGATTTTAGAAGACAACCCGACTGATGCCGATTTGTGCAGCAGGGCAATTACAAGAGCGTTTGAAGGATGTACCGTTGATGTAGCGCCAACATTAAAGCAGGCACGTCAGCAAATTAGTTTTGGTATAGCCTACGATATTGCCTTGCTCGACATGAACCTGCCCGACGGGAATGGGCTCGAACTGTTGACCGAAATCAGGGAGAAAGGGCTGAATATGGCTGTGGTTGTGTTTACTGCTACCGGAAACGAGGAAGTGGCAGTATCAGCCTTAAAAGCCGGCGCAGACGACTACCTTGCAAAAAAACAAGGCTATCTGGATGAATTGCCACGTGTAATCGGGTTTGCCATCGTAGGTTTCACTCAGAACAGGAAGCATCAACAGGAAATAATCAACGTTATTTACATTGAACACAACCTGCTGGACGTGGACCTCACCCAGCGACATCTGAAAAAATATGCACCGAATGTTCGCCTCGAAGTAGTTCCAACAGCCGAAGATGCGTTGAGAAAGTTGCAAAAATCAGATGCGGGTGAATGTACCGGCTACTATCATCTATTGATGTTGGATTACTGCTTGCCGGGAATGAGCGCCCTCGATTTCATTAAAATTATCCGCCAGAAAAGATTGCTCGAAATCCCTGTTATTATAGTTACCGGTCAGGGCGACGAAGATATTGCCGTTCAGGCGTTGAAGCTTGGCGTAACTGATTACATTACCAAAGGCGAAAACTATCTGTTCAAGCTTCCAGTTATGATTAAAAGCGCCTTCCAGCAGTGTGAATTGATCAGGAAACAAACTGAATTGGCCGCCAGCGAATCGAAGTACCGCTTATTAGCCGAAAACTCAGGCGATGTAATTTTCACACTCGATAAGGAGTTGAATTTTACGTATTCCAGCCCGGCGGTCAAGCATTTGAGAGGTTATGAACCGGAAGAAACCTTGTCGCAACAAATTTCAGATGTACTGACACCAGCATCTTTTCAACTTGCAACTCGCGTTATTCAGGAATATTTTGGCAATAATTCAGAAAACCTGAATAATTTGCCGCCTGAAAGAACCCTTGAATTGGAGATGAACAGAAAAGATGGTACTACTGTTTGGACCGAAGTAAGAGCTTCGCTAATGAAAGACGATACTGGCCAGATTACAGGAGTTATAGGCGTTTCGCGCGATATATCACAACGAAGAACCGCTACTGAAGAATTACGAAAACTCTCCAGTGCGGTTGAACAAAGTCCGGAGTCAATCCTCATTACCAATATCAATGGCGATATTGAATTTTGCAATCCGGCTGTTGTGAAAGTTTCAGGGTACTCAAAAGAGGAAATTATAGGCCAGAATCCAAGGATTTTTAATTCGGGAAATACTACGAATGAAGAATACAAGGCCATTTGGGAAACCATTGCTTCAGGGAACGTTTGGGAAGGAGAATTCCTGAACAAAAAGAAAAATGGTGATTTATACTGGGAGGCGTCAAGCATTACACCGGTTCTGGAATCATCAGGGAAAATCACCCATTACCTCGCTATTAAAAAGGATATTTCCGATCAGAAAAAAATGACTAACGAATTGGTTCAGGCCAAGGAAAAAGCCGAAGAAAACGACCGCCTGAAATCGGCTTTCCTGGCCAATATGAGCCACGAAATACGGACCCCGCTGAACAGCATTATCGGGTTTTCTGAATTATTGTCGGATCCTGATTTTGATACCAAACAACAGCTGCATTTTGCACAAATGATCCATACCAGCGGCAACAACCTACTGGCCATAATCAGCGACATCATGGATATTTCGAAGATTGAGTCTGGTCAGCTTCAAGTTAAAAAAAGTATTCTTTCCGTGAATAAATTAATGCTCGACATACAAGGAGAATACTCGTTTAAAGCCCTGGAAAAAGGGATTAAATTCAGGATTGATATTTCAAATCAGGAAAAGGAATTTTTTATTGAAAGTGATGAGACCAAACTCAAGCAGATTTTAGTCAATTTGGTGGGCAATGCAATAAAATTTACTGAAAAAGGTTTCATCGAATTTGGAGTTAAAACATTAGGGGACGTTGCGCTATTTCGAGTAAAAGACACGGGGATCGGGATACCCAAAGAATTTCACGAACAAATATTTGAACGTTTCCGTCAGGTTGAATCTGCATTTACCCGAAAATATGGTGGCAATGGCTTGGGGCTGCCTATTTCAAAAGCCCTGGTTGAAATGTTAGGAGGCGAAATCTGGATGGAATCGAAAAAAGGTGAAGGATCGACGTTTTATTTTACGATACCTATGGTTTGATTTGTCAGTTGACAGATGAAAATGAGATGATTTGGGAGAAAATAGGAATTAAGCCTAACTTTATAAACCACTTTATATCAGCCGATATGGACACAAACGAAACGAATCAGTTGAAAGATAAAATTAGATTACTTGAACTTGAAATCTCATTCCTTAAACAACAACAGGTTGAAATAATTCAAGCCAAAGAACTGTATTTGAAAATATTTGAAGAATTTCCGGCTTTAATATGGCGTTCGCGTTTAGATAAAT
>JBBQAQ010000011.1:0-92608 GCA_038316435.1 Bacteroidales bacterium | reverse complement strand
TAAACTTCTCTTCTCATCATCTTGTAACCAGAGAATTAATCTCAAAAAAAAATCCCTGCTCGTGCAGAGATTCTTCTTAATTAAGGGTGGAAGATGGGGTTCGAACCCACGACCTTCGGAACCACAATCCGACGTTCTAACCAGCTGAACTACTACCACCATGGTTACTCTCTGTTGCCTCTGCACTAGGCTGAAACCTCTAAAGAGTCCCCAAATCTCAAATTTGCACTTACACAAATCTGGTTTTTTGGGACTGCAAATTTATAAAAATTTTTAATCTAAACTTCCTTTCTGAAAAAATAACCTAAATCTTTTTGAGAATTAATCCATGTTACTTTAATAGTATTCACGATTGCATATTCAATGTCGTTTACTTAAGGGTGTCCGAAATCTTCAAAAATCAGCCCCTCCCCAACCTCCCGAGTTCGGGGTGGGGCATTTTTTAGAATCAGAAAATTTCTTAAGTCAACGACATTGATTGCATGTTGTTGATTCGTCCGCAGGTTAAACTCATCAAATAGAACTCTTCAACTTTTCCAGATACCACTGAATAATTAATGAATTATATGAATTGTTATAAACCTTAATTGTTTGGCCCTTAGATGCCATATCATTCACCATCTCTCTGGTAATTTCATAGTAATAGAAATTATCTTGTTTGGTATGAAAAACACGAAGTAAAAACTGCGGAAGTATCCGCTTTATCTTGTTTTTAAGGATTTGTCGCTTAAGAATCTTTTCAGTTGCCTGAAGTTCTTCCTCAAAATTTACACCTTCAGGTTCAAAAAATTCATTAGTCAGAATATCATCATAAAGAAACTTGTTGATCTTCATGTGTAGGGGGAGGTTTCTGAAAAATCCCACCAACTCCTTATCCCAATATGGCAATCGGAATCCATATCCAAAAAAGGTATATGTAGTAACGGAATTAGTAATAAACTTTGCGAGTTTTTCTTTGTATTCCCAGTCTTCCTGAATAGAATAAGCCAGATCATGTTCCCTGGTAAACTTCTCACCCAGATTTTTTTCAATTCTATCCAGAATCTGTTCCTTTTTCTTACTTGGCCGCTTATAACAATAGAAATAAGTATAAATTCGCTCTGCAATAACATCAGTACTTTCCTTTTCCAGCAGATTCGCATACTTGCCTAAGTGCTTTCCTCCGATAAAATCTCCAGTATGCCCCGGGACAAAAATGCTATCTTCAGGGATTAGCCGTTTTTCTTTCAGATACCGGACCGCAAAAAATTCCTGCAAGTAAAACATCGACACAAGTCCGGAGGAAAAAGGGTAAAAACTTTTAAAGTCAGGATCCTCAATATAACTTTGGATCAGTTCATCGGTGTAGTCAATGCAAATCCACTCAAACCCTAATATTTCCGCTACTTGACGGGATATTTTTATCTCGGGATTTTCTGGCCGTCCATAAGTAATACAAATTACATTTTTGTATCCAAGCTTTTTCAGCATAACGGCAACCAAACGACTGTCAAATCCTCCACTTAGAGGCACTACTACCGTTCTGCCATTTAAACTTTCAGCAAACCGATTGAATGTTTCATTTATTACTTTTGTACCCTCCGAACGCAACTCTTCATACTCTGATTCAGAGGATTTGGAAACGCGATAACTAAAGTAGAATTTGCGTTTGAGTTCTTTTTTCTTAAAATGGATTAGCTCACCTGCCTGAACCTGATAAAGTTCATTTATAAGAGTTTCTCTGCCTGTAACAAACCCTGTTGCCAGAAATTCATGACTTGCAAGTTCATTAATTATAGGTAACCCGAGAGATTTTACAAACTGGCTGGCATCATCTGAAATTTTCCAATCTCCATCAATACTTGCATAAAACAATGGAAAAGTCCGGATACTGTCGCATGCAACAAAAATATCCTCCTTTTCTGAAAAAATCACACTAAAACAGCCATTAGCAAATTTTACTTTCTCTTCAAAATCAGCAAGTGAAGCCATTCCTTTAAAATATTCCAACAGCTGGATTTTCTCATAAAACCTACCATTTCTATCAGATAGGTATCCCTTTACATACAGATTTTCTGTTTTTTCCCAGATAAAATCTCCGCTGTTATGAACCAATAATATTGTATTCATGTAGAGTTTCTCGGATTATTGTTCTATATTTTTCAGAAATATATTCGGAGCTGTATTTTTCAACAGCTTCATTACGAATAACTTCAGGATTGAAATTCAGATAACTCAGGTAAATCCTACTCATTGCTTCAGAAAGGGCCTCCTCATTTTCAACATCTACGAGAAAGCCATTTCGGTCGTTTACTATTGAGGTCGGACCACCGGATCGTGTGGCAATTACCGGACAAGCTGTGGCCAATGCTTCAATTAACACAACGCCGAAAGACTCAAAACGACTGGGCAATACAAACACGTTGGATCTTTGCATTTCGTCTCTTACCCTTTCCCTGCTAACATGACCAATAAAGCTTACTCTGTCATTAATCCCAAGATCAGCAGCGTATTTTCTTAAAAGTATTTCATCTTTCCCCCTACCGGCAATTCTCAGGAAGAACTCCCCTTCATTCTGATCCAGAAAACGGGAAAAAGCACCCAGAAGGATATCAAAACCCTTTATTCTATCGAAAAACCCTGCACTCAAAAATACGAAAGGCTGACTTTCGCGGGTTCTGCCTGAGGGACAAAAAAAAGTTGTGTCCACAAGATTTGGAATGGTCAAGATTTCAGAAACAGGAACATTACTAATTTTACTAATTTTATTCTTCAAAGCATCACTTACGCAAATGAGTTTATCTGCATTACTGAATGCTCCTGTGAGATAGTTGAAATACCAGTCTTCAAAATACTCTGTTGAAAGATCAAGATGTTCGGTAAAGCGACCCCGATGTTCTACCAGAATATAGGGAATATGATAGGTCTTTTTAATTCTGGCTGCTACAGCTCCCGCCCATAGCGAACTCTGAACAATCATAATATCTGGTAAACCATGAATTGTCCGGTATTTCTCGAAATGACGGAGGTAAGATTTTATCCACTTCTTAAGGTTCCATTCCTTAAATTTGGGCCACTTAAATGTCGAACGCCGATACACCAAAACGCCATCTTCAATTTTCTCGGTGCTCTTTCCTGATTGCAAAATCTCTTTAAATGAATTCGCTGTAATAGAGACAGTGCGGTTTACAAGAACATGCACTTCAAAATCTTCATTTTTAAGACCTATTGCGTGGTCGTGAAAAAAAGTCCCTCCATCCGGTAAGTACCATGAGGGAAGAATTAATACTCTGTATGGCAGTTTTTCCTTCACTATTTTTTGGAATTCAATTTTGTTTTAATCAATACTGATCGGTAGTTCAATATTTTTTACTGGTTCACTTTCCTTCACTAAATCAGCCTTATGGGCCAGAAGCAAATACCAATAAAGACTATAACCGACCGATAAGGTGCTCACGGCACTAAATAAAATCACTGCAAGGTATAGGTTATTGTAATAAACTCCAATTGCAAGTGCAGGAATCCTTATTGCAAACTTTAAAGCATCCAGCCACATTGCTGTTTGTTGCCTTTTTAGCATATCTGGTAAAAATGACAGTGGTGAAGAAAGCAATACAACAAAAATCCATGGAAGCAATATTTGCATGTATTTCCCGGCCTCAAGCCATTTATCACCAAAAAATATGCTGAACAGAATTGGACCCCCTAGTCCGATTATCAGGAATGGAAGCAAACTAAATTGAAAAAGTTTGATCGTCAGCCGATTGACATCTTTTGAAATTGCAACTCCCTGATTATGCCTGCTAATAATCCTTTGGGAAAATACCTGCGAAAATGAACTTGTTACCAAATTTACCGGTCGAAATATCATGAGAAAACCAAATGAATACAAACCAGCTTCCGCAGTACCGAATTTTGAGGCAATCACAAACACTGGAAGGTTAGATGAGAAGTTGTTGATCAGATTATGAACCATTCCAAATCGGGGGAAAAACCGGTATTCCACAAGCATTTCTTTCATCCCGCTGAAACTAATTTTCTTTAGAATCACTTTGTCTTTAATCACCAAATCCCTCAAAAAGAGTATGATTCCAACAAACTGGCCTATAACAGCGCCTGCAATCAGTCCGCCTCCATTTAAAAAAACTTTGCTGGCACTGACCTTTATGGCTGAATTTGAAAGAGATTGTCCAACATTAGCAACTGCCATACTTCCAAATCGTTTGTTACGGTTTGCCCAGTACGACTGGCTTTGAAAGATTCCAATCATAAGTGTTGACAGAGGAACTACCCAAAGCCATTTTTCAATATTCGGATCGCCTAATAATATTGCAAAGCCTGAATGAAAGAAAACAATTAATACCATCAAAAAAACGCTAAACCCCAGACTGAGCGATGAACTTAGCGCTACTAGGTTAATTGCTTTTTCTTCAGTTGCTGGCATCATAACGGCCGATTCATATTTACCCGTTGAAATTATTGCAGTAATTGAAATTATGCTCATATAAAGCGCAAATACACCATGTTCAGAGGTTGAGTAAATCTGCGCCAGAACAATGTAAATCAGAATAGCTATCGCCTGAGCCACAGTTGTTGCCGACATCAGGGTAAAAACATTCCTGGCAAACTCATTTTGAGATAATTCTTTGATCTTTTTAATCATTTCTGAAATCCAATGGCAAAATATTTTAAGAAAAAAAACAAAAATAGAGGCTTCTAAATTATTTATATATATCCACCTCTTGCGATTCCAACTCATCGGCTGGGTTTAGCAAAAAAAACTAAAACTGCACCAAACAAAATTAGCACTTAAAACAAGAATTAATCTTTATTAGAAGTACATTTTGTCAGTCCTGATCCGTTTATACCATATAACAACTCGTTTGGCATGCAGTTTGAACATTCTTGAAACTCAAAAAAACATATCTTTGAAAACTAAAAAAATACAATTATGAGTCTAATGAAATCTTCAAACCCGGTGTTAGGAAATAATACATTCACCAGATACGATTACGCAGGAAATGATGCGGGCGTAATGACCATACAAGGTACCGTAAACAAATCACTTTTATTAGTAGCGCTGGTTGTCCTCGGAGCTTCATTCACATGGAAACAGATGGTTGATGGGAACCCTGCTTTAATGGCATTTGTTATAGCCGGTGGTATTGGCGGCTTTATTACAGCGCTTATTACAGTTTTTAAAAAGACCTGGTCTCCTTATACAGCTCCCTTGTATGCTATTCTCGAGGGATTATTCCTCGGTGGCATCTCGGCTATGTTTAACGCTAAATTCCCGGGAATCGTTTTACAGGCAGTGGCTCTGACATTCGGCACAATGTTCGGATTGCTTTTTGCCTACAAATCAGGGTTAATTAAAGTCACCGAAAACTTCAGAATGGGCGTAGTTGCTGCAACCGGAGGAATTGCTATTGCATATTTCATGTCCTTTATTCTGGGTATGTTCGGAGTAAATATTGGTTTTATGCACAGTAACGGACTCATTGGAATTATAATAAGTCTGGTAATAGTTGTTGTTGCCGCCCTTAACCTGGTTCTCGATTTCGATTTTATTGAATCAGGCGCAAAACAAGGCGCACCTAAGTATATGGAATGGTATGCATCCTTTGGATTAATGGTTACTTTAGTTTGGTTGTATCTTGAAATGTTACGATTATTATCCAAGATTTCGAGTAGGAATTAAATAAGTGGCGTAATTTTCAGGCTAATTTCATCTGGCCTGAAAATTTTTTGTTTAAAGTTAGGATTCAAATAAGCGAATACAAAAATGACCGATCTCGAGAAGTACTTTAATGAATTCAGGGAAAACATTATTGGGATTGATACCGAATTCAATTCACCTTTCGGGAGAAAAAAAATTCTATATGCCGACTGGATAGCCAGTGGCCGCATGTATCTCCCAATAGAAAAAAAACTTCTCGAAGATTTCGGCCCTTTTGTCGCTAACACCCATACTGAGACCAATACCACGGGTTCATTGATGACGCGCAGTTATCAGTATGCACATCGCTACATCAAGAAACATGTAAATGCCGGACCTCAGGATGTTATTATTACTGCCGGATTTGGAATGACTTCTGTAGTTAACAAACTTCAAAGGATATTAAGTCTGAAGGGTTGCGGTGGAAATTACGACCGTGATTGCGTGAAAAAGCAAAACAGACCGGTGGTTTTTGTTACGCATATGGAGCATCATTCCAATCATACCTCTTGGTTTGAAACTATTGCTGAAGTAATTCAGCTGAATCCCACGAATGATCTTGGTATTGATCTTGATGAACTACGCACCCAACTTGAAAAATACAAAGACCGGAGTTTTAAAATCGGAAGTTTTACCGCTTGTTCAAATGTTACTGGCATTCATACCCCAATTTATCAGATGGCAAGGATTATGCATGAAGCCGGAGGCCTATGTTTTGTAGACTTTGCTGCTTCTGCTCCATATGAAACCATTGATATGCATCCCGCAGATCCAATTGAAAAGCTCGATGCAATTTATTTCTCTCCTCACAAATTCTTAGGTGGCCCAGGCTCATCGGGAGTTCTGATTTTCGATTCATCAATGTACCATGCTTCCGTTCCTGATAATCCCGGGGGAGGAACTGTCGACTGGACCAACCCATGGGGTACATATAAATATGTGGATGATATTGAAACCCGCGAAGATGGAGGGACACCTGGATTTCTTGAAGCGTTCAAGGCTGCCATGGCTATCGAGCTAAAAGAGATGATGGGAATTGAAAAAATGAAAGCCAGAGAAAAAGAACTACTAAACATAGCATTTCCTGGACTAAGAAAAATTCCAGGTATTAAAATACTAGCCGATCAAAATGAAGATCGCTTGGGTATCATCTCGTTTTATCATGAAAAAATTCATTTCAACCTACTAGTTAAACTTCTTAACGATCATTACGGAATTCAGGTCAGAGGTGGATGTGCCTGCGCTGGTACCTATGGGCACTATCTTCTGGAAGTCAGTTATGAAAAGTCAAAGGCAATCACAGATAAAATAAGTCATGGCGACTTTTCTGATAAGCCCGGTTGGGTGCGCTTATCACTTCATCCTACCATGACAAATGATGAACTCAATATATTCCTTCTTGCACTTACCGAAATCGTTGCTAACATCCAGGTGCTTGAAAAAGAATATATTTACATTCCAAAACTAAATGAATACATGCATAAATCAGAAGAAAATTCAAGCGATCAGGATACAATTGTGAGAAAATGGTTTAAGTTATAGTTACAAGCAAATCGAAAAAAAGACTATCGCACCGACAATTGCATTATCAATATGCCAGCCGACTTTTCTATTGCTAAGGGTATTGGGAAAACCAGATTGTTGGGTGCTTTTGTAACTTATCTGGTTAAAGAAAAAGCTTGGAAATATGCTTTAATACCTCAAGACAAGACAGACACTAACATGACTTTTATGAAATTGGTAGCTGAATATGAAAAATAATTTGCAATCACATTATAAATCCTAAAGCTGGTCATCTTATAAATCTGATTAGTAAAATGTTAATCGAAGTAAACTCAAGGCAGCGGGAAAATAAGTTTCTAGACCTTCCCAGAAAACTTTACAAAAACGATCCGTATTGGGTTTGTATTCAGGATGACAACCTGAGAAAAATTTTCAACCCAGTTACAAATCGGAATTTTGATGATGGCGAAGCCATCCGCTGGATTTTAACTGATGAAGCTGGTCAGGTAATAGGTCGTATCGCAGCCTTTTATAACATGACGAAAGCATCTGCTGAAAAAGTTTTATCAGGCGGCGCCGGCTTTTTTGAATGTATAAACGATCAGAAATCGGCTAACCTCCTTTTTGACTCTGCCCGCAAATGGCTCGCCAAACGTGGCATGAAAGCATTCGATGCGCCTGTGAATTTTGGGCAAAATGATACCAACTGGGGATTATTGGTAGAAGGTTTTACTCATCCAGGTCTGGGAATGCCCTATCATCATCCATATTACAAACAGCTTTTCCTTAATTATGGCTTCCAAATTTATTTCAAACAATACAGTTTTCATCTCGACCTTACCAAGAAATTTCCTGTGCGTTTCTGGAAAATTGCCGAATGGGTTGGGAAAAAACCTGATTTCCATTTTAAACATTTTATCTGGAAAGAATCCGAAAAGTTTATCAAGGATATAAAATACATATACGATAAAGCATGGTCGGTTCTCAAAGAAGACTTCACTCCTCTTGATGCAAACCTGCTGAGGACATCAATGAAAGAAGCGAAGGCGGTTATCGACGAAGAGATAATCTGGTTCGCATACCACAAAAATGAGCCAATCTCATTTTTCATTATGTTCCCCGATGCTAACCAAATTCTTAAAAAGTTTCATGGTCAAATGAACGCTTTGAACATGATGAGATTCCTGTATTATAAACGGAATAACGCTATCACACGTATCCGTGCCGTTGCTGCCGGCGTGATTCCCAAATTCCAGAATTCCGGCGTGGAATCAGGTATTTTCTGGCATTTGAACGAAAAAATGAAGAACAAACCACAATACACTGAAATGGAATTGTCATGGGTTGGGGATTATAATCCAAAAATGATATCTCTTTATGAGGCTGTTGGTGCTGAAAAAGCAAAAATGCACTATACCATGCGATATATGATCGATACATCAATACCTTTTGAAAGATTTATGCCGGATAAGGTTAACCCCGATAAAATCAGCGAGATTGGCGAT
This sequence comes from Bacteroidales bacterium, assembly GCA_038316435.1. Lineage (GTDB taxonomy): Bacteria > Bacteroidota > Bacteroidia > Bacteroidales > JACJXF01. The sequence continues at coordinate 83,902 of JBBQAQ010000011.1, read as the reverse complement.
ACGGTTGACTCTTCCCTTTTGTAAGAGAAGGCCTGAAACCGTATCTTATCCGCATAGACTAAAATTTATTAAAATATATTTTGCAAATGATCTAACTATTTCTAATTTTGCAGTCCGAATTGAATTTTGAAATTGAAATCAAGGATAAAAAAATGAAAAAAGACATTCATCCCAAAACGTACAGACTTGTTGCCTTTAAAGACATGTCCAATGGTCATACCTTTCTGACTCATTCTACCGCAAACACAAGAGAAACAATTACCATGGAAGACGGCGTTGACTATCCTTTGGTAAAACTCGAAATTTCAGCTGCTTCACATCCATTCTTTACTGGAAAAATGAAATTGGTTGATACAGCTGGTCGTGTTGATAAATTCATGAACCGCTACAAAGACCACATTGGTAAAAAGAAAGCTAAAGAGTAATCTTTTACAATATAATATCTGAAACTCCGGTCATTTTGGCCGGAGTTTTTTTTTCATCATTTTATAAAACATCCGGGGTTTAAACCCCTCATCTTTTATGTGGCGAAAAACTAAAAATCAGCTAGTCTAAATAACTTTTTTTTGAAAATCATCAACTATTTTAACCATATTACCTTTTTTAAATAGACTTTCATCAAAGGCCTTTCTTTAAAACAAATTAAGACCATCTTAAGCTTCCCTTTCTATCGCTACTCCCATGTGATGCCCGAATAACAGTATCTTCATTTTTTCTTGCTGAGATCATACTTTTCTTTATATTTGAAAGAAAAACCGGAGATGAATTATATCCTTTTCGACGACCATAGCTGGGAACAACTTCTCCCCCTTACATTTACACGACCGGTATCCTACATCAGAGTTGGAATTCTTACTATTCATGAGAAATGGGAAAAATATCTTGGATCTGAAGTTTCATCTCTGACTAAAGATTATCTTTCAGTTAAATATCCTAAAATAATTGATAAGGTTAATATCCTGATTAATGCATGCCTTCTCCCATCCCCTGAATTACTTAAAGAAATAAAAGCAATAAACCTTAATGAAGCTATTGTATTCTCAGGAAGAATTCTGGCAGCTCGTGTGGATAATCTCAAAGCCGAAAGTTTTGATTTCAAAAGTATTACAGGACTTAAAGTGAAAGAAGCCTCTACAGCACCATTAACCATAGACTTTCCATGGCAAATTTTTCAGTTTAATGGTGATGAAATCAAAAATGACTTTGCTTTGATTACGGAAGGGAGAAAATCGGCCTTGTTAAGCACAACAATGAATCTTCTGAATCCGGAAAATATATTTGTTGAAGAGGGATTTAAAGGTGAATTCGCAACTATTAATGCTTCATCTGGCCCGGTCTACCTTGGAAAAGACAGTGAAATAATGGAAGGCGCAATTGTACGCGGACCTTTTGCATTGTGCGAACATTCTACACTTAAAATGGGAGCCAAGATTTACGGCCCAACCACCATAGGCCCAGGCTCGAAAGCTGGCGGAGAAATCAACAATTCTGTAATTTTTGGAAATTCCAATAAAGGACATGACGGCTTTCTTGGAAATTCTGTTATCGGAGAATGGTGCAACATTGGCGCCGACAGTAATAATTCCAACCTCAAAAATAATTACGCAATAGTTAAACTCTGGAGTTATCCGGAAGAACGATTTATTGATACAGGACTGCAGTTTTGTGGGCTTATTATGGGCGATCATTCCAAATGCGGCATAAATACAATGTTTAATACAGGTACTGTAGTTGGTGTTAATGCAAATATCTTTGGCGACGGCTTTCCCAGAAATTTCATACCCTCTTTTAGCTGGGGAGGTTCAGCGGGATTCATAACTTTCGCTATCCCAAAAGCTTTTGAAGTGGCGGAAAAAGTGATGGCAAGAAGAAATATCGTATTCGACGAAAAGGAACAATCCATTCTAAGAGCTGTTTTTGAACTCACTGAAAAATACAGAAGATAAATCACTCGACTCTGCAAAACATAAGTTAAATAGTAATTTTTCTATTCCCTGTCTCTGCTAAAAAAATTTAAGTGGGGCGTAAGTATTTGGCATAAGTATTGACCTATTAAGCGTATCTTAAAAAAAAATATTAGATTTAAAATAAACAGACTATTTGTCAGTAGAAAGAACGGAGAAGAAATGAAGAATTTGTTTGAATATAGTATTGAAAGCATGTTAAACTCAGGTGGAATCGATGATGATTCTGAGTTTATCCCCATAATAACCGATGAAGAGGAAGAAGAAAGTCTTAAGCTTAACGTCCCTGACGTTTTGCCAATTCTCCCACTCAGAAATACAGTATTATTTCCGGGTGTTGTGATTCCTATTACCATTGGAAGGGAAAAATCCCTTAAACTCGTAAAAGAAGTTTACAGGAAGAATAAAATTCTTGGAGCTGTTGCTCAGAATAACGTGGGTATTGATGAGCCTGAAATGAATGATTTGTACAAGACCGGAACAGTAGCTCAGATTTTGAAAATCCTTGAAATGCCCGATGGCTCCACTTCTGTAATTATACAGGGAAAGAAACGCTTCAGAATCATGGATCTCGTTTCTGATAAGCCTTTCTATGTTGCACGTATCGATGTTTTGGATGATAAAGGGTCAGGAAACGATGATGAGCTCAAAGCAATTGTCGCAACTCTTAAGGATCTGTCACTCAAAATAATAAAACTCTCATCCAATATCCCGCCAGAGGCAACTTTTGCTGTAAAAAACATTGAAAGTAATTCTTTTCTGATCAACTTCCTGTCGTCAAATAACGATATGGATATAGCAGAAAAACAAAAGCTCCTGGAAATTGACGATCTTAAAGAAAGAGGCATCCGTTTGTTGGAATATCTTGCTAAGGAGGTTCAAATGCTTGAACTTCGGTTCGACATTCAGTCGAAAGTTAAGCACGATCTCGACCAGCAACAGCGCGAATATCTGCTTCATCAGCAAATGAAAACCATTCAGGATGAACTAGGCGGAAATCCGGTTGAGCAGGATATCAAAGACCTGAAGGAAAAGGCTAAAAAGAAAAAATGGCTTAAAGAAACTTCTGATGTATTTGGCAAAGAACTTGACAAATTAGCCCGTCTGAATCCCGCTGCAGGTGAATATTCAGTTCAGATGAATTACGTACAAACCCTTCTGGATCTTCCATGGGGCGAGTATTCCCGCGATAATTTCAATCTTAAAAGAGCTCAGAAAATCCTTGACAAAGATCACTTCGGATTGGATAATGTAAAAGACAGAATCATTGAACATCTGGCAGTTCTGAAGCTAAAAGGGGATATGAAATCTCCAATCGTTTGTTTGGTAGGACCTCCGGGGGTGGGAAAAACATCATTGGGTAAATCAATAGCAAGTGCCCTGAACCGTAAATATGTGAGGGTTTCTTTAGGGGGATTGCATGACGAGTCGGAAATCCGAGGCCATCGTAAAACTTATATCGGAGCAATGCCAGGTAGAATTGTTCAGAGTCTTAAAAAAGCGAAAACATCAAATCCTGTTTTTGTACTGGATGAAATCGATAAGGTAGGAAGAGATTTTCATGGTGATCCTGAATCAGCCCTTTTAGAGGTATTAGATCCGGAACAGAATTCAGCCTTTCATGATAATTATCTGGAAATTGATTATGACCTTTCCAGAGTACTATTCATTGCAACTGCAAACACTACAAGTACCATCAGTCCAGCATTGCTTGACCGGATGGAGATTATTGAGGTGACGGGTTATCTCATGGAGGAAAAATTAGAAATTGCTAAAAACCATCTGGCACCTAAGCAGCTTAGTGAACATGGTTTGCCTAAAGCGAAGTTGAAATTTACAAAAGCTGCATTGCAAAGCATTATTGAATCTTACACACGTGAATCAGGGGTTCGGCAATTGGATAAACAAATTGCAAAAGTTATTCGAGTTGTTGCAAAAAAAATTGCTCTCGAAGAAAAATACGACGCCTCTCTAACAGTTGAAAGTATAAAAGAAATCCTTGGTACACCACGCTTTACAAAAGATCGTTACGAAAACAACGATTTTGCAGGCGTTGTAACAGGACTTGCATGGACTTCAGTTGGCGGGGAAATATTATTTGTGGAATCCAGTCTAAGTAAGGGTCATGGGAAATTAACGCTTACGGGAAACCTTGGTGATGTAATGAAAGAATCAGCTGTTCTGGCACTCGAATACCTAAAATCGCATTCACCTATGCTGGGCCTCGACGCAGAAGTTTTTGAAAGATGTAATGTGCATGTTCATGTTCCGGAAGGAGCTATTCCAAAAGACGGACCATCTGCAGGGGTAACAATGATTACGTCGCTTGCATCCGCTTTTACACAAAGAAAAGTCCGTCCAAATCTGGCAATGACAGGAGAAATAACACTTCGCGGTAAAGTTTTGCCGGTTGGCGGGATTAAAGAAAAAATACTGGCAGCAAAAAGAGCAGGAATTAAGGACATAATAATTTCTAAAGAAAACCGAAAAGATGTTGAGGAAATAAAGGAAATATACAGAACTGATCTTACATTTCACTATATCGACAATATAGTTCAGGTCCTGGAGCTGGCATTATTGAAAGAAAAAGTTAAGAGTCCCCTGAAAGTAATTTGAGATTTACAGATGAATTCATGAGTAACTAAACCATTGTTTTTTTACAGTAGTGATTCCTTTTAAAAAGCCGTCTCAAGTTTTTGAACATCGACTAAAAAAATTAACTTTACCTTAAATATCCAGTTCCTAAACTAAATATTATGAAAATGGGACCATCACTTTTTTGGGGATTACTATTAGTAGTCCTTGGTTTAAGCCTGATATTCAGAATTGTTTTCAATATCGACTTTCCTTTGTTTAAAATCTTCATTGCTTTTGTTTTTATTTTCTTCGGATTGAAAATGCTGTTTGGCACGTTTCGCACACCTGCAATTGGAACAAAAGAAAATGAAGTAATTTTTGGAGAAAAGCGATTTAATAACCCTGATACCAACCGCGATTACAATGTTGTATTTGGCAAAGGAGTTTATGATTTCAGGGATATTGACTTAAAAGGAAACAGGCAGTATATCAAAATAAGTACTGTTTTTGGAGCAACTGTTATTAAGCTTAATCAGACAACTCCTGTTAAAATAAAAGTGGAATCAGCCTTTGCAGGAACTGAATTACCTAATGGGAATTCTGCAGTTTTCGGATCTTCAGTTTATACAAGTCCGGATTACGACCCTGAAAAACCCAATCTGGAAATCAAGCTTGAAGTAGTGTTTGGAGCTTGTGAAGTCAGGACCTACTAACTTATTGAGTGTTAGATACCGTAATGGTATTAAGTTGGAGATATTAAGTAGTTTCCACCACTTATTATGACTTATCTTTTTGGTTTCTAATAATGCCTTGGTTACTTATCTGATAAAACACATCATTCTACTGTTTTTGCATAATCAATTATTCAACTATGGAAAAAATAGCTCTATTCCCAGGTTCATTTGACCCTTTCACAATAGGACATCAATCTGTTGTTAACAGGGCTCTGCCATTATTTGATAAAATTATTATTTCAGTTGGATTCAATACCCAGAAAAAAGCTCTTTTAAGTCTCGAAAACAGGATAAAACTTATTTCAGATGTCTTTAAAGACAATTCAAAGATTGAAGTCAACCATTACGAGGGGCTTACGATTGACTATTGTATAAAGGTAAATGCGCAATATCTACTCCGTGGTCTTCGCACATCGGCTGATTTTGAATATGAACGGGCTATAGGTCAGATGAATAAAGCTATGAATCCTGGTATTGAAACAGTGTTTCTGCTTACTGCTCCAGAATATACTTTTGTGAATTCGACAATTGTAAGGGATATTTTATTCTATAAAGGGGATGCTTCAAAGTTCCTGCCTAAAGGCATAGACATAAAGAAATATATGTCATGACCAAAAAGCTTAATCTTACGATTATTCTGATTATTCTGGTTTACGGATATCTTTCTGCACAAAATTCAGGAACTACCATTTTCGGCACCAATAAAGAGTATGCCGGAAAGTATCTTGAATTCTTTAGCTATAACGAGAGGATGTTCGACACGTATGAGATTCTGGCAAAAACCAAAGTTGATAGTGCTGGGAACTTTACAGTTACATTAGAACTTTCTGAAACACAGCTTATATTTTGCAAAACCCTGTTATACAAAGCATACATTTATGCTGAACCCGGTAAATCCTATCAAGTAAATCTGCCTCCTTCAGCAATTAAGAGTGAAGAAAACATCAACAATCCTTTCTTTTCTGCTCCTCTCTGGCATATGATCCCTACTTCTGAACCATCTGCTTCTAAGCCGGATTTAAATACAAGCATTTACGAATTCGATAAGCAATTTGATCCATTTCTTGATAAGCAGATCTTGAGATATTATGACCTTGAGAGAAGTCGGCATAAGCTCGATTCATTCAAGCTGGCAATCAGCCATTTCGCAGTTCCCGACAAAAACGGATATTTTAGTGCATACTGCATCTATAAGTTGGCATGTCTGGATTTTATTGTAAAAGGATTCAGCCAAACGGATTTGTTTGAGAGATATTTAAAAGACAAGCTGGCACGACCGGATGTTTCCTCCTGGTGGGAATTTTTCAACATGTATTTTGATGGATATTTCAGCAGTTTGTCGTTGAAAAAAGAGTTTTCTCAGCTGTATTCTATTATTGGAAAAGGCTCCTATTACGAACTAAATCAATTGCTTAAAACTGATCCTGCCTTGCAGAATGATCAGATGCGCGAATGGGTATTATTAAAGGAAATCCATAATGCCTATTATGGTAACAACCTGCCTCTCAGCACATATCTAAGTTTAAGCGATAGTCTATCAGCAACATCCCATGATAAAATAACCGTTGCGCTTTCCAAGGATTTACGAAAGGAAGTTGTTTCTCTTCTCCCTGGTAATGACCCTCCTGCAGCTTTATTAATGAATTCGGGTGGAGACACTATGCAAATTACCTCTCAAACGAGAAAATACAGTTATATTGGTTTTTGTTCACTGAATAGTATCGAATGCCAACAGGAATTTGAATACCTTAAGTACTTTTACCATAAACATGGAAAATATCTTAATGTCGTTATAATTCTGCCAGAAACCGAAAAAGATCTAATCCGTTCTTTTACTGATGAAAACACTATTCCTTGGGAGTTCTGGTATAGTATTGACAGGGAACAAATTCAGAAAGACTATAAGGTAAGGGCCTATCCAGTTTTTTACCTTTTCGACCGGGATAATAAAATACTGATGTCACCGGCTACATTACCCTCGGCAGGTTTTGAACAACAACTTTTTAAGATTCTGAAAAGTAAAGGTGAAATCTGATTGTCAGATTCCTGCTTCTTTAAGGACTTCGAGAATAAGTGGAAATGTATTTGATTTTATAGATGAAGCCATTTCGGGCTTTAACCATTTAATTTCCGTAATATTTTCTTTTTTCTGGGGAGTTGTTTTAACCTTCCCATTAACCTTCATATTATACCAGTCGGTTTCTTTGAGAATCGCCTTACCATTCTGCTTATATGCGTGAAATGTTTTTGTCAGAAACTCATCCAATACAGGAAATTCGATTCCACATTCTTCACGTACTTCACGTACAGCGGTTTCTTCTGAAGATTCATTTTTTTCAGCTTTGCCTTTTGGCAGATCCCAAATACCATTTCTAAGAATAATAAGAAACTCACCATTTGAGTTGCGAACAAGTCCCCCTGCAGCTTTTATAAGTTTAAAACAAGACATAAACTCCTTACGAATGAAGTCAAGATCATCATGAAAAAGGTAAAGGGAATTGATTTTCTCAAGATTAAAAAAAGCACTGATTATCTCTGCAAGATTATCTCTTGATTCATATTTATAGAATAAGCCATTTTTTGTTCTGAATGTTTCGGGAAAATCATTGCTAAAAAAAACAGTTCTATCCTTGAAAAAAACTTTATACATTTGCAAACTATGGAAATCGGTAAAAAAATTGCACATTTTCTGCTGCAAAGTAAGTCAATAAAATTAGAACCTGCAAACCCATTTATATGGGCTTCAGGCTGGCATTCGCCCATTTATTGCGACAATCGGAAGACTTTGTCTTTTCCCGAAATAAGAAAATATATCTGTGATTCATTTACAGATGAGATCGTTAAGAATTTCCCCCAACCAGATGTAATTGCCGGAGTTGCTACCGGGGCAATTGCACATGGTGTCCTGGTTGCTGAAAAAATGAGTCTGCCCTTTATTTATGTAAGGTCGTCTTCAAAAGCTCACGGTATGGAGAATCTTATTGAAGGAGTTGTTGAACCCGGGCAGAAAGTAATCGTTATCGAAGATTTGATATCCACAGGTGGAAGTAGTTTGAAAGCTGTAAGTGCACTCAGGGATGCTGGCTGCGAAGTATTAGGAATGGCGGCGATTTTCAGCTATGGTTTTCCTCAGGCTATAAAGAGCTTTAAAGACATGGATTGTAAGCTGATTACTCTTAGCAATTACAGCATTCTTCTCATGCTTGCACTTGAAAGTGGTTACATTAGCCAAAAAGAAGCCAATCTCTTAGCCGAATGGCGCACAGATCCTGAAAACTGGAATAAATAATCAAATCATGAGCAAGATTGAAAGCAAAATTGGTCAGATTAAACATTCTGACGAAAAAATTTATAATTTCCTTTCTGATTTTAACAACTTTCATCATCTCATTCCTGCTGATAAAGTAAAAAACTGGAAAGCTACAACTGATTCTTGTCAATTTACTGTAGATGGAATTGGTGATGCAGGACTTAAAATAATCGAAAAGACTCCCTTCGATCTTATAAAGGTTACCTCTGAAGGGAAAACCCCTATTAGTTTTTTTCTTTGGATTCAAATAAAAAAGCTCGATGAGAGTTCATCCGCTATAAAAATTGTGATCGAACCACAGGTCAACGCTATGATGCTTATGATGGTAAAAGGACCTCTACAAAATTTCTTGGATATGTTAGTAGTTCAACTGGAAACTCTAACAATTAAGTAAGAAAAGATTCTACTCTTTATTTATTAGAAATTCCACTTCCCGGAAACCAAACTTAAATATTTTTCCATCTTTTGCTTTAAGGACAAGATAGCCATCGGGTTCAACTCCCTCGATAAAAGCTTCAAAATCCACTCCTCCCCAGGAAAACCAATGCCATTCCTGAAATCCATAAAGACTTTTATAATATTCGGAATCAATTTGAGCGAAATCGCGGGATTGAAGAATCTCAAACCAATAATGAAAGGTGTTTAGAAAGGCGTCTAGTAATACTTTGCGGTCGAATTCTTTTCCTGTTTCAGATTTAAAACTAACTGCAGGGACAGTAAAGTCGGTTTGATTTACATTTAATCCTACTCCTATAACACAGGAATTAATAACATCGGCCTTGAGCGTGTTTTCGATTAGCACCCCTGAAATCTTCTGTTTATTGACGAGAATATCATTTGGCCATTTTATTTTCACAGACTGTAAATGCTCTGAGATGGTCTCTTTTAGAGCAATTGCAGTAATTTTTGAAAGATAGAATTGCTCTTTTGCCTTTATTTTTAAAGGGAAAACAACTAGTGAGAACAAAAGATTAAGCACAGGGCCACTTTCCCATACGTTATTTCCCTGGCCTTTGCCACCAGTCTGGAAATCGGCCACAATTATAGTAGGTTCAGAAATCAATTTTCCTGACAAAAGGTCAGATGCATGTAAATTTGTCGAAACTACTTTCTCCAGATTTATTCGTTTATAATTTTGCAAAAACATTTACTTTCCTCCTTAAATAAAAACAAAAGTGAAAAAAAACTGTTTAGAATCCTATTGATTAAATGGGAATAAACAAAGAGATTCTTGCAATCATTTGTTTTTCATGCTTTTAGCAAATTATTTTCTCCCTTACGGAAAATAACTAACTTTGCATTTAAAAATATTGAATGAAAAAGAAAGAGAATCCGACTGATGAAAAGTTGTTAGAAACAATTATTGAAGCGATACAAGATAAAAAGGGCAAGAAAATTGTAAGCATTGATTTACGGAAAATTGAGAATTCCATTTTTGATTATTTTATTATTTGCCATGGTACATCAACCACTCATGTGTCAGCAATAGCAGATAATATTGAAATCAGGCCGAAAGAGCTTTTGGGAATAAAACCGGCTCATGTTGAAGGTATGCAGAATTCACAATGGGTATTAATTGACTTCTCAGGTATTGTTGTACATGTTTTCTTAGAAGAACAGAGATCATTTTACCGGCTCGAAGATTTATGGGCAGATGGTAAAGTAAAAATATATGCGGACGAATAAAATAAATTTACATGAGCGATAATTCGAATAACAATCCCGGAAATTCCGGAAAAGTAAACAAACCTCAGGGTTCATCAAACAAACAAAAATTCAATGGGTATTGGATTTATATTGCTATTGCAATATTTTTTATTGGAATTACCTTTTTTAATTCCTCAGAAACTATAAAAGAAGTTGATTGGAATGAGTTTTCCAGCCTAATCACTGAACAAAAGGTTAGCAAACTGATTGTTGTTAATAAGGAGAAAGTTGAAATATTCGTTAAAAATGACTCCATATCTGGTAAAACCGGAATAACAGAAAAGACTAAAAAAAGAGGGTTCAGCCAGTTTACTCCTGAAAGTCCGAAATATATTTTCAGCATTCAGTTTCCTGATCAGTTCAAAGACATAAATATTCTTATAACCTCTTTGCCAATAGAAAAAAGGCCTGAGTTCAAAACTGAAACAAGAAGCGATTATCTGGGAACGATTTTAGGTTGGGTAGTCCCTATTATTCTGCTGGTTGCAGTCTGGATGTTTATCTTTCGTAAAATGGGTTCAGGAGGAGGCGGAGGAGCAGGAAACATCTTCAATGTTGGAAAATCCAAAGCTCAGATCTTTGATAAGGACACCTCTGTGAAGGTGGATTTTAAGGATGTTGCCGGTCTAGAAGAAGCAAAAATTGAAATTAAGGAGATTGTTGACTTTCTCAAGAACCCAAAAAAATATACAGATCTTGGTGGCAAAATTCCAAAAGGAGCTTTGTTGGTAGGCCCCCCGGGGACTGGTAAAACCTTACTTGCAAAAGCTGTTGCAGGTGAAGCACATGTTCCTTTTTTCAGCATTTCGGGTTCAGACTTTGTAGAGATGTTTGTAGGAGTTGGAGCCTCAAGGGTCAGAGATCTTTTTAAACAGGCAAAGGAAAAAGCGCCTTGTATTGTATTTATCGATGAGATAGACGCAGTAGGTCGTGCACGTGGACGGAATCCGAATTTTGGTGCAAATGACGAACGGGAAAATACTCTTAACCAGCTTCTTACTGAAATGGATGGATTTGGAACCAACAGCGGAGTAATTATCCTTGCGGCCACTAACCGCTCAGACATTCTCGATCGCGCTCTTCTTAGAGCAGGTAGGTTTGACAGGCAGATTCACGTTGAATTACCTGATTTAAATGAAAGGAATGAAATTTTTCAGGTTCATGTTAAACCTTTGAAACTTGAAAAAGCCCTTGATATAGAATTTCTTGCCCGTCAAACCCCTGGTTTCTCAGGTGCTGACATTGCAAATGTTTGTAATGAAGCTGCGCTGATTGCCGCACGAAGAGGAAAAAAATCGGTTCAGAAACAGGATTTTCTTGATGCTATAGACCGTATCATTGGAGGGCTTGAAAAAAAGAATAAAATTATATCTGTTGGTGAAAAAGAAACCATTGCATTCCATGAAGCAGGGCATGCAACTGTTAGCTGGTTGCTGGAATACGCTAATCCGCTGGTTAAAGTAACGATTATTCCTAGGGGAAGATCACTGGGCGCCGCTTGGTATTTACCTGAAGAAAGATCCATTACAACCACTGAGCAATTATTGGATGAAATGTGTGCTACCCTAGGCGGACGGGCTTCTGAGGAGATCAATTTCACCAAGATATCCACTGGTGCGTTAAATGATCTTGAAAGAGTTACCAAAACAGCTTATGCCATGATTTCATATTATGGTATGAGTAATAAAGTTGGAAACCTGAGTTTTTATGATTCATCAGGACAAACTGACTTTACATTTAGTAAGCCTTATAGTGATAAAACAGCTGAATTAATCGATCAGGAAGTTAAATTAATGGTTGAAATTCAGTATGAAAGAGCAAAGAAATTGCTTTCGGAAAATAAGGAAGGCCTGAGTAAGCTTGCAAAGATTCTATTAGAGAGAGAAGTTATTTTCAGCGAAGACGTAGAGAAAATTTTCGGCCCTCGAAAAGGTCGTCAGCCTGAGGAAATGAAAAAACTAACTAGGAAGAAAAAAGCAGTTAACGACTCAGTTGTTACTGAAGAAGTTCCTGTTAAGAAAGTGAGCCGAAAAACAAAAAAAGCTACTGATGAGGATGGGAAATATTAATTAACCTAGGTGTTTTTTTAGTACTTAAATTGAAAAAAAGGACAATTGAGCGAATTTCTTAAACGAAGTCTGACAGGTAGTATTTTTATTATTGTAATGCTTGGCGCAATTTTGCTGGGTCCATGGACGCTACTTGCATTATTGCTCACAATTTCAACTGTTGCTCTGTTTGAGTATTACCGGATGTTTGAGGTAAGAGGCTATAATCCACTTGTAAAAGGAGGTATAGTAGCCGGTGTAATCATTCTTACATTCGTTTTTCTAGAAAGGCAATCGTATATACATGCAAAATACCTTGAACTCCTAATGGTTCCTGTTATAGGATTATGGTTTTCCTTTATCTTTACCAGAAGGGAAGAGATAATTCGTTCCGTAATGGTGACAATTACAGGGATAATTTATATTTTGCTTCCCTTGTCATTAATACCTTTTTTAACTCAAAATGAATTAACTGGTTTAGCATATAATCCTGAAATATTAATAGGAGTTTTATTGATAATATGGACTTATGATTCCGGAGCCTATATCAGTGGAGTATTATTTGGCAAACACAAAATGGCACCGAACATCTCACCAAAAAAATCATGGGAAGGATTTTTCGGAGGTATGATTTTTGCTGTTATCGTGAGTTTTTTGTACTCTAAATATACATCTTTACTAAATTTTACCGATTGGATAGTTCTGAGCATCATCATTGTTCTTGCAGGTACAACGGGCGATTTGATTGAATCACTCATGAAGCGTGAAGCTGGCGTAAAAGATTCCGGTACAATAATGCCAGGTCACGGAGGAATATTGGATCGCTTTGATTCACTCTTATTAATCATTCCTTTTGTTTTTCTTTATCTTTACCTGATAAAAATCTGAAAATGATAAAAATCCATAAAGAAGGTCTTTTGATTTTTGCGATAATAGGAAGTATTCTTGTATTTTCCGCAGTAATTTTAAGTAATTTCCTATCAGACAATTTACTGATCCTCTTTCCGATTTTAGTATTATTTGCATTCCTTTTAATTTTTGTAGCTCGTTTTTTCAGAGTCCCTTCACGAAACCAGATATACGAAGACGGAATATTTTATTCTCCAGCGGATGGTAAAATTGTAGTTATAGAAGAAACTACTGAAGATGAATATTTTAAAGATCGACGATTACAAGTATCCGTTTTCATGTCAGTTTGGGATGTTCATATTAATTTTTTCCCTTTTTCTGGAAAAGTAAAGTATTTTAAATATCACCCTGGAAAGTTCTTAATGGCAATACATCCTAAATCAAGCACATTGAATGAAAGAACAACTATTGTGATCGAAAATCATAAGGGGATACCTGTCTTGCTCAGGCAGATTGCAGGAGCTGTTGCCAGAAGGATAATTTGCTATGCAAAAGCCGGAAATTCATTTGAGGCTGGAGATGAGTTGGGCTTTATAAAGTTCGGTTCAAGAGCTGATATATTTTTCCCTGTTGGAACTGAGATCCTTGTAAAATCGGGTGATCAGGTATATGGGAAAAAGACTCCTTTGGCACGTTTATAATAAGCAGAGTTCTTTTAACATGTAGTTAACAGGCTACTTATATTGAAGTGAGTATATTTGTTGCTCATTGTATAACTTTAAAATTATAAATCATGAAGAAATTATTTGCAATTATCGCATTGGTTGCTTTTTTCGGAGCAATTGCAAGCCCGGCTATCGCAGCAACATATTCAGCGCCTATAGCAGTTAAAGCTATTGATGATAAACCTAAAAAAGCGAAAGCTGCTGAAACAACAACAAAAAAAGCTGATTGCCCAGCTGAAAAGAAAGCTTGTTGTGAAAGCAAAAGTAGCTGCGCTGGAGCAGAAAAGAAATAATTATTTATTTTCAACTAAGTGTTAAAGGCTGCCTTTTCAGGCAGCCTTTTTCTATTTCCTGAATATCCTCATTTTGAATACCCCTTAGAACTCAATTTTTATTGAATCTTCAAGGTTTTCTGTTGGAGAAGATAGCTTTCGTAGCTACTTTTGCATTTTAAATTATTTGAGTTAAAACAAATGAAAGATTCTAAAGTTCTAGAGGTTAAGCCTGAAGTTTTCTGGGTTGGAGTACTTGATCATGATATTGTTACATTCGATATTGTGATGGAAACTAAATTCGGAACAACCTACAATTCATATTTTATTAATGCTGAGAAGAAAACCCTTATTGAAACGGTTAAAGAAAAATACTGGGATACCTATCTTAAGAAAATCAGCACTCTAACCGATCCGACAAAAATAGATTATATCATTTGTAATCATACAGAGCCAGATCATTCAGGCTGCATAAAGAAGATGCTGGAATTATCACCCGAACTCACAGTTGTTGGAAGTGGTCAAGCTCTTAATTATCTACAGGAAATGATTGGGACGCCATTTAAATCACTCAAAGTGAAAGATGGTGATATCATCGATCTTGGAAATAAACAGCTTAAAGTAATAGGCGCACCTAATCTTCACTGGCCCGACACAATATATACTTACCTTGAATCAGAGAAAATCCTATTTACTTGTGATTCTTTTGGCGCCCATTTCTGTCATGAAGAGATGTTTGATGATAAAGCCGGGAACTATGATGCGGCCTTTATCTACTATTTTGACGTTATTTTAAAGCCTTTCAGTAAATTTATGCTTAAAGCGATCGAAAAGATTAAACCGCTTAACATCGATGTTATTTGCCCGGGGCATGGACCTATTCTAAGATCAAACTGGAAGAAATATCTTGGTATTACAGAAGAAAAAGCAATGGAATATATGGATATTCTTAAGACCAAGAATAAGAGAATATTAATCGCCTATGTTTCTGCTTACGGCTTTACCGCAGAAATGGCTAAAAAGATAGCTGAAGGGCTTGCGCTCGCAGGTGATTTTGAGATTGATATGGTAGATATTGAAAATATTCTTTTAGGAGATCTGGAGGAAAAGATTGTTATGAGTCAGGCCATGTTAATAGGCTCACCCACAATAAATCAGAATACTTTACTCCCGGTTTACAAACTATTCTCCCTTATAAATCCAATTCGTGATAAGGGAAAACCTGCAGCCGCATTTGGGTCGTATGGTTGGAGTGGGGAAGCCGTGAAGCTTATAGAAGACCATCTGAAAAACTTAAAGCTTAATGTTTTCGCAGAAGGAATTGCCGAAAAGTTTTACCCTTACAATGGCAAAGGAGAAAGGTTAACTGAATTCGGCAAATCTTTTGGTGAAAAAATGCTCGAAACAGTTACCGAACCCGAATAAAAATCCTTTTTACCCTCCTTTTAGTTAATGATTACCAGTTTTACGGTTTCCGAGCCCGGAATACCAGCGGATGCCATTCGTAAGTAATAAACGCCTTTAACAAGGTCAGATGTACTTATAGTAATGCTGCCTTCTGCCACAGGGATTTCCTCACTCCTGATTTTTCTTCCTAACTGATCAAAAAGTTCAATTCTTGAAGATTTGTCAATTCTTCCTGAAACTTTAATCTGAACAAAGTCAGTTGCAGGATTTGGATATACATTTATACTATTCTTATATATAATTGATGGATGCACACCCGTACCAAGAGATCTGGTATGATCAGAAAGAGATACCTGATATATTTCGCCGCTTAAATCATCCTGAAGGTAAACGGCAACACGAATTTTTTCCTTGTTCAGATTACTTATATCGGCAGTAAAATTGAATTCAAGTCTGCTTGTATCAGAAGGAGTAGCTCTCAAAGACTGATAAACCGCAGAACCACCAGCACCAGGCAACATACTTCTTACAACATTCTGGAACTGAAGTTCTCCGTTTCCGGGATTATAACCGGAAACCCTTGTTTCATAAAGAATTACGTAAAGAACTCTTTCCGCCGTAACCATATTTTTCAGTGCTTTAAGTTTCACATTTACACTGAGTTGATTTCCGCTTGTATTCGCAGTTACAGTTAATTCAACTGGAGGGTCTTCAAGTGATCTCAAGTTAATATCAACCTCTTTAGGCTCGTATTTGGTATCGGTAAAATCAAACCTTCTTCCCGTGCGATCGCCTCCATCTAAAATAGAATAAGGGACAGAGGTGATACCGTAATAGAAAGCTCTGGAACCTGGAACATCCCTGTTAAAAATATTCAGTGAATCATTAGAAGATGGGAACCTGGTGTGATACTCCAACTTTACAAAATCCTTATAGAGATCGTCTTTTTTATAAAGTGTATTGACTTTTGCATTTCCCTTTACAAGTTTCTCTTTATTTGGGTTTTGAGTTGTGGTATTCGTAAAGTGCTCTAAAACACTAAAACGCTCTCTTTCCCTGATTGAAAAATTATTTATTGCAAATCCCTGATAATTAGGAATTGCGCTTTCTCTGGCACCAAACTCCAATCTAAATTGCAGATTAACCGAACCACCGACAGGATCAAGAATATGGCGCGATTCAATCCATCCTGTATCAGCACTGGATCCAGCTATATTTGCCCAGCCAAAATTTGAGCCAAATGCGTAATTTGAAGTTTGGTAATCGCTATACCAGTTTATGCCATCGCCGGGATTTCCTAAGGTCAACCAGGTAAGTCCGTTGTCGGTTGAGGTTTTGAGAATAACCCCATCCTGAGGACTTGTAAAATTTCTGTAAATATTCATTCTTGCCATTGGTCTCTCTAATTCGGAAATGTTGAAACATGGACTAACCAAATAGGACAATTCTGGAATTTGCGAGCTATCTCTATTAGTAAACCATTCATGTTTTATATCATTGGGCAGATTTAAGAAGTCGGCATTACCCCATTTCCAACTTTGGCCGGGAAACTTTGTGTCATCAATCTGGCTCCGACTCCAGCCTCCGTCATTTGCATCAAATGCTTCATTGAATGGGACTCCAGCTTTCAGCAAAATGGTAGGTTGAAGTGTTACAGAATCTGATAAAGTGAGTATGCAATCCGTGTTTGAAGTAACAAGGTGTTCTACAAAATACTTACCGCTTTCCAAAAACTGGAAATTAAATTCTGGCGTATAAACTGTTGAATCAATAATTTTGCCACTGGGAAGATGGAGCTTCCAGGAATATGATTTAATTGCATCGTCGGAACTTGTGCTACTTAAAAATTCTGTAACTGATCCAGGAGTAAAACACTTATTTATAGCTTCGAAAAAACCAACTGGTCTGTCACCAAAATCTAATGTTATCTCCTTCTGGCTAAAGCAGCCATTATTAGTGGAATCACTTAATGCGATTGAATATTTACCCGACTTTTTAAAAATATGCGTTGGTGAAACCTCATTACTGAAATTAAGTGCACCAGAATTAACATCATCAAATTCCCAATTCCAATATTTAACCGAGTCTTTTTCTACGGAAGTATTCATAAATGTAATATCAGATCCAATCTGAGAAGAAAGAACACATCTGTCGTTTGCAGTAAAACCTAATTGAGGCACATAAAAAACTCTAATTTCAGTTGCGATGCTGCTTTTACATCCATTTACTGTTGAATCGCTATAGATGATAAGGAATTTCCCATCACCAGAAATACTTGGGTCGAATTTAAAACCTGATATACTATTGCCAATAATTCCAGTTCCTTTAAATGAGCCAAAAGCTGCGTCCCCATCAAGATTAATAGATGTTGAATTTTCACATATACTAACTGGTAGGCCGATAATTTTCGGAGGTTCTATTGATTCAATTCTGAAGTTTTTACTCAGACTTAGAGTGTCACTTACAAAATACTTATAAACCAAAACATAATCATCTGGCGATAAAAGTTCAGGACTAATTGTTGCCGTATTATTTCCGTTATCATGAATACCACTACCCTCTGGAATTAGCGTTGATCCTTTTTGCAGATGAAATGATCCGATCACAGAGGGATTGCCTGTGGTGGCGACTGCCTTAGATGGGGTGGAATTATAGCAATAAAGCGCCCCCATGTTAATGCTACCAGATGCCTGAACGACACTCACAATTACGCTGTCATGACTCACACAACCAAACTCATTAGGATAGGTGTAAATTATTTTATGTGGAGATGCAAGAATTCCTGCAATTGCAGGGTAAAATTTATTTGCAGAACCCACCACGCCTGGACCGCTGAATTGTCCGCCTGAAGGAATAGCAGACAAGTTTATAGCTGGAGATTCAACACTATATGCACTTCCAAGTGCTGAAATGTTAACCGGTGTTGCCAGTTTTATTGAAATTGTTGCATTTCCCGTGCCCGTATTCGTTAAACCATAATTGTCACTCACTGACAAAACTGAATAATTTGTACTCACAATGGGGGCAACTTTAAAACTAAATGGGCTTGTTGTGATATTATTAAAAGGAATATTGGCCGAACCATCAGAGACAATTATGTTCCAGTTGCTTTTCCCAGCCAGATTAATAAACAAACTAGCTGAATCACCAAGGCAAATTGAGTTATTGCCACTGATATTTGCAGTTGGCTTTGTTGTATATATTGCTGAATTATTTGAATAAGCTGTGAGAGCATTAGATTTATTACCAGCCGCATCTTTAAGAACTATATTTACGGATATATTGCCCTTACTTACAACAGCATCCCCACTTAATATAGTGTAATTCAATGAATAAGTCGGCCCTGCTCCGGTGAATGAAAACCTTCCGGAACCTAAAGAAATGCCATTAATGAAAGTTTCCGATGAAAGTGTATATCCTGATCCATTTGTATTAAGCGTAAAAATCAAAGTTTCTCCAGGAATATAAGTGCTATCCGGAGAAGTAACCAAAGAAATTGTAGGTGAATGAGCATCAATTTTAAATGAACCAGAGATGGCTGAAACAACTTTAATTGCACTAATATTTCCAGCAGCATCCTTAAGTGCTATTTGTCCTGTTAAACTTGCAGGATTTGCAACATCGTTATCATTTTCTGAAACTTGATACGTAAAATAATAAGAACCCCCGAATTCACTTAAAAGTTCAAAGAAAGAAGATGAATAAGGAATTCCATTTATACTAGTTTGAGCATTATCAACTGTATAGTCTGGCTGATCAGCATTTGCGACAAGCTGTACAATATCTCCAACCTTGTAAACTGTGCCAAGTGCCTGATAGGTGCTTATAATAGGTGCATTTGCATCAATTAGATCACTGTTCTGGCTAATGGCCGTAGAATAAAGATTTCCAGAACGTCCGGAAACTTGCATCTGTATCGAAACAGGAATATCTGAAACTGCAGCAAAATCGGTTGTGCCGCTTAAAATTGAAAATGATGCTGTATAGGTGGTTACGTTGGTACGTGCAAGTCCTGTAATAGTTCGTCCACCAATAGTTCCAGCGGTTAACGAAAATGTTTGCCCGCCGTCATTCTGCACTGTAATTGTAACTGGCACATTATCACCAATTTTATAAGTCTGATTTGGTATGGAAACCAGAGTAATTACCGGTTCTATTACAGGAACAATCGTAGCAGTATTTGAAACTAATGTTCCGCCTCCAGTTAGTCCGCTGAGAACAGTAACAGCAAGGCTTCCACTAATATCAATATCACCAGAGTAAGCCAAAGTTAACCTTGCACTAGTTGATGTTTTATTAGTTACTGATACAATGCTGGTGTTTGAAGGAGTCGTTGAAAGAGAAAAGTTAGCAACATCAAGGATTGCAGGATTTGAAAATGTTTCCTCCGACAAAACAACGTCCACTGTTGCTCCATTTAGGATTGACTCATTAATACTAACAGGGCTAATACTAACCGAGGTTGAAGCTGGGCTAATAGAAAAACTTACAGGAGTAGTAGTGATTTGTGCTCCACTTACTGTTGCAAGGGCAGCACCAGGAATTGCATAATTAATAGTTTTGAGTGCCGAAATATCGAAGCTTGCGTCTCCCGCAAAACTAATTATTACAGTTTTTGCTGACGGGTGTGTAACCGTAATATTTGGTAAAATCTTAGTATTCCAATCGCTTCCGGCACCGCCATCAAGTCCAGCTATAAACTGAGTTTTAAGAACTGAAAGACTAGTATTCCAATTATTTGAACAAACCAGCGTTAGAGTAAGTCCACCTGCCCTAACTTGAGCTTCAGTCTGAGTTGTTAAAGCAGTCGACCATGTAGCACTTGCCGTGGCTAGTTGGTTAATTACTGAAAATGCGACACCCGAATTTACTCCGGCGGCTCCTGTAAAGGAACCCGCAGGTACATTTATACTTACAGTTTCATTTGCTATGATTGAGTAATCACCTATTGCAGGTAATGTTAGTGTTAATCTGGTTGCAGAATTTCTGGTAAGATTTGCATAGGTAAGTGCTGTGGTTACTGTGCTCCAGTCCTTGTCACCTGTAATACCAGCTAAAAATGATGTAGAAACAGAATTATTTGCACCAATTGTACTGTGCCAAGTATCATATTGTACGTCAAAAATAACTGTATATCCCCCAGTATGAATATTTGTTTCCTGAAGTGATGGGGTTGCAGTTCCACTTATAGTAACTTGTGGATTAAGGTTATTGACTATAATCGTTGGATCTGTTGCAGCTCTTGCTGTTCCGTTCACATATGAGCCAGCAGGAATAGCAAAAGACACGGTTTCATTTGATGTAATTACATATGTAGCCACAGCAGGTAAAGTAAGTGTAATGCGAGTAGCTGAGTTGCGGGTAATGTTGGTATAGCTAAGTGCACCTGCAACGGTTGACCAATCCTGATTACCGGAAATGCCTGCTAAAAATGCGGTTGATAGTGCATTGTTTGCCCCCAGAGTAGCCTGCCATGTATCATATTGAAGATCAAAAATCACGGTAAAACTTCCAGCACGAATATTAGATTCCGACAAACTGGGACTTGCCGTTCCACTAAGTGTCAGAACAGGATTCAGATTTGTAATAGTAAATGTTGGGGTATTAAGTGTGTTTCCAGTGGCTAAGAGAGAATTGGGAATTGTGATTGTTACAACCTCATCAGCAGTAATTAAATACGCTGATGTTGCTGGTAATATAATTGTAAAGGTTGTATCGTCGACTCTGGTTAAACTACCAGACGTAATTGCTGCGCTAACTGAACTCCAGTTTCCTGAAGAAGAAAATACAGCTTTCCAGAGGTTAGTGCTATCAGCAACTGTAGAAATCCATGTTGCACTTGTAAGTCTCAAGGTAATTGTTTGTCCACCGATGATAATATCCTGCTCAGAATGGTTAGTTGTAATTGTTCCGGTTATTGCAACACTCCCTGCGCTAAAAGCAAAAAAAGGGATGCAAACTATTGCAAAGGATATAATAAGTTTTTTAAGTAACATAATCAATGAATATTTACCAGTTATTTTTCCTATTCCCAGATATTACCTTCTTTATCGGTCTTTATAAGGGTAATCATGCTATTTGTCTTTTCTTGCTGATTATTTCCAAGAATAACAAGACCTCCATCGAGAGTGAGTTTCAAAGCTGTTGCAGACTGGTTACCAGTCTTTCCGTAGATTTTTGAGGATCGGGTAGTACCATCAGGGTTCAAAATATATAATACAATATCGGAGTCTTTGGAGAGGGTTTTATCTCCCAGAACTGCAATACTACCATCCTCCATCTCCTGAATATCAACGCCTCTGAAATCGGCATCCAGACCAATCGGATTCGCATTAAATGTAAGGTCCTCTGCAAATTGATTGTCTACTTTTTTTACAACTATCTGACTAAACCCAGAACCAATTGGGTCGGTAGTTCCAATAATAAAAAAACCTCCGTTTCGGCCACTAATTATTCGCGCAGAAGTCTCATTTCCAGAGAGTGGAAAGTCATAAATATCGCTTCCATCTCCCGCGATAAATAAATCCGGATTAGAGGTTTTACCAAGTAATACACCAAATCCAAAAACATCAGTTCCGCGTTTCAGGATTGAAGTAAAATACCCATCGCTTTTTGGAGGAAACAAATTAGTCAGGCTCCCTTGCATATCAAAAAAAGAAAGCAAAGGGTATTGTTTATCAAAGTTTCCTGGATCAAGAGAATATCCGCAAATAACAATCTGGTTATCAATAAGTGCTATATCATTACCTTGCCCTGCTTTCTCCCAGGAAGAGCGCCAATTCAGAAGACCATCAGTTCCGAATTTAATAAGAAATATACTATCTGCATCCCCTGAGTTTGAAGTTCCGGTAAGAACATATCCATCAGAAACAACAATAAGCCCGTTACATTTCTCATTTCCCAAGCCCCCAAAATACATCGTTTCCGAATTCTGAAAACCAAATTTATCAGTAGTAATAAGCATTACATCGGTATCAACCCTTGGCAGAGACCTTTGAGTTGTTGCGGCAAACGCATATCCACCATCAGCTGTTAACTCAACATCACTGGCAATATCATCAAGTGGATCTCCATAAAATCTAGTAAAATAGCTGGACTGCAAATCAGTAACTTCCTTTTTACAGGAAATCAGCAACATTGAAAGAAATATGACAAACAGAATTTTTTTCATTAATTTCCGATTAACAGATTAAACTATTTTTTTCTGGGTTTGTAGATTGTTCTTACAAATCCAACACTGACATTAAGGTCGTCATGATAGAAACTATCATCTCTGGTCTGATAAAGAAAAAGTTCATCAGATTGAGTATCGTTTCGCCCTATATTTAAGACTTGATTATTAAGTCCAAGGTTGTATCTGACATCCAGAAAAATATATGCTTTAGGAACTTTTAATTTAACTCCACCGCCAATTATTCCATAAAAGCAAAAGGTTTGACGATTATCGAGGTTAGATATTCTCGGACTTTCAGTACCCGGCATTGTAATCAGATCGACTCCTGAACTGATGAGTAAGCCAGAGTTCAAGCCTATTCTTGCAAATGGAGTATATTTTCCTTTACCAATTGTATACGTTGCAGAAACAGGGAAATTTATCATTTGCTGCGCCTCAAAACATGAATTGCTGGTAAAACTGTTAGGGTCAAGGTAATGGTCAAAAACAGTGTTTTTATAGTCAGCTTCTAGACAAAGGTCAATTTTTGGACTCAGACTTTTAATAAAGCTTATCCCAGCATGATAGCTTATGCCCGATGTTGAATAAATGCCATAGTTTCCTTTAATTGAACTTGTATTAATGGATTCAATCGGACGAATTACAGAATAAGTTCCACCTGCTATAACACCTATTGAAAATCTAGGTCTGTTATCAAATAGCTGCATTAAGGTTACAAATTCTGACGGGTCTATACTAATAATCTCATATTCCGGGTATTTCTTAAGAAAGCCAAGCATAATTGCTTCAGCTTTTTCGAGATTGTCGTCAAAGACATATGCATTGATAAGAACTTTATATGCCAGAACTTTTTCTTCTTTTGTAAAGCCCGATTGAAGGCAAGATTCAATAAGGCTGGGTATTTCTTCAATTTGCCCGGAACTAAAAAGATCCTGAGCTTTTTTAAGGTTTAAAGCGCAGTTTTCTTGTGCAATCAGAAGGTTTGATCCTATAGCTGAAAGAAAGAAAAGAATTAGTGCTATGTTTATTTTACTCTTCATTTTTCTTTATTCCAATTTCTAATTTATTTACAGCGGGGCAAGTTTTTTCATAAGGAATATCGCTTCCAACATAAGTTTTCCACTCATCTTTTGTAAAGTTACGAGTTACCAAGCCACAGACCTGTGATGCCAGCATAGAGGCCATTGCGGGGCGATTTATTAGGCGAGGTTCTTCAGCACTTGAACTGAGCAGGTGTTTTCCATCCGGACTAAAAGCGAGTGAGAAAACGAATCCTGAATTATCGTCCATTACAATCGGAGGGTTTGTAAGGTTTGCCAGTTCCCAGAAAAGTACTTTTCCATCAAAAGATGAAGTTGCAAGTGTTTTACTGTCGGGGCTAAAGCCTACATCCGTCACCCTGGCGGTGTGCCCTGTTAACATTGAAACCAACTTAAATGTGTCAGCAGTAAACAAAAGAACGTCTCCGTATATGTTTCCGCAAGAAAGGTATGATCCATCGGGGCTGAATGCAACTGCATTTATAGATTTTCCTTGATCTTTGTATACTTCCTGTGAAATGGTTGTTCCCTTAACTCTCCATATTATTAGCCGGCCATCTTTAGTTCCACCTGCAAGAATTCCTCCATCCGGCGAAATTGCAAGAGCGTTGATTCTGGAGTCGATTTCTGCAATTTTGGAATGAATGCCAGATTCTAAATCCCAGTATTCAATTATTGGCAGTAAGCCAGAAGTAAACATGGTTTTATTATCAGGCCCGATAGCCATGGTCCGAACATTCTGATTTTCACCAGAAAGAAGAGTTGGTTCAGCTTTGTTTTTAAGGTCAAACAATAATATCCCACCTCTGCTGGTTGCGGTAACAAGAAATTTACCATCAGAAGAGACTTGAATTTTCTCAATAACTCCATAATTTTCAGATATTATCTCCGATTTTTTTGCCATATCATTGATATCCCATTTTAATATTTTTCCATCGCTACCTGCACTAATCAAGGTTGATGTTCCAGGGATAAAAATCAAAGATCTTACTGCGTTATCGTGTCCTTTAAGTACATTATAATCCTGACCTAACAATGTTTTCAGAGATTGATACAGGCTTGAATAAATATCAACATCATGGCCAATACCTTTGTATTTTTCATTAAACTGAAATGCTTGATAGGCCATCAATGCTTTAAGCTCGGGGTCATTGGTCATCTGAATAGATTTCACCGCCATCGACTTAGCTGTAGAAAGCATTCTTCGCTGAAATGCTTCAACTCTTGCTGCTTCTGCTTGAACCTTTTGCTTATTTGCTTCATTTTCGTTAACCAGAGCAATTTTTTTCTGAGTATTTGCTTCGGAGAGATTTTTTTGCGCAAGTGCCTCCTGCCTTTTGGCTTCTTTCAAGTTTCCCTCAGCTTCTATCCTTCTGGTTTCAGCAATTTTTGATGATTCCTCTGCGATATTTTTCTGTGTTTGGGCCTCATGTGCAGCGTTTTCAGCCAGTAGTCTTTGCTCGTTTGCTTCAGAAGTTTTTTCTTCAGCTAAAGTACGTTGAGTTTCTGCCCTTAAAAATTCTTTCTCAGCTTCAACCCGCAATCGCTGTGTCCATATAATTAATCCCATGGAAATAATTGCAGCACTTCCGAGGACAAGGGCAAAAATACGTGTTCTTCTTAATTGACGTTTCTGAAGACGAAGTTTATTTTCTTCTTCTTTTACGAACTCTTTCTCGCTTGTCTCCAGAAAGACCATTGCGCGCTCAAATGCTGGGTCATGACGCTCAGCCCAAGTAAGACTAGGTTTAGTTTTAATTCTCCAGTTTAGAGCCAGTTGCAAATCTGGTGGCCTCCATAAATTTGTTTTTCCAGACTGGAATAAATCACCTGATTCGGCTAGTCTTTTATACATCTGAACAGCGGTTGCTTCTTCGTCTACCCATACTCTAAGCCTTTCCCAAATTCTCATAAAAGATTCATGGGAAATATCGATTACAGAATCGTTGCCCAGTTTTACCGAATATGCTGGCACGATGAAAGAACGCCCTTGTGCTCTGAAAACATCTAATATTTTTTCAATTTCTTCAAATTTTGATTGGGAAATTGCCGCAAGCTGGGAAATTCGTGTTGGTCGTCTGACACCCCTGTTATCCCCTCCCTTTTCAGTAAGAGTTCTGAAGATACTTTCGCAAACAGTTTTTTCAGCTTCGTTCAATTCGTCGTATGCTTCGTTTGCGTGTTCAGACAAGGCTTTTTCAATACGTCCAACAGCTTCATAATCAGAAACTGACAGCGGTTTTGAAACATCATTATGAAGTTTCCAGTAATCCCAGGTACGCATTAACACATGTTGCAATACAGGTAATTGGTCCGGGTTATCACCAAGGTCGGACAATAATTTTTCAACAAGTGCCTTATCGATTTCAGCACCTGCAACTTTTACGGGACCCTCAATTACTTTTCTGAAGTCAGCACTTGTCATTCGGGGAACCAAATAGTTGCTTTGGTTTATCAGGGTTGTGAACTTCTGGAAGCGCGAGCATTCTCCAATAAAATCAGATCGCATTGTAATAACCACATAAACTGGTAATTGCGATTGTCTAACGATATCGACAATGAAATTTATATATGCTTCGTGATCACCGGCTTTATCAGTAACTACGCCAGTTTTATTAAAACGGAAGATCTCTTCGAACTGATCAATCATTAGTAATACATTCTTTTTACCTCCGGTAATCTTACGAATGTATTCAAGTACACCATCTTTTAATGCGAATAGTTCGGATGGATTGTCGAAGTCAGGGCTTTTCCCAGCTCTTTCTGAGATGTCATTTAGAATATTCAATAAGGGTGAGCTCCCTGGTCTGGTGTTAACAATTAGCCATTCAGTTCCTGATAATTTAATTAACGACGGAATAACGCCACAATATATAAGTGAAGATTTACCACTTCCTGATGCACCAACAACAGCAACAAAGTGATTTTTCTTCAGATTGCTTACGATCTCGTCCACTTGTCCTTCTCTGCCGAAAAAAAGATGAACTTCCTGACTAGTAAAAGGTCTAAGTCCGGGAAAGGGATTTATGTTTTGAAGGTTTACTTGGCTTGAACCAGTCATAATAATTTGCTTTTTTACCAAAAAAAATTAATATCAGATTCGAATTCCAATAACCAGAATATCATCTATTTGGACGGAATTACCTCTCCAGTCATAATGCACCTGATTAAGAATTTCTTTCTGTTCATTCATAGGTTCATTGTGTATTTTTAAAAGTAGTTCACGAAACCTTCTAATCAGAAATTTTGAATCATCCGTTCCGCCAAACTGGTCTGCATAACCGTCAGAGAATAGATAAATTACATCTCCTTTTTGAAGGTCAAATTCATTATTGGTAAAATCTTTTAGCTTTTCACCCATATATCCGCCAATCGGGAACTTGTCTGCTTTAATTTGGATTAACTCTGCTTTTCGGATAATAAATAAAGGATTATATCCGCCGGCATAGTTTAATTTCTTGTTCTTGTAATCAATGGTTATCAGGGAAATATCCATTCCATCCCTTACGGAGGTGCTAAGTCTGGTCTGTCGAAGAGTTTTAGTTACGCCTTCATTCAGAGCGTTTAGGATTTCATCAGGTTGGGAAACGCTTTTAACATTAACTGCAATGTTAAGTTGATTGAAACCTACAATTGACATAAACGCACCGGGAACACCGTGTCCTGTACAATCAACAGCGGCAACAATGGCCATTCCGTCTTTTTGAGCAACCCAGTAAAAATCCCCACTTACAATATCCTTTGGTTTATAAAGCACAAAAGAATCTACAAGTAAATTTTCAACAAAATCGTCAGGGGGAAGAATTGCATTTTGAATTCTGCGGGCATAATGAATACTGTCTTCGATATGCTTTTTCTGGCCTTCAATCTCGAGGTAAGCTTTTTGCAGTGAGCCGTTTATATCAGAAAGAATGTTCCTCTGCTCCTGAATAGAGTCGCGTTGCGCCTCAATTTCTTCTTTTTGCGCCATAATTTCCGATGTTCTTTCACGAACTTTTTCCTCCAACTCATTATAATAGCTTTCCAACTGTTCAATCATTCTGTTGAATTGCTCAGAGAGAGAGGCGATTTCGTTGTTCCCTACGATATCAGCTCTTTCATTCATGTGACCATCGGTTATCCTGTTCACCTTATCAAGGAGGTTTTTTACAGGATCAGTTATAACTTTTGTTTTTCTGTAAATCAGGATAACAACTACAAGTATTATAATTCCAAAAATTGCAAAAAACTTCATTAGTTCCTGTCTGAGAAATGCCCTGTCGTCTGAACGATTGGAAATAATCCTGATTACAGATTCTTTATAAAGATTTGTGTTTTTGCGGGTCATATAAATAAACTCATAATGATAGAGTTTTTTATCAGTTTCCTCTGTAAAGTCGTATGTTTTCCCGGTTGTAAGAACGCTTTTATAAAAATCCATGTGCATCGGATCAATGGTAGCATCTTTATTCAGAGAGAAAGGAGCATCGAGTCCGATAAACAAATCAACTGAAACAATGCTTTTAACTTTTATGGAAAGTTCATTAATCCGGTTTTTTATTGATTGTATTACAGAATCTGCTTTGGCGGAATAAATACCCAGTTCAATTATATACTTACCATCGGGAGTTGGTTGATAGGTAAACTTTTTAACTCTTTTGGTTGTGCTTTCAATTCCAAAACGCTCACTAACGAATGATTTGCCTGAAAAAACTGATTCAATAAGCTTTTTGTGTTCTTCCCCAAAACTAAACAGATTGAGGTTACGGTCTTTTTCAAAAGTTGTATTAACAACAACTCCCCTAGTGTTAATTACATAAATATCCTCAAAACGGGGATCCATGCCAATTTTTTTCCTTACGGAGTTAAGGTCAACCCTATCAATTCCTTTAGTATTCTTAAATATATCCTTTGTAAGAACATCACTGTATTTCTGCATTTTTATATCCAGACCTTCCTCAAGTATATCCATGGCCATATCCTGCATTTCATGAATATGCCTGATTTCATCGGTAATAATGCGGTTCTTGGTCTTATTTGACTCAATAAGAATCGTTTTTGTATGAGTATAATTTAATACTCCAAGAACCATTAGTCCAATGACTGCCGGTAAGACTACATTAAAAATTAACTGTCTGAATATGGTGGTTCGTTTATCCATTAAAATCATTAAAATATAATTAATACAGATGGTTTGATGCGAAAAGCAACTCAGCAAACGGGAAATACGCGTTTTCATCATCAAAAACTAATTCCTGCACAGAAGACTTGTCAATCAGCATAAACTTAATTCTACTATTATTTTCAGGAATTGAAATATCCAATGATACTCCCGATATATCTGAAACTTCAAGCAAATCTCCTTTTATGTAACTGGTAAATATTCCTTCTTTCTTCAATTTTAGTTCACCTTCAACGATTAACAAAAAATGCTCAGGTTTCAAAATTTGAGACAATGGCAAATAACCATCAAAATAATACAATTCAAACCTTCTTGCAATATTTAAAAGTTGCTGATTTTTAAATCTTTTTGAAAATTCATTATCTCTCAGAAACCGGAATTTTGTAAATAATCCAATATCTGCATTTGTACCGTTCGATTTCAGGAACTCGCATATTTTGGAGGAGTATGAAGATGGAAGTCTTTTAAGAACCTCACTAAATAATTCATGTTCAAGTTTAGAAACGAGTATTGAAGCTTCTTCTCTAAGCAATGGATCGGGATTAAAGATGTGTGCAACCACGTCTTTCCCTGGGTGAAATCCTTCTATTTTATTGAGAGTTTGAATAGCACAAACACGAGTATAAGCGTTTATCTGGTTATAATCACGATTGATAATTGTGAGCAAAAGCTCTTCCGGTTTCATCAACTCAACTGGAAATTCTGATTGCAAAAGTCTGACTTTTTCTGCCACCGCTGAATCATCTAATAACGGAAACAAATAAGGCTTAATTGCTTCATCGATAAATATATCGAGAAGTTCAATTGCAAATCCAATTCCCTCTGAGGTGCTGCTTTCAAGATTTTTTCTAATATGATATATTGTAGCAGGATCGTATGCTATTGATAAAATTGAATAAATCAGATTGTAGTTTTCATGTATTTCTTCATCCAAAGCGATAGACAATTCATCCGCTGCAGGATAATCTTTGAGGCTGTATTTTGCAGACAGGTTCCAAGCAGTTATACCCGAAATCCTGTTTAATGCACCGAAGATTTTCGCTTTGTTACTTTCACCCAGAAAAAACGAAATTCTCTGTAATCCCTTCACAGCATGCAGAAAAACGTTTTTATTATAATGATCCAATTTACCAATGAGATAGCCGGCTGCCTTAACCGTGCCGATGGAACACATAACTCTGGTTATTCTTACCATTCCCTTTTCGGTAATGCCCGTTTTATGAAAGCCATGCTCAAGGTTTTCAAGAACATCCTCATTCATAGTACAGAGCGCATTAAACGCATAGGGATAATGAACAGAATCTTCAAGCATGTCGATCAGGTAAGTAACGAAATCTTTTCTATTCAGAACTCCTGCAGCATGTATGGCACTGATTCTAACCGACAAGGAAGCGTCCCTGAACAAGGGAACAATGCGCGGAAAATACTTTGGATCATTTTTTTCAAGAATAACGATTAAGCCTTTCTTTCTGTCGAGGGGATTTTCGCTCTTTAACAACCTTCTGATTTCCTCTTCACCATATTTCTGTCCATCTGTCCCGAACCGTTCAAGAAGTTCTTTGATGTGTGATTTTTGTGCTGAATTTTCATCAACAACAAATTTATTCAGAGAATCAGTAACTTCCCTTAAATCCAAATCTTCAATAATACGAATACTACGAGAACGTATCTTTTCATTTTCAACTGCAAGAGCCGGAATGTTTTTACTGATAAATCCATTCCATGATTGGGGTGCGAATTCAAGAACAGCTTCAACTTTTGATGAATCGCTGATACCCGGAACGACTTTCTCGAGCAATGAAAGTTCTGCGTTTTCTCCTACGATAAGATGTTGAAATTTTTTCAAGGAAGATTCCAATGATTGCCTATAGGCATTGTACAATCGGAATCCAATGAAAACCCAAACCAATAATACAAGAAGTAGAAACCAGGAAAAGTGGATAATTTTAACAAAGCTTATCATTCCCAATCCGGCAAGAAGTAATCCGGAAGAAAAGGCAGCAAGTTCGTTGACAGTGCCATCAATCCTTGCCTGAACCCCATATCGGATATTAACATCTAGAGATTGATAGAGGATTTTTGAAGCAGGAACTTCTATGGAATCTTTTAGACTTTTCGCAAAAAGCTTACTTAAAACAATCAAAAGGAAAAAGAATGCAAAACTTGCTGATGCAGCAGTAAACCCATATATACTCCCGATAACGGCAGCAATGGCTGTGAATAATCCAAGTAAGATAGGCGAAAGAATCAGAGCCAGTTTCAGCCCATAAGTTTTCATCAACTTCCCGTAAACAAAAGTTTTTATCAGTATGGTAAATATCGTCAGAGTACCCATGAATGCCCCTAAAAATGAAGCAAGTGCATTTGGATCCGGATAGTTTTCTTCAAGAACTGTTAAAAAGGAGAAATGAACAAAGAATGCTGCAACTACTGAAAACACGATAAATAATGCCATCAGAACTGTATACTTATTTTTAAACAAATCAAAGAAATTACTCTCTATGGCTGTCTTATTTTCAATGCTTTGAAAACTGAACCTACTTGAAATAAAGATTTGTAGACCTAATGCAGCAATTATACTTATCGTGCAAAGCAACAAAGTATTTAAAACTTCGAAATTAAAACTAATCAGGATTGGAATTGTAAAAGAAACTACGATTATCCCAAAAATCTGACCCGTATCGATCAACCCAAATAATCTCTTCCCTTGCCTGAGTGTGAATAATCTACCAACGGTTCCCCAAAAACCAAGGAAACTGACAATAGTAAGCGGTCCCATCATTACAAAAACCGCAAATACTAATCTTTTGTCGTCGGTAAACTGGAACCCTAATCGGAGAAGGGCAGTCATCAAAGCGACGAAAATAAAGTTCAATAAAACGAAATTCGAAAATTTCATCAAGGATTGCAGACGAGTGTATATTGAAGTGATTAAAATCCCGACTATTCCCGAAATTACAAAGGCCTTTGGAATCAGTGATGCCGGATAAACGCTAAGAAAGAGTGACTGCGCACCAACGTCAAAAGAACCAGCAAAAAATCCAATAAATACCGATTGGAGAATCAATATAAATACAACTGCCTGCTCATTTTTTTCGATGTTAAAAGCTCTAGCAATTCCACCCGGCATATTCAAACATGTTTATTGTTCAGCAATATATTAAAAAACACATTACTGATTGCCATTTTAGATAGTTTTTTTTTAACAGGAAAACCTGTTTGGCTAAATAAATACACTCAAAAAAATGATTCACATATAACTGATAAGTAAAACCAAATTTTCAAGGTTGGTAATCGAAAGAATTATAGCTTTAAATTTGAGACAATATCCTCAATTCTGATATTGTCAGCAGGGATAATAAATTTCGACTTTAGATAGAACTGTTCCCGCTCACTAAGTTTTAATTGAATATATTCAATAAGTTCCTCATCAGTTTTTCCTGCAATTAAAGGTCTTGTGCGCTTTTCCGTCCGGGTTAAGCGTTTTACAAGAGCAACAGGTGACATTTGCAGATAGAACGATATCCCGGTAGCGTTTATTATCTCCATATTTTCATTGAAACATGGTGTTCCTCCACCAGTGGCGATAATCAAATTCTCATTAGCAACAGAGAGTTGTTTCAGCACTTCTGTTTCTTTGTTCCTGAACCATTCTTCGCCTTTTTGATTAAAAATCTCTTGCACGCTCATTCCTTCCTGCTCTTCAATTACAGCATCCATATCTGTAAATCTGATACCAAGAATTCCTGACAGTTTTCTTCCTGTGGAGGTTTTTCCAACACCCATAAAACCTATCAGGTATATTTTCAAGGTTTTGATAGCTTTTTAAAGATCTAGTGACATCTGACTTCCGGTTACAGGACCTTCCGGAGGAGCAGTTTTATCAGGAGGAGTTACTTTAGGCTCAGCAGGAGTTGGCTCAGGTGGTGTTTCCCTGATCAGTGGCTCCAGTTCCTTTACAACACTTACTTCGTATGTTGATAAACGTTTACCTTTTGCCTTAAAACTCTTTATTCCAATGAAATCGGCAGCCTCAATAATTTCCGGTTCACGGGTTTTGTTTTTGCCGCCAAATCTGACTTCCAACCTTGGGTAATCAACCTCCGACAACCGAATTAACTTCGATTCAGCATGCTCCCCAATGATACTCTGAGGTTTTTCAGACTCTTCAAGAGTAAATCGTTTCAGGTAATATAAGCTCTGTTCTCCATCAAAATATGCAGCTGAAAAAATCTTTTCAATCCGGAATTTTTCAATGATCAGAATATTATCCTCATAATGGTTACTCAGATCAAAATTACTGGTTCTGAACATACCTGTTTTGGTGATCACAAGAATTTGGTCGCTACCTACAAATTCTCCCAGAAATTTCCCTCTTCCATCAGCGTTAAGCCGCATCACGTCTTCATCCCACCATACTTTTCTTCCCCCGAGAGTAGAAACACCCTTTTCTTTCATCACAATTTTGTGGACACTGTGCTTGGTAAGGATATTTCCCTGAGATGCTTTTCCCTTAATGGCCAGTTCGCTGAAATCCATTTCGAGAACAAGGCTTTTCAATCGTGGTCGGGGTTTCAGGTAAACTTTTATCATTTCAGCCTCGCCATTGGGATTGGCCGTCATATATAAAATTTTCGAATTCTTATGTTCTTTGATAAAACTGTATTCCTTGTCCCTTGTGATTCCCGTTACCGGTGAACGCTTCATCATGGTATGTCCGGTTTGCCCGTCGAAATACACCACATTATAAATGGTTCGTGCATCGTTGCGCCGGAACACCTCAATATGAATAATATCTTTACCGGCAAAGACTTTGTCGGCCACTTTATTTACGATAAACATTCCATCTTTACGGAACGTTATAACTTCATCAATATCAGAACAATCGCAAATAAATTCATCTTTCTTGAGGCCTGTGCCAAAGAATCCTTCTTCGCGGTTCACAT
Organism: Bacteroidales bacterium; assembly: GCA_038316435.1. Lineage (GTDB taxonomy): Bacteria > Bacteroidota > Bacteroidia > Bacteroidales > JACJXF01. Next base: position 49,988 of record JBBQAQ010000011.1, on the reverse strand, counting down.
AAAGCTTTTCGTTTGCAACCACAACCTTAGTGGCTTCGATGGTTTCAAAGTTTCTGATTTCCGTTTTACGATCTCTGCCTTTGCCGTATTTTTTCTTTATTTGCCTGAAATAATTGATCGTGTATTCAACGATATTATTCAAATGGTTCAATACCTCTTCAATTTCAGTTTCAATTCCTTTGATAATCTCGTCGGCTTTATTAGCATCGAATTTAGAAATCCGTTTGATTTTGATTTCGGTTAGCCGGGTAATATCCTCAATGGTAATTTCTCTTTTAAATAAATCTTTATAGGGGACAAATCCTTTGTCGATAGCTTCTAAAATTGCTTCCCAGGTTTCGCATTCTTCAATGTCCCTGTAAATCTTTTTCTCAATAAATATTTTTTCGAGGGACGAAAAATGCCAGCCTTCCTCAAGTTCTGAAAGGCGAATCTGCAATTCTTTTTTCAGGAGTTCAAGAGCATGATCGGTATTCAGTTTAAGAACTTCCGTTACTCCTACAAAACGGGGTTTATTATCTTCAATTATGCAGCAGTTCGGCGAAATCGGAAGCTCACAATCTGTGAAGGCATAAAGAGCATCGATAGTTTTATCGGGGGAAACATTGAGTCCCAGATGAACCAGAATTTCAACATTCTCAGCCGTATTATCGTCAATCTTACGGATTTTTATCTTCCCTTTTTCATTGGCTTTCAGGATAGATTCAATAAGACTGCTTGTGTTTTTACCAAATGGAATTTCACGAATAAGCAAAGTCTTTTTATCGAGCTTTTCAATTTTAGCCCTAACTTTTACTGCTCCGCCTCTAAGACCATCATTATATCTTGAGAAATCAGCAAGTCCGCCGGTGGCGAAATCGGGGAAAATCTCAAATTCTTTGCCCTGAAGGTAATTTATCGATGCATCAATCAACTCGTTGAAATTGTGAGGGAGAATTTTTGAAGCTAATCCTACCGCAATACCTTCAGCTCCCTGGGCAAGCAGCAGAGGAAATTTAACCGGAAGTGTCTGTGGCTCCTTGTTTCTACCATCATAGGTAAGTTTCCAGTTGGTAGTTTTAGGATTAAAGACAATTTCAAGAGCAAATTTTGATAAACGAGCTTCAATATATCTGGGCGCAGCAGCGCTATCCCCAGTGTGGATATTTCCCCAGTTACCCTGACAGTCGACTAGCAGATCTTTCTGTCCAAGCTGTACCAATGCGTCGCCGATTGATGCATCGCCATGAGGATGATACTGCATGGTATGTCCGATAATGTTGGCAACCTTGTTGTACCTGCCATCATCAAGACGTTTCATTGCATGCATTATCCTTCTCTGAACGGGTTTCAATCCATCGTCCATATGAGGAACAGCGCGCTCAAGGATTACATAGGAAGCGTAATCAAGAAACCAGTCCTGATACATCCCACCCAAGTGAATTACCTTTGGAAGATTTTCATCCTCTCGTGCACCACCTTCAGTAGGATTATCAAAAAATTCCGGTTTAACCTCTTCCTGGTCCTCTATTAATTCAAAATCGCTAGACATGTATTCAAACTATTCTAAATATTTTTTCTAAAACGCAATCAAACATCAAGTTGGTCAGGCCAATTCTTCCATAACTGTTTCAGCTTCAGATACCTGCTCCGACTTTTCCTCCTCAATTACATCTTCTTCAATTTTAAGGTTTGCAATAATAAAATCCTGACGTTCAGGAGTATTTTTTCCCATGTAATACTCAAGAATTCCGCTAATTGAATCGTCCTTATGCAACCTGACAGGTTCCAGTTTTATATCTTTTCCTATAAAATTTTTAAATTCATCAGGGGAGATTTCTCCAAGACCTTTAAAACGGGTAATCTCAGGATTTGCTCCAAGTTTCAGCATGGCCTTTTGTTTTTCTTCTTCCGAATAGCAATAAATAGTTTTTGTTTTATTTCGAACTCTGAAAAGTGGAGTTTTGAGAATGTACAGGTGACCTGTTCTTACCAGATTTGGGAAGAACTGAAGGAAAAATGTAATCAACAATAAACGGATGTGCATCCCATCAACATCGGCATCTGTTGCTATCACAACATATTTGTACCTCAGCGTGTCCAAGCCTTCTTCAATATCAAGTGCCGATTGAAGTAGGTTAAACTCCTCGTTCTCGTAAACGATTTTTTTCGTAAGTCCGTAGACATTTAGTGGTTTTCCTTTCAGGCTGAATACAGCTTGTACGTTAACATCTCTTGATTTAGTAATAGAACCACTGGCCGAATCTCCCTCTGTAATAAAAAGAGTTGTCTCATCATTTCTCTCATCGGTTGTATTGTAATGAGTCCGGCAGTCGCGTAATTTTTTATTATGAAGATTTGCCTTTTTTGCTCTGTCTCGCGCAAGTTTCTGAATACCTGAAATGGCTTTTCTTTCCTTTTCCGACTCCTGAATTTTTCTAAGCAGGATATTTGCAGTCTCTGGATTTTTATGCAGATAATCATCAAGTTTGGAAGAAATAAAATTCATGATGAAATTTCTAACGGAAGGTCCCTCTGGACCCATGTCTTTTGATCCGAGCTTGGTTTTGGTCTGCGATTCAAAAACCGGCTCTTCAACTTTTATACTTATGGCAGCTATTATCGATGCACGTATGTCGGCCGGATCAAAATCCTTTTTGTAAAATTCCCGAATGGTTTTAACCAGAGCTTCCCTGAAAGCGAGAAGATGCGTTCCTCCCTGAGTTGTATGCTGTCCGTTGACAAAACTGTAATATTCTTCGCCGTACTGTTCGCCGTGAGTAATAGCAACCTCAATATCTTCAGTTTGCAAATGGATAATGGGGTAAAGACCTTCACCACCCATGTTTTCAGTAAGCAGATCGAACAGACCGTTTTTTGAAATAAACTTATTCCCGTTGTAAGAGATCGTGAGCCCGGCATTCAGATACACATAATTTTTAATCATGGTCTCAATGTACTCATCGATAAAGCGGAAGCGACCGAATAAGACCTCATCAGGTGAGAAGACAACTATGGTTCCGTTTTTTTCGTTGGTGTCGGTTTCCGGCGCATCTGTAATGAGTTCTCCCTGACTGAATTCGGCAGTTTTCATCCGGCCTTCACGAATGGCTTCAATATGAAACTTCGATGAAAGAGCATTAACTGCTTTCACCCCGACTCCATTCAAACCCACAGATTTTTTAAATACCCTTGAATCGTATTTTGCTCCGGTATTCATTTTAGAAACAGCCTCAACCAGTTTCCCAAGTGGAATACCTCTTCCAAAATCCCGGATTCTAACAACACGATCTTCGATGGTGATATCGATTGCTTTCCCGAATCCCATCATATACTCATCCACAGCGTTATCGAGTACTTCCTTCATAAGAATGTACACCCCATCGTCAGGAGAAGATCCGTCACCAAGTTTGCCGATATACATACCGGGGCGCCTGCGGATGTGTTCCTTCCAATCCAGCGTTCTTATGCTATCTTCCGAATAATTCCCAGTCATAATCAAGGTAATTTGCGCAAATATACTCAAAACATGACGGCTTCCTTTATTTGTTTTTCAACAAAGAAATGAACACAAGGAAGACAGTTGTTAAATACCTGCGCCATTGGAAAATACAGCTTTCACTTTCATAACGGTATCTGCATCGGCATTGTAAAGCTGGTGAGAATCGAATAGCCATTCCCATTCCTCGAAAATATCCCCTGAAGGCAATTCTGTAAAAATTAATTCCCTATCTTCCAGTATATTGCCTGTGCTGTTGATAAGTAATTCATGGCAATCGGTAATTAGGATATATGGATGATCAAAAAGTAGTTTTTTATGATCTTCCTGGAGTCGTTTTCTAAATTCCAGAATCTGTTCCTCGCTGATAATAATTTTACTTTTAATATAGTCGACCAGCAGAATATCCAACTGGTTCATAATGTTAAGGGAGATTAATAACTTTCCCTTTTCAGGTTCAATATAAGGGGATTTTATAGTATCCGGAATTGTAAAATCTGAACGGAGTTTTCTAAGCGAATCATAGATTGTTCCAATATATCCTCCCGTTATATCTGCAGCAACACATTCGACTCCTTTCATGGATTCTGCTTTTTTGAGAATTTCCTGAGGAAAATAAATGTCAACCAGTGTAATTTTCTGAACTAATGGTAGAATTTTTTCAATCGGGAAATCAAGTAACCATCCACTTCCCAGAAGCACGATATGATTAACAGGGTGATTTTGCAGAACATGAATTATAAAACTCCCGGCATTTTGAAGATGGCTATTCCACAATCCTTGTTCACGAATATAACGACGCAGAATTCCCTTCTGATCGGAGATATAATTCATTCTCCTCAGGATTTTTCGTTCAGGTGCCTGAGAAAGCATTAAATTCCTTTTGTTCTGATCTCAACCAGCGCAGCAGTGATGATTCCTTGCACTTTTTCTGCAAGCTGCGAGGGGGAAAGATCTTTAAAGCGTTCATAAGGAATTGGCTCCAACACTTTCAGAACTATTTTCTGTTTTCCTTTCAGAACCCAACCTGATTTTGGAACTGCTGCAAAGGTACCATCCAAAACCAAGGGCTGTATCTCTGTTTTTGTTTGCAAAGCAAGCCTGAATGCTCCCTCTTTAAATTTACCAATGTTTCCAGTCCTGGAACGAGTGCCTTCCGGAAATATCAAAAGTGAATTGCCATCTGATATAGACTTGACAGCCTGAGCCTCGAACTTATGCCATGCATCGCTTGCTCCACGGTATATTTTTATCGCCCTGTTCAGTGTCAATGACCAGCCAACCAGAGGAACGCGAAAGTTTTCTGCTTTTGAAGTCCATCGAAAATGCTTAAACAAGCTGTTCATTACCAGGATATCTGCAAAACTCTGATGGTTTACAACCAGGATCTGAACTTTCCGGTCATCTATTTTGTTTCTGTCGTAAATTTTTAGTTCCCATAATGGGATTACCCAGATATACTGAGCTCCCCAAAAACATGAGTACTTGCAGAGTATCCTTAGATTTTTGTCAGGGATAACCGTAATGGCTTTTATAAAAAATCCACCCATTGCAAAAACAAAAGAAGATAAGGCAAAATAAATCCACAGAAAAACAGACAATAATGTCAGGAAAAACTTCTTCACGGTGTTTTGAATTTGTTAAAGCAAAAATAACAATTCAGAATTGGATTGGTGCATGAGGAACAAAAAAGTTTCAAAGAGGCTAAAGGTGTTAACATGGATCATGGACGATGGACCATGGAAAATAGACTGTAGAAAATTTGGCTTTATTTTATGTTTTCAATGTATCTTTATCTTTTCAACTTTAAAATTTATTTTAAAATAAATCATTCAATTTAATTAAAGAACTTAGTTATGCTTTGTATCAAAGACCTTCACACAGACCCATATTTCAATCTTGCAGCTGACGAATATGTTATGAAGAATTTAAAAGAAGATTGTTTTATGCTCTGGCGGAATGATCCTTCCATTATTGTTGGAAAACATCAGAATACTCTGGCTGAAATAAATTTAGATTATGTAAGGGAAAACGATATTAAAGTGGTTCGTCGGATTTCGGGCGGTGGCGCTGTTTTTCATGATCTGGGAAATTTGAATTTTACATTTATACGCAACAGTGCAGAAGGTGCACAAGTCGATTTTCGTAAGTTCACTCTTCCAATTCTCGATGTTCTGAAAACCATGGGAATGGATGCAAAATTTGAAGGCCGGAATGATCTGACCATTGATGGCAAGAAATTTTCAGGAAATGCCGAACATGTTTGGAAAAACCGCACTCTGCATCATGGTACACTTTTATTTTCTTCGGTAATGACAGATCTTTCTTCTGCACTAAAGGTTAATCCCCTTAAATTTACTGACAAAGCAGTAAAATCGGTACGTTCGAGAGTCACGAATATCAGCGAACATCTCAAAGAAAAGATGGATGTTCTAGAATTTCGCGACAGAATAATGAAGCAAATTATGGAGATGTATCCCGATTCAGTGGAATACAAATACAGCAGTGAAGATATTTCAGGAATCGTAAGGCTACGGGATGAAAAATTTGCAAAATGGGAATGGAATTTTGGATATTCTCCCAAATATGATTTCGAAAAAATGATCCGCACCGAAGGCGGAAGCGTTGAATTTCATTTTAATGTGGAAAAAGGTATCATTCAGGATATCAGGATATTCGGTGACTTTTTCCATAAAAATGATATTGAAGTTATTGAGAAATCCCTCTGTGGTGTAAAACACGAATATGATTCCATTATCACACATCTATCGCAGTTTGATTTCAGTGAGTATTTTAAAAACATTAAGGTTGAGGAGTTCACGGCGGGGATGTTTTAAAATAGAAAAAATTACCTTAATGCCAATTTTCAGCTGAAAGCCTCCTCTTTTGAACTTTCTTAAAAATAACGTAAACCCCAATTGCCATAAGACTTCCCCACATTGCGCCGCCTAAAACATCCAGTGGATAATGAACTCCGAGGTATATTCGGCTGTAACTTACAATTGCTGCCCAGATCAGTATGCTAACTGAGAACCATTTATCACTGAATAACAAGCTAACAAATACAGCTAAGCCAAATGTATTTGCTGCATGTGAAGAGATAAAACCATACCAACCTCCATGGTAATTTTTTACAAGGTGAATCGATGAAAGTAAATTTGGATTATGACTAGGTCTCAGTCTCTGAAAAACGTTTTTGAAAAGATGCACAGAACCCAAATCAGATAATGCAATGACGAGAATTGTGAGTGCAATGAAGAGCCAGGCTTTCTTTCGAAATTTGTAAAACATCCAGTAAATTAAAACCAGATACAGTGGAATCCATTCGAATTTCCCACTTATAAACCACATGACGTTATCTAAAAACGGAGTATTCTGAGAATTCAGAAAAAGGAAAAGCTGTACATCCAGTTTTTGAAGAAAATCACTCATATATTAGGTATTTAGCGACTTCCAGAGCATGTCTTTAAGATCGGAAATTCCTGTCCCAGTAATTGAAGAAATGAAAACTGTCGGGATTTTAGGCAGATCTTTTCGGATCTCAGCTGTAAGTTCATTATCAAGCATATCTGATTTAGAAATTGCCAATAGCCTCTTTTTATCAAGCAATTCAGGGTTGTAAAGTTTAAGTTCATTAAGAAGTATCTGGTATTCCTCTTTAATATTTTTACTGTCTGCCGGGATTAAAAACAAAAGCATGGAATTTCTCTCAATATGTCTAAGGAAACGAAGCCCCAAACCTTTTCCTTCGCTTGCACCTTCAATGATACCGGGGATATCAGCCATCACAAAACTCAGATCATCTCTGTACTGCACGATTCCAAGATTTGGAGAAAGTGTTGTAAATGCGTAATCAGCGATTTTCGGTCTGGCAGAGGAAAGTACAGATAACAGTGTTGATTTTCCGGCATTTGGGAAGCCAACGAGACCTACATCAGCAAGAAGTTTAAGCTCAAGAATTCTCCATCCTTCAATGGACGGCTCACCCGGTTGTGCATATCGGGGAGTTTGGTGAGTCGGAGTTTTGAAGTGATTATTTCCAAGTCCGCCCCTACCTCCTTTCATCAGTATTCTCTGCTCGTCATTCTGGGTAATCTCAAAAAGCACCTCACCGGTATCGGCATCTTTTGCAACAGTTCCAAGTGGAACTTCAATTATAGCGTCTTCACCTTCTGCACCCGATTTAAGAGCACTTGAGCCATTAACACCGTTGGTTGCAAACAAGTGTTTCTGATATTTCAGATGGAGAAGTGTCCAAAGCTGTGAACTCCCTTTAAGAATCACATCTCCGCCCCTGCCACCATCACCACCATCAGGTCCGCCTTTAGGAATATATTTCTCCCTGCGTAGATGTGCAGAGCCTGCTCCTCCTTTGCCTGAGCGGCAAAAGATGGTAACGTAATCCACAAAATTTGACTCTGACATGGTTTCTGTTGTTTAAGGGATTAAATATGCAATCTCTGCAAAAGAAATAATAAGTTGCCTACAATTCCCTCTGTGTATGCTCTGTATAACTCCGGATATTCATTAATAACAGGTTTCATACAGTGAAAGCAAATATTATGCTTTCTTTATTTCTGTTTCGATACGCTCGAAAATTTCATCAATACTACCCATTCCATTTACTGGACGATATTTCCCCTGTTTTTCATAAAAATCCATAACGGGAGCAGTCTGACAAAGGTACACGTTTAATCGGTTTTCTATGGTAGTAACATTATCATCGGTGCGACCGGTTTGCTCTCCCCTTTTAATGAGGCGCTGAATAACTTCTTCATTAGGCACTTCGAGAGTAACCATCAGATTTATTGCTTTGCTGGATTCGGCTAACACTTTATCGAGTGCACCTGCCTGAGCAACGGTTCGTGGAAATCCATCAAAAATAAACCCTTTTGCATCCAGATTTTTATTGATCTTATTCCTGATCATACCAATTACGATATCATCGGAAACAAGTTCACCTTTATCCATGATAGTTTTGGCTTTGATACCGAGTTCACTCTGGTTGGCAATTTCAGAGCGAAGAAGATCGCCGGTGGATAAATGCACCAAATTATGTTTAGCAATAAGCTTTTCAGATTGGGTTCCTTTGCCGGAGCCCGGAGGTCCGAATAAAACAATATTCAACATGTTTAGATTTTTTATTTTTGTATTAAGAATTTTCAGGTGTGCAAATATACAAACTCCCGCTTAGCCTTTTTTAACCAGAGTATAAATATCCTCATATTTTCTTCCATAGCCATTGTAATCGAGTCCGTAACCGATTATGAATTCATTTGGAATTGAAAAGCCGACATAGTCAATATGAATATTTGCTTTGCAGGCATCGGGTTTGTATAGCAGAGTTGCAACTTTAACTGAGGCAGGCTGGTATCCCGACAATTGGCGCATGATAGTATCAAGAGTAATTCCGGTATCAACAATATCTTCCAGAATTACGATATTCTGTCCTTTAATTTCCTGATTCAGTCCAATTAGCTGTTTTACAGTTCCAGATGTACTGGTTCCTTGATAGGATGCGAGTTTCAAAAATGTTATTTGTGCGTCGATATCAATCTTTTTAAATAGATCAGCAGCAAACATAAATGAGCCATTCAGGATAGCAATAAAAACTGGATCCTGATCTTTTAAATCATTGGAAATCTTGATTGCAAGTTCCTGAATTCTTTTCTGAATTTTTTCTGAAGAAATGGATATTTCGAATTCCTTATCAAGAACCTTTATTCTCTTCATGCCCTTTTTTTTTAAAATTTGCGCTAAGGTAAGCATTTTTGTTTCTTACAGAAAATGCCGGAAATTGGTTTATTCGAAAAAGCAAATCCGATCCTATCGTTGCTATTTTGGGGATCTGGAGATAGTCTCTTTATTCTGGATTTCGAATTGTAGGTGGATAAGCTACATATGAATTAGTTTTAATAGTCTTTATAACACATAATTGCTAACGTTAACTTCCGCTCATGTATTTGATTTTTAGGTAAATTGTCAGAAATTAGAATTCGATTTTTGTGCAAAATCAAAATAAAATGTAAACTCATGAGCAAAATTATTGTTTTGGGTGCAGGAATGGTTGGCAGCGCTATGGCTATTGACTTATCCTTACAGCATCAGGTGCATTTAGTAGATATTAGCCTAGAATCACTTAATCGGGCAAAAAAGAAATGCCCGGCGCTTATAACTGAACAAATTGATGTTTGTGATATAAAACTTAAAGAGCATATATCATCCTTCGATCTAGTAATTTGCGCTGTTCCCGGATTTCTGGGTTTCAACACTGTCAAAACCGTCATCGAATCAGGTAAGAATATTGTAGACATTTCCTTTTTCCCTGAAAATGCTTTCGATCTGGATTCCGTGGCAAAAGAAAAAGGTGTTACAGCATTTGTGGATTGCGGTGTTGCTCCGGGGATGCATAATCTTATCCTAGGATATTACAACGAAAAATTTAAAATAAGCGATTTTGAGTGTTATGTTGGTGGGTTACCGAAGATAAGAAAGTGGCCCTTTTTCTACAAAGCTCCCTTTTCACCAATTGATGTTATCGAAGAATATACCCGCTCTGCCCGATATGTTGAGAATGGAACCATTGTTACACGTGATGCATTGTCGGATTGCGAGTTTCTGGAATTCGAAAAAGTTGGAACACTCGAAGCTTTTAATTCAGATGGGCTGCGATCGATTCTACATACAATGCCACATATTAAAAACATGAAAGAAAAAACTCTCCGTTATCCCGGACATGTAGAATATGTAAGAGTCTTAAAGGAATCAGGCTTCTTTAGCAAGAAAAAAATAAATGTTAAAGGAGTTGAAGTTAGTCCTTTAGATGTGTCGTGCAATGTGCTTTTTAAAGACTGGAAATTGGGAGAAACAGAAGAAGAAATCACCGTTATGAGGGTGATATTGAAAGCAGAAAATAAACACAGAGAAAAGGAAAAAATAATATATAATCTTTATGATGAGTTCGACTGCGAAACTCAGACCTCTTCAATGGCACGAACCACTGGGTATACAGCAACCGGGGTTGCAAACATGTTTTTAAAGGGACTCTTTACCGGTAAAGGAGTTTTCCCTCCCGAGTTAATTGGTAAAAATGAAGAATGTTTTAATTTTATAATGGAATATTTAAAAGATAGAAATATCAATTATGTCAAGTCTTCCACAATTAGCAGATAAACCAAAACTGTAAACTTGAAAATTTAAAGACCGAAAAAAAATAAGACTACCTGATTCATTTTTTTGTAATTTTAGGCTGATTTTTGAATACTCACCACATTAATTAATAACACAAATCATGAATCCTAAAATAAGTATAATAATGGGAAGCACCTCCGATCTGCCGGTTATGAAAGAAGCAGCAAAGGTACTCGACGAACTTGAGATTCCATTTGAGATCAATGCATTATCTGCACATCGTACGCCCGATCAGGCTGCCGATTTCGCGAAATCAGCGGCTGCCCGGGGTATTCGGGTAATCATTGCTGGCGCAGGTGGAGCCGCACATTTACCTGGTGTAATGGCCGCTTTCACGCCACTGCCGGTAATTGGAGTTCCTGTACGTGCGTCTATCTCAATCGATGGTTGGGATAGTATTCTTTCAATACTTCAGATGCCTCCGGGAATTCCTGTTGCAACCGTTGGTCTTGATGCCGCTAGAAATGCAGGGATACTTGCCGCTCAGATTATTGCCACTGGTGATGAAAAAACAATGTCGAAAATTATTGCTTTTAAGGAAAGCCTTAAGGACAAGATTATTCAGGCAAATGATGAACTCAGATCTATAAAATACAAATATAAAACCAATTGATGTTTAGATGGAAATACAACAGAATAGCTACCTGCAGCATTCCTGTCCGGCTTATTCTGTTGTATTTTCTTGTATCCTTCACTGAAATTTATTCTCAGGTAAACTTTCCAGTGGGAAGCCGTGCAGCAGCTCTTTCAAATGCGGTAGTCATGGATTCCGATATCTGGTCGGTATTTCATAATCAGGCAGGACTAGGTGATTACCATAATTTCTCTATTGGATTCCACCACGAAAACAAATATGTCGTAAAGGAGTTTGCTCTTCATGCTCTGGCATTAACTGTGCCGGTAAAACCTGGTACGTTTGGTTTTTCATATACCTATTTCGGTTTCCCAAAATACAATGAAAGTAAGATTGGACTGGCTTTTGGGAAATCCCTAGGTGAAAAATTCTCTGCAGGTATTCAAATGAATTATCATTATGTTTATATTGAAGCAGAAGAACAACGACATGCACTTACGGTCGAAGGGGGTATTCAGTATCAGCCCATTGATGCCATTCGCATTGGAATACACGTTTTTAATCCAACACGTTCACATCTTTCTCCGGTTTTTTCAGATACAATTACAACTACTTTACGTACAGGCATCAGCTATACCCCAGTTGAAAAACTCCACATGGCAGTAGAAGCAGAAAAAAGTCTTAACTACCCTTTTCGACTCAAATCAGGGATTGAGTATGAAATTATACAGGGAATTACACTTCGCACTGGAATCATTACACACCCAGTCCAGAACTCCTTTGGAATAGGTTTTGAAATCAGAAAAATAAGCGCCGATGTGGCATTCAGCCATAATGCGATACTTGGTCTTACGCCCCATTTCTCCATTCAGTTTCGCCTGAAATAAAAAATCAGGCTTGTCTGGCTGATTTTTCCATTTTCACCACATTAAGATGAAAGAAATCAATTAGCTTTTCGTTTTTATGTGCAGAAATATTTACTGTTCTGTGTTGTTTATGGTATTCTGTAATGTTTTGAGCTGGAGTATTTTGAAGGCACAAACTATTCCAGCCCAGGGTTCTTTAACTATTTCTGAACATCTGGAAAATGCCGTTTCATCAAATGATGAAGAAACCGATCCTACTGAATTGGCCGATGAAATGTATAATTTTCTCGAGCATCCCCTTAATATAAATACCGCCAGCTCTGAAGAACTTAGACAACTTCATTTGCTAACCGAATTTCAGATTTTTTCATTGCTGAGCTATATTAAAGATTTTGGAGAGCTGTTCTCCTTATTCGAATTGAAATTGATTTACGGTTTCGATGAGGAACTGATTAATACTTTACGCCCTTTCATAAGGGTTTCAGGTTCAAATGGTGCTGAAAAGAAAGAAGGTAAAAAAAGGTTTAGGAATACACTTGTTTTTAGAACTGGCCTTGATCCGGATAAAAAGAACGGCTTTATTCCAGATACCACTAACCCTAATGCATATATGGGAGCCAATCGCTCATTAATGTTGCGCTATGAAGCTGGTTTTCGGAACTTCAGATTTGGATTCACTTCCGATCAGGATGCAGGGGAATCTTTTAAGTTAGGTGGTAAATACTTTTCACCGGATTTCACATCATGTTTCCTTGAATACAGTGGCAGAAATTACCTTAAAAAAATAATTATAGGAGATTTTAATGCTTCCTGGGGACAGGGACTTGTGCTCGGTGGATATGGTTGTCGAAAAGGCACGCAGGTTCTACTCTCCCCACAATCGTCGGGCATAAAAAAATATAGTTCAGCAGGAGAAAATGATTTCTTACGGGGTTGCGCTGCTTCTTTCGGCTGGGGAGATTTGAATCTCGAAGTATTTGCTTCAAACCTGAAAACTGATGCTTCCCTGCACTCTCTTCCTGATGATACTCTTGCACCGCAATTTTTCAACTCACCCGATGTGTCAGGACTGCACCGCAACCTAAAAGAATTACAGAAGAAAGATGCAATTATCACAATGAGTTTTGGTGGACATGCTCAACTAGTCAGAAAAAATATTGTTTGGGGTTTCAGCTATCTTAATCAGGAGTTCAGTAATAAATGGGTTCGCAATAGCACCGCATACACTCAGGAAATATTCGATAAAGGAACAGGCATTCAGAATATTGGGAGCGATTTTAAAGTCAGCATGGGAAAAATAGCACTATTTGGGGAGATTGCAGCAGATACTAAAGCTCGTATGGCTATTTTTAGTGGTTTTCTGGCTGAATTGCATCCACTTGTGCGATTTTCACTAGCGTATAGAAATTACCAACCCGATTATCTTGGACTCAGGTCATCAGGTTTTGGGGAGAGTCAGGACACTAAAAATGAAGAGGGATTTTATCTTGGTTTGCAGATGTATCCTTGGAAATACCTGAAACTTGATTTGTATGCAGATCATTACAGTTTCCCATTTCTAAGGTATAATAGCACAAACCCCTATTCAGGAAGTGATTATCTGGTGAATTTTAATGTTTACCCTAGTCGTGAATTAAGTTGTAATCTGCGGTTTCGGTATGAGAAAAACCAGAATCGTTCCACTACTTGTATCACCGGAGTGGATCGTATGGAAACTGCTAAGAAAGGAGGTTTTCGACTCGAGCTAAGCTATTTGTTGAATAAAAACATTCGTTTGAAATCAAGGATTGAATTCAGCTATTTCCAGATAGGGAAGCAAAAAATGACCACTGGTTTTTACTCGGGACATGATTTTGCCTTTCAAACGAAATCCCAGAAATATAAACTTTGGTTTCGATATGCTATTTATGATATTCCCTGCTGGGACAACAGAATATATGCTTACGAAAATGATGTTCTTTATAGTTTCTCGGTCCCTGCTTTTAGTTCACAAGGGACTAGGTTTATCATAATGGGAAAAACAGATCTGCTTCCTTCACTTGAACTCAGCATTCGGTTCGCAGTTTCAGGTTTCGCTAGTGTAAAAACTACTGGGACTGGGGAAGATGAAGTAAAGGGAATCAGTGATTCTTACCTGACAATGCAATTGCGATTTAAGATATAGTCTGAAGGTATTAAAACCTGAAAAAGTTCATTTACTTATCCACCTTAATATCCTTAATATTTATCTGAATACTTGATTCTCCTCTGTAAACGTTTTCGTCAAGAGAGTAACAGATATCAAATCCCTGACCACGAGAAATTTTAGGAAACAGTTTTCCCTGCTGAAAAGCGATTGCCGGGAACACTCTGTATGGATCTTTCTCATGGACTAAGGAAAGCTTAAGATGTTCGGCATTCATTCCAACCAGTTTTCCACCGCCATTATCTGAAACATTCTCAGTCAAAAAAACCGGCGCCATGTTTTCAGGTCCGAATGGCTGGAATTGTTTTAAAATTCTAAAAAATTTATCATTGATTTCGGAAAGCTGAAGTTCTGTATCTATTTCAACCACAGGAATAAGTTGATCGGGATGAATCATTTTATTCACAACCTTTTCAAATCGTTCCTGAAAGGCGTTGACATTATTCAGCTTCATGGTAAGACCAGCTGCATATTTATGCCCACCGAAATTCTCAAGCAGATCGCTGCATTCCTCAATTGCCTGATACAGATCAAAACCATTTACCGAGCGGGCTGAGCCGGTAGCAAATCCGTTTGATTTAGTAAGAATTACCGTTGGCCTGTAATAATGATCCAACAGTCTGGATGCAACAATTCCTATAACTCCTTTATGCCAATTTGGATTGAAAAGAACAGTCGATTTTTTGTTTTTCATCGACTCATCCATCTGAATCATGGTAAGCGCTTCCTGAGTTATAGCCGAATCAACATTTCGTCTGTCTAAATTAAAGTCATTTATCTTAACTCCCATTATTTGAGCCAGACTTGTATCTTCAGAAATTAACAACTCTACAGATTTGCTGCCCGATTCCATTCTTCCTGCGGCATTTATTCTGGGGCCGATTTTAAAAACAATATCCTCGATGGTGATCGTTTTTTTTTGTATACCCGATAGCTTAAGCAGGGTTTGAATACCCATTGAAGGCTTTTCGTTGATTTGTTTAAGTCCGAAATAAGCCATGACTCGGTTCTCTCCTGCAATTGATACAATATCTGAAGCAATACTTACTACAAGAAGATCAAGATATTTGATGATTGCATCAAAAGGGAGATTACGACTTAATTGAAATGCTTGAATTAGCTTGAAGCCAACACCACATCCTGAAAGTTCTTTAAATGGATATGAGCAATCGGCACGCTTTGGGTCAAGAACAGCAATTGCATCGGGTATTGCTGCTCCTGGAGTATGGTGATCACAAATGATGAAATCAACACCTTTTGAATTGGCATATAATATTTTTTCATTGGCTTTTATACCACAATCAAGAGCGATAACGAGCCTTACACTATTTGCCGATGCAAAATCGATACCTTTAATAGAAATTCCATATCCTTCATTATACCGATCGGGGATATAAAATAAAATATCATGTGAAAATTCTTTCAGATAGCTGTAAACCATAGCAACAGCGGTGGTACCATCAACATCATAATCGCCGTAAACCATGATCTTTTCGCCCGAACTGATTGCATGCTCAATTCGTTTTATCGCCCGATCCATGTCTTTCATAAGAAAAGGGTCATGTAAATGCGACAATTCGGGTCGGAAAAAGAATTTAGCCTGTTCAAAATTCTCAATTCCTCTTTGCTTCAGAAGGTTAGCAATTGGGCGATCAACCCCCAATATTTGCTGGAGGTGCTGCAATATAGATTCATCGCCTTGTTGCTTTATTACCCAATTTTTTTCCATAGTTTCTAAACCTCCGAAGTAAAAAGGTATCCCTTTTTTTCTATTACAAAAATATAAATATCCCCTCAATAATCAGTCTAATTTGCATCATTGGTATCGAAATAATCAAACACATAAAATTTAACCCCTTTGTACTTAATGTGGGATAACAAAAAAAATCAGCATTGAAATTTAAAATTTTTCCAATTTATTTAAAGTTTGTATGAAATTCCCCATAAGCAATAAAACTATGATACATTAAGGAATGAAAGCTTTTTCAAGAATTGAATTCCCTATAAATCCATTATATTTGCCAAAAATTCAAACCACTGGAAAATGAGTCAATTGCAATTAAGTGAACAGGAACAAATTCGCAGAAACTCCCTCGAAGAAATACGGAAAATGGGCATCAATCCTTATCCACAGGAAGCCTATCCGGTAAGCCACAAAGCTGAAGAAATAAAAAAATCATACCGCCCAGAAGACAATAATTTTCAGGATGTTACCATAGCCGGTCGTTTGATGAGCCGCCGTATCATGGGGAAAGCATCATTTGCAGAAATTCAGGATGACACTGGCAGAATTCAAATTTATTTGAACCGCGACGAAATATGTCCTGGTGAGGATAAATCCATTTACAATGATTTATTTAAAAAATTGCTCGATATTGGAGATTTTATAGGGATTAAAGGCCGGGCTTTTATTACGCAGACAGGCGAATTATCGGTACACGCCCACGAAATGACATTACTTAGCAAATCCCTTCGGCCCCTTCCTATTGTAAAAGAAAAAGATGGTCAGATTTTTGATGCGGTAACTGATCCTGAATTCCGCTACAGACAACGTTATGTTGACCTTGTTGTGAATCCTGAAGTAAGGGATGTATTTCGCAAAAGAACACAGATTTACAATTCATTCCGCGAACTTTTTAACAGCAAAGGATACCTTGAAGTTGAAACACCAATCCTGCAATCAATACCGGGCGGTGCAACGGCAAGACCTTTCATATCGCACCATAACGCCCTTGATATCCCTTTATACCTAAGAATTGCAAACGAACTTTATCTCAAAAGGCTTATTGTAGGGGGATTTGATGGAGTGTACGAATTTTCGAAGGATTTTAGGAATGAAGGAATGGATCGGACCCATAACCCCGAATTTACCGTCATGGAAATTTATGTTGCCTACAAAGATTATAACTGGATGATGGACTTCACCGAGGAGATGATCGAAAAGGTTGCAATGGATCTTCATGGCACTACCAAGGTAAAACTCGGCGACAAAGAGATTGAT
Organism: Bacteroidales bacterium; assembly: GCA_038316435.1. Lineage (GTDB taxonomy): Bacteria > Bacteroidota > Bacteroidia > Bacteroidales > JACJXF01. The sequence goes on along the minus strand of JBBQAQ010000011.1, from coordinate 32,693 downwards.
TTCAAAAGACCTTTCAAGCGAATCAGCATGATTGATTCGATAAAAGAGTTTACAGGAATTGATATTAGCGGAATGGACGAAACCGGCCTTCGGGAGGTTTGTAAAAAACTTCATATTGAAGCCGATAACAGTATGGGAAAGGGCAAGCTGATTGATGAAATATTCGGAGAAAAATGTGAACACAATTATATCCAACCCACATTTATTAAGGATTATCCGGTTGAGATGTCTCCCTTGTGCAAAAAACACCGTAACAACCCTGAACTCACCGAGAGATTTGAACTGATGGTAAATGGGAAGGAGTTGTGCAATGCCTATACTGAGTTAAATGACCCCATCGATCAGATGGAACGCTTCAAATCTCAGATGGAACTTTCAAAAAAAGGCGATGAGGAAGCTATGTTTATTGATATGGATTTTGTTAGAGCTCTGGAATACGGAATGCCACCAACATCCGGTATGGGAATCGGTATGGATCGCTTGACGATGCTGATGACTAACCAGCCAAGCATACAGGATGTGTTGTTTTTCCCGCAGATGAAGCCAGAGAAGAGACAAGAGGCCATGGACGATGGATCAGAGAAGTTCATCGAACTTGGAGTACCCGCTGAATGGGTAGAACCATTGAAGACATTGGGGTATACAACTGTTGCCAAACTCAAGGAAGTGGATAAACCGGGGAAACTCGCTAATGATCTGAACGGGTATAAGAAAAAGAATAAGCTGGAGTTGGCGGGGTTGAGTCCGGAGCAGGTAAGTTCCTGGTTGCAAAAGCGATAATTTCAGCTTGTTGGAAATACGACATCGATGTTCGCGCAATGGGATTTCCGGAAAATTTTCAGCAGGACGAAATATGGAAAGCTAAAGATATCTAAACAAGAAGTCCCCCAGATGCGCTTGAATCAGAGGCGATTTGGACTTTTTATTTACCTTAGTTGTCAGATTTTTCAACCTTATTCATTGTTGAAATAGTATCTCACAGAAATAATAATCCAATTAGTTATAATTAGCTAAGTACATGACAAAAAATTAAAACATATAATAAATTTGGAAAACAGGACATTCGCGAGATAATTTAATCTGTATTTAAATAAACTTTTAGCTCGTCTTCCATGCTTTTTGATTTTGATTGGGCAAAGATTGTTTAAGAATATTCCAGCTTTGTAAGCCCAAACGAAAGCAACCAGCACCAAGGCAAAGAGTTTATTAATTCGGTTTATATCGGTCAAATGCGTGTCTTCAATGTTAAATCCGCTTGTTTTCAGTGCTCCAAATGCAGTTTCTATCTGCCAGCGTTCTTTGTATAATGATTGAGCCTTATCAGGCTTGTTAAACGAAACAATGATCTGAAGTTCGGGAACACCTTGTTTGTTTTTTATTTTCGACGCCGATAAAAAACAAAGTTGGCCATTGACGTAAACGATTCCAGGGTAAAACTCATACTGATTGATTTTTAAGTGATTAAAAAACCATGAAGCTTTTACCCTATGTCCATTTTTGGGAATATCGATGCAAAAGTCCTCGCGAATCCGAATGTGGTATCGAATCCGTTTGTTATTGAGGGATGCAATCCAATGGTTCCCGATGAACTCTCTGTCAGCCAACAGGCAGTCAATGCTATCAATGCCAAACAGTTCAATGTACCGTTGCATCAAGTCAATACGCTCACTGGTAGATGAATTGCCAAATTTTGGCATCAGCTTGAACAAAATGGGAAAAGCAACGCCGTTATAAACTATGGCAAGAACCAGAACATTGATGTTTGAAGTTCCAAACTTCCAGTTCGTTCTATCAAGAGCCAAACGATAGGGCGGCTTATGTGGCAACAGGGCAAGCACAAAGCGAGCTATAAGGTCGGTATCCAATAGATACTCCGACATGAAGCGTTGTATTCTGCGTAAAGAGGAATCAACCCTGACATCGGCATCGAAACTGACATTTAGTTTTTCAAAACAAACCGTTTGAACCTTGCAAAGAGCATAGATAAATATGCCAAAGAACTTTATTCGGGTCAAGTTCATTTTGTCCCCGAAAACTCGTGATGATGTTGAAAATAAAATGGTATTTTTACTCTCATGCACTAACTATAATTAGTTATAATCACTTCAATTCTGAAAAACACAAAAATCACTACATGAAAAATATAGTTTTTTCCATTTTACTCTCATTTTTAATTGCAATTTCAGGATTTTGTCAAATCAAAAATGAAACATCAAATCCATCTAAATCGATTGTACTTCTTAAAGATAGCACCTATGAAATCAAAGAGTTTACAAAAGAAAAAACTCTGATTTATAAAGGAACTCTTAGCTCTGTTAATCCAGAAATCAGGCAAGGCAGGTTTTATTTTTTTAATAAACAAGGGGGAGTATCTGCAACCGGCTCGTACAATCAGGATATACCCTACGGAAAGTGGCTCTATTTTGACGAAAATAATGATACTCTTATAAATATTAATTATTCGGAAGTATGGAATTACCTTCAAACTGAAGCTTTAAATTATCAGATTGATATGACTGTCATTAATAGTCTCAAAAAGAAAGATAAAATTACTATGAATACGGACGGTACTTTTTATGAAGTTACCCGAATGCCTTTATTTAAAGGCGGCGATCCCGTTGTGGAATTTAAAAAATATATTGATTCTACTATAATATTACCAATATATGCATTAGGAAAGAGTTTATATGGTAATATTAATGTTCAATTTATTATAGATTCAGGTGGAAAAATTAGAGATCCAAGAATCTTTAACCCAAAATCTCCGGATTTAAATATTGAAGCTATCCGCGTATTAGCTAATTCCCCGGTTTGGGAACCCGGATACCAAAATAATATGCCTGTAAATGTTCTTTACAATTGGACTTTTCGTTTTTCACCATTTGAAAATTATTCCAATAATTCACAAATTTCACCTACAGGTGCATTGAAAGCTGAATACCCGGATTCTGAAGGAGACGTTTATTACCTTGTCGAAAATATGCCAAAATTTAATGGCGGTGAACCCGCACTTGAATTTAGAAAGCATATCGCTCAAAACTTGCGCTATCCTAATATTGCAGCGAAAAACGGCATTACTGGTCGGGTGTTATTGAGGCTGATAGCATCCCGTGGAGGCAATGGCATCATTGGAATTACATTGACAGTTTAGGGACTATTGAACTCGATAAAGGAATTCAAACTCTTACAATTAATACGGTAGAAATTGGACAAATGAACTACGACTTTATTAACTTTGAACTCATAAAATAAGTCAGAAATAAGCCAAAGCTTATTCTGCATAATTGAATATTGTCTCAGTTAACTGATTGATTTTTTGTTTGTCATTTTCATATTTTAATAAATCCTTAAAAGAATTCTATGAAACTAATTAAAGGAATTGTTTTGTTTTTCCTAATTTCAGGATTTGTCCAAAATGCTTATACGCAGGCTGGAGCCATCAGGATTAATCAAGTTGGTTATTATCCCGATGCTAATAAGATTGCTGTTATATCTTTTTGCAAAGCCTCAGCATTTGAGATAATAAATACGCTGGATAACACTGTTGAGTTAACTGGAAACCTTTCTACGGAAAAATTCTGGAAAGATTCCGGAGATTCGGTAAAATTTTGCGATTTTTCATCTCTCACTAAAACAGGTAATTACAAAATTCGTATTCCCGGCTTCGGTGAGTCTTATCCATTCGAAATTTCAAATACTGTTTTGCGAAGAGCTGCCTATGCTTCATTAAAATCATATTATTATCAGCGCAGTTCCTTCAAGTTGGAGGCGCCTTATGCAGGTTTATGGGCAAGACCCGCTGGTCATCCAGATACCCAGTGCGTTTTACATTCCTCAACTGGCAAAAGCGGAACAATTTCTTCGCCTGGAGGATGGTATGATGCCGGTGATTATGGCAAATATGTAATAAATGCAGGAATTTCGGTAGCAACAATGCTATCATTTTATGAAAACTTCAATTACTACTTTGCCGACAGCTCAATACTTATTCCGGAATCGGGTAATGGTCAGAACGATTTGCTGGATGAGGTTAAATTTGAGTTGGATTGGCTTAAGACAATGCAGGATAGTGACGGAGGAGTCTTTTTCAAACTCACAACCCTGAATTTTTCAGGAATGGTTATGCCCGACAAAGATGTTGCAATTCGCTATATAATTGGGAAAACATCTGCCTCTGCATTGGATTTTGCAGCAATGATGGCAATGGCAGGAAGAATTTATACTGAATACGATTCATCCTACGCGGCTAATTGTGTTGAACGGGCTGAAACTGCATGGGTTTGGGCAAAAGCTAATCCCGCTATATATTTCAAGAATCCAGCAGATGTTTCTACCGGAGAATATGGTGATGGAAATGTAAGCGATGAATTCATTTGGGCTGCTGCTGAATTGTACATTACAACTCAGAAAGTTGAATACAAAACATATTTGCAGAATAACAGTGGTTCATTGAAATATACCAGTGCTCCAGCCTGGCCGTGGGTACAACCATTAGCTTCTCTTTCACTTGCAACAAGAGCAAATGGCCTTTCAGATACGCTTCTTGCGACTATTAAAAATTCAATTACCAGCACCGCCGATTCATGGTTAAACCAGATTTCTGCCAGCCCATGCCGGATTCCAATATTCGGTTTTAACTGGGGCTCTAACAGTTCCATTGCAAATCAGGGTGTTGGCATGCTTTACGCATATATTCTAACGAAAGACCAAAAATACATTAAAGGAGCTGCTGAATGCGCCGATTACTTGCTTGGGAAAAATGCAACAGGTTTTTCTTTTGTCTCTTCCTACGGTTCAAAAACCCCGGTGAATTTTCACCACCGGCCTTCGGTTGCTGATGGAATCATTCAGCCTGTGCCCGGATTCGTCTCAGGTGGTCCTAATTCAGGGAAACAGGACAATGAAAAGTATCCTTTTTCTGATCCCGCTAAGTGTTTTGTTGATGTGACTGGCAGTTATGCATCAAATGAAGTATGTATTAACTGGAACTCCCCTGTGACTGCACTCTTTGCAGGTGTTGATGCTGTACTGGGAGATTCATCAGATGTTAAGTTTATAGTACCCGTTAGTGTAAATAACCCACCAGCACTTTCACTTACTTCACCTGCAAATGATTCCAAAATAAGCACAGACCAGGCATTTTCAGTTAAAGGAACTGCTACTTCTGCTCCTGATGGCATTTCAGGAATAGAACTTTATGTTGATTCCAGGTTTTATGGCGTTCAAACCACCTCTCCGTTTCAATGGAACTTTGATACCTTGATGACGGCAAATCACTCCGTTACAGTGCTTGCAACCAATAATAATGGACTAACAACTGAAAAGACAAATTTATTCAGATATTATCCTGTAGTTTCCATCCCTGGAAAAATTGAAGCTGAAGATTACTCAAATATGGCGGGTATCACAACCCAGAAAACTTCTGATGTAAATGGTGGTTTGAATATAACTACAATAGAGGCAAACGACTGGATGGACTATAGTTTAAATATTAAGGAAGCCGGATATTACATATTTGAATTCAGGCTTGCAAGCAGCACCAGTACAGGGAAATTTCAGGTCAGAAAATCAATTACAGTATTGTCAACTTTAACCGTAAAATCAACCGGTGGATTACAAAAGTGGGTAACGGTTTCAGACACAATAAAGCTAAGTGCTGGTAAACAAACACTGCGTATTTGGGCTCTTGCGGGTGGTTGGAATATAAATTGGCTTAATCTGACTTATTTGAACACAACTTCAATAGAAGATGAAATCTCAGTAAATAATGGAAATTCCATGGTTATTTCCCCAAATCCGGCAATAAATAATTTCGCTATAAAATACAGTCTTACTGAGCTTGATCCCGTTGAATTTATTCTTTATGATGGATGCGGACGACTGATTGACTCGCATAAAAATATCAGCGTTCATTCCTATTCGGGCGAATATTTATGGGTTCTACACAGCAAAATAAATTCAGGAGAATATTATATCAGCATGAATCAGAAAGGGAAAAAATTAGTAACTGGTAAACTATTTATAACCGATTAATTTAAAATTCTTATTCATTGCTAGTTTTGAGTTATATTGAATATGGCTCTATTTTAATTTTTGAAACACATGAACAAGAAAATACTTTATTCCCTGTCTATTCTAATGTTTATTTTGCTGGTCTCGATTAATGTTAAGGCACAGGAAAATTCTGACACGCTTGTGTATCATACGGAGACAGTGTATAATAACATTATTAAGGCAGATATTTTTTCCCCACTTGCCGGAATGATAGCGTTTGCTTACGAACGAAGTTTTAACAACACTTTAAGCGGACAGATTGAAGTTCGCGGAAGTGCAAACGGAATAATTCTGACGCCGGAATTAAGGGTCTACCTTTCGATACTCAATGCTCCACAAGGAGTATTTGTAGCCCCATGGATTAGAATTGGCAAAGGAATTTCCTTATTCCAAAGGGATTCAAATTTCGGAGGTGGAATTTGTGTTGGTGTACAGACTGTTAAAAAGAGAATTGCCATTAGTGCATTTATTGGACCTGCTATTTATGCAGGATCCGGCAAAAGATCTGCGACTGTACTAAGAGGAGGTGTCTTTTTGGGATATGCTTTTTAAAAGACATCAGCTATTCCTAGCCAATATCTATCTGAAAAACAAAATATTTTATCAACTTCTGACAAAAAAAATTTGCCAAAGCAGCAATACTCAAAAATCCTCATCAAATATAATTAAGTAAGGATTTTACTTTTTCTTTAAAGCTGGTTTCTTAACCTCTGGCTTTTTGGCAACTGGTTTCTTAACAACTTCCTTTTTTACTGTTTTACCTGATAATAGCTCCTCAGCAAGATGCCAATCACCTTCTGCCGTTCCGTGTTCACCTTTTGCTATCCTTGCTTTGTAGATTTCTTCAGCTTTTTTACGAATAGCTTCATTATCAAGCTCTTTTTTACTGCTTGTTTCTTTTTTAACTACAGGTTTTTTTGCGACAGGCGCAACTTTTTTTGCTTTTTCAGGAGCCACTGTTTTTACTGTTTTCTTTGCCATAACTATAAACATTTAAATTCATAATAAAATTACTCCATTTATTAACATAATACAACCTTCAGCGCTTCAATTTTATTGAAAAGAATAAAATTGAATGGTAATTAGAAATTCTATGGTTTACAACACATTTCTCAACCTCAGAAATTCGCCAAACTAATTCGTTACCTATTGTATACCTGCTTATTACAACTATTTTTTATGTTTGCCTTTACAAAAAGTTGCAATGTGAAAACTTGACATTCACATTGTGATTTTGTAACTTTTTAAAAATCTTTATCATGGAAACACAAAGAATCATTGAAACTCGTGGCTTAATAATTAAAGAAGAAAGGGTTATTTCACTAACTACAAATCTATTTGATGCTGCATTAGGTATTATCTGGAAAATAGAAGGATTGGTTGATATTGTGAGGATTTACGACAAAAAAAATGATCCTGAACGCATAAAAACCATTCGTGATAGATATCTTGCAGAAATTAATCATTTGCAAAAATAGAAATCACATGCTCACAGTTATTTCTCACCCGCTGATTACACACAAGATTACACAAATGCGCCGGAAAGAGACCGGCACCAAGGATTTTCGCGAAACACTTGACGAAATTGCCGGGCTTATGGCTTATGAAATTACTCGCGACATCCCCTTAAAAAAGGTGACAATAGAAACTCCTATCTGCAAAACAACAACTCATGAACTTGCTGTTGATATTGTATTGGTTCCTGTTCTGCGAGCCGGATTAGGCATGGTAGATGGTATCACTAACCTTATACCTACTGCTAAAGTTGGTCATATTGGATTATACCGTGATCATGAAACGCTTCAGCCAATGAGTTATTATGCCAAGTTTCCGTCTAATCTTCCGCATGCTGTTGTAATGATTCTTGACCCGATGCTTGCAACCGGAGGCAGTGCAAGTGTTGCAATAAATATGGTGAAAGCTGCAGGTGCAAAAACAATTAAGTTGGTTTGTATTGTTGGAGCTCCTGAAGGCGTTAAACGAATTGAAACGGATCATCCGGATGTTAGTATTTACATCTCTGCTCTCGATGAGAAGCTGAATGAAAATGGATATATTGTACCGGGATTAGGTGATGCAGGAGACAGATTGTTTGGAACGAAATAAAGTTTCGAACCCGATTAGTATTATAAATTATTTAGTCTTTATTAAAGAATTATGCCCGATAAATCTTCACACTGGACCGCAAAGGAGAAAGACCTTTTCAAAGAAATAAATACTCCATTTAAAATTCAACAGTTCCTGGATAAATGCGATTATAACTCCACGGAAGAAACTCGGTCTCCAAGATTCGTTCTTGAACACAAACGAACTCATTGTCTGGAAGGAGCACTTTTTGCTGCCGCATGTCTGGAAAATCTTGGTATGCTTCCACTTGTGCTCGATTTACAAGCACACGACGATGACGATCATGTAATTGCCATTTTTAAAGTAAATGGATTTTGGGGAGCAATTGCAAAATCAAACTTTACAACTCTTAGATATCGGGAACCGGTTTACAGAAACCTAAGAGAATTGGCAATGTCTTATTTCGATTTCTATTTTAATACCATTGGAGATAAGTCTTTACGTGCATATTCATTACCTCACAACCTTTCACGTTTCAATAACGTGAATTGGAGAACAACTGAAAAAGATCTTGAAGATATCGGATACTATCTCGATAAAGTAAAACATTTCCCTCTGGTAGATTCAAAACAGATTAAAGACCTTGAAAAAGCTACCCCTTTGCTTCTTGAATCATCAATGACGGGATCCAATCCTGCCGGGCTGTATACTCCAGGCTCCAAAAAGAAAATTAAGGCCTAATTTATACCTTGCAAAAAGGAACATACAAAATCAGCGATTCAGATAATCGAAAATCTTATCAATAATCTCAAGTCCTGCTCTTTGACTAAAATCGGCATATATTAGATTTCCCTTCAAATCAGATAGTTCCAGCTTAACCTCGGAATCTACACTTTCTTTAATTCTTCGTGACATGTCACCTGATACCGGAGCAATTAGTTCGCCGAAACTTTTTCTGGAAGCTTGAATTTTAAGTATTGTATTGCTATTTCTCAACGTGATTTCAAGGGAATCGTTTGATTGTGAAATCGATGTAATTTTTGAATTGTTATAAGTGCTGTATAGATAAAACCGATTGTTGTAATATAAAAAGGCGATAAACCCTAGAAAGAACTTTCCAAACCATGGAATTTTTGCAACCGAAAAATTAAAGGATACATTTTGATCTTTAAAGTTATTTGCCTGAATCCAAATCCACGCCTCAGGAAATGACGTCCCCCAGTCTTTTTCGATATAGCCTTTCCCATTATCGAAATTAATTTCCCTTCCATTAATTCTTAGTCTGCCTTTAACGTTATGGTTTACAGACACAATTCCATGTTTGCATTCCATAAAAGGGATAAAAGAATACCATCCCATAATTCCAGGTGAAAAGATCTTCTTTGGATATTTGACCAAATTCGAATACTCCAGATCCCCTTTTACAATGAGGCCTTCCGATTCTATATCCAACTTTATAGAGTTTTCTGTAAAAACTGATTTTCCAATTTTCACCCACAATTTTTCCTTACTTGCTGAAAACTGGTCAACAGAATAAGAAATATAATCAGTTTTCCCAGTTACGCCGTTAATTACCTGAATGAATGCATGGGAATTATTCTCGTTTAATGAAATACCAGGAATAAAAGAGTAAACCTCTTCTAGGTTACCCGAAACGTGCTTATAATACCAGCCTTCAAAATAATTGCTCCTATTGAGCCTTCCCTGAAAAACCTGAGGATTGTAAATATTAAGTTTCATGATTTTACTGGTTATTGCATTATAACAATTCCTGTACAAAATTGTCTTATGCTGGATACTAAATTCTCCGATCACCTTAAAGCATCTGAATGATGGATGTAAAAGGCTACATTATTATTTTTCTATATTGTAAACACGCTCCTTTATTATCTGCGCCCATTCTTTCTGAGTTTTCTCTTTTGTGAAACTCTTACTGGGTATTACTTCGCCTACCGTAAATGTAAAAGTTGAATTTTTTTGATTCATCATCTCCTTTGGTAACATCAATGTTTCGATATAGAATTTAATGCCCAATAATTTTCTGAAATTCGCCACAAAATAGAACCAATTGGAATTTCGTCCGCTTATATGAACAGGTATGATATCTCGGTTGTACTGTATTGCTTTGGTTACAAATGTCTTTTGCCATTCCGTATCAGATATAATTCCCTTTTTTCTTCTAGATACTTCGCCAGCAGGAAAAATCATGATCTGCACATCCGATTCAAAAAGATGATTGAGCTTATCGGCAGTTTCCTTAGTGTTAATTGCGAAAACGTTTACCCCCAGAATTACTGGATGAAGGTTTGGAATATAATTGAATAACTGGTTTGACGGCGAAATCACATTGGGGAAAAAACGTCCAATGGTACTGAGGAATGATAGAGCATCCATCCCTCCTACGGGGTGGTTTGCTACAAAGACGAATCTCCCTGATGAAGGAATTTTTTCTCCATCTTTAACTTCAACCTTAACGTTCCACAAATCCAGAATTCCATTAACAAACGGAATACCTGTCAGATGTCTGTTTTTATGAATCGACAGATTCATGTCATCCTGATGGATGAATTTCTCGATCCCGCGAACAATAAAACCCGGAATGGATCGAACCATCAACGATTCACTGCTTTTGAAAGCCTTACTGATATCAATTGTTTTGACAATTATCTCTTCTTCCATCATGCTTCTTTTCAAATGTTTAACCATAAAGAAAAACTCTGAAATTTTAAATATTGGCTACAATGCCGTTGACTTAAGCCTGAAATATAAACTTTTTTAAATAAGCTGAATTTCAATTATAACAAATTCCAGAACTTTTTTATGAATTACTTTAAAGTTCTTTTCAGCCAATTCTCTGTCAAAACCGGCCAGATTTCGCCTGCATTTGTTCCCGGTCTGAGTCCGTAACCGTGCCCTCCGTTGGGAAGAAGGTGTAATTCAACCGACAAGCCTGCATCTCTAAGTGCTCCTGCCATTACAAGAGCACTGTTTCCATAAACGTCATCTGCTGTCTGGAAAATAAAAACCGGTGGCACGTCCATTCCAATTACCAGCTCAGGTGTGAGGCCACGATCAGGACCCTGATCAAGATAAGCAGGATAGATTAGAATGGTGAAATCAGGTCTGCATGAAAGTTTATCAGCATCGTCAACATGCACATAAGTCACAGTATTATAAAGACAGCTTGCTCTTGCACTAAGGCTACCTCCGGCTGAAAAGCCCATTACGCCGATCTTATCCTGATTAATTCCCCAGACATTCACTTTGCTTCGAACAACTCTTATGGCACGCTGTAAATCCTGCAGAGCGCCATCTCTTTTCTGTGGGATCCTGTATTGCAAAACAAATGCAGTATATCCAAGTTTAGTAAGCCACTGTGCAATCTCGGTTCCCTCCTTATCATATGCAAGAATATTGTAACCTCCCCCGGGGCAAATAATAATTGCAGAACCGTTACTTTTTTCTGGAGCTGGGAGAAAAACTTCAAGTTTAGGATCAGTTATTTCTTTTATGCATACAATATCACTCTTCTCCTCTTCAATAACAGGAGGCTGTTTTCCTTTTATTTCCCCGGGTACTTTCCCTGGCCATAAAGTGATAAAATCATTACTTTGTGAATACATGGATGAGGAAAATAAAAGAAGAACTAAAACCATATTGATTTTCATTGTCTTATACATTAAAAAAAAATTAAATTCCAGACTTAGGTAATAGGCTCCTTAGCGGAATATCTATTATTTATTTGTGTTTATTCAATAATTTTAGCCTCTTCAAAAGTTTCCTTTTGCACTGTTACCCTATTTCTGCCAACCCTTTTTGCTCCTTTGCTACCAAAGAATCCCCATCCACCACTACCAAGCAGAAAACCCAATGCATACAATCCACCGTTATTATTCTGAGCGTACATGGTTATTTCATCATTAAAAAGCATTGCAATAAAGTCGAAGGGAGCAATAAATCCATGCCACAATCCACCGAAAAAACCGTATTCGTATCCGGTAAGACATTCCTCAACAGCTTCATTTTTCGCACATCCCGTGAGGATTATGAGGAAAAATATCCCTAAAAGAAACCAAAGATTTTTGTTTAAAAAAAGTGTTCTCATGTAAAATGATTTTAATTCGAAACAGGTTAGATAAATTCAGGACTAAGGTACTAAAATATACAATTTGTTTAATGGCATTGAATTTGTAGTTTTGGAATGATAAAATTTGCATCATGAAGCCCACATGTTTCGAAAAACATAATCCACCCGAAATCAAGAAATATAATTCACCAACATGTGGGTTCCAACTGACCAATAAAATAAAATCTATACAGATGAAAAAACTTTTTGTCCTTTTTTCTATTCTTTTTTCGGCTATAGTTTCCACATCAGCATCTGATATCCGGTTTCAAGCCAGAAGGCCATCTTATATTGATATTCCTGCCAATATTCAATCAATCGCAATTATTGACCATTCGGTGCAATCTAAAGCATCCCGGAATATTATTGAAGAAGGGCTAACAGGAGAATTATTTGGTGAAGATAAAATTGCTTCTCAATATGCTATTGATGGGGCAATTGATATGCTGCTGAATTCAGGCCGTTTTACAATTGTCAGAACTGAAAAAAATCTTCTTAAGGAAGGTGGCGTAAATGAGTTTCCAAAACCACTCAATTGGAATGAAATTGATAATCTTTGTGCCGAATACAAGGTAGATGCAATAATAAGCCTTGAATTATTCGATAGCGACTATATTATCCCAACCAGTATGGTGTTTGTTTCTATTGGGTTTCGCTTGTATGATCCCAGCCAGCAATCAATCTACGATCAACATCAGTTCAGACATGAAATGGCATGGGGAGGTCAGGTAAATTCACTTGCAGGCGCAATTAACAGGGTTATTGAAAAAACTAAGGCAATCAGGCAGGCAAGTTATGATGCAGGTTACATGTATGGACAGAGAATCGCTCCTTCCTGGTACACAGTTGTAAGGGAATATTACAGAAAGGGAAAACACGACCAGAATCTGAAAGCCGGCGCCAGGATGATGGAAGTGAATGATTGGCCGGCAGCAATTGAAATGCTTACTGCTGCTGTTGATTCCGGAAAACGTAAAGCAAAAGGAAGAGCTGCTCATAACTTGGCTGTTGTTTATGAAATAAAAGGCGACCTTGATGAAGCTAAAAAATGGGCTCAGGCAGCCTGGGGAAAATATAATAACAAAGACTCTCGTAATTACGCCTATCTTTTAGGTGAAAGAATTACAGAGCAGAATATCCTTAAAAATCAGGATGGAAATTAAATATTCCTTCTTGAGATTAATCTCTCTGTATCCTCATCATTTGTTTGCAGTAGAAAAAACATGAAGACTTTTTCTACTGCCTTTGATTGCAATTTCTTACTTGTTCCTTCAAGCAATATTTTCTTTTCCTCCGTTGATTTTGGATAAATCTTCCTATTTTTGCATTCCGGTTTCAACCTGAAGAATATTGCATTGTTCCTTTGGGAAAGACTGTTTCTATTACCTATTGAACAAATTATTTCTTAACATATATACTATGAACAATTTAAAATTAGACATTTCAAAAGTTTTCAGTTTCGTTCCTGAGTCAGTAATTAATGCTGCTGAGCCAAGGGTTAAAGAACAATTAAAAAAACTTTACAATAAATCCGGTGAGGGAAATGATTTTTTAGGTTGGTTAAACCTGCCATCTGCTTTTCCTGTTGATCTTGTTACGGATATAGAAAAGACATCAGAAAAGCTCAGAAAAAGTATTGATGTACTTGTTGTTGTTGGTATTGGTGGTTCTTATCTTGGTGCTAAAGCCATAATAGATGCATTGAGTAATAATTTCGTTTGGATGCAGCAGAAAACTGGTAACCCACAGATAGTTTTCGCAGGACAGAATATTGGCGAGGATTACCTCACAGAATTATTGGCCATACTCGAGCACAAAAACTATGGAATTGCCGTCATCTCTAAAAGCGGCACAACAACAGAACCAGCATTAGCATTCCGCATCTTGAAAAATCATTTGGAGTCGAAGGTTGGAAAAGCTACTGCTAAAGATAGAATTATTGCTATTACTGATGAGTCAAAGGGAGCTCTTCGTAAAATGGCTACTAATGAAGGCTACAAAACCTTTGTTATTCCGGATGATGCAGGTGGAAGGTTTTCAGTGCTGACACCTGTTGGCCTTTTACCAATTGCAGTAGCTGGTTTTAATATTCGCGAGTTTATTGCAGGCGCAGTAGCTATGGAAAAAGGCACATCCCCTGATGTTGCATTCCTAAAAAATCCTGCCGCAATATATGCTGCAACCCGCGATGCACTATACCATAAAGGAAAAAAAATTGAAATCCTTGCTAACTTCAATAATAAGCTTTTGTATTTCTCTGAGTGGTGGAAACAACTCTATGGAGAAAGTGAAGGAAAGGACGGGAAAGGCATTTTCCCTGCAAGCGTAAATTTCACAGCCGATCTACATTCTATGGGACAATATATCCAAGAAGGTGAAAGACTTATCTTTGAAACAGTTATTTCCGTTGAAAATGCTGATAGTAAGCTAGTTATTCCTTCTGATAAAGATGATTTCGACCAATTGAATTACATTTCGAGTAAAAGAGTTGATGCAGTGAATAAAATGGCTGAGTTAGGTACTATGTTGGCACATGTTGATGGTGGTGTTCCCAATATCCGGATTGTAATTGATAAAATATCTGAATACAATCTTGGACAACTGGTATATTTCTTTGAAATAGCTTGCGGAATAAGTGGGTATCTTCTGAATGTTAATCCATTTAATCAACCAGGAGTGGAAGCGTATAAGAAAAATATGTTTGCACTATTAGAAAAGCCAGGATTCGAAGAGGATACAAAAAAGATTAAATCACGAATATAGATCTTACTGCTGCTTGTGGGATAGTTAAGGCATATTTGCAAAATCAGAAAAATTAAATCAGTCATGCCAAATCATTGTTTGAAGGATTTTTTATGATTTGTTTATCTTTTTTTAATAATTATTAAACAATTAGAAGCATTCACTGTTTATTGGACAATGAACGGGCAGAGATTCATAATACCTATTAGGTGGTTGATCTGAGAAGTTGAAAATTTGCTATGAATTCAAGGATGATTGAAGGGAGTTTCGTTCATTAGTTCTTATTCCAACAAAAAGGAGAGCCGTTTTGCTATGATCGGCTCTCCTTTTCTTTTTTAAAAAATCTAGTTTTACTGATTATTTACCAAGTTTATGTTTGGCAATAAATTCCTTAAGAACATCGCTTAAATCTGGTTTGCCAATTTCCTGCAAATCATAGTAAACTCGTGTATTAGGCTTTTTAATCTTTATTATTCTGTTCAGGTCAATTGGAGTAGCAATAATTACAGCATCGCAATCGGTATTATTAATCGTTGTTTCCAGATCGTTTAATTGTTGCTGACCATAGCCCATAGCCGGTAATAATGGTCCAATATTAGGATAAATCCTGAAAGTTTCGGATAACTTTCCAACGGTAAATGGCCGTGGATCAACCAACTCGGCAGCACCAAATTTGCGGGCTGCAACAATACCTGCTCCAAGTTTCATCTCACCGTGTGTAAGTGTTGGTCCGTCTTCAACAACAAGAACTCTCTTTCCTCTGATTAAAGAGGGATCGTCAACTTTAATAGGTGATGCGCCGTCGATAACAATTGCTTTTGGATTTACTTTTTCAATACTTTCTCTAACTATTTGTATTGATGCAGGATCTGCACTGTCTATTTTATTAATAACAACCACATCAGCCATACGAAGAGTTACTTCTCCCGGGTAGTAAGATAATTCATGCCCTGGTCTGTGAGGATCGGTTACCGTAACTAAAAGGTCTGAAACATAAAATGGAAAGTCATTATTTCCACCATCCCAAAGGATAATATCGCATCCATCGGGATCATTTTCTGCTGCCCTTAGAATTGCTTCGTAATCTACACCCGCATAAATTACATTACCTCTAACAACATGAGGTTCGTACTCCTCCATTTCTTCAACAGTACATTTATGCTTTTCAAGATCAGACAACACAGCAAACCTCTGAACCTTTTGGGCATTCAAATCCCCATAGGGCATAGGATGTCTTATTGCTACTACTTTCAGTCCTTTTTCCATAAGCAATTCAATAATTCTTCTGGAAGTTTGGGATTTTCCACATCCCGTGCGTACTGCACCAACTGCAATTACTGGCTTTGTGCTTTTAATCTGAGTGTCTTTTGCTCCAAGAAGTATAAAGTTCGCACCGGCAGCATTTACTATGGCGCTAACACCCATTACACGGTTATAGGGAACGTCGCTGTATGAAAAAACGCAGTCGTCAACATTATGTTGCTTGATCAATTTAGGTAGATCAGATTCGGCAAAAATCGGAATTCCTGATGGGTATAATTTTCCTGCAAGCTCTTTTGGATATTTTCTTCCATCAATATCGGGAATCTGTGCAGCTGTAAAAGCAACTACTTTATACAATTCATTATCCCTGAAATAGGTGTTAAAATTATGAAAATCACGCCCTGCGGCACCAATAATAATTACATTTTTAGGGGTCATATTTAAAGAGTTTTTAATTTTTATTTCGCAAAGTAGTTGATTTGATACAAATTGTTTCTATTGCATAACATAAGATTCAGGATGCCATAAGCATATTCATGGAGTTTAAAAAACACGCTATGTCTTTACATCCTGATTTTCTGATACTTACAATATTTAAACTTTTACGGACAGGAATATGTTTAATAATATAAAGGTGAAAATGAATTCTACCTAGATAATTTAGGAAAAATGGTGTGGTTTTTGTAATTTACAGACCTAGTGAACGTTATAATTTCTAGATAAAATTAAATTATGAATTTCCTTGCTCACCTCTATCTTTCCGGGGATCATGAAGATATTATGATCGGGAATTTTATTGGTGATTATGTGAAAGGCAAGGAATACCTCTATTATCCTGAGTCTATAAGGAAAGGTATAATGTTGCACCGCTACATTGATGGCTTTACCGATAGTCATCCCATTACCAGAATTAGTCGATCTCATATTTCACCAGAATACGGAAAATATTCAGGTATAATCATCGATATTTTCTACGATTATTTTCTGTCTACAAGTTGGAATAATTATAGTGATATTCCACTTCAGGATTATATTGATTTTGTTTTTGCAGCATTAAAAAGGCATTATTATGATTTTCCTCAGGGGATAAAGAACTGGTTCCCAAATTTTATCCGTAATAACTGGCTGATGTCATATTCGAGTATTGAAGGAATAGAAGATGTGCTTCATCGGATGTCAAGCCGCACTTCTTTGCCGGAACACACAACCTTTGCCATTGCTGTTTTGAGGGAGAATGAAACTGAAATGCGGCAGGAGTTCTATGAATTTTTTGAATCTATCCGGGAATTTGTGAGAACTGAGCATGGTATTATTACAGGATTCGCTCAGAAGATGCCTGATTAGCTTTTTATATATGTTCTGAATTTACCTTTCTCATCACCTTCATATTATAATATTTTTAATATGGGAGATTTTAAAAAAGAGCTATTCGAGTCTTCCGGCATCAAGTCTTATGAACACAAACAAGAGAATTGTAAAAGCCCAGAGCGAGGATCCCCCGTAACTAAAAAACGGGAGAGGAATACCAATCACAGGGAAAAGCCCAATTGTCATGGCAATATTGATAAAAAAATGGAAAAACATCACGGAAATTACGCCATATCCATAAACCCTGGCAAATGTTTCCCTTTGTCGTTCAGCCATCTTAATTAGCTTGTAAAAAAGAGCCAGAAATAACGAAACTACTAACAAAGTACCAGCAAATCCCCATTCTTCTCCAACTGTGCAGAAAATAAAATCGGTACTTTGCTCCGGAACGAAATTCAGTTTTGTTTGCGTACCCTGAAGGAATCCTTTTCCAAGAAATCCTCCGGAACCAATAGCAATCATTGATTGATTTACATTATAACCGGCGCCTAATGGGTCAGACTGTATTCCCAGCATAATATTTACCCTTCTCTGCTGGTAATCGCTCAGAAAATGGTTGAAAGAATAATCCACTGCAAAGGTGTAAAAAACAGCAACTGCAACGGAAACAATTACCATACTGGTTTTTCTGAGGCGATAAAAATAAGCCATTCCCAAAAATGTAAGCAGGGAGCATGCAAGTGCTATAAGGGAAGTAAAGTAGTACCAGTCTTTGTTCCCCGCGAGAAACAAAACTCCATAGCATAATAAGAAGTAGCCGGTATAGATCAATAGGGCAATCAGAACATTTTTTAAACTTCTAACCATAACCCAGTAAACAAAAAGACCGACCAGAAGGATAATAAAGAGTAGCAGCAAATCATTAAATAATAGGACGGAAATAAATAATGAGGCAAATGCAATCATTATTATGAGGATAAACCCTGAAAATCCCTCTCTGTATAAAGGAAGAACGAATGCGAAAAATACCATTGCAGATCCTGTGTCGGGCTGCTTTAAAATAAGTAAGAAAGGAAGGAAAATGATAACTGCGACCCTTGCAAATGTTCCGGTTTTTCTAATGTTTATGTTAAAAGTACTAAGGTATTTTGCTAAGGCAAGAGCAACTGCTGGTTTTGCGAATTCTGAAGGCTGCATCTGAAAACCGCCTAAAACAAACCAGCTTTTCGAACCATTGATTTCCTTACCAGCAACTAGCACAAAAAGTAAGGTAAAAATTGCTAATCCATAAATAAAATATGCGAAAAACTCATAAAATCTGTGGTCAATTAAAACTATTGCAACAGCCATCACTACTGCTGCAAGTATCCAAATAAATTGCATTCCATTTCTTTGACCAAAATCGAGAATATTCGGATGGGATTCATCATAAACCGCAGAGAAAATGTTTAACCATCCCAGAAAAACCAAAAGCACAAATAGCAGTATTGTTATCCAGTCAAGATTAGCTATAATGTTCCCTCTCTTCATTATTTCCGTGCAATTATAGCTGTGTATATATAATCTTCAAGGGCTTTTCGTTTTACTTCGCGAGTCAGGTATTCTTCTATCATCAGACTTGCCAGAGGTGCTGCCCAGGTACCTCCGAATCCTCCGTTTTCGATATACACTGCAATCGCAATTTTGGGATTTACTCTGGGCGCAAAAGCAATAAAAATCGAATGGTCCTCGCCATGAGGGTTTTCGGCTGTTCCAGTTTTCCCACAAACAATAATGCCTTCAATCTGAGCTCTTCCGGCTGTACTACCAGCTCCTCCGTTAACGGCAAGTTCCATTCCGTCCATTGCTACAGTAAAATACGAAGTGTCAATTGCGGTAAAATGCTTTTCAGTGAAACGCTGATCAATAGAATCGACTCCTTTAACAGATTTTAAAACATGAGGTGTTATATAGAATCCCTTATTTGCAATAGTTGCCGTAATATTTGCCATTTGCAAGGGAGTAACTCCCAACTCTCCCTGACCAATTGCCATGGAACGGATTGTAAGAAAATTCCAGTGGTCGACTCCGTAATATCGGTTATAATACTCATCTTTGGGGATAAAGCCTTTCAACTCTCCCGATAAATCGGAATTCATTGTGTTACCCAAACCAAAAGAAAGTAAATGTTTTCTCCAGTTATTAAAGGCAATTTGAGTGGAGCCAAATTTCGGATCCTCCATAATTCTTTTAAACACATTCACAAAATATGAATTGCAGGAAATCTGGATGCCTTCTCTCATATTTAAAGGTGAACGATGGCTATGGCATCCTAAAAACTGGCCTTTAAATGAATAACCCATCTGGCAACCAAATTCAGATAATGGTGTAACAACTTTCTCCTGTAGCCCAATCAATGCATTAATAATTTTAAATGTTGATCCAGGAGGATAAGAAGCTGCAAGAGCTCTGTTAAATAATGGCTTCAGTGTGTCGCTTGAAAGAATGCTGAAATTCCGACTAAGTCCTCTTCCAACGAGTAAATCGGGCTGATAAGATGGCGTGCTTACGAGGCAAAGTACCTCACCAGTGGAAGGCTCAATGGCAACAACGCTTCCAGTAAAGTTTTTCATAAGCTTTTCACCATATTCCTGTAAGTCAGCATCAATAGTCAGGTTAATATCTGAACCAATTTTTGCAGCCTCATCGAATTTCCCTTCCTGATAACTACCGGTAATGCGGCTGTGTACATCAACAAGAAAATTTTTCTTCCCTTTATCACCCCTCAGAATTTCTTCGTAAAATTTCTCAATTCCACTAATCCCTATATAATCTCCCATTTGATAATAGGGATTTTTATCAATTATGGACTTATCAACCTCCCCTACATAACCCATCAGATGCGCCGCTATGTTCCTGGGGTATTGCCTCAGGGTCCTTGTTTGAACAAAAAATCCCGGGAATTTATATAATTGTTCCTGCAGCACTGAGGCAAGTTCACCAGGCACCTGTTTCATAAAAACAGAAGGTGCAAATCTCGAATACAATTTGGCTTTTTTGATTTCTGCCCGAACATCGACAATAGACAATCTTAGTATTTTGCAAAAAGTTACAGTATCAAAAGCTGCCATCTGTCCCGGAGTAAGCATGACATCATAAGCTGCCTGATTGGAAACCAGCAATACCCCATTTCTGTCGTACATCAACCCTCTTGCTGGATATTGAATAACTTCCCGTTTGGAATTGTTTTCAGCTGAAGATTTGTAACTTGAATTAATGACCTGAAGATAGAACAAGCGCAAAATCAGAATGAACCCTGCAAGGAAGATTATCCCTCCTACTATATACTTTCTTTGTATATAAAGATTTGTCATTTCCGGTAGATGAAGAACTGGCTCAAAACTATAATCAGACTCGTCAAAATTGTACTGAGAATGATCTTCCCAAGGGTGAAAAATAAATCTGAGAAACTGAAAATTTCAAGGAAAAACAAAAAGAAGTGATGAGCAAGAACCAAGATCAGTGTATATTTTGCAAACCACTCTATTCCATAATAATGTATTCGCGGAAAAGTACCTGCCTCATATCCATCACGGGGGGAGAAGTTATTAAGGACGAAGGGTCTGACCAAAGCCATAAAAACAGTGGCTGCTGCATGCATACCTGGTGTGCCATTGAAGAGATCAACGCTTAATCCCAATAAAAAAGCCAGACAAAGTAAAAACCATTTAGGAGTTTCAAAAGGAAGAAGAACGATAAAAATAACATAGAAATATGGATTCAGGTAACCTCCGAGTTGTATATTATCCAGCAGTAAAACCTGAATAAGGATTACAGCAAAGAATCTGAGAATATTTCGTATGTAAATCCTAATCATTCTTTGTGCGGTTTTCTAATTCTTCCAGTTCTGTTTTAAACGAAAACCGGATAAGATTAACATGGTATAATGTTCGATAATCGGTTGATAATTTTACTTTTATTTCATGAAAGTTTCCTCCGGTATTATTAACACTCTCAACAGTTCCAACCATAATCCCTTCAGGAAAAACAGCTGAAAATCCACTTGTGACCACCGAGTCACCCGGTTCGATCTCAATATGCACGGGTATTTCTTTAAAACTTACAAATTCAGGTGATCTGCCTTCCCACTCAATGATTCCAAAGAACTTATTCTTTTTTAGCCTTGCGCTTAGGCGGAAATTGCGGTTTACTATTGGAATGAGGGTAGAATAATTGTCTGAAACTGCAATAACAATCCCTACAGCCCCAGATTCAGATATTGCGGCCATATCAGGGTAAATTCCCTGCTTTCTGCCTTTATTTACAGTTAGGTAATTGTATTGTCTATTAACAGAACTGGTAATAACTCTGGAAGGAATGTATTCATAAGCTATCCGGCTAACTGTATCAACTACCAATCCTGGCTTTAATTCAGTGCTTCCCAGACGCGTCAGCTCATTTCTTAGACGGGCATTTTCGTATGAAAGCATGTCATTTTCAATCCTTAGATGAAAGTATGACCTGAAGCCTGAAAAATTATCTTGCAAAAAAGAAGTTGCACTTCTAGTAGCGCCTACAAAAGCCGACTTCTGAAAGTCATTATATTGAAAAAACAATAAAAATGAAATACCTTCCAGAAACAGAAAAAGGAAAATAAAATAGTTTTTCAGTAAAAAAAGAAGCAGGTTCTTCATTGCATACTTTCAATCCTTTTCTAACGCATTAAGAATGAAAACTTATCGGTGTTTTTCAGAGCGATTCCTGTACCTCTGACCACAGCTTGTAAAGGATCCTCAGCTACAATAAAAGGAATATTGATTTTATCTGTAAGTCGTTTATCGAGGCCTCTTAATAATGCTCCTCCCCCGGTAAGATAAATTCCTCTTTGAACAATATCTGCATAAAGTTCAGGAGGCGTTTGCTCAAGAACGGAAAGTATAGCCGTTTCGATTTTAGAAATTGATTTATCGAGGCAATGTGAAATTTCCTGATATGAAATAGGAATTTCAATAGGCATGGCCGTCATAAGGTTTGGTCCACGAACGTTGAAATCGGGAGGTGGCATATCCAGTTCCGGGATCGCAGAACCCACAACAATTTTAATTTCCTCTGCGGTACGCTCACCAATTTTAATATTATGCTGGTGCCTCATGTATGCCTGAATGTCTGAAGTAAAGCCATCACCGGCAACCCTGAGAGACTGGTTACATACTATACCGCCCAATGCAATAACTGCAATTTCTGTAGTTCCCCCGCCAATATCAACAACCATACTTCCATCGGGAGCTTCAACATCAATTCCAATCCCAATTGCCGCTGCCATTGGTTCATAAATCATGTAAACATCTCTCCCTCCGGCATGTTCAGAAGAGTCTCTAACCGCTCTTCTTTCCACCTCAGTACAACCACTGGGTATACATACTACCATTTTAAGAGAAGGTGTAAAGAGATTGTTGCCTTTATTGATCATTTTGATCATTCCGCGAATCATTTGCTCTGCAGCATCAAAGTCTGCAATTACACCGTCACGGAGAGGTCTTATTGTCTTTATATTTTCATGGGTTTTCCCATGCATAAGTCTGGCTTTCTCACCAATAGCAATTAACTTTCCGGTTCGTGCATCAATTGCCACAATTGAGGGCTCATTAACCACTACTTTGTCATTATGAATAATTAGAGTATTGGCTGTACCCAAATCTATTGCCAACTCCTGTTGAAACGAAAACCAACCCATAATTTTTCCTCTTTCTAATGTTTAAAATGTCGAATACCTGTAAATACCATACTCATTTTGTTTTTGTCACAAAAATCAACAGATTCCTGATCTTTCACAGATCCACCAGGTTGAATAACTGCACGGATTCCTGCGTTAAATGCGATCTCCACTGAGTCTGAAAAAGGAAAAAAAGCATCTGAAGCCATAACAGCTCCGTTCAAATCAAAAGAAAAACTTTTAGCCTTTTCGATTGAATGCTTCAGAGCATCGATTCTTGAAGTCTGACCTACCCCACTTGCCAATAACTGCTTATTTTTCGCGAGTACAATAGCATTCGATTTGGTGTGTTTAACCAATTTATTTGCAAACAACAAATCTTCAATTTCTTTTTTACTTGGAGCAAGACTTGTAACTACTTTCAAATCCTTCTCTGATTCTGAATAAACATCACGATCCTGCACTACCGCGCCATTCAGTAATGTTCTGCTCATTCTGTCTGCCAGTTCAGCGGATTTCTGAATCAGAATAATCCGGTTCTTTTTCTGTTTAAGAATATTCAGTGCCTCTTCTTCATATGAAGGGGCAATGATGATTTCGAAAAACAGGTTATTCATTTCTTCAGCGGTTGCTGCGTCCACTTTGGCATTTGTTATTAAAACTCCCCCGAAAGCAGAAACAGGATCGCCTGCTAGGGCATCTTTCCATGCATCAATAAGTTTTTCGCGACATGCAAGACCACAGGCATTATTATGTTTTAGAATTGCAAAAGTCGTTTCATCAAAATCCGAAATCAGGCAAACTGCGGCATCAACATCCAGCAGATTATTATAGGAGATTTCTTTGCCGTGAAGCTGCTCGAACATCTCTTCGAAATTCCCGAAGAAGTAGCCATCCTGATGAGGATTCTCGCCGTATCTCAATTTTTTACCGGGATGCAGACTTTGCTTAAATGATGTGAATTCGTCTTTATCAAAATATGAAAAAATTGCAGTGTCGTAATGTGAAGAAATCTGAAAAGCTTTTCCTGCAAACTTCCTTCTGTCTTCAACATGAGTACTTCCTTTTTTTGATTTTAAAAGAGCATACAATTCATCGTACTGATCACGGCTTGAAATTACAAGAACATCCTGAAAATTTTTGGCAGCTGCCCGAATCAGAGATATCCCTCCGATATCAATTTTTTCAATAATGGATTGGTCGCTGGCACCAGACTTTAATGTTTCTTCAAATGGATAAAGATCCACGATTACAAGATCAATTTCAGGAATATCATATTTCTTAAGTTGCTCCAGATCGCCCGACTGTTCACGACGGGCAAGTATTCCACCGAAAACTTTTGGATGAAGGGTTTTTACTCTTCCCCCTAAAATAGCCGGATAAGTGGTAAGATTTTCAACCGATTCCACAGGCACGCCTCTGTCTTCAATGAACTGTTTAGTTCCTCCTGTGGATACGATTTTAACTTTTAGTTCGTTTAATAATTCGATAATTGGCTCCAGTTTATCTTTATAATAAACCGAAATAAGTGCCGACGAAATTTGTTTTAATCCATTCATTTACAATCCGATAATAAATTTATACAAAGTTATTAAAAAGTAATTAAAAATGGGTACTTTTAGACATTATATTAGTGACGCCAAATTTAATTTTTTGAATTACAAAGGAAACCTACAATTTTGAAAAACTATCAGGATTAAAAAAATATTTTATCTCTTTCTTAAACATTGATAAATAGTCGAATTTTGCTGGGTTACTGACTTACATTTATATTTTAAACTTCTTTCCAAAGATTATTGAAACTATATGTTTTCACTTCTTAAACTTATAAACGAAAGTTTCATTTTTGCCTTTCAGTCGGTAATAATGAATAAGCTTCGGACAATACTATCTTTACTGGGTATTACAATTGGTATCTTTGCAATTATATCAGTATTTACTATTGTTGATTCACTCGAAACCAACATACGCACGAGTTTAAACTCCCTCGGTACAAATATCATTTATGTTCAAAAATGGCCATGGACCGCAGAGAATGGAGCAGAATACCAATGGTGGAAATACGTAAACCGCCCAGTTCCAAGTTATGAAGAATACAGGGAAATTGAATATCGCTCAGTTATGGCACAGGATGTTGGCTTTGTTGTTTCAACGATGCAGACAGCAAAATTTGAGAATAACAAAATTGAAAATACACGTTTTATTGGAGTATCCAATAACATTGAAAATATCCGCACCATTGAAATTGTTCAGGGTAGATATTTTACCAGCTTTGAAATAAACAGTGCCAGAAATATCTGTGTAATAGGAAGCGCAGTTGCCAAAAGCCTTTTTCCAAACATTGATCCAATTGGCAAAACCCTTCGTGTCGCCGGCTTCAAATTGAGAGTTATAGGGGTTATTTCAAAAGAAGGCAAAGCAACTTTTTCCGATTCAATGGACGAGACGGTAATTCTTCCGGTAACTTTTATCGGGAACATGATTGACATAAAAAGCGAAGATTTCAATCCCGAGCTCTGGGTTAAGGCCAAACCTAATGTAAGTAATGAAGCTCTTATCGACGAACTGCGTCAGATTCTACGTTCTGTAAGACGTCTCAAACCTAACGCTGAAGATACCTTTGCGTTAAATCAAACCAGCATGCTCAGCAATTCACTTGATAGTTTTTTCAAAGTTCTTAACATGGCTGGATGGTTTATCGGTCTGTTCAGCCTTCTGGTGGGAGGTTTTGGAATTGCAAATATTATGTTCGTGGGAGTAAAGGAAAGAACCACACAGATTGGAATACAAAAAGCCCTTGGCGCAAAACGTTATTTTATACTTTCCGAATTTCTTTTTGAAGCGGTTCTGCTTTCTGTATTTGGCGGTGCGGTTGGTCTTTTTTTGGTATGGATAGGGACTGTACTTATCAATTATCTGGCAGGTTTCACTATTGATTTAACTATCGGGAATATCGTTCTGGGGCTTGGAATCAGCAGCCTGATCGGACTGATTTCAGGACTTGCACCTGCATGGACTGCAGCAAGGATGGATCCTGTAACGGCTATTAACACTTCTTTTTAGCTTTTTCCGGGATCAGTTCGACTAAATAATTTTGCTTCACAAAATTAAAGTCTCACTGATTTACAAGACACCTATCTACCATGACTCATTTCAATAAACCGGGTAAGTTCAATAAACTCCTCAACTGATAATTGTTCCGGACGTTTCTGGAATAAAGGATTTTCCATAACATCGGCATTCAGAAGCCCTTTTACCGAGTTTCTCAACATTTTTCTCCTCTGATTAAAGGATGTCTTTATAACGATTTTGAATTTCTTTGGGTCCACGCCTAATTCAGTTCTGTCATTTCTCACAAGTCTAATCACAGCCGATTGCACAGCAGGTACTGGAAAAAATGATCCCGGTTTTACAGAAAAAAGGTATTCTATTTTGAACCAGGTTTGGAGTAATACTGATAAAATTCCGTAGGTTTTGTTTCCCGGGGGAGAAATAATGCGGTCGGCCACTTCCTTTTGAATCATGCATACTATTTCTTTTACCTGATCTTTATGATCGAGCACTTTAAAAAATATCTGGGAACTGATGTTGTAAGGGAAATTCCCAATTATTCTGAAATCTTCGGAAAACAACTCATTCAGATCAAGAGCAAGAAAATCGGCTTCGATGAGTTTCTTTTCTATACCGGGATATTGATTCAGAAGATATTCAACCGATTCATGATCAATTTCAACCGGTACCAGATCAATATCAGTGCGGTCAAGTAAAATACTGGTGAGAACTCCCTTGCCTGGTCCGACTTCAAGAACATTTCTGCATCCCACTATTGAAAGGCCGTCAGTAATTTTTTTTGCGACAGTATTGTCGGTCAGGAAATGTTGCCCCAGATGCTTTTTTGGTCTTACCATTTATGTTTGTATCAACGCTCCAAATTAATACTTTTACAGGAGCTAATTTGAATAAAAAACGAATAAATGAAAATTTTGTCAAATCCCTGGTCTGAAATCCCGGGATATAACTGTTTTGGTTGCTGCGATAAGAATCCCCTGGGACTAAAAATGAAATTTACCGAAGAGCCGGATCATGTAAGGTCTGAATGGATTGCAAACTCAGATTATCAGGGATATCACAATGTTTTACACGGTGGTATACAAGCAAGCCTGATGGATGAAATTGCAGGCTGGACAATTTTTGTAAAAGCAAATACCGGGGGAGTTACTTCGCGGTTAGAAGTGAAATATAAAAAACCTGTGGTGCTGGATGAAAAGCCTGTTGTTCTGAAATCGTACCTGATTGAAATTAACAGAAGAATAGCCCGACTTAAAGTTGAATTATATAATTCAAAAGGTGAATTGTGTTCAATTGCTGAAGCAGATTATTTTGTGCTTTCACCTGAACAGGCAAAAGAAAAGTTTTCGTTCCCTGGAAAAGAAGCTTTCTACAAATAAATTATCGCATCTCAAATCCATATAAATAAGGGTAAACCTTAAGTATCATAAGCAATGTCATAAATTATGAAATACAACTTCGATAAAATAATCCCCCGGGAAAATACCAATTGTGTAAAATACGATTTAAGAAAAGCACTTTTTGGAACTGAGGAGGTAATACCCTTGTGGGTTGCCGACATGGATTTCGAAACACCTGATTTTATTCGCGAGGCAATTATTAAACGTGCTTCCCATCCAATTTATGGATACACCTTCCGATCCGATACTTTTTCAAATTCAGTAGTGGAATGGATGGAAAAAAGGCATTATTGGAATATTCAGAAAGAATGGGTGTCATTTAGTCCTGGAGTAGTTCCGGCTTTAAACATGGCCGTTCTGACCTATACAAATCCTGGCGATAAAGTAATTGTTCAACCGCCTGTTTATTTTCCGTTTTTCACTGCGGTCAAAAATCACGGCAGGGAATTGGTTTATAACCAGTTAATTGAAAAAGACGGGCATTATGAGATGGACTTTGAGGATTTGGAGAATAAAATCGATGATAAAACAAAGCTGCTGTTGCTTTGTCATCCGCATAATCCTGTTGGCAGACTCTGGTCAAAACCGGAACTTGAAAAACTAGTTGAAATCTGCGCCAACCATAATATTCTGATTATATCAGACGAAATACATTCCGACCTTATGTTGAACGGAAATGTGCATATTCCTCTCGCTTCCCTCTCTGAAAAAGCAGCAGATATAAGCCTTACCTGTATAGCTCCAAGTAAAACGTTTAACCTTGCAGGTCTTGGAACTTCAGCTCTTATTATTCCAAATGAAGCCCTTAAAAAAGAATATGAAAAAACACTTGACAATTTGCATGTTGGCATGGGGAATCTGTTCGGCATTGTTTCGATGGAAGCTGCATATAATCAGGGAGAAGAATGGCTTGAGCAACTTCTTTCATACCTGAGCGATAATCATACCATACTTTGTGATTTTATTAGTGCCAGAATCCCCAAAATTAAAGTCATAAAGGCAGAGGCTACCTACCTTATCTGGCTGGATTGCAGGGAACTTGGATTCAGCAATAAAGAACTTAAGTCATTTATGATTGAAAAGGCAGGTATAGGGCTTAACGATGGTTCGACTTTTGGTCCCGGGGGAGATGGGTTTCAGCGGATAAATATTGCCCTGCCAAGGGAAATACTGGTTCAGGCACTCGAAAAACTTGAGAAAGCAATAAATGAATTACAGAAGTAATTTCGTTAAATTCCCTCTCCATTTTTCATTCTAATTCGCATAGATAAATAGAAATGTCTATTTTTATTCATTAATTTGATTGTATGAAGGTAAATCTTTCTCTTTATAGCAGGGTATTATCAGGTATAGCAGTTCTTTCTGTCATTATTCTGGTTTTTGCGGTTTACCTTACCCGACAGATGAAAGACAAGGACCGACTTACAAGCATCATATCAGATGATTTTCAACCTTCCATCACGGCTCTGTCCGGATTAACCAGCAAATATCAGGAATCGAAAAATCTGGTTTTGTATTGGGGGAATGCAGGCGCGATGGCAGATCCGGCCTTCCGAAGCAATCTTGAACAATTGTTCCATGAGGATATCAATATTTATATCGAGGAGCTGGCAGCATTATCTATAAAATGGAATCCGGAAGATCAGGAGCTTTTCAGATCAACGGCTTCTATTATTCGCGATTCATTATTTTATTCCTACAACAATTTGATCAGAGAATATAGGGCGGCTAATACTGGCGGGATATCCTCTTCCGGTATCAATGATTTTATGGAACAAAATGCTATTCTTTTCCTGCTAAGCGAAGTAGAGCAAAATTTAAACTACCTGCTCGATAAGCGTAAAACTGACATGAAAAACAATTTCCAGCTTATCGAGGAAAGTGCAGTTAGAATTAGGAAAACAATGACCGGATTCACAATTTTAATCATCTTGTTTATTGTGGTATTTTCTTTTCTGGTTTTCAGAATTATCAGGATATCACTCAGCAGGTTATATTCAAACCTGAAATTGCTCACGCAAGGCACAATACCGCCGCGTATAGAATCATTTCGTAAGGACGAAATGGGTAATGTATTTGAGCAGATGAATCAGCTGTTTGCCTACATGAAAAATCTGACACAAGTGGCTCAGAAAATCAATCTGAAAGAATTCAACAGCGACTTTAAACCCCTGAGTGATAAGGATGAATTGGGAATTGCGCTACTCAACCTGCAAAACAATCTTAAAAAATCAAGTGAAGAGGAACAACGCAGACAAAAAGAAGACAATGAAAGAAGCTGGACAGTAGAGGGAATCGCAAAAGTAAACGACATTTTAAGGATTTCAAGCGACAAACTTGAAGATCTGGCATTTCAATTAATAAGGGAGATCGCCAATTATACATCTGCCCAGGTAGGTGCTCTGTACATCCTTAATGACAAGGAAAAGGGAAATACATATATTGAAATGATAGCGGCATTTGCTTATGACCGACAAAAGTTTATAAATAAGAAAATTGCCATTGGTGAAGGTTTGGTTGGACGGTGTGTGCAGGAAAATGAAACCGTGTATCTGACTGAAGTTCCCGAAAACTATTTATCCATAAAATCAGGACTGGGTGAGGAAAAGCCTGTAAGTATCCTGATTGTTCCACTTCATTTAATTGCGAATGTTTATGGAGTTATTGAGTTGGCTTCCTTTTCTAAATTTGATCCCTATAAAATAAAATTCATCGAGACGATTGGAGAGAGCATAGCAACCTCGATTTCCAAAGTCAAAATAAATCTTCAAACCACTCATCTTTTGGAACAAACACGTCAACAGGCAGAAGAGATGTCAACACAGGAGGAAGAAATGAGGCAGAATATGGAAGAACTGAGAACTACCCAGGAACTTTCTGCTGTAAGGGAAGAAAAACTTAAAAAGGAAATAGAAAGGCTCAGGTTAAAACTGCAAGAGACTGAAAAATCCTGAATATTGATGTTTAATAGTTTTCAATATTAGATTTTATGGAATGTCGCAGCAATTGCGGTGCATGTTGCATTGCACCCTCAATATCTTCAGCTATTCCCGGAATGCCGGAAGGTAAACCAGGAGGTGTTCGGTGTATACATCTCACTGAGGATTTCCGTTGTGGCATTTTTGAAAGTCAGTATCGGCCAAAGGTCTGCGACAATTTTAAGGCAGAAGTCTTGGTATGCGGTCAAAACAGAGAAGAAGCAATAAGCATTCTGGGAGAACTTGAAAACGGCTGACAGAAAGCGGGTTTTGTATTACGCACACGAGCCAAGCTAAATTTGGCTTCTTCCAAAACATCGCAGCAAAATATTTTTTTGTTTTCACAGCCGAATACCGAATAAGTATTTCAGTATATTTGCAGCTTAATTAGCGGGGTGTAGCGCAGTTGGCAGCGCGCGTCGTTCGGGACGACGAGGCCGGAAGTTCGAGTCTTCTCACCCCGACCATTTAATTTTAAAGACCTTGTAAATCAATTATTTACAAGGTCTTTATCATTAGTAGTACAATATGTAGTACATGTTATTATTCCTGCTTCCATGTTTTGCAACTTAGTATTTTGTAACTTATATCCCCCTAAGAGCTACGAATAAAACCCATATACATATTGATAATCAAGGGGTATGCATTTTTTGACAATCTGACTGGACACCCTTTTCATATTTTTTTTGAAATTTTTTATCCTGAAATTTATTACACTTCAATTTTCCAAACGCCAATTGTATTTTTCCAGAAAAATTTGTGTTCTGTAATCATGCTAACATATTTACATGCAGCAGATTCCTGTTTTTATGAAATCAAAAAATCATTTCCCAAAAAAATTAGGTCTTGAAAATCCTAAAAACTTAAAACCCACCCTGATTTATAAAAAATTATAAATTATTATAATCTGACTTTCCCAAATTGATTTTAGTATAAATAACAACCTTCTGTCCCACCTACCCCTGTCCAGAAAGGCAATGGTGGCGGGGTCTATAGCGGGGAGATACCCAACATGGGTCTCAATTGTACATTGATTATCATTCCTTCATTGTGCGAGTATTTATAGGAAAGAAGATAAATCAATATGAATACTCAAGACTTAAATCCAACAACCGACCAAAACACTCTCACGACTGAGAAATTCCTGCACCTCAAAGGGTTCTTTGTGATTGACTACTCCTGTATTTTCACTGAGAATAAGATAGTTAGGGTTCAAGAAGAATATGACCTACTGGATTTCCTCGACAATGGTAATCTCAACGAACGCCCTGTGAGGTTTTGGACGGCAATACTTAAAGGTTACAATCTGAAAATCATTGTGCTTGATACCAAGACTGGGGAGTTGCTGCATCGCTCACATAGACTGGATAATGAAGATATACCATGCGATTGGTTATTAATTGAAAAGGACTACTTCTATCCTAAGAATTCTGACAAACAAGCCATTAAGGATTACTGCCATAATAATAACCCTCAACATGAAAACTAAGAACATCGAATACCTTATAAGTGGAATGACGAGTTCTCCTGATGACTTCAGTCAGCTTCAGGTGTTTCTTCATGGAGAATCAACCGATATCAGTATATCAAATTATGAATACCTGATGGTAACACCTTCAACTTTTGGCAAGGTTAAATTGCTTGACCTCAGTGTTGAAGACCAAGATGTTATTCTCGAAGTTCAAGATTGTACGACCCAGATAACTGGGAAAATCCGAATTGATGTTGATGAAGTAAATCCCACAGCATTGTTCATTAGCTGGCATGATGTAAAAAATATGGTGCATAGTGAGAACCAGACCTCAACTAATATGAGTGGACTTCTGGAATTTGACTTCTAACCTAAACTATAATAATTTCAACTACTTACATTAATAGTTTGCAATTTTCTGATTATCTTTATGTTCAAATGGTTCTTCTATGGAAAGCAAAAAAGAAATGAATATTGAATTGACCGAATTATTTATGGCGAAATGCGGTAATGATTGGGATAG
>JBBQAQ010000010.1:0-97593 GCA_038316435.1 Bacteroidales bacterium | reverse complement strand
CATCAATATTTCCCTGGTTACCTGTGCCTTCAGTAATCCCTTGAGAACCAGGTTCTGTGCCAACGCCTTTTTTGCCAAAAGCATTTTGTCCTTTATTATTCCATTGCTGGGCAATAACCCGTTGACGTTCCTCTTCGGCTTTTTTCTTTTTTACTTCCTCGGCCTGAATTTTCTGAGCTTCAATTTGTTTTAATTCCTCTTCGGTAGGTTTTGTTTCTTTTACCTTTGATTCCTCAATATTCTGAGTCGTTTTAACAACTTTTTCTTTGGGTTTTACAGTTTCCTTTACAGGGATTTTAACAGCTTCAACCACCTCAGGCATAGTCTCTTCTTCACCCCCTTGAAGTTCATCTCCGCTCGGTTCAACATCTCCAAAACCTTTTTCGTCGGTTCCGAAATTAACGAGAACCCCCTGTTCAGCGGGTGGCGGATCAGGATAGCTGAAACCAAAGAATAGCAGTATCAGAAGTATCAGAAGATGAAAGAATATCGTACCAATTAATCCTCTAGAACTGTATATCATCAGAATATCATTTAATTTTTAACGGCCTTTTAATACCCTTTTATTAATGAAATTATTTTTCCCGATAGCTATCGGGATCCCGAAACATCCGGGTTAGGTAATGAGCAAATTATAAAGAACGTGTTCCAAGAATTACTTTAAATTTATTTTTTTTGGCAATCTCCAGAAGTTTGTATATCTCATCCATACTTACATTTTCATCAGCATTAACGCGAATTGTAGGTGGATCTTTAGGTGTGCCAAGTTTTTCCTTTACCAAGGCTTCAACCTGATCGAAAGTACAGGTTTTATCATCTACCATATATTCCATTTTATTGGTAATGGAAATTGTTATCAGGGGATTTGCAACTGTTTGATTACTGCTCTGTGGAAGCAGAACATTCATTGCGACAGGTGCGGTTAAAGTGGAAACAATCATAAAAAACAAAAGCAAAAGGAAAACGATGTCTGTCATACCTGACAAACTAAAACCCACTTCTGATTTGTTTTTCGATGCTATAGCCATCTTATTCTTTTATTAAAACCACTTTATAATTGCCTTTTACCGCAACATTCATAACATTTACAGTTTCCTTAACATTTACGTCGGATGAAGTAATCAGCTTAAATGTAGGATCAGAAAGACCTTTAAGCTTGCGATCAAGAATCAGACCTAGTTCTTCAAGGCTTACGGTTCTTCCTTCGATTGAAATAATCCCAGAACCTTGAAGCAAAACTTCAGGAACTGATTCAGCTACTCCACTTGATTGTCCTTCCTGTGGCATCAACAATTTAAGTGCATTAGGAGCAATCATAGTTGAAGTAATCATGAAAAACAGCAATAACAGAAACACAATATCTGTCATTCCCGACATACTGAAACTAACCTGAATTTTATTTCGCGATTTAATTCTCATTACATTATTTTACAGGCTCGTTTAGCAGATCCATAAATTCAGTAGTGCTGGCTTCCAAGGTATTTACAACCTTTTCAACCTTGGCTACCAAGGCATTATATGCAAAATATGCAAAAATTCCTACGATTAGTCCTGCTACTGTTGTTATTAATGCAGTATAAATCCCAGTTGACAAAAGTGAGACATTAATATTATTTCCTGCGCTCGACATTTGCATAAACGATTGAACCATACCAATAACCGTTCCAAAAAAACCTATCATTGGAGCGCCACCGGCACAAGAAGCCAAAGTAGGTAAACCTTGCTCGAGTTTATAAACCTCTAGCCGGCCTACATTTTCAATGGCTGCATTAACATCATTCAATGGTCTACCAATGCGGCTAATTCCCTTGTGAATCATGTGTGATACAGGATTGTCGGCTGTTTCACACAGGTTTTTTGCAGCATCAATTTTGCCGTCGATAATA
Source organism: Bacteroidales bacterium (assembly GCA_038316435.1). GTDB lineage: Bacteria > Bacteroidota > Bacteroidia > Bacteroidales > JACJXF01. The sequence goes on along the minus strand of JBBQAQ010000010.1, from coordinate 95,707 downwards.
TAATCCCTGATGCGATTCATGAAGTTAATATCAACTTTCTGTGCTTTTTTAATGGCAAAAAAGCGTTCAACAAAAATGTAAACAGCAATAATCGACAGAATTAGAATTGGTATCATAACCCAGCCCCCTTTAAGAGCAAGGGATAAAAATGTTTCTTCTTTTGTGCCGCTGGTTTGGATACTTGATGTCTCAGAAGTGACGATCTGCAAGAGTGTCAGAATATTCATAGCTAAAATATTTTAAGCAAAGTTATAAAATAAACGTTTGATTCTGGTTTGTATTATGTGAGATTGTTAATATCATGAACGATTTGTTAACATGGGAGTTTATGAAACTCTTTATCACTCTTCACTTTCTTCAGGTTTTTCAGCTGCATCTTTCTTCATAAAAGGTTTCTTAAACTGCATTGCAAGTTCATGGAGGTTATTAAAATATTCCCTATAAAAGAACCCAACACCCTGAGTATAAGGTGAGGTCTGTAAAAGCAAATTGTCATTTGACCGGTTAAAGGCTTTTACATGCAGCTTTTCGGTAATTTTAAAACTTATATCAAAATCTCCAACTATATTATTTGCATTTGAAGTGTTTGCAGCAGCTGTTGTAGTTTCGTTACCTCCAACGTCGAGATTACCGCTAATAGAAACCCTATCGTTAAGTATCTGTGTACTTAGTGCCACCTGCAATTCATCACTGGAAATCTGATCACCCGGACGGTAATTGACACCAATGTCAAAATCGGTACTAATCTGTGAAAGCCATGATGAAAGCTGGTTCGACAAGAGTTCTGTTGTTGTAACCCCTGCCACATTTGAGCTGGTACCACCTTGCGTGAATCCCTGTTGTGAATAAAAATTATTCATTACCAGCAATGACACAAACTGTCTCATCATCTCTTCGTCAGTATTGATGCTGTTTTTCACTATATTCTGGACTTGCTGATCGGCTCCAGGGAGATTTATATCCGGCTTAATAGTAGGATTCATAAGCTTTCCCGACATATTTACTACGCACTCCACAGTAATCCGTTTACGGGATGTTTTAGAACTTGGATCAGGATCAATTGCGGAAGTTGTAGTCTTTAATGTGTAAATGGCCTGCATATCGATGTTTGCATCCGCCGGATCTCCATGCCAGCTTATTCTACCTCCTTTTTCAACAACAAATTTCTTATTTATTACATTTTTAAGTGTAAACAGATAATCACCTTCATCTATGGTCATATCCCCATAAATTTCAAATTTACCCAGAGTATTTATGAGTACCTTAAGGTTTCCTGTTCCACGTCCTTTGATTATATCTCCAACTTTTGGATCGAAAATCATTTGGACTTCGGCATCAGGTGTTACATCAAGATTGAAATTCATTTGAATTCCTTTCATCTTAACCTCATAACGTTGCTTAAATTTAACTGCATCAGGTTCGGTACTTCGAACATCGACCCAATCTATGAAATTTCTTACTGCCACTTCTTCAGTTGCATATAGGGGGATAAAAAACACCGAATTTTTCTGCGATTTCGCGTTAATATTCATTTGCAGATTATCTGTTGGACCGGTAATTCGAATTATCCCGCTTGCAAAAATGCGACCATAAAACATGGTATTATCCTTTTCTGTGGTATTCAAAAATTCAAAGTTTCCAGTCTCAACCCTAATATCCAGACTATATTCCTTAAAATATTTTGTAGTAATAATACCTTGTGCAATCGCTTTATTTCCCTTTACATCATAAGCAATAAAATCCTTCAGAACAATATTGTTATGCACTATTTTAACGTCATTACTGAAATTGTAATGAGTCTGCAAGTAATTAACAAGAACCGAAGTTTTCAAAAGCTTAACCGTACCGTTAAGATCCGGCTTTTGGCCAGTTCCCCCCAGAGTAAGGTTGCCACTTGCAATTCCTTTGATGTCCGATACCAGAAATGAAGCCCAGGGATGGAAGATGTTGACTCTTAGCTTATCCAAGCCAATTTTGAAATCCATAATTTTCGTCGATGGAATATAATCCCCCTCAAAAGTAATTGCAGGAACAGTTCCTCTTCCAAGAAATGATTTAATATGAATTTTTTTATTGCTATTATTCCAATTTGCCAGTAATTCTCCCACCCCAAGATCTTCACCGTTTACAAAAAGGTCATTCATCTGAAGATCAGATAGTAAAACCAGATTATGAAATGGATCCTTTAAACTTGCTTGCCCTGATACCTTACCCTTGAGAGTTACTTTATATTTTGTTGTAAACATATTCAAAGCGGAAATGTCCATATCCTTAAAGTTAAAGCGGATCGCATCATCAGGGTTTTCAGACACGGTGCCGATAGCGAAAAAATTCTGATCCTTATTTCTGATATTAAAGGAATCTACTGCAATTGAGCTTGAGTCAATGGTAACAGAACTTTGTGAAATATTCCAGAGTGTATCGTTAAAATATATCTGAGAAGGGTCGAAATGAATACCAAGGATAGGATTATTAGTCTGAGTGTTGCGCTTAATGTTTGCGAGTATATTAATTTTACCCCGATATAGTGGTTTTATTTTTGAGTCCCAGTCGAGAGTTAACGATGCCGTATCCTTTTGAAGAATTGAATTTATAACCAGATTATCAATTGTTCTTTTATTAGGCATTATCAATGAGCTGCAGCTTGCAATAACACTTACATTATTAAAGTTACTCCGAGTTTCAAGACTTACATTCCTCAACTCATTTCCATTTACTGCAAATAAACTACTGTGCACATCAAGAGTAACATCCTTATTTCCAGGTCGATAATAACCAAAGATTTCCGAATTGTTCCCTACATCCAGTTTAGGGAAAAAGAAATTGATTAATGGATGGATATTTTTAAGTCGAATGGAATAAGTAAAATTATTTTTATCCACCGGAGGCGTTTGAACATCGGTTTTTTTCTTAAGGGAAGGGATGTAATAACTAGCAAGATGCTGAAAAGATGAGGGAAGTGTGCTGAATTGATACGTACCTCTGATATCGGCATCCATAATATCAGATTCTATCTTAATATTGTTGGAATCGGGAGTATTCACAGCAGATAAGTTAAAGTTATATATCTGCAACTGTTTATCGTTATTCCGGAACAGTGAATTTACAATCCGTATTTTCCCGTTTAGCTGATCAATAGTCTTTCCGGTAAAGTTAGTTTCCAGAAGAAAGGATGCAAAATAATCAGGATCTGTATTTTTTAGATGGAGATAATAAGGGCGGGCTCTGGAAACATCTGCCGTAAATGCAAATTCGGGGTTCTCGCTCGAGAAGTTAACCATGCCTAGGAAATCCATCTTGATATTCGGGTCAGAAATTTTGAATGAACCGTCAAAAACCCTATCAGCAATAGTCCCTGCGATGTTTATGTTTTTGTAATCGTAATGATTTAGCTCCAGACTGTCGATCATTCCGTCCATTTTTGCAAAAAGACCTTTTTTGGACGAATACCCGTTAATATTGGCGTTCATAGTTATTCTACCAACAAGTGTATCCTGCTTCATCAGTTTACCAAGGAAAAACTCATTTGTTTTCAACTTCCCCTGAAAAAATAAAATATTGGCAGAGTCAGGTTTAAGAAGTATATCGGAAGAAAACTCACCCAGACTTGTAGAGAACTTGCCGTATGCAACAAAATCATCTAAGTAACCTGTAAATTTGCCCGAATATTTAATGGTTCCAAGCAGGGCAATCGAAGCAGGGATTTTAAGATGACGGCTTCCACTTTCTCCCCCTGGAATCGTAAGGTTTTGAAGATCTGTAGAATTTGTTTGAAGACTTACAATATCATAATGCATAAAAACAGTCTTTATTGAAGGCAATCCAATCATGGAAAAATTGGCCAGAATTCTAGTTTGATCCTTGTAAGACAAAACAAGATCTTTGCCATTCAAATTGCTGATCTGTCCTTTAATATCCCCTGAGAATTTAAACTCTTCACTATATCCTTTGAGGGTTGGTGCTAGGTAGGAAATGTCGCTAAAAGACAATAAAGAAGGGTTAAAACTGAAGTTTATTCCAACCAAATTAACAAAATCGGAAAAATCAGTATAATCAAAAAAGCTAAGTTTCAAGTGTTTAGCGGAAAGATTGGAAAAAGGTGTTATCAGTTTAAAATTATTGAAATCCATATGTCGCTTGGATAAACTGTAATCAGTAGACATTTGCTTGATTATTAATCCGCTTTTCTCAGTCAGGCTAAGGTCAATGACTGAAAATGTCACAGTGTCACCCAGAATTTCAAACTTTTCAACATTCGCATTAAGTTCACGCATATCCATATCAGCATAATTCAATCCCTGAGTATTGAATTTTTTACCCTGACTTGTATAACGAAATCTGGAATTCTTGATTTCAGCATTTAAAATCTGAAAGGCGAACTTTGATGAATCAGAACTATCTTTCTTTACAAGTTGGTCTATAATGAATTTAATGTTTATGACCCCTGAAGTATCTACATTAAAGTGAATATTTGCATCTTCCAGACCAATATTTGAAAGGACTATTTCACGTTTTTTTTTACTATATTTTCTAAGGGTTACTTTTATTTTTTTTGCAAAGAGCAAGGTATCTCCCTGTTGATCTTCAATATACAGATCTTTTAACTGAAGTCGGTTTATAAAAGTTATTGAAACCTCTTTAACAGTAATTTTAGCATGCAAGTTTTTCGAAAGAATGGATGCTACCTCTGATGCCAGGTAGGATTGGATTTTGCTGTTTTGAAGCAATAATATAGCCAGTGAAGGTATTGATATCAATACCAACAACACAATTAAAAGTATTTTAGATAATTTTTTAATATTTTTGAACTTTCAATCCTAATGTAAAAAAACGAAAAATAGTTCAGATTATTGACTAATATTGATAAAAATGAGTGTAACCATTCTTGGAATTGAATCTTCGTGTGACGATACCGCTGCTGCGGTTATCATGGATGGCGTTTTACTTTCCAGTCTGATTGCCAATCAGGACGTACATAAGCTCTATGGTGGTGTGGTTCCTGAACTTGCTTCACGGGCACATCAGCAGAATATTGTTCCTGTAGTAGATTCAGCCTTAAAAAGGGCCGGAGTGAGCAGCGATGAAGTCAGTGCTGTTGCGTTTACAAGGGGACCCGGGCTTCTTGGTTCCTTGCTTGTTGGAACATCTTTCGCCAAAGGTTTTGCATTTGCAAGAAATATCCCACTTATAGAAGTTCATCATCTTCAGGCACATATCCTTGTACATTTCATAAAACAGGAAGGAATCGAGACTAAAGTACCTCAATTTCCTTTTTTATGCCTTCTTGTATCGGGAGGTCACTCTCAGATCGTTTTGGTAAGAGATCATTTAGACATGGAAATAATTGGAAAGACCATCGATGATGCTGCCGGAGAAGCCTTTGATAAAAGCGCCAAATTACTAGGTCTGCCATATCCCGGAGGTCCATTTGTCGATAAATATGCAAAGCTTGGAGATGCAGATCGTTTTAAATTCAGTAAGCCTCGTATTGCTGGTCTCGATTATAGTTTCAGCGGATTGAAAACATCAATTCTTTATTTTTTGAGGGATCAACAGAAAGAAAATTCCGGCTTCATTGAAGAAAACAAAAACGATTTATGCGCTTCCATTCAGAAATCAATTGTCGAAATATTGATGGATAAACTTGTAAAAGCTTCCAGTGAAACAGGTATAAGCCGCATTGCTTTGGCAGGTGGTGTTTCAGCAAATTCTGGTTTACGCGACAGAGTTAAGACTGAGTCAGAAAAGCGAAATTGGGAAATCTACATTCCTGAATTTAAATTCACCACAGATAACGCCGCAATGATTGCAATTACAGGCTATTACAAATTCGGGAAGAAAATTTTTGCGCCGCAGAATATTTCTCCACTTGCGAGGATGGATTTTTAACCAAACCTGACAGGTCTAATACCCGTCAGGTTTTCGGTTTTCATAACAATTTAGTAATATCATTTTCACACACAGTTTATAAATCACCCATAATTTTGACAAACTCAATATTATGGGAAATTATAAAAGGTTTATTCATCTTCCAAACCCGACAGGTTTAAGAACTGACAGGTTTAAAAAGAAATTTGAAAATCTTATTTCAAAATTTGCAATTTCCCTTTTCATGGGGTATTATCCCCTTTTAAAACATTAATATCGTAAATGAAAAAAAATAGACGAAGAATTGATATTCTGGTACTTTCTGATGTACATCTTGGCACTTATGGCTGTCATGCAAAAGAATTACTCTTTTATTTAAAGAGTATTAAGCCGAAAGTAGTTGTCCTAAACGGCGATATAATAGACATCTGGCAATTCACAAAGCGTTATTGGCCTAACAGTCATATGAAGGTAGTTAAACACCTTATAAGCTGGATGGGAAAAGGAATAAAAACCTACTATGTAACTGGCAATCACGACGAAATGTTCCGAAAATTCGATGGCTTGAAAATTGGCTCACTCAGCGTTGTAAATAAAGTTGTTCTTGACCTCCCCGAAGGTAAAAAGGCATGGGTTTTTCATGGTGATGTTTTTGATATTACCATGCAACACTCAAAATGGTTAGCCAGGTTGGGAGCAATTGGTTATGATACTTTGATTCTGATAAATAAATTTTTTAACTTCATCTCAGAAAAAATTTTAAACAAAGGAAAATTATCTCTTTCACAAAAAATTAAAAGCAGTGTAAAATCGGCTGTTTCGTTCATTAACGACTTTGAGAAAACCTCTGCAGATATTGGTATCAGCAACAAATATGATTATGTAATCTGTGGACATATTCATCATCCTGAAATGCGCAAAATAAGCAATTCAGAAGGTTCGGTAATTTACATGAATTCAGGAGATTGGGTTGAAAATTTGTCAACTCTTGAATTCTCAAATGGAGCATGGTCAATTTACAGGTTTAATGAAAAAGATAAGCATCAAATGAAGCAAAACCTTGAAAAAGATGATGAAACAGATTTAAATAACAGCCAGATCTTTGAAAATATGCTACAGGAATTTAATCTGATGAAAGCTCCAAATCCCCCGAAGACAAAAATATTTGCCAACTCCACAAAATGAATCTCAAATCTGTTTTTATCTATCCACTCAATTCTTAAATATTCAAAAAATGAAAATTCTATATGCAATTCAGGGCACTGGAAATGGTCATTTAAGCAGAGCAAGGGATATAATTCCAGTTTTGAAAAAGGATCACGAAGTTGATATTTTAATAAGTGGCACTCAGGCTGATGTGGAATTGCCTTTTCCAGTAAAGTTTAAGTACAGAGGTCTAAGTTTTATCTTTGGGGAGAGTGGGGGAGTGGACCTTAAAAAAACATATAAAAAAAATAATTTAAGGGGACTGTTTTTTGAAATTGATGATGTGCCTGTAGAATTATATGATTTGGTTATTAACGACTTTGAACCTGTTACTGCATGGGCATGCGAACTGAAAAATATTAGGTGTGTTGCACTAAGCCATCAGTCAGCAGTTTTGAACAAAAGTGTTCCTCAGCCAAATGAAAGCGATTTTCTTGGAAGAGCAATTCTTAAGAATTACGCACCTTCCTCTGTGCAATATGGTTTCCATTTTAAATCTTACGATTCAAATATTTACACACCTGTTATCAGACAACAGGTTCGGAATTGTAAGATAGCAAATAAGGGTCACTATACAGTTTATCTCCCTGCTTATGACGATAAGAGAATTATTAAAGTGTTGAGTAATTTTGAAAATGTCCAATGGCAAGTGTTTTCAAAGCACAATAAAAAGCACTTCAAAGAAATGAATATTTCAATACAATCAATAAATAATGATGACTTCGTCAGCAGCATGGCTTCTTCTGAAGGAATTTTATGTGGCGCCGGCTTTGAAACTCCGGCTGAAGCACTTTTTATGAATAAGAAACTATTGGTAATCCCTATGAAGGGTCAGTATGAACAACAATGCAACGCAGCAGCATTATCTGAAATGGGAATTCCGGTAATAAAAAGTCTGAATTTAAAGCATAAAGAAAAAATTCAGGAATGGATTGAAAACGATTTGAGAATTCAGGTAGATTATCCTAATATTACAGAGCAAATCATAAATAAAGTTATTTCTGAAAATTTCTCTGTAATCAATCTTGATATGATGTTGGAAGGGAAAAAACCATCTTCCCTCAAAAAATTTAAAAGAATGTTATTGAGAAAAGTAGCTTCAGAATTAGAGATTGATAATGGATAGTAACAACATGTCTGCTGGAAGTACTTTTAAATGGGGAGTTTCAACAGCTGCGTACCAGATAGAGGGCGGATGGAATGAAGATGGTAAAGGGAAGTCAGTTTGGGATGTTTTCGCAAACAGAAAGGGGAATATTTATCATAATCAAAACGCAAATATAGCCTGCGACTTTTACCATCTCTATAATGATGATATTGAATTAATTGAAAATCTTAACATAAAGAACTTTCGCTTTTCTCTGTCCTGGAGTCGAATAATTCCAAATGGTATAGGAACAATTAATTTGGCAGGAATAGACTTTTATAACCGGGTAATTAATTCATGTCTTGCAAGAGGAATTGAACCTTGGATAACACTTTACCATTGGGACTTGCCATGGGAGCTTGAAAGCTGTGGTGGTTGGGCCAACAGGGATATAATAAGCTGGTTTAGCGAATATGTTGAAGTTTGTATCAAATATTTCGGGGACAGGGTAAAACGTTGGATGATACTTAATGAACCAATGGTATTTACAGGAGCAGGGTATTTTCTTGGGGTCCACGCACCGGGGAGGAAAGGTCTCAATAATTTTTTGGCGGCAGCCCATCATGCTGCAATGTGTCAGGCTGAAGGGGGTAGAATTGTAAAATCATTAAAGTCCGATTTAATAGTTGGAACTACCTTCTCATGTTCATATATTCAGCCATTCGGACATTCACAAAAGGATACTTTGGCTGCAAACAGGATCGATACACTCCTCAACCGATTGTTTATAGAACCATTAGCCGGATTAGGTTATCCCGTTAAAGATCTTCAAATGCTCCAAAGGCTTGAGCCTTTTATAAAAGATGGTGATGAAGGCAAGCTGGCATTTAATATGGATTTTATAGGGTTACAAAATTATACTAGAGAATTGGTTACTTTCTCCAGATTAACACCTTTATTATGGGCGAAAATAGTAACAGCAGAAAAAAGAGATGTAGAGACCACTGTTATGAATTGGGAAGTGTATCCTGAAAGCATTTATGAGATGTTATTAAAATTTAACAGTTATAAGAATTTTAAAGAGATCATTGTAACGGAAAATGGCGCTGCATTTCCTGATACTTTGGTTGGAAACAGAGTATATGATGTTAAAAGAACAAACTATTTAGATCAGCACATTCAGCAGGTACTTCGGGCAAAACAAGAAGGCGTAAATGTAAATGGTTATTTTGTATGGAGTCTAACAGACAATTTTGAATGGGCAGAAGGGTATCAGCCCAGATTTGGTTTGGTTTACGTAGATTTCGCAACGCAGAAAAGAATTGTTAAAGATTCCGGGTATTGGTATCAACAAACCTGTCAGGTCTAATACCTGACAGGTTTGTTGGTTTAAACTATTTCTTCTTTCTCTTGTGTCGTAATACTTTCGCCTCAATATAGAAAATTATCTCTTCTGAAATATTCTTTGTTTGATCTCCGATTCTTTCTGTTTTACGAATGATGGAAAGAAGACTTAAATGATTCAATATACTTTTCGGATGAGCTTTGATCTGCGCAGCAATAATGTTATTGGCGTTTTTGTTATTGGCATCAAGAATTTTATCCTTTTCAAATATTACCGATGCTAGTTCGTTATCATCATTCTCAAAAGCCAGGAGTGCAGTCTTAACCATTTCAATTGAAGTGTTGATCATCAGCATCAGGTTAGATTTTTTTAAGCTTTCTTTGCTGAATGATGATTCAGTATCCCGGAAAATTTTTCCAATTCCCCAGGCAAAATCGCCTATTCTTTCGAGATTGTAATTAATCTTTAAAACTGCTAATACAAAACGCAAATCATTTGCAACAGGATTGTATAAAGCAAGAATTCTTTCGCAATCCATATCGATCTTAAGTTCAAAAGCGTCAATACGTTTTTCACCGGATGCCATTTCATTAATCAAATCGCGATTGTTCTTTTCAACCACATCACGTACTTTTTGTAGTTGACTTATTACAGTCTCCCACATATCAATCATATCAGTCTTAAGTTGCAGTAACTCTGCATCCATGTGTGCATGTGCTTTTGTTTCCATCCTTTTAATTTCTTATTGTTTTAAACCAATAACAATCAATTTCATCCCTAATCTACAAATATATCACACAACAAATATATCATCCAAACCTACCTGTTACATAATTCTGAGTTTTTACATCCTTGGGATTCATGAAAATCGTTGTTGTAGTATCCCATTCTACCAATTCCCCCAGGTAAAAAAATGCCGTAAAATCACTCACGCGAGAGGCCTGCTGCATATTATGGGTAACGATTATGATAGTAAAATCTTTTTTTAATTCGTGAATCAATTCTTCAATTTTTCCAGTAGAAATAGGATCAAGTGCAGAGGCAGGCTCATCCATTAAAATAACTTTGGGCTTAATTGCTAGTGTTCTTGCAATACATAGCCTTTGCTGTTGTCCGCCGGAAAGTTCCATAGCTGACTTTTTAAGCTTATCCTTAACCTCCTCCCATAAAGCAGATTGTTGGATTGAAGCGATCACTCTTTCTTCAATAACGTGTTTATCGCTTATCCCATTTACCCTAAGCCCATACGCAACATTTTCAAAAATGCTTTTAGGAAATGGATTTGGCTTCTGAAAAACCATTCCAACCTTTTTGCGCAGATCATCGACAATTACTTTTTTATCATATACATCAATGCCGTCGACATAAGCAGTACCCTCTATTCTTACACCGTCAATAAGGTCATTCATGCGGTTAAAGGTACGAAGCAATGTTGATTTGCCACACCCTGATGGGCCTATAAATGCTGTAACTGTATGTTTACTTGCCTGAAAATTTATGGTTTTCAATGCCTGAAAACTACCATAAAATAAATTCAGATCTTTTGCTTCTACTGTTAATTTGGACATATTTTAATTCCTGTTATCTGGATTTTGATCGGCTACTATAGGATTTACGTATAGCATTTGCAATAAGGTTAAATATTAAAACAATAGTAATTAAAACGAGTGCCGTTCCATAAGCCATTGGTCTTGATTCCTCAATATTAGTTCCACTTGTAGCTAAAACGTATAGGTGATAAGGTAATGCCATTACCTGATCGAAAATACTCGATGGTAGTTTTGGTAGAAAATATGCCGCAACGGTAAACAGAATCGGGGCAGTTTCTCCTGAAACCCGACTAATAGAAAGTATCAAGCCTGTTATAATATTGGGAAAAGCTACAGGTAAAACTATCTTTCTTATTGTCTGAAGCTTTGTTGCACCTAATGCATAACTTGCGATTCTAAGAGAGTCTTCAACAGATTTTAAAGCTTCCTCAGTTGTTCTGATGATTACAGGAAGAGCCATTATACCAAGAGTTAGCGAGCCTGCTAGAATTGAATCTCCAAATTTTAGACGATTTACAAAAAATGCCATTCCAAACAAACCAAAAACAATGGAGGGAATACCTGCAAGATTATTGGTCATGGAACGGATTATTTTTTTAAATGCATTTTCTTTAAGATACTCATTCATATATATTGCAGAAAGTACACCTACAGGAAATGCAAAAAGCATACTGAAAAAAATAAGGTACATTGTTCCAACAATAGCTGGAAAGATTCCTCCACCTGTCATTCCATCTTTAGGCATAGCCGTTAGGAACTCCCAGTTAATTACTGAAATCCCTCTGACTACAATAAAACCCAGTATTATAAAAAGAATACCAACAACCATGAAACTAACTAACCTGAAAAGGTTGAATGCAATAAATTCCTGTATATGTTTTTTACTCTTCATTTCAATTCTTACTACATAAATTTATTGCTTAATTTTCTTTGCTTTTGCAAGTTCAACAAGTGTGTTGAATGTAAATGTTATTAGAAAAAGTATAATTCCTAGTGCAAATAATGCTTTGAAATGTACTCCGCCATAAGGCGCTTCTCCAAGCTCAGCAGCTATTGTAGCAGGAATTGTACGTACCGGTTGAAGGAAGGAGTGAGGAATAACCGATGCATTCCCTGTTACCATAAGTACGGCCATTGTTTCACCAACTGCCCTTCCTATCCCAAGAATAGATGCTGCAATAATACCTGATCTTGAGTATGGAAGAATAACACGAACTATTGTTTGCCAACGGGTTGCTCCCAATGCTAGACTTGCTTCCTTGAGAGATACAGGTGTTGTACGTATAGCGTCTTCTGAAATAGTTATAATTGTAGGCAATGCCATAATGGCAAGAATAATACTTCCTGCAAGTGCTGTTTCTCCAACTGGCAGATTAAAGGTTTTCTGAATAAATGGAACTAATATTACAAGGCCAAAAAATCCATAAACAACTGACGGAATACCTGCCAATAATTCAATTAAAGGTTTTAGAATTCTTCTTAGTTTTTCATTGGCTATTTCAGCCATGTAAAGGGATGTAATAAGTCCGATAGGTAAAGCTAATAAAATTGCTCCTATACTAACCCACAAGGTTCCTAAAACTAATGGGAGTGTACCGTAAAGTGCTGCAGGTGCGGATGTTGGGTACCATTCTCTTCCAAGAAAAAATTCTTTCAAACTGACATTCGATATGGGCAATATTTTCCCTTGAAAATCAGAAGGGAGATTATTTTTCGTGAAATATCCTAGGACTCCTGGATTTGCGGTAATAAAACTGTCAATTTTAGAGGGCATATACTCATAATTTGCACCAAGTTCTTCCTCGGTGAACATATCCCCAACTTCAGTCAGGGTAAAAAGGATGATACTGTCGTGTTTCCCGCCAAATTGATCCCAGTTTGTTTTATCACCATTAAAAATGTCTTTTATTTCTTTTGCGCTGAGTTCAACAACAGGGTTAACCTTGTTGACAACCATTATAAAAGTTCCTTCGACAGGTGAGCTTTTAAAAATACCTAAACCTTCGCTAAATAGAAAATAAACAATAAACAGCACGGCGATTGTAGTTACCGTGCTGCTTAAAAAAAGTACTGATTCTGTTGTTTTCTCGACTGCTTTCCGAAACAATTTCATCCTGATTAATTACTTAAGAGGTACATAACCTTCAGTTCTTACAATTTGCTGACCTTCAGCAGATAAAATGAAATCCACAAATGGTTTAACTGTTTTTTCAATTGAGCTAAGATAGTAATAGTATAAGGGACGTGTAATAGGGTAGGTCAAATTCATTGCATTTGCAATATTTGCATCAACAAATGTAACACCTTTATCATAAGAAACCTTTAAGGATTTCACTGATTTGTCGGCATAAGCAAGCCCTACATATCCTATTGCTCCTTTTGTCTGACTAACACTCTGCACAATTGCACCGGTTGCAGGCATAAGTAAAGCTGAAGTTGCGAAGTTCTTTTTATTTAATACATGTTCTTTGAAAAATTCATAGGTACCTGAACTGGTTTCCCTAGAATAAACAATAATTCCAAGGTCTTCGCCACCAACTTCTTTCCAGTTTGATATCTTTCCAGTGAATATTCCTTCGAGTTGTTCTCTGGTAAGTTGCGAAACTTTGTTACCCAGGTTTACGATAACTGATAAAGCATCCTTTGCGATCACAACTTCTTTTACTGCTTTGCCAGAATCAATCATCTTTTGTTTTTCTTCTATTTTCATTTTACGGGATGATTGTGCAATATCAGTTGTTCCACTCAACAAGGCTGACAAACCAACTCCAGATCCACCACCTGTAACGGAAATTGAAGTATTAGAATTATTCTTCATATACTGTTCTGCTTCCAATTGTGAAAGGGGTAGAACTGTGTCACTTCCTTTAATTTTAAAACTTATTTTCTGCGAATAGCTAAAAACTGAGAATAAAGTTAATAAAACTGCTGTTGATAAAATATACTTTTTCATAATTTTTTATTTTTTGTAAAGGAACTACTAAAATGTTATGTGGATTTAAAAGCAATATTAAGTTACTGTTAAGCATTTATTAGAATTTGTATTGGAATCTAAGTGTCAATACATTGTCAGTTCTGTCTTTCGAGTAATCTTTTAAAGTACTGCCGTTTACAATTTTACTGGTTGTTTCATTTTTAACCATATCATAATAAACGGTAAGCCTTACACTGCTATTCCAGCGATACATGATACCCATACCCAAGGTTGTATATTTGATGTCTGCTAATCCGGTTGTGGCAATAGGAGCTGCAAAACTCTTTGTTACAACACCTGCAGCATCTTTTACTGTAAGTACAGGGTTCTTTGGAAATTCTTTGCTGGCGAGAGCAATTTCATCCCCTGAAATATCTGTATTAGGGTCATAGGAATCATATTTTAAAACGATACCTAAAGGAGACTGCCCAAGATTTTGAACAAAATTTACATAGTAACCTGAAAAATTACGTGAATATAAATCGCCTGTAGGTAATGCTGTAAAACTTGCTGAACTGCCTGCAAGACCTGGCTGAGTTCCCCAAAGGTATTCACCACGAAGTGTAGTAAGACCAAGTGCCCAGTCATAACTTATCTGTGATTCCAAACCGTAATATTGCCTTTTTACTTTATCACCTGATACACCAGTTGAGTCCGCTCTGAATGCTTTCAAACTAGTCATTGCTGTTGCTGTATCTGTTTTTATTCCTGTACCTGATGTGTAGGCATTATAAGTGGTGACATCTCCAATTGAATAAACATACTTTGTAACTTGTCTTATTCCACCATTATAATAGGATGCGCCTAATCCAAGTTTTAATTTTTCACTCAAAAATGTTTTGTTTAAAGTAAGGTGAGCAATCATATCCTTATATTGGTCGGTTTCAACATTGGTGCCATTACCATTGAACATTCCAATATCAAATTTTATATAATTGTATTTTGAAGTTTTCCAAGGTTGAAAAACAAGTTTCGCACCAAGGTCTCTTTCTCCGGGAAATAGCACCTGATACATTCTTGATCTTTCAGGAGTTTCACGAGTGTTCGAAGAATATTCTATTTCATAACCAAAAGGTTTATTGAAAACCCCGGTCCATAATGAAAATGCTTTGGTCCATGGTTCAGTGAAAGCAGCGTATGCATCTTTAATACCTAGTCCTTTTTCGGTTACATCAAATTGTATTACATATTGTGAAAGTTGGTTTTCGTAGGCGAATTTCAGACGGCCTCTTCTAACAGAAAATCGATTATCCAGTTCTTTTGCAAAGTTTCCACCGGCGTAGGAATCCATTCCTGAAGTGTCAATCTTTTGATACTGAGCCTGAATATAACCTGAAATTTTTAACCTTTTCAAAACAGATAAATCAGATTGAACCTGTTCAAGAATCGGATAAAGAGTATCTGCAGGTTCTGCTGCATTCTCCTGGGCAGATACAAATGCCGAAGTTGATAAGAAAAGCAGAATGGCAGTAATTAATTTTAATTTTTGATGTGTCAATGTTTTCATTCGTTAGATTGTTTTGTGAATATGTGATTTTAAACTTACACAAAGTACATATCATAGTATTAGTAGAATATTAATTGAAAGTTAACTAAATCTGAAATTCAATTAGCATTAATTGTTGATTATATTTATTGCTTTTGTAAAAAAATAATCATGAATTTCCTTTTGAATAATTCTAAGAGCGCCATTATGATTGAAATGCCGCACAAATTCATTAAAGTATTTATTTGTAAATTATTTAGAATGCGTTTATAAAAAACGGATAGGCATATTAAGTCAAAGTTAAATAAATATCACATTGTTAATATTTCACTAAATAATTGAATTTATAGAATGGATTATTTTGTAAGCTGATAAAATCTGTTTAATTTAGAACGATATTAGAAAGCTTGATAGATCAAATCTACATAGAAGGAACAAGGAAAACGCCATCCATATCACTCGACTCAATTGGCATTATTAAAATTGAAGGTCGATCGATACCGGAAGATGCGGAATTATTTTTCAGAGATGTGGTTACATGGCTGAATACTTATGTGGAGTCCAACTGCAAGGCTACTAAGGTGGATCTTTCATTTGAATATCTTAACAGTGGAACCTCCAAAGTTATCCTGGAGATGTTGAAATCCTTAAAGGATTTAACCTCAAAAGATCATATCCTTACTATAAACTGGTATTATGAAGAAGGTGATGACGATATTCTTGAAAGAGGGGAGTACTATGCTTCAATCCTTGATTTGAAAATCAACTTTATTGAAGTAGAATAGCACAGCTCATTTTTCTATGCATATTTGCCTTCCAATTTTTACAGTGAATATTTACCAACTACATATTTTATAGAATGAAAAAAAAATCTCTTTTTCGTATTAGCTTAATTATCCCTGTCTTTATATGTTTTGCTATGACATCTGTTTTTGTTTCGTGTACAAATCCAGGTCCAACACAAAATAATGTTGGCGTAAAACACCCTGAATGGCTGAGGGATGCGACCTTATATGAGGTCAATATCCGTCAGTATACTCCGGAAGGAACTTTTGCTGCATTTGCTGGTCATCTTGAAAGTATTAAAGAAATGGGTGTTGATATTATATGGCTTATGCCTATCAATCCTATTGGAGAAAAGAATAGAAAAGGATCTTTGGGAAGCTATTATTCGGTGAAAGACTATTATGCAGTAAACCCGGAATTCGGGAACATGGTTGATTTCAAGGCTATGGTAGCAAAAGCTCATTCTTTGGGCATTAAAGTTATTATAGACTGGGTACCAAACCATTCTTCATGGGACAATGCGCTTACAGTTGAGCATCCTGAATATTATGTTAAGGATTCAGCCGGAAATTTTAAAAGTCCCTTTGACTGGACTGATATTGTTCAGTTTGATTATAATCAAACGGGATTGCGTCAGTATATGATCGACGCACTTAAATTCTGGTTAAAAGAAACAGATATTGACGGTTTTCGTTTCGATGTGGCTCATATGATACCCGTTAGTTTCTGGAATACAGTAAGACCTGCTCTTCATGAGGTTAAGGAAGTTTTTATGCTTGCAGAATCTGATCAGCCTGCATTAAATAAAGATGCTTTCGATGCAACTTATGACTGGAAACTCCACCATATTATGAATCAGATAGCTCAAGGTAAAATGGATGTAACCAACATTGACATGCATTTTGCTTATGTTGATTCGGCCTATCCTCCAAATTCTATTTTGATGGAATTCACCTCAAATCATGATGAAAATTCATGGAATGGAACTGAATATGAAAGACTTGGCGATGCAGTTAAGACTTTTGCTGTGTTTTCATATATGATTCCCGGGATGCCCCTTATATATAATGGTCAGGAAGTTTGCATGACCAGACGTCTTCGATTCTTCGAAAGAGATACTATTCCCTGGGTTGAATGCGATATGAGAGAATTCTATACGAACCTGAATACCTTAAAAGCAAATCATGAGGCACTTTTCGCTGGATCTACAGGTGGTAAATTGAAAAGAGTTGCAGGCAACGACGACATCAAAGTTTTCGCATTTACCAGAGAAGTTGAGAAAAGCAAAATATTTGTCATACTTAATTTTTCAGCAGAAGCTCGTAATTATTTCTTCACTGATGAAATTAACAATGGCGTTTATACCGATGCGTTTACCGGAGAGATGCTTAGCCTATCAAATGAAGACGCAATTACACTAAATCCCTGGGATTATAAAGTATTCTTATCCGAGGAATAATATTTAATTGTTTCATATAAAAAAGGGATTACATCTTCATGTAATCCCTTTTTTTTCAATAATGAATTTCTTTTGGATTACCTTTTTAACGGGTTATTCTTGTGAACAACACTATTATTTTCCTAATTTCTTTTTTTCCTTTAGCAGGAGTTTATTCACTATCGAATTCAATTTACATTTTTCCCCAAATAGAATTTAACATTAAATTCATAATAGGTTAAGGTTAACTTCAGTAAATACCAATTTTACTGGTCCTTTCATGATGATTCTTAATACACAGATAACATTATTATCAGATTAAGGTTAAGATTGAATGGTTTCTTTGTATCCATAATCCAAAGACAAATTTGACTACGATGAAAGTTTTATTAAGTATTTTATTATCAGCATTATACTTACTTGCTTTTCCGGAAAATGGGAATATTTCAGGAAAAGTATCTGATGCTGTTAGTGGGGAATCGCTTATAGGTGCAAACATTATCATTCAAGGCACATATACCGGTTCGATAACCAACCTTGATGGTTTTTTTGAAATAAAGAATCTTAGTCCAGGAAATTACAATCTTGTAGTTTCTTATATATCCTACGAAAAGCAAATTATAAGTGTAGAGGTTAAAGAAAATGCCATTATTAGTCTTGATGTGAAATTAAAGACTTCAGGGTTTAATGTGGAGGAAGTTACCATAAAATCCAGAAAAAGAACTAATACTGAAAGCTCAATGATTGTCAATTTGAAATCAAGTGACCTGATTGCCAACGGGATAAGCGCAGATCAAATCAGGAAATCTCAGGATAGTGATGCTGCTGAAGTAATCCGGAGAGTTCCTGGAATTACCCTCGCAGATGGAAAGTTTGTAATTGTAAGAGGACTTAGCGAGCGGTATAATTCTGTTTTGTTAAATGGTTCACCTGCCCCAAGTTTTGAAGCAACCAAGAGATCATTTTCATTCGATGCTATTCCCAGCGGAATGATTGAAAGTATAATGATTTATAAAAGCCCTGCTCCCGAATTGCCAGCAGATTTCGCCGGAGCTGTAATTGATATTAATACAAAAGAAGTTGCTGACAGGAATGATTTTAAAATTTCATACAGCTCAGGACTGGTGCAGAATACAAGTTTCAAAAAAGACTTTCAGAAATACGATGCTGGTAAATTCGATTTTCTGGGAATTGATGATGGAACCAGAGATTTTCCGAAACAGCTGACTTCAGCTGAAAACATGGCTAATCTTTATAAATGGCCAAACAGTACTGCCTATTATTCCAGAATGGATTCATTGCAAAGTATATCCAGAGCATTTAACAAGAATTGGAACACGCATACAGTAAGTCCTTTTCTTGACCAAAGTATTTCAGCAACTCTACAAAGGAGGTTTGTTCTTGGAAAAGTTTCTGTTGGTAACATAACCTCCTTAAATTATAAGCATTCAAGCAATTTCAATTCAATTCACAGAGCAGATTATTTTGATTATGACCAAATAAATAATAAGATAAATTATGCCTACGACTTTACCGATAACACTTACGTTCAGGAAGCCTCACTAGGATTGGTGCATAATTGGATATTCATTTTTGGAGATAATCAAAAGATTGGATTTAGGAATTTACTTAGTAATCTGGGCGAAAACAAAACTGTTCAACGGGAAGGCTATGATGTTTATAACTCAAAAGATTTATTGGGTACCAACCTTAGGTTTAATCAGAGGCTAATTTATACAGGACAACTTGAAGGGAAACATACTTTTAACAATAACTATACGCATTTAAATTGGAATGCAGGTTTGTCATACACCTCTAATAATGATCCGGATAACCGAAGATACTCATATTCGCGTCCGATCGATTCACCTGACAGTATTCAGTACAGTTTTGATGTTGACAATAAACCAAGTGTTTATTATGGGGGAAGATTAACACAAAAACTACGGGAAAGAGATAAAAATGCAAAAATCGATCTGATACAGGATGTGTATACAAATATTTCGGAACATCCGGTACAGTTTAAGGCAGGTGCGTTTATCGAATATAAGAACCGTGAATTTTCAACCCGGAAAGTAGGAGTTGTAGCACCAAGAGGGACAAAATACCTTAAGGTTTCCGGAATCAATGAACCCGTTGAAAATCTTCTTATTGATGAAAATTTTTATTATGATCCCAATACACCAAATATAACAGGATTTGCTTATAAAGATGGGACAGATCCGGTGAACAATTATTTGGCATTTGACAAAATTTACGCGGGTTACCTTGCTTTAAAGTTGCCTGTAGGTAATTTTTTAGATATCTATGGAGGTGTCAGGATGGAAAGTTTTAACCGACTTATTACTGGATTCTATCCTCCTAATCGTGATAACGAAGGAAACATATTAAATGATTCCCTCGATATCAAAAATGATACCATTAATTTTTATCCCTCAGTTAATGTAAATGTAAAACTTAATGCTAAAAATAATATTCGCTTATCCTATGGAAAAACTGTTAACAGACCCGAATTCAGAGAAAATACACCAAGTTATTATGAGGATTTTGAGCTAAATGCTATCATTTACGGGAATCCTGATCTGAAAACAGCGGTTATTAATAATTATGATATTCGATATGAATGGTATCCTTCTCCTGGCGAGCTTATTTCATTTTCAGCTTTCTACAAAGAGTTTACAAACCCTATTGAAATGTTTCAGAAACCTTCGGGAACTAAATATGCATATATGCCTTATAACACTGAAAGAGCAGTAAGTAAGAGAATTGAATTTGATATGCGGAAGTCACTTATGTTTCTGGAAAATATCCCGCTTTTAAGGAGTATGAAACAGCTGACATTAGTATTTAATACTTGCCTGATTAAAAGTGAAATCAGCACCAACAGCGATTTCGCCCGCGATTCAGTAAGGGTGATGCAAGGTCAGTCTCCTTATATTATCAATGTTGGACTATTTTATAATAATCCCGAGAACCGACTAATGGTAAACTTAAATTATAACAGGGTAGGTAAGAGGATATTATTTGCCGGCACACCTGAAATTCCTCACACATGGGAGCTTCCCCGAAACTCTTTGGATTTAACGGTTGAAAAGAAAATTGGTGATCATTTTGAAGTAAAGCTTGGTATAAAAGATCTAATAAATGATCCAATACGTTGGGTAGCGTATTTTGGTTCAACTGATAATATTGAGGTAAGCAAACTTAAATACATTCCAAACAGAAAGATCAATCTGGCTTTCTCATGGACTTTCTAACCTTAAATAATTCTTACCTCAATCTGAAAGTAAAGTAAAATAATAGTTTTTTATTAAAGGTTTGGTAATGATAATGAAATTTTCAATTGGTATTTCAACTATAGTTTTGTCAAATAAAATAAATTTAAAAGGAGAAATTATGAAAAAAAGTCTATTCTTATTTTTAGCTGTATGTCTGGCAGTAAATATGCACGCACAGACTATAACTGACCCTTTCTTTGATAGGGTAAGCTACGTAGGAGCTCTTGATGGCACTAATAATTGGACTACAGGTTGGACAAACTGGACACCTGAAGAAACTAATTATGCCGATGCAACTGTTACAAAAGGTAATGCTTTATTCGATTTCACAACAAGTGTACACATTACAACCAATGAAACATGGAGTGGTGTAATTCTGCTCGACGGATGGGTTTATGTTGATGATGGTGTCAGTCTAACCATATCTGCTGGAACAATAATCCGCGCAACTGAAAAAAGTGCGTTGATTGTTCAAAGAGGCGGGAAAATTTATGCAATAGGTAATAGCGCAAATCCTATAGTTTTCACTTCCAATCAGGGAGTCGGGCTAAGAGGTAACAGCGATTGGGCTGGGCTTGTGCTTTGTGGAAAAGGTATAAACAACCTCTCAGGTGGTGCTGGTGTAGCTGAAGGAGGAATCGGTGCGTCTTATGGGGGTAGCGATAATACTGATAATTCAGGAGTATTGAAATATGTTCGAATTGAATTCCCGGGTTATGAAGTTGCTACCGGTAGTGAAGTAAACGGACTAACTCTTTATTCGGTCGGAAGCGGTACTACTATCGACTATGTTCAAGTGTCTAACTCAGGCGACGACGGATTTGAATGGTTTGGTGGCGCTGTTAATGCAAAACACCTTATTTCTTATAGAACTGAGGATGATGATTTTGATACAGATAATGGTTTTATTGGTATGGTGCAATTTGGAATTATTGCAAGAGATAGCTCCATTGTCGACTCTGACACAGCAAATGGATTTGAGTCTGATAATGATGCAACAGGATCTTCCAATTCCCCCAAAACAAATGCCTTATTTAGCAATATTAGTGCATTTGGGCCTTCTGCTAACAACACTACTCCCACCACTCTCAGAACCAACCATAATGAAGGTTCAACGATGAGATTGAGAAGAAACACAAGATTACAGATATATAATTCAGTGTTCCTTGGTTTTGGTCGCGGTTTAAGACTTGAATCTGAAAAAGGATGGGCTGCGGCTGCAAGCGATTCACTTACAGTTCAAAATACCATCATTGCCGGTGTAAGAAACGACTGGTTTAAAACCGATGTAGTTGCTCTGGCTGTTGCAGTAAAGAATTGGTATCTTGATCCTATCAGAAAAAATGATACAATTGCCTTAGCTACTGATGTAAAAATAGCAGATCCCTTTAATTATAGCGCAAGAAATTTCCAGCCAACAGCTGGCTCGCCTGTATTTAATGCTTCATACTGGTATTTTCATCCCGTTTCCGTTTTTTCACCTGAAATAACTGATCCATTCTTTGAACATGTTGATTTTTCAGGCGCATTTGGTTTAACAGGAGATTGGACTGCCGGTTGGACAAATTGGGCGCCGGAAAATGAAAATTATCCTGACGCAACAATTACAAAAGGAAATGGTCTTTTCGATTTCATTACAAGTACGCATATAACTTCAAATGAATCATGGAGTGGCGTAATACTCCTTGATGGCTGGGTTTATGTTAATGATGGTGCTACTCTTACAATTGCTGAAGGAACTATAATCAGAGGTTCTGAGAAAAGTGCACTGATAATTCAACGAGGCGGCAAAATTATGGCTGAAGGCACAAGTGCTAGCCCTATAGTATTTACATCAAATCAGGGTACTGGTTTAAGAGGAAACAGCGACTGGGCAGGACTTGTTATCTGCGGACGTGGTATTAATAACTTATCAGGTGGTAATGGTGTTGCAGAAGGCGGTATTGGCGCTGCATATGGTGGAGTAGACAATGAAGATAACTCAGGAGTGTTGAAATACGTGCGAATTGAATTCCCTGGTTATGAAGTAACCACGGGTAGTGAGGTTAACGGACTTACTTTATACTCAGTTGGTAGTGGAACAACCATTGACTATGTTCAGATTTCCAACTCCGGGGATGATGGTTTCGAATGGTTCGGCGGTGCTGTTAATGCAAAGCATCTGGTTTCATATAGAACTGAAGATGATGACTTTGATACTGATAATGGCTTTGTTGGGAAGGTTCAGTTTGGAGTTATTGCACGCGATAGTTCAATTGTTGATTCCGACACTGCAAATGGTTTTGAATCAGATAATGATGCAACAGGTTCATCCAATTCACCTAAAACTAATGCTCTGTTTAGTAATATCAGTGCTTTTGGACCCTCTGTAACAAACACTTCACCTTCCGTCCTGAAAACTAATCATAATGAAGGTGCCGCAATGAGATTAAGAAGAAATACAAGGCTACAAATTTACAATTCGGTGTTTGCAGGATTCGGTCGTGGACTTAGGCTGGAATCTGAAAAAGGCTGGGCCTCTGCAGGTAGCGATTCACTTACTGTGCAGAACACAATCATTGCAGGAATTCGTAATGATAAATTTAAAACAGACGTTGTTGCCGGTGCATCAGCTATTAGTACCTGGTTCCTGGCTGCGGAAAGAAATAATGATACAATTACCCTGTCTACTTCTTTAAAGATCACTGATCCATTTAATTACACTGCCAGAAATTTTATGCCAATGGCTGGATCACCTGTTTTAACAGCATCAATCTGGTGGAAATATGTTTCTCCAGTTGCACCAACAGCTATTCTTAAAAAAGTAATTGGAACCCCTATTATTGATGGTTCAGCTGATGATTTCTGGACTGAGGTACCAGCTAACAACATTGCAAGGTCGTTTGGAACAGATTCTCCTACAATTGGCGATGCAGGTTCAACCTACTGGAAGGCTGTTTGGAATGATTTAGGTGTTTATGTATTAGTAAATGTTAATGATAACACTTACTCTCCATGGTGGGCAGGTGCTGTACCTAGTGAAAATTGGAGGTATGATCAGACAGAGGTTTATTTTGATGTAAATGCAGTTCTTAAAGATGGACAAGGTCCCAGTGGAGCTCCATGGACTGGAAGCAGAGTTGGACATCATCAGTTTGCGCCAAAACCTATTCAGGCCGAAATAGCAGGCGGAAAGGCACTAACAGTTGGCGGTAATGGTAGTACTTTTGCTTATAAAGTTACTGATCCTTCATATACCGTTGAATACTTTGTTCCATATACCAAACTTCTTGATCAGGCTGGTGTTGAGGTTGATAAAGCCGGTGTGATTGGTTTCGACGTTTATATTATTGATAATGACATTACTGCAACATCCGGAAGTACCAGGGCTGTTTGGGCAAATGCAGGTGGAATTAGTGAAGCCTATAACAATATGGACGAATGTGGTACTATTACACTTGGAGCGGAAACAGTTACAATTATTACCAGTGTTCCAGGTTTAAATACAAATAGTCAGTTGGCATATATTTCTAGTAATATGCTCAAATTCAGAGGATTTGATAGTAATGTAGATGTACAAATATATTCTATCCTCGGTCAACAGCTTATTATTTCGAAAAATGTAAATGAAGTGAATGTTTCAGGTCTTGAAAAGGGCGTTTACCTTGTACGAGTTAACAATGGAAAACAAGTTTTTAAAGTAATGAAGCAATAACATAAGAACATTTAAATAGAAAAGGAGGATTTTACGATCCTCCTTTTTTTATTTATTTCAAAATCAAAGTGAATATATATACCAATCAATCAGTTCATTAAGAGATGTTTTGCTATTTATTATTCAAAATCTCCGCAAACTTTTTCCATAATGCCAGATGAAAATCATACCCATTTCCTTTTTCAATCATAGACCGCAGAGAGGTCTTTTCTCCCTTAGCAATGGTTTGATATGAATTGGAATAAGAATAAATATCTGATGCTTCAGGATGAAACTGAAATCCATATACATTCGGAAATTTAGTATGGTCGAGCGATTCAATAATTTTCCCGTCCATTGAAGTGGCGACAATCCTCAAACCTTTACCTGTTTTTTCTACTGCCTGATGATGCGAACTTACAACTCCCGGATATTGTGTGGGTTTCCAGATTCCCTGTCTTTCTAACCAGCTTCTTTCAATTATTTTAATTGGATGAATATTTCCCCAGAAAAGTTCAGGAGTATCTTTAATGTTACTGTTATAATTTCGATGCAAGTTTTCTGAAGGCAAATTTAAAATATCTTCTACATTGGTAAGCTTATATACTTCCTGAGGGATGTCCTGAATCATTGTTCCTCCGGTTGCTACATTCATCGTTTGCATGCCCAGACAAAAGCCAACAATCAGATAATCAGGTTTTTTATCCAACAAAGGAATGAAGTTACTATCCTGAAATCCCCCTAAAAGATTAAAGAGAAATGACGATTCGAAATAATGCCTGCATGGATCAGTGATTACGGTTAAGGTGTTGGTTTTTTCACCGTAAATTGCAGGTGGAATATCAGGACCACCAAAAAATATAACTCCTTGGCTCTCGTTAAAGAGTCTTAAAAACTGAGGTGAGCATTCATTTTTGCCAAAAAGATTTCTTTCAGTGATATCACCTTCTATTTTTTCAAGTTTTATTTGTAATTGATTTTCAGTTATATAGGTTTCAGAAACTGAATAATCGTATGCTTCTTTGTCAAAATAAATGCCTTTTATCGTATAGTTTTTTAATGAGAAAATTCCCTTTTCAATCAGCTCTGTCATTCCCAAAATAGTTCCTACCGTAGGGTGCATTAGCAGCAAGGTTCGTTGGCTTTCAAACGAGTTGTTTGTTTGAGAACTTGCCAACTGAGAAAAAAGGATGACCAGAGTGAACAGATAAAAAAGCTGTTTTTTCATAGGGTTTAATTTATTGAAAACCTTGTATTTCAATTAATTAGCGACGGAAATATAAACTGGAATCAAAACAATAAAGACCACAGAAACCATTTGCCAGTAATAATTAGTTATAAAAAGTACGGCTAAAATTAGCATATCATTCTTACTACTGACTTATCTCAGCTATTCTCCTTCACCCATTCCCGTGCATTAACAAAAGCTTCAATCCAGGGAGTAATTTCATCATTTTTTCTTTCCGGGGGATAGAATGCGCACTGCCAATTCATAAATGCGCGTTCCAGATGAGGCATCATTGCAAAATGTCTTCCGTCTTCAGAACAGATACCGGCTGTATCAAATTCTGATCCATTGGGATTACCAGGATACCCCGAATGACTATATTTTAATGCTATCTGATATTTATCTTCAGTATAAGGAAAGTGAAATTGCCCTTCACCATGTGCCACCCAAGCTCCAAGACGCATACCTTCCAGAGAGTTCATCATCACTGAATTATTCTTTGCAACCTCAACAGTAAGGAATATAGATTCAAATTTGTGTGATGCATTGAAAAGCATTTTCGGCTTTTCTTTGTGTTGGGGATTTAGAAGACCCAGTTCAATCATTAGTTGACAACCATTGCATACTCCAAGACTCAGGGTATCTTCTCTCTTATAAAAATTCTCAAGTGCTTGTCTGGCTTTATTGTTGTATTTAAATGCCCCGGCCCAACCTTTTGCAGAGCCCAGCACATCTGAATTTGAAAATCCTCCCACGAAAACTATCATTTTCAGGTCTTCAAGATTTTCCCTGCCGCTAATGAGATCGGTCATGTGAACATCCTTCACATCAAACCCAGCCAGATACAACATATTCGCCATCTCACGATCGCCATTTACGCCTTTTTCCCTGATAATTGCAGCCCGAATACCAGTCTTTTCTCTTCTTTCAGGATCAATTCCATAATCGCTGAATTTCCCTTTAAAATGTTTAAAATCAAATTGTAATTTTTGCTTTTTGTAGTTCTCAAAACGGTCAGCAGCGAATTTTTCACCCGCTTGTTTCCGATCAAGTAAATACGAAGTGCGGAACCATTTTTCCCTAAGATAATTGATATCCAATTCCAGTATTCCTGAAGAAGTTTTGATCGTCAGGGTTCTTTCTTTGACAGGTGCACCCAGAATGGAGAATTGGAGACCTGCTGATTTCAGTGCCGCACAGGCTTTCTCAGAATCTTTAACCTGAATTACAACACCTGGATTTTCCGCAAAAAGCATTGTAACAAGGTCATTCTTGTTGTTTCCGTTCAGGTCAATTTCCATACCACCAAAGGTATTGGAGAAATTCATTTCAAGCAAAGTAGTTACTATTCCACCAGCCGATATATCATGACCTGCAAGGATAATTCCAGATTCGATCAGGTTTTGCAGAGTATTAAATCCTTTTACAAATGCTTCAGGGTTTTTTACAGTTGGAGCTTCTTTGCCAAGAAAATTAAGGGCCTGAGCGAAACTACTTCCACCAAGTTTTAATTCATCCCCCGAAAGATCAATATGGATAAGAACGGTTGCGGTGTCATTAACCATTACCGGTTCAACAATTTTACGTACATCACTTACTTCTGCACCAGCTGAAATTATAACTGTTCCCGGAGAATATACTACTCCGTCTTTGTATTTCTGAGTCATTGACAAGGAATCCTTACCTGTTGGTATATTCACTCCCAGAGCTATAGCAAAATCGCTTGCGGCCTTTACAGCATCATATAAACGGGCATCTTCACCAGGGTTTTTGCAAGGCCACATCCAGTTTGCAGAAAGGGAGATACTTCGGATTTGATCGCTGAGCGGAGCCCAAACGATATTCGTAAGAGCTTCAGCAATTGCGAGCACTGAACCAGCTTTTGGATCAACCAGTCCCGCTGCAGGTGCATGGCCAATAGATGTTGCGATTCCTTTTTTCCCCCTGAAATCAAGAGCTACCGCACCGAGGTTGTTTAGAGGGAGTTGCAATTCGCCTGTACACTGCTGTTTGGCAACTTTACCGGTTACAGAACGGTCTACTTTGTTGGTAAGCCAGTCTTTGCAGGCAACACTTTCCAATTGAAGAACCAATTCGGTATATTCTTTTATTTTACTATTTTGATAAACCAATTCGCTGTAACTGTCAGGAATGTGCTTATCGATCATGTAGGTTTTTGGGGGATTTCCGAAGAAGTCTGTCAAGTCAAGGTCAATTGGATTTTCCTTAGTTAAGGGATTCGTAAACCGGAAACGGTGGTCGCCGGTGATTTTCCCGATAACATAAAATGGAGCTCTTTCACGTTCAGATATTTTACGTAATTCATCAACATCGACCTTTCTGATCACAAGTCCCATGCGCTCCTGAGATTCGTTACCAACTATTTCGCGGGCAGAGAGGGTAGGGTCGCCCAATGGAAGTTTACTGATATCAATTTCTCCTCCGGTAGCTTCAACCAGTTCAGATAAACAATTCAAATGCCCGCCTGCTCCATGATCGTGAACGGTAATGATACTATTTTTTTCAGATTCGGAAATTGCGCGGATGGCATTATATACTCTCTTTTGCATCTCAGGATTAGCGCGCTGTACAGCGTTGAGTTCTATCTTATTGCCGTATTCACCGGTTGCAACAGAGGAAACAGCTCCTCCTCCCATACCAATCCGATAGTTATCTCCACCGAGCAAAACAACTACGTCATCTTTTTCAGGAACATCTTTTTTACTGTCTTTAAGTTTACCATAGCCAATGCCGCCGGCAAGCATGATTACTTTGTCGAATCCGAATTTCTTGAGGTTTTCGAAATGTTCAAATGTGAGCAGACTTCCACAAATAAGTGGTTGCCCAAATTTATTCCCAAAATCACTGGCTCCATTTGAAGCTTTAATAAGAATTTCTTCCGGTGTTTGGTATAACCATTCCCGTTCAGGAATATTTTTTTCCCAGCTTCGGTCTGCTTCTGTGCGGGGATAAGAAGTCATGTAAACGGCAGTCCCGGCCATAGGTAGAGAACCTTTTCCACCGCCAATACGGTCGCGGATTTCACCTCCTGTACCCGTTGCGGCTCCATTAAAAGGTTCTACGGTAGTGGGGAAATTATGAGTTTCTGCTTTAAGAGAAAGAACGGTTTTGATATCTTTAATCTCAAAAAAATCAGCCTGATCTTGTCTTGCCGGGGCAAACTGTTCAACAGTCGGGCCTTCGTTGAAAGAGCAATTATCTTGGTAGGCTGAAACAATTTTATTTGGATTCGATTTTGAGGTAAGACGAATGAGGTTAAAAAGACTTGAAGGTTTCTCCTCTCCATCTATAATAAATATTCCGTTAAAAATTTTATGCCGACAGTGTTCAGAATTAACCTGTGAAAAGCCAAAAACCTCACTGTCAGTAAGTTTACGCTTAATCCTTTTACTTAAATCTTGCAGATATTCAATTTCTTCTGCATTCAGGGCAAGTCCTTCTTTTTCATTATATCCTGCTATATCATTAATAAACATAACCAGTTCCGGCTTTTTATCCACATAAAAAACTTCTTGATCCAGATTTTCATATTTTGCCTGTAGCATTGGATCAAATTTTGTTTTTGATCCGGTTATGCTAAAATATTCTTCAATACGGATGATTCCTGAAACGCCCATGTTCTGGGTTATTTCAACTGCGTTGGTACTCCAGGGAGTAATCATTTCCTTTCTCGGCCCAATGAAACTCCCGGTAATTTCTTCCTTTTGCACAAGCTCAGCTTCTCCAAAAAGCCAGTTCAACTTAAGGATATCTTCTGATGGTATTTTTAAGTCGGCATTAACCGCAATAATTGTTGAAAACTGAGTCTTAAAAAAAAGTATCATGGAGTAAAAAATATTACAAAACGTTAAATATCAATCTATTAATAAACGATTCCTGAATGGAATATGATGCTGCAAATATAGGTATTATGGAAATGATAAAGGGTTTAATCCAAATATAAACGATTAACATTTTATACAGCAAATGTTAATAATGATAGGTTTTTAAATTTAAAGGGATTGTCTTTCTGTAACTTTAAAGAAAATTGAAACTCTAATCTGAAAAACTTTTACTGTTGTCGATCCGATAATTTAAGAGAATAAAGTAATTTAGGCGAAATTTTGCCTCATTAGCTCAGTGGTAGAGCAGCTGATTCGTAATCAGCAGGTCGTGGGTTCAACTCCCATGTGAGGCTCCAAATATGAAAAATAAACTCGCTTTCGAAGCTGTAATCTTCGACCTGGATGGTGTTATCACCAAAACTGCTCTGGTTCATTCCGCAGCATGGACACGTATGTTTAATGATTACCTGGAATTTCGCGGTAAGGAATATAACGAAAGACATGACGAATTTACTCATGAAAGCGATTATCTTCCTTATGTGGATGGAAAACCACGATACAAGGGCGTCGCAGACTTTCTGGCATCACGTAGTATTGAAATCCCTTATGGAATGCCAACCGATTCAGCGGGAATGGAGACAATTTGCGGATTGGGAAACCGCAAAAACGAATACTTTAACCGTATTATGGAAATGGAGGGAGTTGAAGTTTACCAGACTACCATTGACTTTATACATGAATTGAAAGCAAGTGGCATAAAAGTGGGTGTGGCAAGTTCTAGTGCAAATTGCAAAAAAGTACTTGAGAGAACAGGTATAATTGGCCTTTTTGAGACCAGAGTTGACGGTGAAGTATCTGCAATTATGGGATTGAAAGGAAAACCTGAACCTGATATCTTTACTACTGCAGCAGATAATCTTGGAGTACCCAATAAACTAGCTGTTGTTGTTGAAGATGCGGTAAGCGGTGTGCAGGCTGGAAAAAAAGGCGGCTTCGGGCTTGTGCTTGGCATTGCACGTGAAGGTAACATGGAAGAATTGCTAAAAAACGGTGCAAACATTGTTGTTGCTGATATTTCTGAATTGGGAGGAATTCAAGGTCTTGAAAAAGAATTTATGAAATTCTCATAGATAAGTAGTTAGGGCAATTCGCAAGATATCTCCTTAATAAATAAATTGTTTATAAAAAACATCCTTAATGATTGTAATATCAATTTAAGCAGTTAAATTTGATTTTTAAGACCTAATAAATAATAAAATGCTTGGAGATATTCTTGTTATAAACGATGTTCATATTAATGCTTCGGAAGTAATTGCTAAAAAGGTAATTGAAGAACGTGCAAAACAAACCAAATGGTATAAGTTTATTGTTGGAATATCTGGTGAATCGGGCTCAGGAAAGTCGGAAATTGCACATTCACTTGCTGAAAGCTTGAAAAAGCAGCATATCAGAGTAAAAATAATTCATAGCGACAATTATTATGTTGTTCCACCACTGTTGCAATCTGAATGGAGAAAAGCAAAAGGGATTGATACTGTTGGTATGCTTGAATATGACTGGAACCTAATACACAGAAACATTCAGGATTTTAAAGAAGATCGGGAATCGATGATGCCTTGTATTGACATTATTCCTGAACAAATTGACAAGCTTATTACAGATTTTAAAAAGATCGATTTGTTGATTATTGAAGGTCTGTATGCAATTAAAGCAGATGGAATTGATATGCGGATTTTTATTGAATTGACCAATTCAGAATCGAAATTAGCCGAAAAGTCAGGAGTTGTAAAAGAGAAAAGTGAATTTGCTAAAAGTGTCTTGGAAAAAGAACATCAGAATATCTTATCTCTGAAACCATTAAGTGACCTGATTATTAACAAGGGATATCAGGTGTTGGATGCTAAAACTGCCCGCCCGATTTAGGAAGTTATTTCCCGTTTTCAGTACTTCAACTTAACATTGAGAATTCCGCCTTTAACAATCCAACATTCGGTATCACAGGCATCAGCAATATAACGGCTTATCATTTTGTCACCATCAATGGCATAAATAGTTTTGCCCGTTTCTTTGTATGTAGCTCTAACAGAGTAAAATTCATTCACGGGAACCCTATGATAAAATAATTGTGTGCCAACATTTCCTTCCCAGCTTATTTTTCCTGATTCAACATTCCCTTTAAAGAATTCCAGATAAACAGAATCTCCAACTACTTCAACGGTAAGGTTTACCTCAAGCTCAAAGCTGTCTGGCTCATTTATAAAGCATTGCGCACAATTTACTTCAAGTGTGGAGCCGCCTCCATTACATGAAAATGCAATTACAAACGAACTAAGTATTGATAAAATAATAAGGTTTCTTTTCATTTGAACTGTTTTGAAGGATGATAAAATCCTTTAATTCTAAAATTAGAAAAATTATAAATTCCACTTTTATTCAAGCCACTGAATTTTCTTGTCGGAGAGCCGTTTTTTTGACAAGTTAATATTGACAGCTATTCCCAAATTAATTCTTCCAGGTTTGATTTCAGGTGTTTTATAGTTAATATATTGATATCCAACCCAAGTTCTGAAAGTATTCCCACTGTAATACCAACCGACAGAAGGGGCAGTAATAAATTTTGTTGCTGGATTCGCATCGCTACCTCTGTAACCTCCGAAAGTGATCAACTCGGTAATACCAATATAGGGCCCAGTTGCCTTATCATTATTGGAAATTAAGTCAAATTTCTTTTCTAATCCTGCGGAGAAATAATACCTTCTTTCCCAATACTGGAAACTTACAGTATCTGAAACTTCCATTAACACGCGGTTTGCCTGAGGTCGGAATCCAAAACTTCCAGAAAACCCAATACCATATTTATTGTCAAGAATACTTCCCTGAAAGCCATTCATATAATCAGTGAAGTTAAAATCGAAGTAAGGGCCAAGACTTAATGTATTAAAATGCGGATTCAGATTGTTTTTTGCATCATTAGTTTGCAGTAAATCAACAATCTCATCATCATTGACAGACTTGGCTATTTCAAGGATTGTGTAGCCAGATTCGGTTTTGAGATTTACCTCAGCTCCCATGTTGATCAAAGCTTCTGACATTTCAAAATCAGAGGCTGATACAGCAAATGCAAGTGCAGAAAAGCCTCCTTTGTTAACAGCTTTAATATCTGCACCTTTTTCAATGAGAAGGTAGGCAATATCCCTATTCCCCTTTTGAATAGCAGTCATTAAAGCAGTATATCCGTCGCTGTCAACAGCATCAATCAGGGCACCATTCTGAATTAGAAGGTCAGTTGCTTCCAGACAGTTATTATATGCCGCAGAAATAAGCGGGGTGTTTCCTCGGTTATCACCAGCTTCTTTATCCGCACCATAAAAAATCAACATATCCATTACGTCGAAATTATTCAAAGCAGCCGCATAATTAACTGCCGATACACCTTCAGAATCGCGGAGGTTAAGTTCAACCTTTTGAATAGCAAAATATTCAGCAATTTCGTAATAGTTTTTCTTGGCTGCCACAATCAAGGCAGTTTCACCGTTATATGGTTTTTTATTCAGATTTGCACCTCTTTCCGTAAGAAGCTTTACTAATGATAGATTACCGCTTTCAGATGCATACATAAGTGGTGTTACACCATCTACAGTAGTGGTGTTAATATTCGCTCCCCGGTTAAGAAGAAGTACTACACTGCTCGAATCGCCTTTGTTAACAGCTAACAGCAGATTGTAATCATCATCCCATGGAACAAAATAACTTGTGTCGGAACTAACTTCAACCTGTCCAAATGTAGAAATGGAAAAAAGTGAAATAATTACCAACAAAAACAGTCTAAAGTCACTGATTTTTTTAATAAACATAATGCGAATCATTTGGATATAAAAATAGAACATTCCTGAGAAATAGTTTGAGATTAAATACATTTTTTATTAATGATTCGCCGAACAGGTCTATAGTTACGTTTAAAATGATTAATTGAAAGCTATTTCAGTTCATATGCCTCTATTTTTACGGTTCAACACAAACGAAACTTGGTAGAATCGGATTTTAAGATTATTTTTATTCGAATTCACTAAAATTACTATATAAAAACCATCAGTCCATCTGAGGACATTTAAAGTCATTTTTTATAACTTCACTAGAATATAGAAAAGCGAACTTTACCATGTAAAGAGCCATACTTTTCTGAATACGATGCAAAAGAATAGAAAAGATTATTGGGAATCCTTATTTAAAGAGGGAGGGGCATTATGGGGTTTTGAACCATCTGCCTCTGCCTTAATAGCTTTGGAAAGGTTTAAAAAAGTGGGGATTAATAAAATACTTATTCCTGGTTTCAGATATGAGAGAAATGGAAAGTTATTTATTGACTCAGGATTTGATGTTACAGGAGTCGATCCGTATATGCTCCTTCATAATTAACCTTAGAGAATTAAAACAATGGAAAAAGAAATTGAACTTATTGAGGTTTTTTCAGGAACTTCGTGGCAGATAGGTATGGTCAATACTTTGTTAGAAAATGCTGGAATCAAAGCATTTATTAAAGATGATATTATGGGCACGTTCAATCCATGGTGGACTGCTGGATGCGGTGGCGATTCTATAACATTATGCGTCGGTACTGACGATTATGAAAAAGCAATTCAGATTGCTATGAATTATGATAATAATTCAACGTTGTGAGTAGGTTAATTTAGCATTATTGATCAACTTAAGCAGTTGATATATTTTCCACTAATCCAATTTTATTTCGAAATAATAATAATTTGTCACATTTTTTTCCTTTCATACAACCAAATCCTTATTCTTTTAGTCTTAATATGTGATTGACAATTAATTCAGCAAAGGCATTAAAATAAGTTGCCAAATAGTTTATGTCACATGGGAGATCTTTACAGAATTTGGTCTGACATTAGTTTTCTCCTCGATATCTTTGAGTTTCATCAGCAAAAGATATTTTTTCATAAACATATATTATTGATTCATGTAAAACATCATTAAGTTATTAACCTTTATAGCCAATGGTGCGTTAAACACCTTTTGAATTTGTACATTTATACTGGATTTCGTTATTAATACAGCCCAACAACCATGCAGTTGAAATTAAGAAATATTTTTCTTTTTACCGTTTTCATTCTTTTTCTAAACTGCAAGTTAGTCCTTGCTCAAACCAACCCTGACGATTATTATCTGAACCATGGTTTTACTTCAGGCCAGACTGTTACTGCAAATTCCGGGAAATTTTATGATGATGGTGGATTTGACAAATATGCTGTTAATCAAAACTGGAATGTGAGATTCTGTTCAGAAAACGGGAATCCTATAACTCTTGATTTTACTGGATTCAGGACATACAATCCACCTCCGCATACCGATTATTCGATTTACGACTACATGACGATCAATTTTCCTTCAAATAATTATGTAGCCTACGATAACGATACCCCCCAATTTAGTTTTACTTCTCCAAACGGATGTATTACCTTCGGGTTAGTTTCAAAACTTCTTTCTCCGCGCGATTCAGGATGGGTGGCAGAAATAAGTGCTAACCCACCACCTGCAAATAATGACCCATGCGCGGCGGCCAACCTGGTAGTAGGAAATTCCTGTGTACCTGAATTCTTTTCAAATAAAGGAGCATACAACACAACAACCTGGGGAAGTCCAACATGTCATACTTTTTTTGGTGGCGGGGTTTGGTTTAAAACTACGGTTCCTGCATCTGGTCAGTTGAAAATTCAAGCACTACCTGGAACACTTTCATACGCAATAATGGAGATTTTTAGCAGTACTTCTTGTAATTCTCTTGCAAGAATAACCTGTGTGGATAATTTAAATTCCATGCCTACATCTATTCTTTCTGGAAGAACTCCCGGTGAAGTGATCTACATTCGGATTTTCGGTGATCAGGCAAAAAGTGGAACATTTGGGATGTGTGTAACTGATCCATCTTTACCAATTACAGGATTTTCTGGGCCTGGTGGAGTAGGTGACAGTGCTTCGAATGAATTATGGCTTCGTGCCGATGCTGGACTTTTAAATGGATCTGATAATCCGGCCGTAGATGCTGAAAATATAAAAACATGGTACGACGTCAGTGGAAATATTAACCATCTGGTTCAAAGCACTTTAGCTAATCGTCCTGTGCTTAGTTCAACCGGAATGAACTCTTTACCGACGGTAGTATTTGATGGCGCTAATGGCAAATTTTCACGTGAATTGGGTTCTATTTCGGCTCCGTTAATCTTATATACTGTAGCAAGTTTTACAGGTGGAGCAGATTACAGTTTAATGTCGCTCGGCGATGCTAATAACAATAACACATTGAGTATTAGTAAGGATGCTGCACAAAGGTATTATTCTTATACTTTAGGTTCCTCATATACGGGACCGGTTTTGAGTCTTGGCACGCCCTATCTGTTGCAAACTCAACATGCTGCAACTGCCGCTCATCATCAACTTAAACTAGGAGGAGTATCTCAGACTGTAAATGATTATGCAAGTGCCGTTTCTACTGATGGTACGTTTAAACTTGGAACAGATCGAACAGGTGCAGGCTTTTTTAATGGGAAAGTTTCTGAAGCAATTATTTATTCCAAAGCTCTCAATTCAGCTCAGGAAATAATTGTCAATAACTACCTTTCCTCAAAATATACAATAGCCTTAGGTTCAAATGATAAATATGGTTATGAAGCAAGCCATAAAAATGATGTAGCGGGGATTGGAAGGGTTGATGCAACTAATACACACACTAAAGCTCAGTCGGCAGGAATACTTGCAATTGGAGGAGCCAATGATCTTGAAAACGGCGAATTTCTATTGTTTGGTCATGATGGAGGTTCAATTACTACTTGGACTTCGGCCAACGTTCCTTCAGCAGATCCCAATATAGAGAGACTTGCACGCACATGGAAAGTTGATCAGACAGGTGGAGATGGAACAGTTGGGCAGGTAAGTGTAAGTCTTAGCAGCTCGCTTCTTCCAATATTGAGTGCTGGTTACCTTGCGTATAACATTTTTGTTGACGCAGATGGCGATTTCACCTCAGGCGCCACCGCCTACGGTTTGATATACACAGGTACCGAATATGTCGCAAATAATGTCACATTACCTGATGGTTGTGAAATAATGGTTGGAATTGTAAAGCCCTACGTAAGCTTTAATCTTGCAAGTTCCTCGGGATTTGAGAATATTGCAAATCCCTCTATATCAGTAAGCTTAAACTATGCGATATCAAGTTTGGTGGAAGTAAATTACGCAATCTCCGGGGGAACAGCCACAGGTTCGGGTGTTGATTATTTTCTAAATCCCGCAAAAGTGACTTTTAATCCGGGTCAAAAGACAGCTATAATACAGCCACTTATAATAGATGATAATGCTGTTGAAATTCCCGATGAGTATTTTGATATAACACTTTCTGCACCTACTGCAGGCGTGCAGCTAGGAACACAGATTTCTCATGCATATACTATAAAGAACAATGATATCGGAATTGTACTTAGTGCCAGTAATTTAAGTATCGGAACCTGTGCCGTATCAACCACAACACTTACAGCCACAGCATCAGGAAGCGGACCATTTACATATCTCTGGAATCCTTCGTTAGGACTTATATCACCTGCTTCTGCAGTTACTGTTGCGAAACCTGTTGCAAATACAGTTTACAAAGTTACAATAACGGATACCAATGGTTTTAGTAATATCGATTCTATAGCAATTACTGTGGTTCCCGCTCTTTCAAAACCAAGTGTGACAGTTAACGGGGTCCTTACTTTTTGTAGCGGTGACAGTGTTTTGCTAAGTTCCAGTCTGGCAAACAGCTATCTCTGGTCAAATGGAGCAACAACCCGTAACATTTACGCAAAGGTTTCTGGAAATTATACCGTAATTGTATATGATATTTACGGTTGTCCTTCTCCTGTTTCTGATAATACAGCAGTAAATGTAAATGCACTACCTGCTAAACCCTTACTTTCTCCTACTGGAAATCAATCAGTATGTTCAGGTGACTCTATTCTTATAACTGCTCCATTATCAAGTTCTTATTTATGGTCAAATGCGGCAGTTTCGCAATCAATTTATATTAAAAATACAGGAAATTATTCTGTAAAAGTTAAAAATGCCACTGGGTGTCAGAGTATATCGAGTGATCCTGTTATTTTGACTGTAAATGCCCTACCTGCAACTCCAACCATTTCAGCAGGTGGGCCAACAACTTTCTGTACTGGTGGAACAGTGACATTAACATCAAGCGCAGGTACCTCTTATCTTTGGTCGACCGGTGCAACTACAGCAAGCATCAGTCCTGTTATTTCAGGCAGTTATACTGTTCAAGTGACCAATGCATCGGGATGTCAGAGTGCTGCTTCATTAGCAACCACAGTAACCGTAAATACCCTACCTGCAACTCCAACCATTTCAGCAGGTGGTCCGACAACTTTCTGTACTGGTGGAACAGTGACGTTAACATCAAGCGCAGGCACCTCTTATCTTTGGTCGACAGGCGCAACTACAGCAAGCATCAGTCCTGTTATTTCAGGTAGTTATACTGTTCAGGTGACCAATGCATCGGGATGTCAGAGTGCTGCTTCATTAGCAACCACAGTAACCGTAAATACACTACCTGCAACTCCAACCATTTCAGCAGGTGGGCCAACAACTTTCTGTACTGGTGGAACAGTGATGTTAACATCAAGCGCAGGTACCTCTTATCTTTGGTCGACTGGTGCAACTACAGCAAGTATTAGTCCTGTTATTTCAGGCAGTTATACTGTTCAAGTGACCAATGCATCGGGATGTCAGAGTGCTGCTTCATTAGCCACGGTAGTAACCGTAAATACACTACCTGCAACTCCAACCATTTCAGCAGGTGGTCCGACAACTTTCTGTCCAGGTGGAAGTGTTAATCTTACTTCAAGTCTAGGCAAAAGTTATTTGTGGTCAACGGGAGAAACAAGCTCAAGTATTACAGCAAATGACGCTGGTAGTTATAGTGTTAGGATAACAGATGCAACTGGGTGTGAGAGTTTGGAATCGGCATTTTTGGATGTAACACATGAGGCTGTTCCCTCTATACCTGCAATAACTGCGTCAGGTTCATTAATGCTTTGCGCAGGTGAAAGTGTAGAATTAATTGCAAGTATAGGAAACAGTTATTTATGGTCAACCGGTGAAACAACTTCAAGTATCATTGTGAATGCGGGTGGCAGTTATACTGTGAAGGTTACAAATAGTTCTGGGTGTGAAAGTGTACTATCCCTTCCTTCCACTGTATCAGTTAATGTTCTACCTTCAAAACCTATTATTACTACCTCTGGACCAACTGGTTTTTGCGAAGGAAGCAGCGTTACTCTAACTTCCAGTATGAGTTCTGGTTATTCTTGGTCTACGGGAGAATCAACTCAAAGTATAAATGTTTCACTATCAGGTAATTATTCAGTAATAGTAAGTAATGAGTTCAATTGTACAAGTGTGGTTTCTGACGGAACTGATATTACAGTATTTAGCCTTCCTGTGCCTCCAATAGTTAACCCCGGAGGATTGACAGAATTTTGCGAAGGTGGTAGTGTAAGTCTTTCAGGTCCTGTTGCAAATGGTTATTTATGGTCAAATGGAGAAACAAATCAATCAATAAATGCTTCAATATCTGGAATTTACACACTTCAAATTCTTGATGGTAATTCTTGTTTAAGTAATGCATCTACAGATTTGGTGGTTACCGTAAACCAATCCCCCGAAAAACCAATTATTATACCTGATGGATCTTTGACATTCCTTACTGGAGGAAGTGTAAATTTAAGCGTCGCAGCTTCTGACTCATATTTGTGGACTCCGGGAGGGGAGACTGGCCAAATTATTACAGTTAGTAATTCCGGGTTCTACTCGGTTAGTGTTACAGACGTTAATAATTGCACCAGTATTCCATCGGATGAAGTTGAGGTAATTGTTAAAACAAATCTCGACAAACCCATAATTAGTTTTACGGGTGATGCTCAGCTTTGTGAGGGTGAATCACTGACACTTAATTCCGAAAAGGCTTTTTCATATCTATGGTCAAACGGAGCTACAACTCAAAACATAACGGTTAATGAATCAGGGATATACACACTAATTGTTTCTAATTCCACAGGTATTCAAAGTGAAATTTCTGATCCGGTTACCATTGTGGAAAATTCAAATCCAATAATTAGCATTGATAAAACTGATGCAAGTTGTTTTTCTGGTTCAGATGGAAGCGCCCGTGTCGTTATATTAAGTGGGTCAGGTGCTATGGTTTATGTTTGGTCAGATGGTTCAAAACTGCAAACTGCCGATGGACTTCTTGCGGGTAATTATTCAGTTATAGTGACAGATTTAAATTCATGTAAGGCTAATGCAGTAGTAACAGTGCTTCAACCTGCTGAAATTGAAGTAACTGCGACAATTACTGAAGCTGCTTGTCCCGATGCAACAGATGGTCAAATTTCACTTACAAGCCAGGGTGGAACGGGAACTCATACCTACCAATGGACTAGCGGTTCGATCGAAAATACTTTGAGCAATTTATTTATCGGATTTTATTCAGTAGATGTACAAGATTCTAAAAATTGTACTCTTAACAAAACCTTCGTGGTCGGTTATATCAGGGAAGAATGTTTCGATATACCCGGAATTATAACTCCCAACAACGATGGTTATAATGATACATGGATTATTGACGGACTCGAACTTTATGCGGGAAATACTGTTGAGATTTTTAACCGATATGGGAAACGGGTATTTTTCATGAAGTCTTATGATAACAGCTGGAATGGCATTTTCGAAGGTCGTGAATTACCAATGGAGTCATATCATTACATAATTAACCTCAATAACGGTAGTTCGATTATTAAAGGAAATATAACAATTGTCAGATAAGAATGAAAAAGACTATTAAAATAATTCTTCTGTTAGGCTTATCTGTGCAGTTCGCCAATGCTCAGCAGGGACCTCTTTACAGCCAGTATATGCTGAATAAGTTTTTAATAAATCCAGCGGTTGCTGGAGCCAATGGCTATACAAGTTTAAATCTTGTGGCAAGGGATCAGTTCACAGGTTTTGTAAATTCGCCCAGAACTTTTGCTATTACTTGCCAGACAAGACTTCTTAACGATAGTTATATTAAAAAAAAGTTGCAGGTAAAAAAGAAGCCGAAAAAAGCGACCCGGGATGAAAGAGTTGGTTTAGGTGCTCATATTTTCAGTGATAGAAATGGAATTATTTCCAAAACAGGAATTGAATTAACCTATGCATACCATATCAAAGTTTCAAATGATTATCAGCTTTCCTTTGGGCTTTCGGGTTCGGGATTTCAATATAAGTTGGATGATTCTAAGTCATATATTTATGATCCTGATGATCCTTTTCTGAATTCAAATCGAAAATCATTCTGGGTGCCGGATGCTAGTTTTGGAACTTATTATTCAAATAATAGTTTGTATGCAGGTCTGAGTATGAACAATTTATTTGGATCTTCTTTCAAACTTGGAAGCAGCCATATCAAGGATAATTTTCGTACTGCCAGAACTTATAGTGTTATGACAGGATATAAATTCAACTTCGAAAACGGATTAGCACTTGAGCCTTCACTACTTTTAAGAGCCGCAAAACTGGCAACTGAACTTGATATAAGCACAAAACTTACTTATCAGGATGAGTATTGGCTGGGACTATCATATCGCTCAGATAAGACCTTGGTTTCAATGATTGGACTAAGTGTTGATGTATTTTACTTTGCTTATGCATTTGATGCATCATTAAGCGGTGTGCGTTCATATGGTAACGGTTCGCATGAATTAATGCTGGGTGTAAGATTTGGTGACATGAGCAGTAGAAGATTCAGATGGATCAAGCAGGATTCGAGAAGTTTTGATCAATAAAAATGGTAATGTGGTCAAAAATGTTTGGTGATTTTCAAAAAAACACTTAATACTGGCTGATTTTTAACTTTTCACAACATTAAACATGAGGGGTTTAAACCCCGCAGGTTTAAAAATTCGCTTGAGTAAAAAAAAGTTTCCTCTACCTAATTTCCTATTCCAAGTTCCAGTTGGTTTTTTACAAGATTATAGTAATGACCTTTTAAGCGACTCAGCTCATCGTGAGTGCCTTTTTCAACAATTCTTCCCTTATCGAGAACAACGATTTGATCAGCATCTTTGACAGTACTAAGTCGATGTGCCACAACCACAACCGTTCTACTTTTATAAAATTCGAAAAGGTTTTGCATTATTACCCGTTCGTTATTTGCATCAAGTGAACTTGTTCCCTCGTCGAGAAACAGAAAATCAGGATTTTTATAAATTGCACGTGCAATTAAAATTCTTTGCTTCTCGCCACCGCTAAGACTTTGTCCTTCCTGACCAATTTTAGTATTATATCCCAGAGGAAGACTTTCAATAAAATCTGAAATATTAGCAAGTCGTGCTGAATAGGCTAATTTTTTTGTGTCGATAAAGTTT
Organism: Bacteroidales bacterium; assembly: GCA_038316435.1. Lineage (GTDB taxonomy): Bacteria > Bacteroidota > Bacteroidia > Bacteroidales > JACJXF01. The sequence continues at coordinate 53,470 of JBBQAQ010000010.1, read as the reverse complement.
TCCCCCAGAGCAATGTTTCTGGCAATAGAATCGGAGAAAAGATAACCATTCTGAAGGACAACACCACAGCGCTGTCTCCATTTATTGGGGCTTAAATTTCGGAGTTTCTGATCTCCAATCTGAATTTCACCTTCTGTTGGGGGATAATAACCGAGTAATAATTTGATTAGCGTTGTTTTTCCACTACCGCTGGTACCTACTATTGCTGTTACTTTATTTTCCGGGATTTCGAGATCCAGATTTCTTAAAACATAAGCAGAATGAGGGCCTTCATATCTAAACGAAAGGTCTTTAATAGTAATTTTCTTTCCAATAGCTTCGAAATTCATTTTTTCATGAAGATCTTCCTCATCCTTTTTTTCATGAATTTCGCCTAATCTTTCAAGACTTATTTTTGCATCCTGAGTGCTTCGGAGAAAATCAATCATTTGTTCAATGGGGCCATTAAGCTGACCTAAAATGTAGGAAACTGCAAGCATCATACCCAACGTCATCTGGCCATTGACAACCGCTGATGCAGCTAGAAAAGTAATAATGATATTTTTGATTTCATTAATAAGAACGGCTCCTGCAAGCTGATACTGATTGAGAGACAAGCCGCGAATATTTATTTTAAAAAGAGCTGACTGAACATTTTCCCATTCCCATCTTTTGTCGCGCTCTGCATTATTGAGTTTTATCTCTTCAATCCCTGATATAATCTGAATTATTTTACCCTGATTATCCGACATTTTCATAAATCTCTTAAAATCCAGTTCTCTTCTTTTCTTCATGAACAGGTTGATCCAAAGGAAATACAGCAATGAACCAACAACAAAAACTGACAGAATTTTCAAGCTATAAATTCCTAGGACAATTGAGAAAATTATCAGATTAAAGAATGAGAACAGGATACTTAAAGAGGAAGTAGTAAGAAAGTTTTCGATACGTCGGTGATCATTTATTCTTTGTAGAATGTCACCAACCAGCCTTGTATCAAAAAAACCAATTGGTAATTTCATCAGTTTAACCAGAAAATCCGAGATGAGAGAAATGTTAATTCGGGTACTCAGGTGAAGAAGTATCCAGCCTCTGATAAAATCAACAGATTGTCGACTTATAACAATTACCAGTTGCGCTATGAGGATTAGGTATATAAATCCAAGATCCTGATTATTAATACCATAGTCAACAATACTTTGAGTTAAAAAAGGAAGAATCAGTAATAGAATACTTCCTATAAAGACACCCAAAAGCAGTTGGAACATGAAGTTCCTGTATGATTTAAGATAAGAAAACAGAAACCGAAAGCTTGTCTTATTAATATTTTCTCCAGTCTGATTATAGAATTCCGGGCCAGGTTCAAGTAAAAGCGCTAGGCCTTTGTTTTCACCTTTTTCTTTGTTACTGAGCCAGTTGCTCATAAATTCAGCTTTGGAATAATTAATCAGCCCAAATGCAGGATCTGCCGTATAAATCTTATTCCTGGTGATTTTATACACCACAATGAAATGATTTTGATTCCAATGAATAATGAGTGGGAGTGGGGCTTCCATTGACAACTGTTCAAAGCTCAATGTAACACCAAGAGTTCTAAATCCAATTGACTCAGCGGCTTCGCTTATTCCCATGAGGGATACGCCCTCTCTGGTAAGATAGCTTTTTTCACGAAGAGTCTGAAGAGAGAAATTGCGACCAAAATGACTTGCGACCATCCTGAGGCAACTAGGACCACAGTCCATTACGTCATGTTGATTATAGAAGGGGAATTTAGCCATATAAAGAAATCATTGGCTAAATTTAGAAATAATAATGAAAATAATGATTTTTATTCTACAATTAACTGATTAAGGATTTTCCGGGATTGTTTTTTATATGGATTTTTTGATTTACTGAGTTGGTTTAGGTAGGGGAGTGCTTCTGAAAGTTTACCTTCAGATAAACATGCAAGTGATAAATAATAGAGGCATGAATGAAGCTTTTTAGGATTATTCAGGTTTAAGATTTTATTGAAGTATTTTTTTGCTTCAGGCATATTGTTTCTCTCCATCCAAATCACTCCATTGAATAAATACGAAAGTTCGAGTTCATCCTGAGTATAATTGGACTGGTATGAATTATTTGATTTCTGATTTATTCCTGAGCGTTTGTACTCTGAATCTAAGTTTTGTGTGGAATTGTCGCTAAATGCAATTGCTTTAAGTTCATTATCTGTCTGAGGTTTAAAATATACAAGAAATGCTTTTTGAGGACTTATTTTTTTTGATTCTGCAAATGGGAGATCGAAAACAAACTTTCCAGCTAAAAGGGAAACTACAAGTGCAGCAGCAATTCCAGTGTAAAGATTAAAGAATTTCGTTTTAGTGCGTGGTGTATTTTCTTCAGCATTCTTCAAAATTCTTCTAAACGCTTCCTCATTTGTTTTATTATCCTGCGTTTCATCGAGTCTTATTTCAGATGCTATAAATGAATCAGGATTGGATTCATTTAGGTTATACCGCAGGTAATCTTCTTCAATTGCAAGTCTTTGTTCAAGGGTCAATTTTTTTAGCATGGGATCGTCCTTGAAATCAAAAACCGGCGAGACCAAAGAATTCTCAAGAATTCTATTAATCTTCGAATATGCTTGGTAGGTCTCGGAAAGCTCAGAATTCCGCAATAATTCTCTCTCAAACTGAACTTTTTCTTCTTCAGAAAGATTATTATAAAGGTATTGATCTAGTTTGTTGTAAATATTCATTTTGTACTGATTTAAAGTTGGGGTCGCTTAGGATTCGTTGCATCAGGCTTTTTTTACACCTGTATTTTCTATCCATTGTATAATGAGCGTTTTGATAGTTCATTATCTTTTGAATTTCCTCAATGGGTGTATTATTAAAATGTAGTATCAGAATTTTCTGACAGTCATCGCTGAGTTGGCCAAAATGTTTGTAAAAAAGTTGTTTAGTTCTATCTTCATCAAGTTTTAATTCGGAGTCAAATTCTTCTACAATTTGAGTATCTTCAGGTATGGGCTTCATTCGTGTAGTCCTTTTCTTTTTTTCAGAAACCCATAATTTCTTACAAACAGCATATATATAAGTGCTAAACCGACAAGAAAGTTCGAGCTTACCCTGAAGAAGTTTCCTATATATTATTATCCATCCGTCCTGAAAAACATCTTTTGCTTGTTCCAGATCTCCTCCAGAATTAATAACCATTCTTTCAACCATTGGAAAGCATTCATTATAAACTCTATGTATTATCCGGCTGTCGTGTTCCAAAATACCTCGGATAATTTTTTTATCGGGTAAATCTTCCATTATAAATTTAGTTTTCGGTTAGCAGAATAAAATTAGCTAAAAAAGTTTAAGACATGATTATAAAACCTAAAGGATTTTGCGAATTGCATTAAAAAATAAGATTAACGAACTTTTTTGCATCAATTGATTATACTTCAGGGCTGTTTTTCAGTGCTTTTGATTGAAGATACTGGAATTAAATAAGGCAGAGTTTAATTTTTCGGGGAATTGCGGGAAGTAAGTGTTTGGTAATTAGACTAATAAAAAAAAGGCAGCTTTGTTGGGAAGCTGCCTTTGTAGTAATCTTAGTTAGTACGAGAAAAAAGGATAACAAACTGTTATTCCCAAATATAGAATGAAGAATTTTGAAAACCAAGTATTTTTACTTGTCTATTACAATAATTTATATGTAATTTAGTTGAATAATTTCTGAATGCCAATAAAATCAGCTATTTGGTAATCAAATTATTTTTTATTTTATTTTATGTTATAAAACTGACACAGTTTCTTTTTGAATGAATTTTGTGCAAATTTTAATCATTATATAGTTTAGATTGATTCTCTTTAAATAAGATTGGCTATAAAGTGTTTTTTTTTGCAAATTTGTTTCTCTTGTATTTCTAAGTGCTTTGTATTAAAATTAGCATTAAATCTTTTACTCACAAAATTTTGTAATTATCATTTCAGTTTTAGAATATGATCTACTAATAGTCAAACAATTAAACCCGCGAAGACATGCTGGAAAATTACACTGCCGATTTTTGTGAAGTACAAGGTAATTCACTTAAATACTACCGAGCTGGTAAAGGCGAAACTGTGATATTCATTCATGGCATTACTACATATTCTTTTATTTGGAGAAATATTGTACCGTATTTTGATAATAATTACGATGTTATTGTGATTGATTTGCTTGGATCGGGGGAATCTGATAAACCTCTGAATGAAGATTTTTCACTTAAAAGGCAAGCTTTTTTGATAAAGGATTTTTGTATAAAAAGCGGAATCGAAAAGTTCCATTTCGTTGGTCATGATGTAGGTGGAGGAATTGGACAGATCTTCGCTGTAAACTTTCCAGAATTACTTTATGACCTAACTCTAATTAACTCAGTGGCCTATAATTTTTGGCCAGTACAGCCAATAGTTGCAATGAGAACACCTATAGTCAGGCAAATTGCCATGGCTACTCTTGATTTAGGGATGTTTAGATTAATTGTTAAACGAGGATTATACCACAAAACACATCTTTCTGATGAGGTCATGGATCTTTTTTGGCAACCAATGAAGTCCAAACTTGGAAGGAAGGGCTTTTTGCATTTCGCAAAGTGTCTGGATAATAAAAACCTTACAGACATAGAGGATAAACTTAGAAAACTAAATATTCCTATATTAATAATAAGAGGCGAAGCAGATGTATATTTGAGTGCATCAATTCCTGAAAAATTGCATTCTGAAATTCCAAAAAGTAAGTTAGTGAAAATAGAAACCGGAGGTCATTATATTCAGGAAGATGAACCAAAGCAGGTTGCTCAGAGCATTTTAGATTTTTTTAAATGAACAATATGGATTCCACCAAAAAAAACAAAGTCCTTGAACTTGAAGCAAAAATTCAGATATTAGAAAACGAAAATGAGTTTCTATCTGCAAAGGCTGAAGAGAATCTTTTGCTTAACAAGGCTTTTGAAGGAATAAACTTATATGAGGATATAGAAATGTTGTTTCTAAATACCTTGGAAAACATTTCTGTACTTCTTGAAATCCAGTTTTCCGGAATCTTTGATTTTAAAAATAATCAGTTTACATGCATATCTAGCTATGCGCTTTTTAATAATGAAGATAAAAGTGATGTTTATCTCAAGATCTCCGAAAAGGTTCTCTCCTACTTATCTGTCAATCGGTCTTGTTTTTTGAAGTTTGATGACGGTGATATTGATTTCAGGTACCCGAATTCACATTTTAAGCCAGACAATTTTCTTATAATCCCTTTGAATTCGGAAATTATAAAAGACAGGTATTTTGTATTTGCAAATGGAATTGACCAGAATAACCTTTCCGAAAGAGCTTCGCTTTTTGATAAAATAATTAGGATTATATCAGCTAAACTTGATAAAATATTTTATCAAAACGAATTAAAAAAACTAAATACTGAGCTCGAAAAAATAGTAGAAGAACGTACTAGTGAACTTACCAGACAAAACGAAGAATATGTTGCTTTAAATGAAGAATATAAAACTCTGAACGAAGACTTGTTTGTTGCAAAAGAAAAGGCTGAGGAAAGTGACCTATTGAAATCTTCTTTTCTTGCCAACATGAGTCATGAGATTAGAACTCCAATGAACGGTATTCTAGGCTTCGCTGGCTTACTTAAAGAGCCGGATCTTTCGGGAGAACTGCGAAATAACTATATCCGGATCATCGAAAAAAGTGGAGAAAGGATGCTCAATATCATCAATGATATCGTAGATATTTCCAAAATTGAATCCGGACTTATGGAAATATTTCATTCTTCAACGAATATTAATGAACAGATTGAATACTTGATGAACTTCTTTAAACCAGAAGCTGAAAGAAAGGGTATGCAAATGATCTGCTCGAATCCACTGTCAGTTAATGATGCATTATTTTTAACAGACAGGGAAAAATTATACGCTATCCTAACTAACCTTGTAAAAAACGCAATCAAATACACTGAAAAAGGTATTATTGAGTTTGGATATCTTCCTTTAAAGGATCAAGAAGAAGCTTTTCTACACTTTTATGTAAAGGATTCGGGTATTGGTATTGCAAGGGATCGGCAAGATGCAATTTTTGAGCGGTTTATTCAGGCTGACTTTGGAAATACCAGAGCCTATCAGGGAGCCGGACTTGGATTATCAATTTCTAAGGCGTATGTGGAGATGCTTGGTGGAAAAATATGGGTGGAAAGTGAACTTGGGAAAGGTTCTGCGTTTTACTTTACAATCCCATTGATAAAAGAAATAAACCTAAATGGAATTGATGAGCAAATTAATTCTGTTCAAAACAGATACAAAGGGAGCAAAGGACTAAAAATTCTTATTGGGGAAGACGACGCGACCTCTGATATACTTATTTCAATCGTATTACGAGATATTAGTAGAGAAATTTTACATGCAAGTTCTGGTTTTGATATTGTGGAGATTTGTAAAAATAATCCTGATATTAATCTGATTATGATGGATATTCAACTTATTGGGTTGAACGGGTTTGACGCGACAATGAAGATTAGAGAATTTAATAAAAATGTTATAATTATTGCCCAAACGGCTTTTGCCCTTACTGGCGACCGTGAAAAAGCCATTGCAGCCGGCTGTAACGATTATATTGCAAAACCAATAGATGCCAAAGCATTGATAACCTTAATTGAAAAACATTTTAGTTGAGGCAATTTTCAGTTATAAGCACTTTTCCATCTTTAATTTCCTGAATTGTATCGCATATATCCAATGTTGATTTTCTGTGTGAAATCAGTATAATAGTTTTTCCCTTTTTCTTCAAATAAAGAATCAGAGACTTCAGGTTATTCTCGGATAGTTGATCCATTGCCGCACTGGGTTCATCAAAAAGGAAAATCTCTGGATCACAATAAACCGTTCTTGCAATGGCTATTTTCTGAAGCTCACCGCCACTTAGTTTTACTCCGTTTTCACCCAGAAGTGTAAGCAAACCATGTGGAAGATTTTCAATCATATCCATAATTCCCGCTTCATGACATACTTGTATTATTCTTGCCATATCAGCATGCAGGTCGCCAATGGCAATGTTTTCAGCCACACTGCCATTTATAATATCTGTTTTCTGAGGAACTGAAGCCATAATTTTATTCAGAGAATATTTTTTGATGAAACTCAGGTCATAATCTCCCAGAAATATTCTTCCCGATGAGGGAGTATAAACCTTTTGCAAAAGAGCCAGGAGTGTTGATTTGCCTGATCCGCTATCACCAGAGATTCCATTAATCTTTTTCGTTTCAATTTTCAAATCCAGATTCGATAAAATATTTTTGCCAGCGCCATACCTGAAACATATCTTTTCAAAAGTGATTTTTTTAATATCATCGGGTCTGATTTCGATCATGTTGTCATTATCATTTTCCTGCTCAAGATCAAGTATTTGAAACAGGCGGTCGGCTGCGATAAGTGCATCCTGAATGAAACGGTTTGCCTGAATAAGACTGCTCAGGGGGCCAAGCATGTAGCCTAAAAGCGCATAAAACGACATAAGTTCACCTGGTGTCATTTTTTGTCCAAGAACCTGGTAGCTTCCTGTCCATAATAGGATCAGGAGAAATGTCCCGGATAGCAAATCATTCAGACTACCTGCACTAATATTAATTTTATTGGCACTAAAAGAAGATTTCAGCAATGGAACAAGATGGAATTCAAATTTCATATTTTCTTTTTGTCCCGCCGAAAACCTTTTTAATGTCCCGATTGTATTTATCGACTCCACTAAATGCGACTCCAGTACTGCCGATTGTTCCATAGTTAAACGAAGGTATTTTTTATTCAGTTTATTGTACAGCGCATATATAAGAAGGAAGAGGGGTATTATCAAAGTCATACGCAATGCCATTTCCCACGAATAAATAAACATCAGACTGAAGGTGAAAATAATTATGAGGAGATTTACCAGTAATTCCACCGCGACATTATTAATAAAGGCTCTGATTTTTACTGCATCATTTACTCTGGAAATAATTTCACCCGTACGCATTGTTTCGAAAAACCTTTGAGGCAAAAGCATTAAATGTCTGTAATAACCCAAAATAAGCATGGCATCTATTTTCTGGCCTGTATGAAGCATAAATAAGTTTTTCAGATACCCAATTATAATACGAAACAGTATTATCAGGAGTAGGCTTAAACTCATGATATTCAGAAGTTTCACGTTCCCTGTTGGGATTACATAATCAATAAGTTTTTGTACATAAATTGAGGTTCCAAGACCCAGAATGCTATAAAAGATTGCACCGGTAAGTGATTGAATCAGGATTGACCGGTGTGGTTCAGTAAGTTTTATAAATCTTTCCCAGATGGAAACCTTTTCGTTACCTTTAATGAAATTCTCTGCAGGCTCCAGAAGCAGAATAATTCCAGTCCATTTGGCAGAAAATTCTTCACGATTCCATTTTTCCAGTTTTCCCGTTGCTGGATCCATCACGGTGACGTTTTTTTTTCTGATTTTATAAAGAACTACAAAGTGGTGCCAGCTTTCCTTAATGGTTAAATGGGCTATAGCAGGCAGAGGAACTTCGCCAAGTGATTCCTTATTTACACGAACAGCCTTCGTTAAAAAGCCTAATTTTTCAGCTGCATCGAGCATTCCGGCAAGATTGGTGCCTTTCGAATCGGTTCCGGCATATTGACGTACCCTGGAGATCGGCAATGAATGGCCAAAGTATGATGAAACGGATGCAAGGCATGCTGCTCCGCAATCGCTGATATCGTGTTGCTTGATGCAAATGTTTTTGTGGAGATACATTTTTTAGTGTATTTATTTAGTTATGGATATGGATTCAGCGAGAATTCCCGAATGTATTAAGCGTGGTGTATTTAAGTTAATTTTTGTTCTCTGCTATACCATTATAGGCTTCGTCTCGCAATAATTGCCAGATAGTTCTCTCTGTAACGAAAAATTGAGCAGTGAGCGTCATACCTTTCCCGGGATACACCCGGTTACCCAAATATTCTAAGAATGTGGGTTTGTTTAATTCACAGATAACTCTGAAAAGAGCCTGGTTTCCTGTAATTTCAATATCATTAGAAACGCTGGCGCATGTTGCATCAAGGATTCCCCAGTATTTGTAATCATAAGAATCAACTAAAAGTCTTACTTTCTGACCGGGATGAATAAATCCAATGTCTCTTGGAGGAATCTGCAATTCAGCCATAAGGTTGGTATCAGGAATCAATTTGAATAATGCGGTACCTGTGGCACAGAATTCTCCTAAAAATCGGTTTCTGATCCCCTGAAGAATGCCGGAAACAGGAGCTTTAATTACAGAGTTTTCAATAAAATAATCAATCTCACTCAAACTCTTTAGCATAGCTGATTCCTGAAGGATGTATTCATTTCTTTCATTAATCCAGCGATTTTGCTGGTTGTAAATCAGTTGCTTTTTTTCATTCTGCAGGGTTTTGTATTTCAAGACCGAAACTTCGAATTCCCGTTTACTTAAATACTTTTCCGTGAAAAGAGTTATATATCTTTCATAATCAGCTAATTCCATTTTAGTTCGTAAGTCAATTTCTTTCAGCTTTTCCTGATAAAGACTATATTCAACCTGATACATTCCGGAAACGGGTAAGGGGAACTTATTAACGGAGTCTGTAAGCTGAACAAGATCAATAATTTGCATTTTCAACTGCTCAATATTCTTAACTATCAGTTTTTTCTGAATCTTTTCCTTTTCAGCATCAAGTTGGAGAATAGTATCGCCTTGATTGACTGATTGATTTTCTGCACCATTGATTTTAGTGATTACCCCCTGAACAGGAGCTAAGATTTGTTTTAATTCTGCTGATGGGCGGATAATCCCACGGGATTGAACAAAAACCGGAATTTTAAAAACGGCCATGGCAACCGACGCAAGAATGAGCAAGCCAAGTATTATTAGATAAATGGTATGCGAGTAAATATTGGTCTTTCCAAAAAAAGAGTTAATGGAACTTTTCAGTTCTACATCATCAAGAATAGGAACACGGGAGTCGGTCATGTGTGTTTGTTTTCCCCTTAATGACCTAAGGGTTTACAAAATCAGCCTGACAGAGAGGTTTTTTTTATTTTTTTTAGTGGAAGGGAACTTAACCAGATGATTTAAGTGTGAAAGAAATGGACGTGCCTTTTCCTTCTTCTGAATCAATTTCGAATTTGCCACCGATTTGTTCAATAAATTTAATACTCAGACCAAGTCCTAAGCCGGTACCTTGTTCATGCCGTGTTCCTGTGGTTGTGAACTGTTCTTTACCTTGAAGAATAAGGTCTATTTTATCCTTTGGGATGCCAACACCAGTGTCGGAAATTGTGATTTTGATATTTGAGCCTTCCACATTACTGCTGATTGATATCAAACCTTTTGCATTACTATATTTTATCGCGTTGGACAAGATGTTTCTGATAATCATGTCAAAAACATTTATATCGCTCAGTACTTTGATATTATGAGGAACATTGTTTTCAACAGTTATTTCTTTATTTGCCAATATCAGTCTGTAAATCGAAACATTATCCTCAATTCTTCTGCTAAGAGGGAATTCTTCCGTTCTAATTGAGATTCCGTCGGTATGAGTTTTCACCCAGAACAAAATATTAGTAATAAGAAGACTTATTCTTTCAATTGAATCGAATACTTCGTTCAGAAATTGTTTTCGTTTATCGTCTGATAATTCATCATAATTCTGAACCAACAATTCGGTAAAGCCGCGAATGGAACTTAGAGGATTCTTGAGGTCGTGTGAGATGATGGTAAGAAAATCGTCTTTCCCTCTATTCGCCTTGTTTAGAAGATCCTGAGATTTAATTAACTGTTGATTTTTTTCTTCAAGAACACCTCTATTCAGCTCAATTTGCTGGTTTTTTTCGCTTAATATTTTGTTAGATATTGCTTTTTGCCGGTATGCAAGAAGTATCAATAAAGAAATAATAATAAAAGCCGAAAATCCAAGTACGGCAAGGTAAAGAAAGTTTTTCTGTTTTTCTTTCAGGAGTTCGATTTCCTTGATACTCTTAACTTCTTTATACTGATTTTCGAGTCGGGCAACGCTTTCTCCATTTTCAAGGGAATACATACTATCCTTGACAGACATTTGTTTTGTAAGGAAATGATGAGATTGCGGAAAATCATTTTTGGTAAGAAAGTACTTAGAATTAAGGTTATACGCATAATCCAGTAATTTCAGGGAGCCAATTTCCTCCGATATTTCCGTGCCGGTTTTTAAAAATTGTAAGGCGGAAGGTAAATTATTCTGACGGATATCCACATCAGCTAAACCCAGATTACAACTTGCCATACCTGTTTTATCGCCTGTTTCGGCAGCTAAGTCAAGAGACTTGTGAAAATATTCCTTCGATTTCTCAAGCGAATCGGTTTTAAGGTACACATCGGCAATGTTTCCTATATAGATACCTTCATCATATTTCGAATCAATTTTTTTTATATTAACGAGGGCAATTTGAAAAAACACCAAAGCGCTATCATATTTTTCTTTTAACAGAAATACATTTCCCATGTTATTGCTTGCAAGGGCTAGTACTTTTTCTAAATCGCTTTTCTCTGCCAGTTCAATGGAGAGTTTGAAATAATCTATTGCTCTGTCATAATTTTTTATTTCAAGATATACATTACCTATATTATTTAGGGCAGCAGCAACTCCATATTCATTATTTGATTTTTGGCTAATGTCAAGGGAGATAAGATAATACTCAAGAGCAAGATCGTAATTTCCAATATTCCAGTAAACATTCCCTAGATATCTTGAACTGCGGATCTGCAGTTTTAGAGAATCCAGTTTTAAAGAAATATTATAGGATGCTTTAAGTTCTGCAAGAGCGGGTTCGAAATCAGATACAAATGTGTAAACAGACCCACACAACATATGGAATGCGGAAATGTAATAATTGTTTTCAGCTTCCTTAGCCAACTTAAGACCTTCCTTGAAATATATAAGAGCAGAATCAGGGATTTCATTTTCATAGAAGTATTCGCCCATTTTCCTGTAGAGTAGCAAAACGCCTTCACCGTTTAGAAGTCTTTTTGTTGCAATAAAATTCTCATAAACATGAGTGCCAGTAATTTCAGGCTTATTATCAACTGATTTTAAAAACGCATCAAATGCAGCCTGCACCTGTGGGTCAGTTGAAACCTGTTTTACAGTAACAACAGGCTTATCTTTGCAGGATGAACTGAACAGAACTAATACAAATATTATAAAAAGGCATTTGAACGAATTCACCATGGTAAGGTTAAATGAGATGCGAATTTTCAAAAATAGGATATATATTGATATAAAGACCACAGCCATTGCTAATAAGTTGCATTAGTAAGAATTCATGCATAGATATTATTGTTGTCCGGTTAAATATCATAAATATTCCGCAAATCCTTATTATATATCGGGTCTACGGGACTTACCAAGACTGGGGCTTACAATATTTTTCACCGATATTTGATCCCAGACGGGATCGTCTCATAGGGACAAAATATTGGTAGATAAATAGTTAAAAACGAATCATAAGTCCCGGCGTTGGACTGAGCATTTGTCGAAGTCAAGGGACGAAATATTATTTTACCGGACAAATAAATAGAGATATATTTTTTTTCAGAAAGGCAAATGGCCAAGATCAACATTTCCACCTGAGAGGATAATGCCTGTTCGCGAAGATCGAAACAACTCTTTTTCTTTTAGGATAACAGCAAAAGCGACAGCGCTGGAAGGTTCAACAATGATTTTCATTCGTTCCCAGATCATTCGCATAGCTTCAACAATTTCAGTTTCTTCTACTCTTACAATTTGGGTGACAAGTTGCTTAATAATTGGAAAAGTCTTGTCGCCTAAGGAAGTTCGAAGTCCATCGGCAATTGTGTTTGGGTTTATTGATGGCTGAATGATGCCGGTTTCGAGGGATCGGTAAGCATCATCCGCTGCAAATGGTTCACAACCAATGATTTTGCAATCGGGACTTAAATGATAGGAAGCAAGAGCTGTGCCAGCGAGTAATCCACCTCCCCCGACAGGAGCAAGAATAAAGTCGAGATCTGAAGTTTCAATGAAGAGTTCCAATGCGGCCGTTGAATTTCCAAGAATAACATTTGTGTCGTTATAAGGATGAATAAAACGGGCGCCGGTTCTTTCTACCACTTTTGCAAGGGTTTCTTCTCTTGCGGAAAGAGTAGGTTCGCACTCAATTATTTCAGCACCATACCCAAGGACCGCATTTTTCTTTACTTGTGCGGAATTTGAAGGCATAACAATATAAGCCTTTATTTTAAGGATTTTTGCTGCCAGACTCAGCGCCTGAGCGAAGTTTCCTGAAGAATGAGTTGCTACTCCGTTTTTCTTTTCAGAATCGCTTAATTGCAAAACGGCGTTCATGGCGCCGCGCATTTTAAATGCTCCCATTTTCTGAAAGTTTTCACATTTAAAATACAAATCGGCGTTACATATTTCATTAATTGCACTCGACTTCAAAACCGGAGTCCTGTGAATGTAAGGATTTATGCGCTCTGCAGCAGATCTGATTTCCCCGAAGTCAGGAATATTCATTTTTATTAATTAAAAGGTATACCTGACCGATAGTGCAAGTTCATCGCCCCAAAATCCTGTATAACCAATTAGATTAAATCCAGGTTTCCAATCTAATGACGCATTTAATGGGAGATCAGGGAGAACATACTCCAATCCTAAGATCCCATCTATTCCTATAACAATATGACTTGAATTATCTAAAAACCAGGAATTGTTGAAAGAGCCCAGATGTGCACCTCCCCCGTAAAAAAAATACAGACCATCGGTATCAAAGGCAGTGGTATGTCTTTCAAATAAACCTGTCAGGTTAAAACCGCCCCATCGTGTTGAGAGTATTCCCTCTGCAGCATCGTTTGTTGTGATGAAATGTTTGAAAGTAATCCCATTAGATAATCCGGCACGAAACCCAATTGCGTTTTCGTAATCCTGTGCTTTTGAAAGATTTAAGAATGAGAGAAAAAGGATGGATAAAAGAATATATTTTTTCATATTTTTTAAAACTTATCCAGAGAGGCATTTAATTCGTGAATATTTTCGCGCAATCGCGTCTGCTTCTTTTCTGCCAGTCTTTTTTATGGTAACAATAGCTAACAATTAGTGGCAGAACTGAAGTTGCTTCTGCATAAACCATTTGTTCGTAAATAGTTTCAACTTTTCCCCATGAAGAGGCTTCTTTAAGAGTGGAGCTTGAGCATGCGCCATCTCTGACATCGGCAACGGTAATCTGAACGGCATACTGATGCATAGGTGCTTCGAAACCCAGAATTTCTGCGCAAACTACGGTGTCCTGAGCGAAGTTTTTTGGAACTCCACCACCAATCATGAACAAACCGGTTGTTTTGGCGGCTAGTTTCACTTTTGTTAATTCGAGGAAATCGGCAACGGAGTCAATAGATACGTGGCTTTTAGGATTATCCCACTGATGTTTTACAAGGCCGAAACCGGCGCTGCTGTCGCTGAATGCGGGGCAGAAAATAGGAACGTTATGTTCGTATGCAAGTTGAATCAGAGAATCTTTTTTCTTTGCGTTTTTTACGAGATATTTTCCCATTTCATGAATAAATTCGCGGGAAGAGTAGGGTCTGTGTTCGAGTGAATTGGCAATTTCCAGGATGGCTGTATCACAGTTTTGCAATTCTTCCTCGTCGATATATGTATCGTAAATCCTATCAATATAGAGGCTTCTGAGCAATTTATCATCAACAAACTGTGAACCTCTGTAATGTTTATAACCCAGAGCTTCGAAAAAGTCCATATCAACGATTGACGCGCCAGTTGCAACAATTGCATCGATCATATTATATTTAATCATATCGGCATAAACCTGCATACAACCCCCGGCACTTGTACTACCTGCCAATGTGAGCATAATGGTACAGTCTTTATCGGCAATCATACGGGCGAGGATGTCGGCAGCATTTGCAGTATCGCGGGATGTGAATGACATATCCCTCATTGAATTGATGATAGGAGTAGAGTCGAAGGAAGCAATGTCGATGTGTTTGATAAGGTCTTTTAAGAGATCAGATTTTTTCATTTCTTATATTTTTATGGGAGGTCAAAATTACTGATATATTTTATAGTTTCAAATGAAACGGAGATGTTTTCATGAGGCAAGTGCCCATTTATTATCAAATTAAAAAGCAATTTACCTTTACTTTGATTTAATTCTGGCGTACATTGCGGGTAACTTTTCTTAACTAACCAATAATTCAAAGCTTCCTGAAAATCTATATTCAAAATATGGTTTGTATCCGATGCAAAATGGTAGTAAGATCGGAGCTTGAAAAACTTGGAGTTCACTTCAATACTGTTGAATTGGGTGAAGTGGAGGTTATGGAAGACCTTACACCAGAGCAACTCGAACGTCTGGATGCCGGGCTTAAAAAGACCGGACTTCAACTAATGGATGATAAACGAAGTATTTTAGTTGAGAAAATAAAGCATATCATCATTGAACTTGTTCATTATACTGAAGATCAGATCAAAATAAACCTCTCAGATTACATCAGTGAAAAACTTAACCACGAATATTCCTATCTATCAAGCCTGTTCTCAGAAGTTAAAGGCACTACAATAGAAAATTATTTCCTGGCACATAAAATTGAAAGAGTTAAAGAACTCATCGTTTATGATGAACTTAATCTTTCTGAAATAGCAGCATTAATGCATTATAGCAGTGTTGCTCATCTTTCAAACCAGTTTAAAAAAATGACTGGTCTTACACCTTCCCACTTTAAAAATCTCAAGCACAAAAGGCGCAAATCTCTCGGAGATTTGTGAATTGTGTAAATTATTCTGTGAATTGTGTAACTTTTTTTAAGTAAAGGTATATCACCTTTGCAATGAAAGGCCAATTTTTTCAGGCATTTTTTGGAATTGCCTGAAATAAAGTTTTTTCCAGAAGTGTGTAGAAATATTGCCAGAATTGAAACCATGTCGATCGTAGAAATTGAAAAAGCAAAAGCTCTCATCATTGTTGAAATCATTGAATATATTCCAAATTCGGTAGTTAGTAAAACTATAATTAAAAAGACAACCGGAAACATTTCCGCAGTTTCTTTTGACAGTGGGGAAGCCTTGACTGAGAAAATTATTCCGTTTGATACCTTCGTCCAGATTATCGATGGTAAAGCTGAAATTGTAATTGACGGTGTTTCCAATATGCTGGAAACTGGCCAATCCATTATTATACCAGCCCACACAGCAAACATTGTTAAAGCAAACGAAAGGCTTAAGATGATCTCTACAATAATAAAAAGCGGCTATGAATAAGCCATTTTTGATTTACTAAAATGGAACGCATACAAAGAAATTGCAAGAATAATATAAATATTACCTGAAATTGTGTAACAAAAAGCTAGTAAAAGCAATACATCTTTGTACTTTAACATTATGTACAATTATTAAACTATAATTCATGAAAAATGTCACCGAGTTAAAAGGCGAATGGAACGAAACAAAAGGAAAACTTAAACAGAAATTTGCTTTGCTTACCGACAGCGATTTGTTATTAATTGAAGGAAAAGAAGAAGAAATGTTGGGGCGACTCCAGATCAGATTGGGTAAATCGAAAGACGAGATCAATAAAATAATTGCATCATTGTAAATTTTTTAATACCACTATTATGAAAAAGGCTGGAATTGTACTGATAGTTGCAGGTTTTCTTTTAACTGCTTTTACCGCTTTTACTTTTTTCACAAGGGAAAAAGTAGTGGATCTTGGAAAAGTTGAAATTACTGCCAATAAACCTCACCACCTAAAATGGTCACCCTTGATTGGTGTAGCTGTGATGGGTCTGGGAGGTTTATTGTTATTATTGCCGGGTAAAAAATAATTTTTCCCATTGAAGCTGTACATCAAATACATGGTTAGCATACGTTGTAAGATGCTGGTGAAGGAAGAGTTGAAAAAACTCGGCCTTCACTTCATTTTAGTTGAGATGGGAGTTGCTGAGATCATGGAAAATATAACCGATACGCAGCGGCAGCAGATTAAAGATGCATTGCAACTCTCGGGTTTGGAACTGATGGATGATAAAAGGGCTGTTCTGATTGAAAAAATTAAAGCAGTGATTATTGAGATGATACATTATACCGATGAAGTTCCCAAAGTAAATTTCTCCGATTTTCTAAGCGAGAAACTGAATTATGATTACACTTACCTCGCCAACTTGTTTTCAGAGGTACAGGGAACTACAATAGAAAAATTCATCATTTCTCATAAAATTGAAAGAGTAAAAGAACTTATTATCTACGACGAACTTAGTCTGACCGAAATTGCCTGGAAAATGCATTACAGCAGTGTTGCGCATTTATCCAATCAATTCAAGAAAAACACCGGTCTTACACCATCCCACTTTAAAAATCTCAAAAACAAAAGACGTAGTCCTATTGAACAGATTGGCAATACAGAACGGGCATATTTAATTAATTAACTTTTTATAGGCGCAATACAATGCATCGTACCAAATCTCATGAATCTTATTACGCCAGTAGTTTAATTGAAGCTAGTCTGGATCCTTTGATTACTATAAGTACTGAGGGTAAGATCACTGATATGAATCAGGCAAAAATAGATGTAACTGGAGTGGAGCGCGAAGTATTAGTTGGTACTAATTTCTACGATTATTTTACTGAGCCTCAAAAAGCCCGTCTTGTATATCAGGAAGTTTTCGAAAAAGGATCTGTGTCTAATTCATTACTTACTTTTCGACATAAAAACGGAACCCTAACCAATGTTTTGTTTAATGGTTCAGTATATAAAGATAAAAGAGGAAAAATTCTTGGCGCTGTGGTTGTTGCGAGGGATACATCAGAGCAGAAATGGGCAGCCGACCTAAGAATTGCAAATAAAGAATTAGCATTTCAAAACAAGGAGAAAGAAAAACGTGCGGAAGAATTAGGAATAGCTAACAAGGAGCTTGCCTTTCAAAATAATGAAAAAGAAAACCGTGCGAAAGAATTAGGTGTTGCCAACAAGGAACTGGCATTTCAAAATAAAGAGAAAGAAAAACGCGCGGATGAATTAGGGAAAGCCAATGAGGAATTGGCCTTTCAAAACCTAGAGAAAGAGAAGCGCGCAAAAGAATTAATCATTGCCAACAAGGAACTGGCATTTCAAAATAAAGAGAAAGAAAACCGCGCGGATGAATTAGGCGTTGCTAACAAGGAGTTGGCCTTTCAAAACAAAGAGAAAGAAAAACGTGCGGATGAATTAGGGATAGCTAATAAGGAATTGGCCTATCAAAACCTAGAGAAAGAGAAGCGCGCAAAAGAATTAATCATTGCCAACAAGGAACTAGCATTTCAAAATAAAGAGAAAGAAAAACGTGCGGATGAATTAGGAATTGCCAACATAGAACTGGCATTGCAGAATGATGAAAAAGAGAAAAGAGCTGCCGAATTAATCATAGCTAACAAAGAACTTATTTTTCAAAATTCAGAAAAAGAAAAGCGGGCTGCAGAACTTATCATTGCTAATGAAGAGCTCCAATTCCAGAATGAGGAAAAAGAAAAGCGTGCTTCAGAATTAATTATTGCAAATAAAGAGTTGCATTATCAAACTGGAGAAAAGGAAAAGCGTGCAGCGGAGTTAGTTGTTGCCGATATTGAATTGGATTTTCAAAAAAGGGAAAAGGTAAAAAGGGAAATAGTAAATAAAGAACTTTCTGAATCAAATCAATACGAGAAGCTGGCATCCCAGTATTCACTGAGTCTTATTGAGGCAAGTCTCGATCCACTGATTACCATTAGTCCTGAAGGTAAGATAACGGATATGAATGCTGCTCTGGCAAATATTACTGGAATATCCCGTGAAAAGCTTACAGGAACTGAATTCTTCGAGTATTTTACAGAGCCAAAGATGGCACAGAAGGTTTATCAGGAAGTTTTTGAAAAGGGATCCGTAGCCGATTATCCACTCACCATTCGCCACAAAAACGGCAAACTTACTGATGTGCTTTTTAATGGGTCAGTTTATAAAGATACCAAAGGAAATGTATTGGGAGTGGTAATTGTTGCCAGAGATGTAACAGCGCAAATGGTTGCTTCCCAATATACAAGAAGCCTTATTGAAGCGAGTCTTGATCCATTATTTACGATTAGTCCAGAAGGAAAAATAACCGACTTGAATAATGCCTCAGCAACAATTACTGGCCTGACAAGGGAAAAACTGATTGGAACTGATTTTTTTAATTATTTTACTGATCCACTTAAAGCGCGTAAGGTTTACCAGGAGGTTTTTGCGAGAGGCTATGTTGCCAATTACCCTCTAACAATAAAAGATTACAAAAATACTGATGTACTGTTTAACGGCTCTGTTTATAAGGATATTCAGGGAAATGTTTTAGGCGCAGTAGTTGTAGCCAGAGATATTACCGAGCAAAAAAGAATCGCAACCGAATTATCTGAAGCTATTGTTTTTGCCGAACTAGCAACAGGAATTGCTGAGGAAGCGAAAATAAAAGCTGAAAATGCTACTCGTATTGCAGAAAATGCAGTAAAGGCAAAACAGCAGTTTTTGTCGAATATGAGCCATGAAATCCGCACTCCTATGAATGCGATCATCGGTTTTACCAAAGTGATTCTGAAAACTGAATTGTCTGCTAAACAACGCGAATATCTAACTGCAATTAAAATGAGCGGCGATTCATTGATCGTGCTTATCAACGACATATTAGACCTAGCAAAAGTAGATGCAGGAAAAATGACTTTTGAACAGAATCCGTTCAAAATGGCACTTTCTCTTTCCGCCATGATTCATTTATTTGAAACAAAAATACAGGAGAAGAATATAAAGCTTATAAGGGAGTTCGATACCAAAATTCCTGAGGTTCTGATGGGTGATCCGGTTAGATTACATCAGATAATCCTGAATCTTATCAGCAATGCTGTTAAATTTACCACAAAAGGAAAAATAACCGTTAGTACACAATTACTTTCAGAAGATGATGAGAAAGTAACTGTTAAATTTTCGGTTGCGGATACAGGGATTGGTATTGCAGAGCCCAAAATTGAAAGGATTTTTGAAAATTTTCAGCAAGCTTCAAGCTCTACATCAAGGTTGTATGGCGGAACTGGGTTAGGCCTCGCCATAGTAAAACAATTGGTTATACCTCAGGGTGGAACCATAAGTGTTAAAAGTAAACTTGATGAAGGTTCGGTTTTTAGTTTTACATTGCCATTTTTTAAAACAAAAGACATTCCTGACCAGGAGACTGAAGTAATTGAATTAGATATTGAGGTAAAGGATATAAAAGTATTGGTTGTCGAAGATATAGCACTTAACCAATTATTAATGAGAACTTTATTGGACGATTTTGGTTTTGAGTGTGAAATTGCAGGCAATGGGAAAATAGCCGTTGAGAAATTGGAGGCCGGAAATTACGATATTGTATTGATGGATTTACAAATGCCTGAAATGAACGGATTTGAAGCTACAGAATATATTCGCAAAATCATGAATTCAAAAATACCTATCATTGCTCTAACTGCTGATGTTACCACAGTGGATTTAGCAAAATGCAATGCTGTAGGGATGAACGACTACATTTCAAAACCTGTTGATGAACGATTATTGCACACTAAAATTATGGATCTTGTGAAGAAGAAATTGCTTCTTTCGGCATCCAAAGAATATAAAGTCATTAATGCAGAGATTGTACGTTGTACCGATATGGAGTATTTGAATCGTTGCACTAAATCCAATCCCGCTTTAATGATGCAAATGATCTCATTATATCTGGAGCAAACTCCACGTTTAATTAACGAAATGAAAAACAGCTACAGGGATAAAAATTGGACCTCACTTTATGCTGCGGTTCATAAAATGATTCCTTCCTTTGCAATTGTTGGAATTAATGCGGATTTTGAGATTATGGCAAAAAAAGTACAGGATTTTGCAAGCACACAGCTACTTTCCGATGGGGTTTCCGAAATGGTTATTCAGATCGAAACCGTTTGTTTGCAGGCTTGTCAGGAATTGGAAGAAGAGTTTAATACAATTAAAAACACTTAGAGATGACAGCAGAAAGTAAAATAAAGCTTTTCCTAGTCGATGATGACGAATTGTATTTAAAATTATTGGAAATAGAATTCATGGAAAATGCAGATATCCTAGTTGAAACCTATGCCACAGGTGAGCTTTGCCTCAAAAATTTATCATATAATCCGGATGTTATTATCTTAGACTATCATCTTGACGGGATAGAGCAAGGAGCTATAAATGGTATTGAAACTCTCGACCGTATAAAAGAATTTAATTCGGAAATACCTGTAATAATGCTTTCTTCCCAGGATAAAATTGATGTAGCAGTGAACTGCATGCACCACAAGGCTGCTGATTATATTGTAAAAAGCGAAACAGCTTTTATAAGACTTCAAAAAACCATTACCACCATTTTTCATACCAAAAAAATTGAAAAAGCATTGAATTGGTATATGGAAAGAATCTGAAATTGATTCCACCTGCGATTTTATGAAGCAGGCCTCAACAATACACATAATCTTTTCTAAAGGAAATAAAATTTCATAGCCGCAGTTCCTGATTTTTCTGATTGAACGAACTCCCGCCAACTTTCTTAACTCCCTCGGTAACAGTTGTCTCAAAAACAATTTTAACGGGGGATTTTTTATGTGTGAATGATGTAACAAATTACCAAAGTTATGTAATGCTTCTAATTTGAAAGGGGGCCACCTTTGTTATATCATTTTAAACAAAAAGTCAACACATAAAACCATTCTAATGAATTTCAAATTATTATTTCTGACTCTCTCAACAATTATAGCAGGAACTATTTTAAACGGATGCCAGTCATCGGTTAAAAAAGTAGAAAACGCAGAGAATAAATTGCAAAATGCAAAAATTGAAGTCGTTGAAGCAAAATACGATCTGAATCAAACTATTAAAGATTCGATATCTGATTATCAGAAATTCAAAAAGGAATCTGAAGAAAGCATGCTGGCATATGAAAAAAGCATTGCGGAGTTTAAAGTGAGAATTGCAAGCGAGAAAGCCGAAAACAGAGCAGTCTATGAGCAAAAACTTACTGAACTTGAACAAAAAAATACAGATATCAAAAAGAAACTTGCTGACTATAAAAATGATGAGCAAGACAAATGGGCTTCATTTAGAGCTGAGTTTGTAAAGGATCTGGAAGATATTGGAACTGCTTTGAAAAATTTTACAGTGAAAAGCAAATAATTAGTCGAAACTATAAACCAATTAGTATATCAATAAACCATTTTAAAAAACTATCATGAAAAAGATTATTTTATTAATTACAGCAACTGTTTTTATCGCTTATAACATCAACGCTCAGGAAACTGTTGTCGATCTACGCGAACAGATGCAGTTTGGACTTAAAATCGGAATGAATTATTCCAATGTTTATGACACACAGGGTGATCAATTTAGTGCCGATCCAAAACTTGGCCTGGCAACAGGTGCATTTCTAGCCATTCCCATCGGTAAATATTTAGGTATACAACCTGAAATATTGTTTTCACAAAAAGGATTTCGTGCCACAGGTAATATCCTGAGTCTTCCTTATGAATTTAAAAGGACTACCAGTTTTATTGATGTTCCATTATTAATTGCACTTAAACCAAGCGCAGGATTGACCATTCTTGCAGGCCCACAATACTCCTACCTTATTAAACAAAACGATGCATACACAGGTGCACCAATAAATTTCGATCAGGAACAGGAATTTAAAAACGAAAACATCCGGAAAAACATTCTTTGTTTCTTAGGTGGACTGGATTTCAATTTGAGCAATATAGTAATTGGAGTACGTGCCGGGTGGGATATTCAGAATAATAACGGCGATGGTACCTCAACTACACCACGGTACAAAAATGTCTGGTATCAGGGAACAGTAGGGTTCAGATTTTAATATTGAAACAAGCAAGCTTTAAATAAAAACCACTTAAAAACAAAAAAAATGGGAAATCTACTTTATGTCATCGCTGTAATCTTGATAATCGCATGGGCGATAGGATTTATTGGATACGGAGTCGGAGGTATTATTCACGTTCTCTTAGTTATCGCACTTATTGCTGTGATCGTCCAAGTTCTTCAGGGAAGAAAAGTATTATAAAGGGTATCACTAATCGCAGACGAAGCGAAACGTATTATACCAAAGCAACACCACATTACAAAAATGCTTGGTGTAAGGCAACACTAGGGTTCAGATTAAATATTGAAATAAACAAGTTTTAAATAAAAACAATTTAAAAACAAAGAAAATGGGAAATCTACTTTACATCATCGCTGTAATATTGATTATTGCATGGGCGATAGGATTTATTGGATACGGAGTCGGTGGTATTATTCACGTTCTGTTAGTTATCGCACTTATTGCTGTGATCGTCCAAGTTCTTCAGGGAAGAAAAGTATTATAAAGGGTATCACTAATCGCAGACGAAGCGAAAACGTATTATACCAAAGCAACACCACATTAACAAAAATGCTTGGTGTGGGGCAACACTAGGGTTCAGATTAAATATTGAAATAAACAAGTTTTAAATAATAACGACTTAAAATCAAAGAAAATGGGAAATCTACTTTATGTAATAGCTGTGATCTTAATAATTGCATGGCTTATAGGATTTGTAGGATACGGTGTCGGCGGTATCATTCACATTCTGTTAGTTATCGCACTTATTGCTGTGATTCTTAGGGTTATTCAGGGAAGAAGTATACTATAAAGGTAAATACAAAGCGCAACTGAAGCGAAAAAGTATTATACCAAAAAGGTACCCGGGCTTAAGCCCGGAATTATAAAAGGAAAAAGAAAAAAGTTAACACAATGAAAAAAATCATTTTTGGATTAATGGCAACGGGGTTGCTGTTAACAGTAAACCCGGTTCTGACCCGTGCGTCAGACACAGATCCCGGATCTACTATCACTGTAGTAAAACGTGAAGAATCCGCAGAGGTAAAAGCTTTACTGTTAAGATTAGATGAGATTAACAGTTTAGATAAATCAGAATTGAAATCATCTGAGAAAAAGGATTTACGTGTTGAGGTTCGTTCAATCAAATCTCAGCTTAACGAAATCGGCGATGGACTTTATCTTTCAGTTGGTGCCATTGTAATCATTTTATTGCTTCTTATTATTTTATTATAAACATTGTATAAAAACTAAAATCATGAGTACAGGAAAAGTTTTATTAGGCGTATTGGCTGGCGTTGCTGCTGGCGCATTATTAGGTGTTCTTATGGCTCCAAATAAAGGATCAGAAACCCGGAAAAAAATTGTAAAAAAAGGCAATGAATATTCTGATGATCTGCAGGAAAAATTTAATGAATTTCTGGAAAGCGTTTCTGACAAATTTGAAAAAGTAAAAGAGGATGTATCTGATTTTACAGATAAAGCAAAGGCAAAAGCAGAAGAAGTTAAAAATGACTTTAAAACTGCAAAAAACTAAAGTGTTAATGAAAATTGAGTCTGCCCCGATAACCTGAAATCTAAAAAACTTCCGCAGCTTTTGTTAAGGGGTTAATGAATAGTTAGTATGAGTATATCTGTGCAGGAAGAAGTTTTCGAGGTGGACTCAACCATTTAAAGAAAAAAACCATGTTTAAAGAAAAAACCAAATCCAAATCACTGCTTTTTAAAGCAGATGGACCTGAAAACTCGATGTTTTTTACCTTCGATCTCCCAACCTTGATTGAAAATATGAAACATAGTCAATCTTGGAAAAAGGGAAGTCTTGATGCAATGATACTTCTGAAAAGTCCGGAAAAACAAATTGTGCTTACGGCATTGCATGGTGAAACAGAAATAAGCTCCTATCAGTCAAATGATTCCATCACATTTCAGATACTCGAGGGCAAACTTGATTTTCATACAAAAAAAGAATCGGTAAGGATTGATAAGGGTCAGATGCTTACCCTGCATGAAAATATAAAGTACAGTCTTACATCAGATGAGGAAACGGTTTTCCTTTTAACAACGGCAAACTCAAATATTTAGCAGTTGGTTTAAATGAATTTCCGCAAATAAGTATGTTGCGCATCCCCATTATCTTCATGGTAAACAAAAGAGAAGCCATTTTTGGCATTAGGGTTTGAATATTCTGTAAACAAAAAATTCGGGCTGAAAGCCCATAATAATAAACCAAACGAAAATGGAAAACAATGCTACTATGCTGGAATCACTAATTGAAAAGGCAGAAGATTACGGCAAATCAGGTTTAGAACTGGTAAAACTTAAGGTGGTAGATAAAACTTCAGAAATTATCTCCTCCCTGATTCCAAATTCTATCGTTTTTGTCCTGATAGCTTCATTTATGATCTTTTTGAATCTGGGCCTGGCTTTCTGGCTTGGTGAAGTTCTTGGTAGAACCTACTTAGGATTCTTTGTGGTAGCTGGGTTTTACGTACTTGCAGGGATTATATTTTATGTATTCTTTCACAAAAGGGTAAAAATATATTTCTGTAATTCTATTATTAACCAGATGCTTAAATAATTAGCTATGCAAAATATCACATCCTCCGCCCAACTTAAAGAAGCTATCCTGTTATTGGAAGTCGAACAAATTATAAAAGGACGAGTGCTAAAACAGCAATTCCGCCTTACCTATGAAAGTTTAAAGCCAGTTAATCTTTTCTTGAATGCTTTAAAGGATATTACCACATCACCAGGTGTTGCTGATAATCTTCTTGGCACCGCCGGAGGAATTGTTACAGGATTTCTTTCAAAGAAAATATTTGTTGGTACTTCAGTAAATCTGTTCAGAAAACTTATTGGATCTCTGATGCAGGTTGGCGTTACAAACCTAGTCTCCAACCATCCCGATGGACTTAAAACATTCGGACAATTTGTGATTCAGCAGTTTATGCGTATGAAAGAACGCAGAGCTTCCACAATAGATTAGTTCATCATCCCTTGAAAACTTCAAAATCCATCATAAAATGAGTACGGCTCAATCCTTTAAAATGCCATTTTATGCAAAAGTGACACTGCTTTTAATCGGAATATTTGTATTTGTTGCCATACTTTACATTGCGAAAAGCATAATTATACCGCTCGTATTTGCTACAATAATAGCTATTGTACTTCACCCGGTAGTGAACTTTTTTGTCAGGATAAAATTTAATAGGATCATTGCAATTATTATAACACTGTCCTTAACAATTGTTGTTATTGGTGCGATTGGATCGCTGTTATTCTCTCAATTAGGCAGGTTTAGTGATTCAGTTCCCCTTTTGTTTGATAGATTTAATGCAACAGTTAATGAAATCATCACCTATGCCTCCAGTTATTATGAGATTGACCCTGTAAGGATTCATGAATGGATTTCAAAAACGCAGGCTGAGATATTAAGTTCCACAACTGCTGCCATAGGGCAGACTCTGACTATACTTGGTAACATTTTAATTGCTTTGTTTTTAGTACCGGTTTATGTTTTTCTGATTTTATTCTATGAACCGCTGTTACTCGATTTTATACAAAAATTATTTGGTTCAAACAATGCTTCGCAGGTTAAAGAAGTTGTATCACAGACGAAAACCGTTGTTCAACAGTATCTGGTAGGGCTAGTAATTGAAGCTGCAATTATAATGACACTGGAATCTGCAACATTATTTATTCTGGGAGTTGAATATGCAATTCTGCTTGGAATTTTAGGAGCTTTACTCAATATGATCCCTTTTATCGGTGGGCTCGTGGCAGTTGCACTTCCAATGATTGTAGCCATGGTTACCAAAGAATCCGGCTGGTCCACAGCAGTTTATATCCTCATAATATATTACATCATTCAGCTAATTGATAATAATTTGATTGTTCCAAAAATTGTAGCATCGAAGGTGAAAATCAATGCACTTTTCTCAATTATAGTTGTAATTGCAGGGAATACATTGTGGGGAATTCCCGGAATGTTTTTATCAATCCCTATGCTAGCAGTTGTAAAACTGGTTTTCGACCATATTGAGCCTTTAAAACCCTGGGGATTTTTGCTGGGCGACACTATGCCTTCAATGCTTGGAATTGAGCCGATCATAAATAAAATTATTAAGAAGTCGAAATAATAAGCATCATCATAAGAGATTCATAAATAGTAGGATAAAGGTATTTATATGAAACTTTCACGTAAAACTCCCCAAAAAAAGAAAAGATCAAAATGGATCATACTTCTTATTGTGATTAGCTTTTTAGTTATTATCCGTCTTATTTTACCTTTTATTGTACTGCATTATGCAAATAAATCACTTGCGGGAATGAATGGTTATATGGGTCACATTGAAGACATTGACCTTTCTCTTTATAGGGGAGCGTATATTATAAATGACTTTTATATAGATAAAGTTGATTCCACATCACAACAAAGGACTCCCTTTATATCATCCCGGATAATTGACCTTTCTGTTGAATGGAAATCACTGATTCACGGAAGACTCACAGGAGAACTTGAATTTATGAATCCGGTAATTTGTTTTACTAAAGATAAAGCCGAACCGGCTGAAATACAAAAAGATACGAGCAATTTTCGCGATCTTCTGAAAGGTTTTATGCCGCTTAAAATTAACCGCTTTGAGATGAATGACGGTAAAATACAGTATATTGATTCTACCTCAAAGCCTGTTGTAAATATATCTATGGATGGAGTACATGTTCTGGCGCAAAACCTTTCAAGTGTAGAGGATACCTCATTGTTACCCGCAACGGTTATTGCTACTGCAAAACTTTATGGTGGTGAGTTGGATTTCAAAATGAAATTAAATCCTCTGGCAATTGTTCCTGCATTTGATATGAACTTGGAATTAAAAAATACCAATCTGCCTGAGCTTAACGAATTTTTCAAAGCATATGCAAATATCGACGTGAATGAAGGAACATTTGGCTTATATGTTGAATTGGCAGGGAAAGATAAAAGGTTTATTGGTTATATGAAGCCAATTATTGAAGACCTTGATGTTGTAGGGTCTGAAGATCGCCATGACAGTTTTTTTAATAAAATATTGGAGGGAATAGCAGGCACAGCAGGTGTAGTATTAAAAAACCAAAAAGAAGACCAACTGGCGGCGAAGATTCCTATTACAGGTGAATATGGAAATACTTCTGTTAAGATATGGTATTCAGTATTTGATTTATTGCGGAATGCTTTCATTCGAGCAATCTATCCTTCAATTGATTATCAGATAAATTTAGGAACTGTTAACCAGTTGAAAAATGAAGATAAAAAAGGCTTTCTGAAAAAGGTTTTTGGTAAAACAGATAACCCTCCAAAAGCAGATAAAAAGGTGAAATAAGCGCATTAAACCATCCTTCAGGCTGAGCATATAATTTACACTTTTAAAAAATATTCGTATGAAAACATTTATTGTTCCGATTGATTTCTCAGATGAATCAATGACTGGCCTTGAATTGGCACTCATGCTGGCTAATAAAAACAATGCGAATGTACAAATGGTGCATGTAATTACTTCTTTTACAAACATTGAACGCGGAAGCCTTGAAAATGAGCATGAACAGGTAAAAAAGAAATTTGAAGGTTTAATTCAAAAATATAAAAGCAGGACTAGCGAAAACGTTTCTTTGGAATATATTGTCAAGGAAGGAAGAGTATTTAAGGAAGTAACCAACCAGGCAGAATCGTTCGAAAACTCTGTATTGGTCCTTTCAACTCATGGTGGATCTGGTTTGGAAGAGCTTTTTATAGGAAGCAACGCTTATAGAATTGCCGCAGCAACCTCTAAGCCAGTAATTACAATCAGAAGTTTCCAAACGGTTAAAACTATTAAAAAAATAGTTTTATCTTTGGATATAACTGAACAAACAAAGGAAAAAGTGCCTTACACTGTAAAGCTCGCGAAAATCTTCAATTCGGAAATTCATCTGGTGACATTACGTTCTTCAAATTTAAAGAGCATCGAGAAAAAACTGAACCGAAGCTCAGAACAGGTTGGTGAATTTTTGAAAAATCACGATGTTCAATTTACTGTTGACCATCTTCAGGGAAATAACTTTACTGACCTTACCCTGGATTATGCTAAATCAGTAAATGCTGATCTAATCTCAATAATGACAGAACAGGAGAAAAACGCTTCCAACCTGCTTTTAGGAAACTTTGCGCATCAGATGATTAATAAATCTTTAATTCCTGTTTTATCATTTCCGACACATCATATTGGTAAAATACTGGATAATTTAAGAACTCAGGGCATATATTATTATTAAGCGTGGAATGCATACCGGTTATAGGATAATCAAAAAAAACAAAAAAAATGGAAAATATTAAAGAAAGTGAAAATCCCTTACTGGTGGTAAAAGCAAAAAAACTTCAAAAAATTGAAATGGCTGAAAATGAAAATAAATCTTTTCCAGGTTACCCTGTGTATCCTGCTGATGAAGATATCTTTAACAAAAATAAAGAAGAAGATGTGGATCCAGAAGACACGTCCAAATCAAAAATTCAACTTGAAAAAACTGTTGTTCAAGGCGAGCTAGACTTCAATGGAGAATTGAAGGGCGGAAGTCTCGATGTCCCCGGCTCGGAATTGGATGACGAACAGGAAGATATTGGAAATGAAGATGAAGAGAATAATTATTATAGTCTGGGTGGCGACAATCACAATGAACTTGAAGAGGACAATGGAGAATGATTTAATAAGGGTTTGCAGTAGATGCGCATTATTTATTCGGACACCAATGATATGATATTTGAAATCATTGAAATGCATGTTATCTGATTTTTTAATTTTAAAAAAGGAAAGGTGATCAACATATCCTCTGGGAAATATATACTATCAAAAGGACTTGATGAGTCCCTCTTGGGAGTGCACAAAAGTTATCGGTTCGTTATTGAATATTTCAAACAAGCCTTTAAACCTCCGTTTCACGTTTCTGAAGTAATTAACCAATGCTTTGAAATTGGTTTAAGATCTGTTACACTTATTACACTAACAGGCTTTATAATTGGTGTTGTTTTTACAAAGCAATCGCGTCCTTCACTGGAGGATTTTGGCGCCAGTTCGTGGTTGCCATCATTGATTGGCCTTGCTATAATAAAGGCATTGGGGCCTTTGGTCACTGCCATCATTTGTGCAGGAAAGGTTGGATCGAGTATCGGGGCAGAACTTGCTTCGATGAAAGTTACCGAGCAGATTGATGCTATGGAGGTTTCGGCTATAAATCCCTATAAATACCTTGTAGTAACCAGGGTTACAGCAACTACAATCTCCGTACCCATTCTTTCACTATACTGCATCGTAATGGGGTTGCTAGGTTCGTACGTAAATGTTCGTGCAGAAGAAGCTACAAGCTTTATTACCTTTTTTGAAAACTCATTTTCGAGCATTCTGTTTCTGGATATTTCCACCTCCCTAGTAAAATCGGTAGTATATGGGTTTACAATTGGTATTGTTGGATGCTACAAAGGATTTAACGCATCACAAGGAACGCGCGGAGTAGGAAGGGCTGCCAACCGGGCAGTGGTAATGGCCATGTTTCTGATTTTTATTGAAGAAATAATAATCGTACAAATTTCTAACTGGATAAGATTTTTTTAGAAATGGAAAATCAAAATATACAACATAATATTAACCGCGATGAACAGGTTATTGAGATTAAGAACCTTTATAAATCATTTGATGAACTTGATGTTTTAAAAGGTATAGACCTCACTGTTTTCAAGGGTGAAAATGTTGCAGTTCTGGGCAAGTCAGGAAGCGGGAAATCGGTTTTGATAAAGTTACTTGTTGGCTTACTTAAACCCGACAAGGGTGAAATCACTGTGCTGGGTCAGAAAGTGGATAAGTTATCAAATATGGAGTTGAATTCTTTGCGGCTTCGCATAGGGTTTTCATTTCAAAACAGTGCCTTGTACGATAGCATGAATATTCGCCAAAATCTTGGGTTTCCGTTAACAATGAATGTGAAAAACCTAAGTAAAAAAGAAATCACAAAGTCGATTGAAGAAGTATTAGATGCGGTGGGTTTAGCTGATAAAATTGAGGAGATGCCGGGTGATCTTTCCGGAGGGCAGCGTAAACGAATAGGAATCGCACGGACGCTAATACTCCGGCCTGAAATCATGCTTTATGATGAACCTACTTCTGGTTTAGACCCAATCACCAGCAGTGAGATCAATAAACTCATTCTCCAAGTGCAAAAGCAGTATAATACCAGTTCTATAATTATCACTCACGACCTTACCTGTGCCAAAGAAACTGGCGACAGGATGGCAATGCTTGTGGATGGGAAATTTAACATGGAAGGCACCTTTGAAGAAGTATTTGATAGTGACGATGAGCAGGTGAAAGGTTTTTTTAATTACAATTTTATACAATAAGCAATGAATAATTCTCCTAATAAACGAGCAGTGATTGTTGGCCTATTTATTTTTTTAGGAATAGTATTCCTGGTCACTGGAGTTCTCATTGTAGGGAATCTGCATGAAACTTTTAAAAGGAAAATAGAAGTGGTTACAATTTTCGATGATGTGAGCGGCTTAAAGCTTGGTAATAATATTTGGTTCTCTGGTGTAAAGATAGGTACAATCAGAAATCTTGAGTTTTTTGAGCAAACAAAGGTGAAAGTAATCATGAAAATAGATCAAAAAGCAGTACCAAATATCCATAAAGATGCTTTTGTAAAACTAAGCACTGATGGATTAATCGGAAACAAAATACTGATCATTTATGGAGGAACCCTCCAGTCTCCAATCGTTAAACAAGGCGATACCCTTAGTGTTGAAAAAACATTTACCTCGGAAGATATGATCAATACACTGCAGGCAAACAATAAAAATATACTGGCTATTACTAATGATTTCAAACTGATAAGTAGCAAAATTGCTAAAGGAGAAGGAACTGTAGGTAAATTATTAAATGATGATGCTGTTTATGTAAACCTTGAAGCAAGTACTCTTTCCCTTCAAAAAGCAGCCGGTCAGGCTCAGGAATTAATGCAATCACTTTTAGTGTTAAGCGAAAACTTCAATAAAAAAGGAACACTCGTTAATCAGCTATCAACGGATACTGTTGTTTTTAATTCCCTGAAAACCTCAGTCTTGCAGTTGCAGCAGATGGTTGATACCTCCGCTGTTTTTGTTAATGAGTTAAAAGTAGCGGGCAGAAATCCGAATACTTCAATCGGGGTATTAATGTATGATGAAGAATCAGGTGCAAGCTTAAAACAAACTATTAAAAATCTGGAATCCAGTTCACAGAAACTCGATGAAGACCTTGAGGCAGTTCAGCATAGTTTTTTACTAAGGAAAGGGATTAAAAAGAAGAATAAAGTGAAATGAAAACTCACGAATTGCTGATCGATTAGGTAAAGGA
This sequence comes from Bacteroidales bacterium, assembly GCA_038316435.1. GTDB lineage: Bacteria > Bacteroidota > Bacteroidia > Bacteroidales > JACJXF01. The sequence continues at coordinate 21,149 of JBBQAQ010000010.1, read as the reverse complement.
ATAACCAGAAAATCAATTATTATCATGCTCAGATTAAATACATCCTTTAAATTGATACTTGGGCTAATCGCTCTGGTATTGTTATTGAAATTATCAGTAATGTTCTTTATTGAGCCGCTGGCACTGAAGAAAATACAGTCCGTCCTTAATGAAAAGAGCAAAGATTATGCAATTAAAATCGATGCAGTTCGCATTTCATTGTTGCAACGCAGCTTGGAATTGAAAACTATTTCAATCTCTACAAAAAAAGAAAATAAAGGTGACGGGGATATTCAGGCGGCAATCGGGTTTGTAAAACTAAAGGGCATAAGTCTCTTAAAGGTCGTTTTCAAAAAGGATATCGATATAAGCGAAGTTTTTATAAATAACAGCAGCATAATAGGGGAAAAGCCGTTTTTAAAAGAAAAAGTGCCAGCCATTTTATCCCCGTTAAATATCCGGATCGGGAAAATTATTTTCAACAATGTGGATCTGTCGATACGCAATACTTTAAATCCACAGGCAATTGTAATCAAAAAGGCGTTTCTGAAAGTTTATGAATTTCAGGTTAACAAGTTGGATACTATTTCAACTGGCCTCCTCAATCAATTTGATTTCACGACTGAAGAACTTGTTTCTGTTTCTTCAAACGGAATGTACACTTTTAAGGTCAATGGCGCTAAGTATTCAACAACCTCAAATGCCTTGACAATCAATGTAATAATCGTTCAGCCTAATTTCACAAACTACGATTTTACCTCCCGGTATAAATACCAAAAAGACCGTTTTGAAGTTGAGCTTAAAAACATTTCTGCCCGCGATTTCTCCTTTCCGAATTATTTCAAATCAGCTAGTCTTATTAGCTCCTACATCGAAATCGGGCAAATGGATATGGTTGTTTTTCGCGACAAGAGAAAGGAATTCCAACATGTCGATAAACCAATATTCCAGGAAATAATTTATAATTATAAGGGCGCTATCAATATTGATTCGCTATTTGTTAAAGGCGGGAATGTCACGTATTCGGAACATGCCGATAAGGCCAATGAACCGGGAAGTATTAGTTTGAATCAAATTAATTGCAAAGTTTTCAAAATAAGCAATGACAGCATCTACAAAACAACGAACGATTTTCTGATACTAAAAGCTGAAGCCCTCCTGATGGGAAAAGGAAAATTCACATTTCAGCTGAAATCAAAACTATTTGAAAAGCAAAATACATTTTCGTTTTCCGGTACTCTTTCGGATCTTGAAACAAAAGAATTGAATCCAATTCTGGAAAAAACTGCTTTTGTATATGCATCATCCGGGAAAATCGATGAAATGGATTTCAACTTTATTGCAAATAACGATAAATCAACCGGTAAGCTTATCCTGCGCTACCAAGGATTAAGTCTTGCTTTTAAAAATAAGCAAACGGATGATACCACAGCCGTTAAAGAATGGTTTATTTCAATCCTTGCCAATAAAAAAATATTGGATTCAAATCCTCTCCCAGGGGAAGAACTGAGAGTTGGAATAATTGATTTTAAAAGAGATACGGAAAGATCAGTGATTAATTACTGTTTAAAGTCGCTCTTTTCAGGAATAAAATCCACTTTGGTCAAATCACCTAAGAAAAAAGGATAATTATGTTAAGAGACTGGGTGTTAATGTGTTTTGCCCCTCCCCAACCTCCCGAGTTCGGGACAGGCTCTCCCCTAAAGTTGGAGGGGCTTGTCTGGCGCGTTTGCCAACTTACTTGATTACATTCACTTTTCTAGTCCACGAGCTTTAACTGTAAGAGAAATGGCGAGATTACAGTCATTTGATGATTCTTTTGTATTTCAAGGTAAACGCTCAACTGGTGGAAATAAGCGTAAATTTGAAGTGCCTCAATTTACTTTAGTTGGCAATGCTGTTCCTCCGCTAATGTCCCGTGCCGTGGCTTTAGAAATTTTAAAAAGTATTAAATAGTTTTTAATGAGACAATTATCTGGAATTGAAATAAATAGAATAAAACTTCTTACTGAAAAATCTGTTGAACTGTGTTTGATAGAACCCACGGAAACAGGACTTGAAAAGTCTATAATGGATGCTACTGGCTCAGTTCGAACTTATTTAAAATCCAACTCAATACACGATTACGAATTTCAGAAACAAGGACAAGAAAGTAAAATACAAATTTCTGCCTTTCTTGTTTCTCCAAATGAACTTATAACTTCTGTTGCTTCTCTTTATCGTCCAAACACAAAAAGTGGAGACCCACGGATTTGGTTTAAAGGTTTAGGACACTATGCGAAAGCAAATGATGTTCTCGGAATAATTGTATTGGAAAAGCAATTGTATGTTTTAAATGTAACTCAACTTGACTTGCAAAAATTATTAGAGTTAAAAGTCACAAATCCTTTAAGTGAGTTAGTTAATGAGATTAATCATATTTCAAATGAAATTGCCGATGAATTATTAATCCTGTTAAATAAAATTGCTACAAAAGGACCAATTCCAGCAATGCTATCTGCAGATACAGCTATTGGAAGAACTCTTGAAATGCTTTTAGGAATTGATATTAATTCATCCAAAAAGCCAGACTACAAAGGAATTGAATTAAAGTCATATAGAGATAAACGTGGAAATCGTAAAAATCTTTTTGCACAAGTCCCTGATTGGAGTATAAGCAAGTTTAAAAGCTCTGCTGAAATTTTAAATGAATTTGGCTATAAGCGAGGTGATGATTTCAAATTATACTGCACTGTATCAACAATTGTTAGAAATTCTCAAGGTTTAAAATTAAAAATGGATACAGAAATAAATCAACTCATTGAAAACTCACAAAAATCAACTGTTGGCGACTTTGTTGTTTGGGGTTTAGAAACATTGCATAAACGACTAATTGAAAAACATAATGAAACATTTTGGATTGCAGCAGATTCAGCTGAAGTCTTACATCAAGTAGAAAAAGTTTTGTTTTGATGCCTTGTCAACTCTGGTTCCTGATAGTTCATTTGATTCTATTCTATTCTATTCTATTTCCATTATCTTTGGTATCATTAACCGAGGCAGTCGATTATGCCTTTGGTATTAATGTCCAAAATCCCAACAATCTATTACAATGACACACAAAGATTTTGAAGTTAAGGTTCTTGGTAAGCCACTATTTAATTCAACCCTCAAACCTGCGCTTCAGCCGGATGATGATTCAAATGGTTTTATTGACATGCACGATAGAATAATTTATAATGCCTCTCTGGAACATTTCAATCTTTGTCATGAAAAGGCTGAAACTCCATTATCTTTCGAAAAAGCGGGTCCACGCCAGCAGCTTTTTTTTGATCCCGCTAAAACTAAAGTTGCCATTGTAACCTGCGGTGGATTATGTCCCGGTTTAAATAATGTTATCCGTAGCCTTGTAAATCAACTTTTCTACCGATATAATGTTACCCGGATTTTGGGCATTCAATATGGTTTCGAGGGATTTATCTCCCGCTATAATCACCCATTAATCGAGCTTACACCTGATCTTGTAGACAGTATCTTATTTCTGGGAGGTACTATTCTAGGCTCATCCAGAGGGGATCAGAATGTTGGTGAGATTGTTGATACACTTCAGCAGCAAAATATTAATATTCTTTTCTGTATCGGGGGAGATGGGACACTGCGCGGAGCTCATGCAATTCACGAAGAAATTTCACGAAGGAATCTAAATATTTCCATTGCCGGTATTCCCAAAACTATAGATAACGATATAAACCTCATCGACAAATCATTTGGATTTGAAACTGCCTTTAGCATTGCCAGTGAAATTATCCGGTATGCGCATAATGAGGCAAAAAGCGCCTATAACGGTATTGCTCTGTTAAAGTTAATGGGAAGGGATTCCGGATTTATAGCCGCTTATGCTTCACTATCCATGCAGGAAGCAAATTTTGTACTCATTCCGGAAATTGATTTTGATATGGAGGGATCGAATGGTTTTTTGCAGGTCTTAAGAAAACGGCTGGAAAGCAGACATCATGCGCTCATTGTGGTGGCAGAAGGCACAGGGCAGAAGTTTTTTGAAGCCGAATCCCTTGAAAAAGATGCATCAGGAAATGTGAAAAACAGCGATATTGGTCTTTATATGAAGGCTGAAATATCCAAAGAATTCAAATCTCAGAACTTTCCCGTAACTATCAAATATATCGATCCGAGCTATATCATCCGCAGTGCGCCTGCAAATGCCAACGATAGTAAATTTTGTAGTCTTCTTGCCCAGAATGCCGTACATGCCGCGATGGCAGGGAAAACAGATTTTGTTGTCGGACACTGGAACAATTTTTTCACACTGATGCCAATTCCAATTACAGTATTAAAAAGGAAAAAAATTGATGTTAAAGGCGAATTGTGGTGGAATGTGTTGGAAACCACGGGGCAACCTATTTCGATGAAAAATTTGTAGTAAGGAGATTTATTATAATTGAAATTTAGCGTATTTAAAAAAGCCTATATTTCAGGCTTAAGTCACGACATTGGATTATATATTATTGCTTCACAGTCTTTTACATTAAAAAACACGTAAACTGGTAAAAATTGCTGACCACATAGTCACATAGTAGCCCATAGTTCTAAATGATTTCAGTAAGAATGTGTATTTAAGAAAATTTACCAACTTCATATCTATGTTTTCTATGTAACTATGTGGTAATAATGTGAAGCAGAACTGATTTTCCTCTAAAACCTCTTCCGAAAAATGTGTGAATGATGTAACTATTCCTCATTTTTTTGCAACAACCAAACCGCTTCTGAGCCTTACCTTTCGAATCTATAATTGCAATTAAGGATTATGGTTTGAAAGCCATTTTCCACTTTGGCGTTTTACAAATTCAGCAAATAAGTAATGAATTTTATAGACTATTATAAAATCTTAGGAGTTGAGAAAACTGCTTCCCAGAAGGATATTAAAAGTGCGTACCGCAAACTGGCCAGAAAATTTCATCCGGATCTGAATCCCAAGGATAAGGAAGCCAACCGCAAATTTCAGCAGATTAATGAAGCCAACGAAGTATTAAGCGATAACGATAAAAGGAAAAAATTCGATCAGTACGGAAAGGATTGGCAACACGCAGACGAATTCGAAAAAGCAAAACAAAACCAACAGCAATCCTCCCATTCAGGAAACAGGAATTTTTCAGGCCAGCAATCTGAAGGTGATTTTTCCGATTTCTTCGAATCCATGTTTGGAGGTTCCTCAGGTGGTAGAAGAAGTAGCAGGCAAGTGAAATTCAGAGGAGAAGATTTTAATACCGAACTGCAGCTCGATCTTATCGACGCTTATAAAACCCACAAACAAACGTTTACCGTTAACGGAAATAATATCAGAATAACTATTCCTGCGGGAATTGAAAACGGACAGACAATTAAAATTCCGGGTCATGGAGGTCCGGGGATTAACGGTGGGCCAAACGGCGACTTATATATTTCGTTTTCAATTGCAAACCACTCCGATTTTAAACGCTTGGGAAATAATTTGTACGCAACTATAGATTTAGATCTTTATACTGCAGTGCTGGGTGGCGAAATTACCTTGAATACCTTAAACGGAAAAGTAAAACTTAAAGTAGCAACGGAAACTCAGAATGGGAGCAAGGTAAAGCTTAAAGGGAAGGGGTTCCCGGTATACAAGCATGAAGGTGAATTTGGCGACTTATTCATAAGTTACTCCGTTAAAATCCCCACGAAATTATCAGAAAAACAGAAGGAACTTTTTACGCAATTATCCGAATCCTAATGGCAAATAAAATGAAAGCAAACTATTTAATAAAAGTCGATGAGTTTTGTGTAAGTCATGGAATTGAGATGTCATTTATCAGTTCATTGGAGGAATCTGGTATGGTACACATTACAAAGCTGAAAGAAACAGGATTTATCACTTCAGATCAGCTTCAACAACTGGAGAAATTCATTCGTTTTTATAACGATTTGGATATCAATCTGGAAGGTATTGAAACTGTACATCATTTACTTCAGAAAATATCACTCATGCAAGACGAAATTATATCTCTTAAAAACAGACTGCGGCTCTATGAAGCAGCATTTTCAGACGAATAAGAGTCAATAAACTTTAAATAATCAAAAATTTAAAAAAATGAAATAGCCATAAACAGAAATTTGCCTACAACCGCAAATGATTATTTATGGCCTATTCCATCTGACCTTAATTTATAAATTAAAAACTAAACAGATGAAAAACGTAAAACAAATTGGTATCTGGATGGATCATTCAAATGCCTTTTTTATGGAACAACCAGATGAAAACACGATACACCGAATGATTGCTTCGAAATTTACTCATCAGGAAAAAGAAAGCAGTCTGAGTAAAAACGAAAACCTAATGCATAATAAGGAGCAGCAATTACAATCAAGCTATTTCAATAAAATTGCAGACATTATTAAAAACTATCAGGAAGTTTTACTCTTCGGCCCAACCGATGCTAAAAGCGAGTTACTGAACCTCTTAAAGAAAGATCATCTTTTTGATGCCATTAAATTTCAAGTGAAGCAATCCGATAAAATGACAGAAAAACAAATGAATGAATTTGTGACTGCGCATTTTAAATAACCTTTTTTCGGGGGATTTAAAATTCTATAAATTTCCATGTTAGACACTGCAGATAACAAATGATTCTTCCTTTGTGAAATCTTTGTGTGAACATAGTGGTCATTATGCTATGGCTATTCCAAAAAAGTTCTTAAAGGTTTTCAAAGATTAACAAAGATGCTCTGAGGTAGACTCTTTTATTTTCAGTATCTTAAATTTACTGAGAATTTAATTAATAAATTTCTCAATTTTCCTGCAGCTTGCAAACCAAAAGCATAAATAACATGAATAGTTACTATCTCTGAAATTATTATTAATTTGTCGGAGTTTAAAATATTGCCTTGCATTGGGCTTCGCAACTCAAGCGCACCAAAAGAAACCTGATAACAATGGAGCAGAAACGAAATATAGTAAATTACCACGAGTTAAAAGTTGATGTGGAAAAACAGCCCGGCGAAGAACTGCTTAACTATCTTAAATCAAATGTGTTGGGTACTCCTGGCGGACTTCGGTATCAGCATACAAAGACAGAAGAGAAATTAGAAAATCTTGGTGAGACATACTTTCTGTTATTGCGCAAGGGAGGAAGAATGCTGGGGTCAATTGGTTTGTGTTATCGACAGACGAGTTGGCAGGATAGGAATTATATTTCGTGGTATGTAAGGTATTTTGCGATAAAGGCTCCATTGAGAGCGTCAAAGCCTATTCCCGAAAGACTTCTGGAGCGTTCCGGGATGGGAATGTCGCTCATCAGGCAAACTGCAGCGCCATACCTACAGAAACCCGGAGAACACCTGAAGAATCTTCCTGAAGGCACAGAAAAATCGCTGGTTTATGCCTACATCGAAAATGAAAATTTTCAATCGAACCAATTTGCAATTCAGAATGACTTCAAAACGGTAAGAAAACTTACAACTTTTCTGTATAGTAGAGCTTTTCCACGAAGAAGTAAGAAAATATCGGCTATTCAGGTTGAGGAAAAGGATGAGGTTAAGGAGAAGTTAAGGGAGTTTTATAAGGATCACACACTTTATATGGAACAGTATTTGTTTTTTAAGGACAATTACCTGGTATATAAAGAAGGTGGTAAAATTGTTGCAGGGATGCAGGCAAATCCAGATATGTGGGAAATAAAGGATATGAGCGGGATTTTCGGAAAATTCGCTGTCAATATTTTGCCTTTTATTCCCGGTATAAACCGGATTTTCAATCCCCGTAAACTTAAATTCATTGCTGCTGATTACATATTCTGGGAACCAGGTTATGAAAAAGCTATATCAATACTTTTTGAAACTGCTTGCAAGCTTAATAAATTGAGTCTTGTTATGGCATGGCCCGATACAAAAGGGAAGCTGATTAATGCGTTTGATAACTCTGTTAAACAAGGCATTATAGGGAAAATGAATAAAAGGGTTGAAGTGGATATTAAAGTCAAGTTTAATGGATTTGAAGAGAATGAAAAGGAAGTATTTTACAAAAATTCAGCCTTTATTTCGTCGTTTGATTTGACATGAATTTTTGATGACTTTTTAACACTAATTTCAGGCCTTTCAGTTTAAAAATTGTTTACTACTTTCCACTACCGCAGGATTTAATCGTGAGATAGCAGATTGAGCGAACCTAATCCCCTGAAATAGTCTTAGTTGATAAATAGTTAATTTTGATTTTCTTCAAATTATTGAAAATTCAATGAAGTGAATTAACTTTGATAGGATTTAATTTTTTTATCTATGAAATGGAAAGCGTCTGATATTCCCGATCTGAAAGGGAAAATTGCCTTAGTTACCGGGGCAAACAGCGGACTCGGATATTACACTTGTCTTGAACTGGCTCGCAAAGGTGCTCATGTTGTTCTTGCTGCACGAAATAAGGATAAGGGCATTGCAGCTTTGGAGAAAATTAAGTCCGAAATCCCTACAGCTGATCTGCAATTCATGAAGCTTGATCTGGCAAATATTGAATCAATCAAACATTTTGCGGATGCGTTTATTGAAGAGTATGATAAACTCGATATTCTCATAAATAATGCTGGTGTAATGGCAATTCCTTTACTTCGCACAACACAAGGATTTGAGATGCAGTTTGGAACAAACCATTTAGGTCATTTTGCACTTACTTCACTGATGCTGCCATTTATTGAAAAAACGCCGGGAGCAAGAATTGTAAACGTCTCCAGCCTCATGCATAAGTTCGGGAAAATACATTTCGATGATCTGAACCGGGAGAAATCCTATTCAAAATGGGACGCATACAGTCAGAGCAAACTTTCGAACCTCTTGTTTTCACTGGAACTTCACCGCAGACTTAGAGAATCTGGTAAAACTACCAGCGTTATGACTTCACATCCCGGTTATTCAGCAACCAATCTGCAGATTCGTGGAGGTGAGATGGAAGGTTCAAAAGGGAATATACTTGCGAATAAATTTCTGAATGCAGTTGTTGCCCAACCGGCCTGGAAAGGAGCATTACCATCCTTATATGCAGCTACTTGTCCGCTAGCAAAATCCGGCAGATTTTATGGGCCTTCCGGTTTAGGTGCTGTGCGTGGATATCCTCGTGAAGAGAAAATCAATCCTAAGCTTACCAGCCCGGAAGTAGCAAAACGGTTATGGGAAGAGTCGGAACGCCTTGTTGGAATGCCGTTTATCGTGTGATAGCAGGCTGATTGTTTAGGTTGCAGGCCAAATCCTCTCATGTATTTTTCACTTATTTTTTTCTTAACAATGCAGAAAGTTGTATGGTAACGACTTTCTCTACCATGGTCAATTATCATGCTTAAATTATTTAATATATACTCAAAACTTGCGGGAATTTTATCCCGGGATTCCCGCAAATCCCTTTGGATAGACATGAAAGAAGCCATAGGGGGAACTGAAAAGGATTTTACCCGGATCAACCTGGGTAAGGCAATTTTTCTTCTGGCAATTCCAATGGTTCTCGAAATGATGATGGAGTCGGTCTTTGCCATCGTCGACATACTCTTTGTTGCAAAGCTTGGTGCCGATGCAATTGCTACGGTTGGGATAACCGAATCGCTCATGACATTGATTTATGCTGTTGGTTTTGGACTTAGTATAGCCACAACAGCTATTGTTTCCCGCAGAATTGGCGAACATGATCCTGAAAATGCCGCAAAAAGTGCTTTTCAGGCCATCATTGCCGGTTTTATTATTTCAATAATGATAGCGGTACCGGGAGTTATCTATTCAAAAGAGCTACTTCGTTTAATGGGTGCATCAGAGTCTATTATTGAAACCGGGTACCTGTATCCCGCAATAATGCTAGGGGGAAATGTTGTTATCATGCTCTTATTCATTATTAATGCGGTGTTCCGCAGTTCGGGTGATGCAGCAATTTCACTGAGAGTAATGGTTTTGGCCAATCTGATAAATATAATTCTTGATCCTTGCCTGATCTTTGGTCTTGGTCCTTTCCCTGAACTTGGAGTAATTGGTGCAGCAGTTGCAACCACAACCGGCAGGGGAATAGCCGTAATATTTCAATTTTACCTTCTTTTTAAAGGGAAACACCGTATTAAAATCAGGCCCAGGCACATGAAAGTGTCGGCCGATATAATTCTCAAATTACTGCGATTGTCGGTTGGAGGTATTTTCCAGAATCTGATAGCTACATCAAGTTGGATCTTTATGGTTCGTATTATAAGTGGATTTGGAACCGCCGCTGTTGCCGGGTATTTTATCGGGATCAGAATATTGATATTTACTTTGTTGCCTTCATGGGGACTTGCCAATGCTGCTGGAACACTGGTTGGACAAAATCTTGGTGCCAAAGAGCCCAAGCGGGCAGAGAGAGCAGTAATGGCAGCTGCATGGTTCAATATGATTCTATTGGGACTAATATCCGTGATTTTTATTTCTTCTCCCAGATTTTATATATCTATTTTTACAAAAGACCCTGAAGTAATTGCTGCGGGAGTTATCTGTCTGAGAACCATCAGTTTTGGATATATTTTATATGCTTTGGGAATGGTAATGACACAGGCTTTCAATGGAGCAGGTGATACCAGAACACCTACACTTATTAATCTTTTAGCATTCTGGGCGATTGAAATCCCACTTGCATATATTCTTGCAAATAAAACAGGCTTGCAGGAAGAGGGAGTTTACATTGCAATTATAATTGCGGAAACGGTTCTTTCCTTAATTGCCTTTTACTATTTCAAAAAAGGGTATTGGAAAGATAGGATTGTTTGAGATATTTGTAATATAAACATCTTAAAATCAGTGGATTTAATAAAATAATTAACGGTCAATTCGACACTATCAAGGAGATAGGGAATTTATTAAACGCAGTTCTACTTGGCAGAACTGCGTTTAATTTTGCAACCATTACAGTTTATATTGCATGCTAAAAAACACCCGGGGTTTAAACCCCTCATGTTTAATGTGGTGAAAAACAAAAAAATCAGCTTGTGTTAATGACTTTTTTTGAATATCAGCAAATATTTTGACTACATTACCTAAAAACATAATGAATTTTACGCTCCCGCATAAACCAACAAAGCCAAACCTGCCAGATACGCCAGAAACATATAGAAAATCAGCATGTTAACAGATTTTGAAGCGCCTTTAAATTCTTTCCAGATAAATACTCCCCAAAAAGCAGCAATCAGAGTAGCTCCTTGTCCAAGTCCATAGGAAATAGCAAATCCCGCTTTACCTGAAGCTATGATACTCAATGACATCCCCAGATTCCATATCATACCGCCAAGAACACCTGTCAAGTGAACGCCCAGACTGCCTTTTGCGTAATCTTTAAAAGAAAGTGGACTGCCTTCGAAAGGTTTCTTCATGATAATGTAGTTAAACAGGAAATTGCTGATAACTACTCCGATTGCAAAGAAGAACAATGCTGAATATGGAGTTAATTTTCCAACTTCAGGTGCTTCAAAACTGCTTGCCATTGAACTGGCAACAAAACGATAAAAAAGCGACATTAAAACTCCAGCAGCAACTGAAAGGAGAATTCCTTTACTTGAAACTTTTTTCATGCTTGTGCTGTGCTTTTTATATGCTACTGCATCGATAACAATTGCAAGTACAATCAGTGCAACGCCACCAAAAAGCCAGGCTGGATTTCCCTGGGGAGCAGAAACATAATTTACAATAACACCAACAGCCAGAGCAATTCCAACTCCTACTGGAAAAGCAACTGCCATACCTGCTATTGCCATTGCGGCAACTAAAAGGATATTGGAAGCATTAAAAATAATCCCTCCCAAAATAGCTTTCAGTATATTCCCAAAATCTGCCTGCTGTATATCTGCAATAAAGCTTCTGCCATTTTCACCTGTGCTGCCAAGTGTGAATCCAAGGAGGAGTGAAAACAGAAGAATTCCAAGTACATAATCCCAATAAAAGAGTTCGAAACGCCAGGATTTACCTGCTAATTTTTGGGTATTGCCCCACGACCCCCAGCATAACATTGTTATAACGCAGAGGATAATTGCCAGAGAATAACTTTGAGGAATGTACATGATTTGAAGTTTAGAGATTTAGTTTAGACTTGAAAGTTGATAATTTTTTTTTGATTGACAATACCCTTACATCACTTTTCTTTGCTGTTTTTTATTATGGATTGGAGAAATTCACAAGCAATTTTTATGTCGAATTCAGTATTCAAACTTGGCGGATAGCCCAGTAAATACCAGTCTTCTGAATAGCTGAATTCTTCTCCCGGTAATAATGATGCAACCGCAGAAACAGGTTCCATTTCTGCAAATCGTTTATTGGTTTAGAAAATACTGGTAAGTCCATACTTTTCTCCGTACCGTAATTCAGGGAAATAATCATATTTCTTAACAAACAAGAGGGATTTATATCCATAAGCCATTCATCCTTCATGCGAGTCGGTGCCGTATTTTTCATTTTTTGCATTTAGAGGGATAATCGATAAAATCCCATCCTTAACAGAAACACCCTGATCATTAGAATCACTGAGAAATTGTTCTGGTTCGCCCCAAATGTATCTGCCCCATTTATCGGGATGAATACTTTCGGGATTAACAGGCATAAACAGCTTTCCTTCAGGCTTAACGAGGGTTCTTCCCCAGAAAAAATATTCAGTTGACTCATTCGAAATGTTTTTCATCGATTGAGTTATTTTCAAACAGGGAGAACCGGGATACAAATCAAATATTCTTACAGATTGGATCCCCAGCTTTGTATCTGAAAGACTTGAAATCTTCAGACTATATTCCGAAATTGGCTCTGCAAGCCATTGTCCCATGTATGTATGAGCATGGAGTTGCTGTGTTTTTTCTTCCTGACCGTAATCAAACCGCCCGCCATCCGGATCAAATGGCTTTTGTATGTAATCTTTAAGAACCAATCCATCCTGCAATGGATCTTCATAAATAAGGTTGATTCCATTACGTTCAAAAACCATGATTCTTCCGCCGGCAGAAGCGTTGATAATTACAGACAGGGTACCATTGCTGAACAAGTAACAATCCGGCCAGTTGCGATAGTTGATCTTTTCCAATTCTAGGATAGTGTAATTGACAGAAAATCTGACAGGTTTGATTCGCGTTCTACTTCGGCAGACGAGAAGGAAGTAGTTTAATTTCCTCCAAAGTCGGAGAGCTCGTAAACTCGGTTCCCCGAACCTCTGGGTCGGAAAATAAGAATTCCATTTGATACCTCGATGGCTCTGCCTCGGGGTAATTCATTGAAGGTTTACTTTTTCTTTCCGTTTTTCTTTTCTTTCTTATCTTTCTCCTTCTTTGTTTCTGTCACCTCTTTTTTCGGGTTTCAGGCTCTTCAATACCTCTAAACTCTTTTTTCCTGAATGATGTTTATTTACATGATCTGTAATTGAGTTTACAACTACATCATGAACTGAATCTTTGCGACTTACATGACCAAGCAAATGTTCAATATCTTCAAACCGAAGGATATCACGGACTTCTGAATGTGCATCAGCTACCTTAAAAGATATGCCTTTGGCTTTAAGATCCAGATAAAGCTTTTTGATAAGACGGGCACCACTGGAATCAACATAAGCAGAGGTGCTTAAATCGAAAATAACAACCTGCAATTTGTTTCCTTTCGATTGAATTTTCCGCCAAACAGTCTGGTAAACATTAGCGATATTGAAATAGAGTAGTGGGGATTCAACTCTGAATAATAAAACATGAGGAAGAGTTTCGTTTTCAGGATGTCTTTTCATGTCGGTATACCTGTTAGTGCCGGGTATTCTCCCAAGAAAAGCGATATGTGGTGTTGAAACTATTCTTATAAGTAAAAGAAGTGAAGCCATTGCAGCAATGATCACACCTTGCAAAATTCCAAAAATTATTACACTGAGTAAAGCAAGAATTGCAATAATAAAATCGGAATGATTTACTCTGAAAAGCCGTTTAAACTCTTTAAAATCAACAAGTCCACGGATAGCGACAAGCACAACAGATGCCAGTATTACCACAGGCAGATTTTTAAGCAAGCCCGTTAAGAATAACAAACAAAGAGCAATGGTTGCAGAAGCAATAATCAGAGATATAGGAGTTTTGGCCCCTGCTTTTTCGTTAACTGCTGATTGGGATAAACCTCCACTTACGGGATAACCGTTTCCCAATGATGTTGCCAGATTTGCAATACCCAAAGCTAGCAACTCTTGATGTGCATCGATTTCATAATCATTTTCCTGTGCCAGGGCTTTTGCAGCAGACACGCTTTCAATATATGCCAGAAGGAAGCATGCGAAAGCTAATGGCAGCACATGTTTCACATCTTCCATATTAAAAGAAGGGAAATGAAGGTTAGGCAAACCTGAGGGTATTACGCCAACGGTTTTAAATCCTGCAAGTCCAATTGCAGTAAATGAAATTACAATAATAGCAATGGCTACAACAGTTATTTTTACAGGCTTTCCGGGAAATAGTTTTTCACCAAAATAGATGAGTAGAACGGCAATAACTCCAAAAATAAGTACTGTGATATTCGTTTCAGGCAATTGACGAATCAGTGTAATAAATCGCTCAACTGAGTTTGCTCCGCCACCCGGAATGCCAAATAATTTTGGAAGCTGTGTAAGCGCAATGGCAATAGCCGCGCCAGCTTTAAATCCAAGCAATACCGTTTCGCTAATAAAGTTAATAATACTGTTTAGTCGAAGGAAATAGGCCAGAATGCTCATGCCTGCCAGCAAAAGTGCCGTCAGTGATGATAAATCAACCCATCGCTGGGTGTCTCCGTTTGCAAAGGTGGCAAGAGTAACGCCAATAATTAATGATATTGCCGAAGTAGGACCCACAGCCAGTTGTCTGCCAGTTCCAAGTAAAGCATAAAAAATTCCGCCAATTAGATATCCGTAAACCCCATATTGAGGAGGCAGTCCGGCAAGTGTCGCATATGCAAGGGAAACAGGAATAGCGTAGGCGGCAAGGGTTATTCCTGCAATAGTGTCTTTGGCAAAAATTTTTGAAGTATATCCCGTAAACCATTGAGCCGGTGGAAAGAATTTTGTGAGTGATGCAATGTTCATTTTCGCAGCTTAGTTAAGATTTCAAATGCATGTTTGAACATGAGGAAACCTATTCAAACATTTAATGCAATTTAGTATATTTTGAAATATAAGTTAAAAAAAGTTGCGATGAGTTAGAGAATGAGGTTAAGGCTAAGGCTAAGATTAAGGTTAAGCAGTTCTCAACCTCAACCTCAATCTCAACCTTTTTTACCACTGAGGCACGGAGAAACACGGAGAGCGTATTATTTAAAAGAAACGTATCTTTTAAAACTTACAGTTTTACAACTTTTCTGATAAAAATTTCCCCTGTCTCCATCGTAATCCGAATGAAATAAACTCCTTTATTACCAGGCATTTGAATTGTAATTTCTGGTTTGACTGGTCTGAATAACCTTAAGCTTTTTCCGGCCACATCAAGAATCTCGATATTTGAAACAGGCTGTGATAAACTAAGCTGCAAATCAGAAATGACAGGGTTTGGCCAAAGTTTAACAGGCTCGGATGTTGAAACATTTATCCCATCACTAAAATCCATTGAAATAAATACAGTTGCCTCTGAACAAGTCAAGGGTCCTTCCTGATTACATAGCTTATAAACTATTGTATCCTTAATATGCTTAAAGTCGCAACACAAGGTGGGCTCGTAATATATGCTGTTATCGGATAATACATAAATTATTCCATTTACAGGCTGACGGACGATGGTAAGGTTGAAGGGCTGAGGAATAATATCGTTATCAAGAACACTAAAATTAAGGCTGTTTACATCAAAGCCAGTAACGGTGTCATTACTACAGATAAAAGGTTTTGTAACATTCAATGTAATAAAAACAGTAGCTTGTCTGCAATAATCAGGATCGTTTGGATAGCAGATCTGATAAACCAAAGTGTCTTTTATGTCGCAAATGCAATCAAACATCGAAGTATATGAAATGCTAAAATCGGGATTTACAATTACTATCCCTGACACCGGATTTTTAGTGATTGAAAAATCAAATTTATCAGGCAGAATATCGTTTCCAAGGATATCTATTGTTACCATCGATTCGTCGATCGCACCAAAAGTGTCATTATTGCATTGCAGTGGTTTTAGCCATTGGTAAATCCTTTGAGATTCGGATTTATACTTGTTTGCGACGTCTGAATCATGAATAATTAATGTGTTTTCATCGTTTTTACTGTCTGCCGCTGCTGTCCAGTTATGTGATCCTGTAATTACCGTGCCCTGCGGTGTTCCTGCATCTACAATTGCAAATTTATGATGCAGGGTAGGTGCGTCAGGCCATCCGGCTCCTCCTGGATTTGCATAATCTGCAACTTTAACGCCGGCGGTAAGTAGTTTTGGATATTCACTCCCGCTGTATTCCACATAATCAATAATACCCCTGACTTTCAAGCCCTGATTTTTCGTGTTCACTAGTGTATTTCCTAACAGATCGTCGGTAAATGCCATAACAGCAAAGTCAATTGAACTCCCGGCCTTATTCAGAGCACTGATAATGCGATTTGCAGTGTTATCCGAAGGTGAGAAATAAAGCTCAATACGGCTCCCGTTTACATTGAAATAATGAGGGGTATTGTCTTTTTTATTTATGCCAATAAGTGATTTTGCCGTGTCGGGGGCAGCCCCGGCTGAACCATACATTTCATTAAACTCCAGCGCGTAGGCTTTTGCAATGGATTGATCCTGAATAGCCACAAGATTGTTGAAGTCGATAACGAGATTGTTATAAGTGGGATTAGTAGAACCTGAGATAAGCCAAGCATTTGATACATTCTCCCGATCTACCACAATAAATTTATCGTGCATAATTGCTGTGGTCTTTACTTTCAGAATTGGAATCCCCGGATCAAGAGATGCCAGAACCTGATTGGCAACATTATTGTCGGTAATAAAGCGCACCACAACTCCCTTTTGAAAAGCAGCATTAATGGCAATTACAAGACCAAGGTTGCGCTCATCACTGAAGGATGCGTGATTTGTAAAGTCGTACAGGGCAATGTCGAGGCTTGTTTGCGCAAGGTTTACATAGGCTATCATCGTATCAATCATCGATGAAGTGTAAATCCCGGCTGCATCATCTTCTTTCGGGGGAATTCCAGCCCGGTTGAAGCAAACCCTTATTTTGCCTGATGATTCAGAGGCGGTGGAGTAAAGAACAGGGCTTGTATGGCATGTGTCAGGATCGGAAACTGTCTGTGCTTTTATGTAGTAGAAATTTCCGGGGATTAGCCCTTCAATACTTATCGAATGCTCTGTAGTCAAAGTTTTCTCAATCAATGAGCCATCTGCAACATCAAGAGTTGTGCCCCAGTATACCTCAGTATTTCCGGGGATATTAGTACTCCAACTCAGGCTAATACTTGTTTTATCTATTTTAGAGGGATAAATATCTGAAGTAAAGAAAATAATCGCTGCATTTTCCACATCGGCGGCGAAACGGGGTTCGATTTTATAAAAAGAAAAGTTAAAACTTACATTTCCGGTAACATTATAAGTATCCCCAGTAGTTGGTATATATGAATACCCAAGATCATTTACTCTAACCGGACCGCTTCCATCGTTTAACTCCCATTCTCCATTTCCAAGGTTAGCCGGTGTCTTGGTACACGTTGCATTTTTTACTGAAACCAGGCAATTTTCCCAGCTTTCATCAATATCTGTTGTGTTAAGAAGTACAGGTAAAGGAATCGGATTACCTGTTGAAATAAGGGTATAGGCGGTTATGGTTTTCAACTCTGTCCATGTGAAATATTCATCAACAGTGGCTGTAACCTGCACTGTATCTCCAAGAGCAGGCTTGTTTACCTGGTCATAAACATACATTCCGCTCCATGCGGCTTCGCTGTCTCTGATGAAATATCCGGGACTATACGCCCCTGTAACAGCTCCCTTTATTGTTACCACTTGGGTATTATATGGGGAGATTGCTGTTCCGCCCTGTATCTGGGCAATTGAAAGTACCTGAGCATCCAGCGATAGGCTGAAAAGAATAAGGATACTTATGATAATAACGATTATTTTTTTCATCAAACCAGAAATTAGCTCTGTGGGACTCTGCTGTTCTCTGTGGTTCTCTGTGTAAAATAAATACATTTCACAGAGTTTCACAGAGTAGCCACAGAGTCACACAGAGGGATATTTTTTATCAGAGTTTCACAACTTTTTTCATAACAACCTCACCTGAATCCATCGTCAAACGGACAAAGAATAATCCCTTTAAACTTGCCATTGGCAATGCAAAATTAGTTTTGTTCGGCTGCGATTTAAATTTACATGAACCAGTAAGATCTAAAATTTCAATGTCAGCAACAATCTTTTCCGATTTCACATTCAACTCATTATAAACGGGTACAGGGTATAATAAAACATTTCCATTTTCCAATTTGCCAACCCCGGATTGAATATCCAAAGTAATAAAAACACTTGCCTGCACGCATATTTCAGGAGCATTGATATAGCAAATCTGGTAATCGACAGTATCCTTGTAAATATACCCATCCAATGCAGATCCCCCTAGTGCAATAGGGACTTGCGGATTATAGGTTATGCTATGATCAGACTCAATGGTAGCGGTTCCCCATAAAGGTTCATTGGTTATTGAAATAGTATAATCTGAAGGAACCGTATCATTTTCTGTTACAATAATATTCATCGTCATCATGTCGTTGGATAAGACGCTATCATTATTACAGATAATAAGTTTGGTGTAATTCACCGAAATGAAAACACTTGCCTCGCCGCATTTAAGGGGATCTAAGGAATTGCAAATCTCATAAACAATGGTGTCTTTCAGAACAGGTGCGCCTCCCATTAAAGTTTCATAGGAAATACTAAAATCTGGGTTAACCGTTGCTGATCCAAATGATGACTGTTTCAGGATTGATAGAGTATATCCGTCTGGTAAAGTGTCATTGGAGATAACAGCAATGTTTAAGAGGGATTGATCGCTGGTTTCGATAGTATCATTCAGACACGCGATTTTCCTGTAAGCGGGATCTTCAAAGTCGGAATGAAAATTTACACTAACATTTGACATTATATTTCCCTGTAAATCTTTCACTCCATTTATAGTTAGCTTATAATCAGATTTTCGCATTCCTGTAACGAGCAACAGAACTTTGCTGTTTCCATATTGATACGCTGTGGTTACAATCAAACCATTGGTAAAGGCATAGTTATTAATGTCTTCAACGGATGCTTTATTTATTTTTTCATTAAAACTAACTTCGATATAATCCTTATCGTAAACCAAAACTCCTGATATTACCGGTGCGAGTGCATCTCCAACTATTTTTATATCTGAAATATCATTCACAAGAAGCTGGTATGTTCCGTTGAATTGGCTAATAACTCCCGTTACATCTACATTTCCGGCTGGCAGCATTTTTCCGCTGATACGGGAATTGTACCTTGAATACACAATCATCGTTCCCGTTGCATCCGAAAAACTAAGGTTTGCAGCAGCTGTCAGAGGAATTATTTTATCTCCATCAACAAAACTGGCGTTTTTAATGGTAACGAGCATATCTTCATAGTCTTCATTAACCTGACTGACAGTAAGTACTTTAGGTGTAGCCTTCGTTTTTGGTCCGTAATTGTAGCTGTAAGTTACGCTGTCAATTTCTGTTAAGGTGCTATATTCAGAAACGTTTCCGGTAACTACAATAGAATCTCCCAACCTGCCTCTGCGTATGTCATAAATACACATTCCGGAACGCGGATCGCTGGAAGTTTGCAGGTAGTAGGTGTTGTCGAGATTAGCGGTAACAATTCCTGAAACGGTGACTTTGCTACCAATAAAGGTCGATGTATCTCCTACTCCATGAATTGTTGCGATTGGTGTAATTGTTTTTGTATCGGGAAGGCGGTAATTTCCTGTTTGGGTATTTGAATTTACGCCATCACTTGCTACTATTTTGTAATAGACGTAGGCATTTGAAGCGAAATGGGTAAAGTCAATGCCTGCTGTCCAAACTCCCGCATTATCGGTCATATTTGCAGAATAATCTTCTGAATTAAAGGAGTTTCCGTAATATAAAACTGCTGAGCTGATACTTGCGGAGGTGGAACTAATTGCTGTGGAGATTGTAGCGCTTTCAGTATTCATAGGGAATTCGGGAGTCATATCCATTGTGCCAATTCTGATAGCCGATGCTGCAAGTCCGTCCCAGATCATGTTGGCATATTCCGGGTGGTCGATAAATGGATTGCGGTTTTTCTGAGCTTCAGAAACCCGTTCGTTACGTCGTCTTTCGTTGGGAGTAGGCGGGAAGTCGTTGTTCCATTGCAGGAGTGTTGAGAGTTTTCCGAATTTTGGGTTTGGGTAATTCCCAACCTGATCAATCATTTCCAGATTAATTTCACCATCAGTACCTTCATATCGTACAGCCATGTAAAACAAAGTTCGTGCAACCTCGCCTTTGGCGGCATCCTGAGGTTCGAACTGGGTAGGAGTATAATAGGCATTCGCTTCTGCAATCAGAATGGCGCCGGGAAGTCCCGAACACTCATCGAAATCATAATTGGATCGTGTAATATTCACACTTGCATCAGCCGGGTGGAGGTTAAAAGCATCCCCGTCCATTGGGCGTATACCAACGAAATTACCATGAGATTTTGCCCACACATGCTCGCGGTTAATAAAATCGCCTCCTGAACCCCATGTAGTGTTTGCCTGTGAACGGCGGGTATAAATACATATTATGTTATTTTCATTAGCGGGATCAGAATCGGCGTAGTTCAGAATATATTTCGCATCACTGTAGCTAAAATCAACGTGACCTTTAATGATTCCATGTACTATTGATTTTAATTCAGCTCCTGTCTTCCCTTCGGTACCGTTGTAATAACCAGCTATTTGCGCATCCATGTTGTAAAATGCGATAAGCAAAAACGGTAGAATAAATAGTAGTCTTTTTATCATTATTGGTTTATTTAATTTTCTTTGCGATTCAAATATCGGAAATTTTCGTTACCTCGTCCTTCGGCAAGCTCAGCCACCATTACCTCGTATTCTTTACTTCGTTACCTCGTTCCTTTTGCCCCACCCCAGCCCTCGGCTATTGGTTTTACTGATGTTCGTTTTGGAAAAAGAGTTTCCTTTTCGCTTTGCCCCACCCCAGC